>JAVBPC010000019.1:0-70325 GCA_031549905.1 Eubacteriales bacterium
TTTCTTTTTTCAGCGCGAATTCGAAGATACCGCGCTATGAGGGGATTTCGCAAGAAATCCCTGCTTCTTTTCTGGTGGTCGGGCGAGCGCTTTGCAAATAAAAAACGCTCCTGCCCCTCATAAAAGGGACAAGAGCGTCAAATGCTCCTGCGGTACCACCCTAATTGCCTGAAAACAGGCCTCTTTGCCGCGCACCACCATGCGCGTTCCCCTTTAACGGCGGGATCACCGTCGGCTGCTACTTGGTTATCCGTTCGCGCCGCCCTCTGAAGTCCATTCCATTTAGCGTACCCGGCCGCAATCGCACCGCCTGCGGCTCTCTTAACGGAACCTTCCAAATGTACTCGTCTTCGTCACCGGTTTATGGGCGTGAGTATAGCGCGGTTTTTCTTTTTTGTCAACCCCCGGTTTCAAATAATCTCAGATGTGGTATACTGCCAATGTGCCCACTACACTGCAAGGAGGATTTCATCATGGATACATATGTATGCACCATCTGCGGCTGGGAGTATGTGCCCGAGGACGGCGTGGCGTTTGAGGATCTGCCGGATGATTTCGTTTGCCCCGTTTGCGGCGCGGGAAAAGAAGCTTTCGAAAAGGCGTAATCGGGAATAGAAACCACTTGGCGGGCGGCAGAAAAGCCGCTCGCTTTTTCTTAACTTTTTCTAATCAAAGATACCTTGACAGGCGATGTACCGTGAAATACAATATACCACGAAAGAGGGAGGTGAGCGCCTTTGTCCATTGCTTCCGATCTGATCCGGGGGCATACCGAAACCATCATCCTCGCCCATTTGATCAGCCAAGACAGCTACGGGTATGAGATCAACAAGGCCATCCAGCATAAGACGGCCGGGCAATATGAGCTAAAAGAAGCGACGCTTTACACGGCTTTCCGCCGCCTGGAAGAATCCGGCGCCATTACCTCTTACTGGGGCGATGAAAAATCGGGCGCGCGGCGGCGATATTACCAGATCACCCCGCGCGGCCGGGTCACGCTCGCCAGGCTCAAGGCTGAGTGGGAAACGGCAAAGGAACTAATAGACACATTGGTAGCCGAGGAGGATGCGCCCTATGCAAATTGAGTTCATTCGGCTGATAGACCGCCTGCTTCAGAATGCGCCGCAAACGCGCAAAACGCTGGAGCTCAAAGAGGAAATGGTCCAAAACTTGATGGAAAAGTACAGCGACCTGACCCTTGCGGGCAAAACGCGGGAAGAGGCCTTTGAGATCGCCGCCGCCAGCATTGGGGATCTGAGCGAACTGGTGCGCACCCTAAGGCGCGAAGCCGGCTTGCCCGATCTTGCCAAAGAGATGCCGGAGGACGAGTACACGGTGGGCGAAGAAGAACCCCTCGCACCGCCTCCGCGCCAGCCTGTCTACAACTTTTCACCGGAAGATGCGCGCGAACGCGCCGGGCGTCTGACGGCGGCAGGGGTTATGTTTTTCGTGCTCTCCCCCGTGCCATTCCTGTTCTTCTCTTTCCGCATCGCAAGCCTTTTGCTGCTGGCGATGGTGGCTTGCGGCATAGGGCTGCTGGTATACGGCGCATCGTTCAAATCGCCTGCGCAGGAAACCGCCCAGGAAAAAGAAGAAGCCGAGAGGCCCCGCAAAGCGCACGGCCCCCACGTTCCCTATGCGCGCACCGAGGAAGACGAGGCCAAAGCGCGCGAGAAGGCCCGCGAAAAGAACAGCGTGCGCGGCGCGTTCACCAGCGCTTTCTGGCTGTTTGTGGTGGCGCTGTACATCGTGCTCAGTTTTCAAACGGGCATGTGGCATATCACCTGGGTAATCTTCCTGTTTGCGCCCGCGCTGCAAAACCTTGCGCTGGCCCTCACCGCCCCCACGCGCAAAAAAATGCTGGGGTATCTCTCCGGCACGCTGTGGACGGCGACCACAGGCATTTACTTTATCATCAGCTTTGCCACCGGCCAGTGGCACATTACATGGATCATCTTCCTGATCGCAACGGCAGTCAACAACATGCTGCACGCATTGCTGAAAACAAGAAAGTAGGTGAACGGGATGACATCAACATCGCGGATGGGCAAGGTTTTCACATGGGGCGTCGTGGCGTTGCTGCTCACGGCACTGCTGCTTTGGGGCATGGCAGGCAACTCATTCGGGCTTGATCTGAAGCTGGATGGGGTTTTCAGCGGCGGAATCCTGGGCACCACAAACACAAAATACGATAACGCGGGCGATTACCACGTTGGCGGCGGCAGCTACGCGGCAAAGGACATCACCGCCATCGACATCGACTGGATCGCGGGTTCCGTGAACATCGAGCTGTATGACGGCAACCAGGTGCAGTTCAGCGAAACATCCGACAAGGAACTTCCGGAAGCGCACCGGATGCGCTACCTGCTGACAAACGGCAAGCTTTCGCTGCAATACTGCGAAAGCGGTCCGCAGTTGAACGTTCCCAGCAAAACATTGACGGTCAGGCTGCCAAAGAGCATAGCGCTGAACACACTGGATATCGAAAGCGTTTCGGCAAGGGTCAGCGTGAATGCTTCCGGCATGACCATCCCGGCGCTGGATATCGAAAGTGTCTCCGGTCGGGTGGATATCAGCATTCTGCGCGCGGATTCGCTTGCCCTTCAAAGCGTCAGCGGCAGCGTATACCTGACGGGAGCATTCCGCAGCATCGATTTGGAGAGCGTTTCCGGCAGCGCTCATCTGATGCTAACCGAAACGCCGGAGCGCCTGCGCACCGAATCCGTAAGCGGTAATGTGGAAATCACCGTACCCGAAGGTTCCGGTTTCACCGCGAAGCTTTCCTCTGTCAGCGGTTCCATCACATGTGACTTTGGGGAGAGGAAGAGCCGCAAAGAGATTGTCGTGGGCGATGGGCATGTGCGGTTCGATTTTGACTCGGTGTCGGGCGGCGTGCGGATTTTTCAGAGTGCGGTCATCACCCCCACCACCCCGCCCAAACCGGCCGTGGAACCCTCCCCTACACCGGGGAGCAACGGATCGGTTCCGTCTTCGGGGCGCGGTTTCTAACAAATATTGGCATCCCTTGCAGGGCGGCAATCAAGCCTCCCTGCTTTTTTGATCTCTGCTGTTGACGGCGGTGCGATATCTTGTTATGCTAGGGTCATTCTGAAAGGGGAAAATGTGCAAGATGGAGCGGATTTTTCGCCAGATCAAGGCGTGAAATCGCAGGAATAGCATCGCTATTTCAAGATTTCACAACGCAGATATGGCGGAAAAGACGCCCATATTGCATCGTTTGCCCTTTTCAGAATGACCCTAGTTTCAGCATTTGAAAGCGGAGGCAGTCAATGGATAACATCACACTGCAAAACGAGTGTTTGCGCGTTACCATCACCCCTATGGGCGCAGAAATTCTGAGCGTCCAAAATGCGGATGGCATCGAGTTCATCTGGCAGGGCGATGACACACACTGGAGCCGCCATGCGCCGATTCTTTTTCCGGTGGCGGGAGGCTTCAAGGACGGCATCTACAAGCTGGATGGGCAGACCTTTTCCATGCAGCAGCATGGATTTGCGCGGGAAAAAGAATTCGCGGTGGAAGCGCAAACAGCGGAAGCATGCACATTCCTGCTGGAAGGCGCGGCGGCGGCGCATCCATCCTACCCGTTCAACTATGCCCTTCGCGCAAGGTACACGCTTTCCGGCAACAAGCTTACGGCGGAAACCATCGTTACCAATGCGGGCGACATCCCGTTGTACTACGCCGCCGGCAGCCACGAAGCATACGCCTGCCCCGAAGGATGCACGCAGTATTCCCTGCAGTTTGACCAGCCGGAAATGCCACTGGAGCGCGCGGTGTTCGCAGGGCGCACGCTCAGCGGTGAGCGCGCGGATGTGCCGATTGACGGCAACACGCTGCCGGTGACAGAGTCTCTCTTCGTGCAGGATACGCTGGTGATGCCCTGGCTGCACTCGCGCGGGGTCGCGCTGGTAGGGCCGAACCGCCGCGTGCATGTGGAGTACACCGATTTTCCCTACCTGTTGGTATGGACGCAGTGGGGCGCGAAATACCTGTGCATCGAGCCGTGGCATAATCTGCCGGATATGGCAGATACCGACCACGATTTTGCGAAAAAGCCGGGCGTGATCCGTGTAGAAACAGACTGCCAAAGCAAGCTGTCACACACGATGACATTTGAAACAAGATAAAACAGAGGAGGAAATTTTCATGAAAAACGAGTTCATTCTGGCCCAGGGCGCGCCCGCAGCGGTTGGCCCCTATTCCCATGCGGTCAAGGCGGGCAAAACCCTGTACATCTCCGGGCAGTTGGGGCTGGACCCGGCAAGCGGAGCGCTGGCCGACGGCGTCGAGGCGCAGGCCCGACAGGCGTTGAAGAACCTGGCGGCGGTGCTCGCGGCGGCGGACATGTCGATGGAAGACGTGGTCAAGACGACCGTTTTCCTTGCGGATATGGGCGATTTCGCAGCGATCAACAAGATCTACGCCGAAGCGTTCGGCGATACGAAGCCCGCGCGCTCGTGCGTGGCCGTGAAGGAACTGCCCAAGGGCGGCGCTTTCGAGATTGAGGCCATCGCGCGCAAGGGGTAAGACGGCGTCCACAAATTTGCATCCGCAAAAGGAAGTACAGTCATGATTCACATCACGCTGCCCGGAATTGACCTGACAAAAATCGCCGAAAGCGGCCAGTGTTTCCGCATGACGGCGCTTCCGGGCGGCGGGTTCTCCCTTGTGGCAGGAGATCGGTTCCTGATACTGAAACTGTTGGGCAATGGGCGCTATGTTCTCGATTGCAGCGAATCGGATTTCAAACAGCACTGGTCGCGCTACTTTGATCTGGATACCGATTATGACGCATTTCTTTCCGCCATTCCGGAATCGGACGCATTCCTTCGCGCCGCCGGGGATTTCGGGCGCGGGATGACCATCCTGCGGCAGGACCCCTGGGAGATGCTGATCACCTTCATTCTCTCCCAGCGTAAGAGCATCCCTGCAATCCGCAACTGTGTGGATCGCCTGTGCGCCGCGTTTGGCGAGTATATCCCGGCGGAACCCGGTGTGTTTGCATTCCCCACCCCGCAGGCGCTGGCCGCGCAGACGCCTGAGGCACTGGCCG
The DNA here is from genome assembly GCA_031549905.1 of Eubacteriales bacterium. Taxonomy (GTDB): domain Bacteria; phylum Bacillota; class Clostridia; order Christensenellales; family Aristaeellaceae; genus Avichristensenella. Next base: position 5,078 of record JAVBPC010000019.1, read on the forward strand.
CGTGCGGGCTTGGGTATCGCACAGGCTATGTGTTTGCCGCTGCACGCATGGTCGCATCCGGGGCGCTGGACCTTGCGGCGCTTGCATCCTTGGATGACGACAGCCTGCTGGACGCGCTGACAACCGTTCCGGGCGTCGGCGAAAAAGTGGCCAGCTGCGTGATGCTGTTCGGCTATCACCGGCTCAATGCATTCCCCAGGGATGTCTGGATTCGCCGCGTCGTCGATACCGAATACGGCGGCGAGTTTCCAATGAACCTATATTGCGGGTTCGCGGGTGTGATCCAGCAGTACGCCTTTTACTACGCGCGGCATGCTTATCCCCGGTCAAAGCATGACATCGCCTGATCTTTCAGCAAACCAAGCAGCATGCCCGATGTGATTTCCGCCACCGTCCAGCCGGATTCAATCGTCCACGGCGACCAGCCGATGTCGTTTGGCACGCCGTAGACCTCGCGGGTATCCATATCAACGGCACGCGGCCATGCGCCGTCAATCGCGGGGTTCTGGCTATGGATTTGCACTGACGCAAAGAAACCGGCAATTTCCTCCCAAAGGCTATAGAAATACGCATCCTTTGTGACGCAGTGCGCCACCATGAACGCAAACGGCAGCCAGTTAATCGAATACAGCATATCGCAGACAGGGTCGCCGTTGGCAGCAAACGCCGACGATTCCGACGCCTTCGAGTTGTGGCAAATCGAGGTGTATCCGCTATCCCATTCCATGTACCCGCCGCTTGGATGGCGCATGCGCTGCAAGTCATTTGTCACGCGGTATAACCATTCGCGGTGCTTTTCCTCGCCCGTGCGCCAGTACAGCAGTGCAAGGGGCATGATGAGCCTGCACATCTCCTGCGTTTCACTGTGCTCGCGCGCGGTATTCGGGTATGCGCCCATCAGCGCAGTCAGCCCGCGTACCGCCGTTTCCAGATATCTTTCATCGCCCAGCAGCCGATGCCCCAAGAGCAGCGCCGCCATATAAAATGCGTTGTAATGGGCGCTCGGAGTGTTTGCGGGCTTTTCATGTATTTCCGGCATAGTAATCGCTTCGCTTTTGCCATCCCATATCCATTTTTGCGTGCCGTTTGCCTCCTGGCAGTGCATCGTATAGGGAAAGACTTCCGGGGCGTTCATGTCATCAAAGTCGATCACCGCAACGCGCAGCCCGTCCGTACCTGTCGATTGCAGCAGATAATCAAGGGCAAGCTTTGCACGCGGCAAGCAGTCCGTTTCGCCCGATAGCAGCGCACGCCAGAATATCGGCAGCAGGAACCCACGGGCGGCATCATCCTGATAGCTTGTGTTCCACCAGTTCATCAACGACCCCCGCACCATGCCGCGGTGGGGGCATTCCTGCGTGATTTGCATATCAAGCGGAAAGCGGCGAAGGCCGTTTGCCGCATCCAGAGAGGCTGCGTTTCCCGTGAGCATGTACTCCAGATAGTACATCAGCGATGCCTCACCCGTACAGTCCAGCCGCACATTGGGCGCCATGGCGTGCGCGCCTTCGGCCGTGACCTCGGCCTTCATCCCCTCCCTGACCGCATAGGGCTTCCCCCCGCGAAAAACCAGTTGGTCTGCGGCGGTGAACCAGTGGGCGGAATGCTCTGCCGTCTGCCGAAGCGGCCTGCCATCCCCCATGGAGTACGCATCTTCGAATGCGGAAGCGATGATCCCATCCGGGCAGTGCCCGCCAAGCCATGCGGTGATGGAGGCAAGCAGCGCTTCCCAAGCGCGGCGCGGCGCAAATTTTGCACTCGCAAAATTCGCCATGCGGAAGCAGCAAACCAGCAGGCCAGGCTCATCCACCCACAAGGCAAACCGGCGAAAGTCAGGGGCAATATCCGCCGCGTTTTGAACGGCATAGAAGCCTTCCGGCGTGTGCACATACTGCAAAATGGGTGTACTGCGGTTCAGCGTTTTCCAAACCACCATCCGGTCGTTCGTTTGCTCATCAAATATCGTTCCAGCCGCAAGGTTTTCGGCGATGTCTTCCTGCGCGCTCAGCAACACGGGCCGGTCAAACCGCGTGCCCTCCGATTTCAGGAACGATACCTGCCCAATGCCATAGCAGTATTCCGCGAAGACCCGTTTGCCCCGCTGAACCTGCTGATACAGCGCTTCCCGGTCCGGCGGCAGCAGCATCGCGCCCTCCTTTTCCACACCGCCCAGCAGCGCAAACGCGTCATAGTCATCCAGGGTTACGGTTTCAAGCGCGGCAAGCGGCACGCGGTCGCACGCCGCAAAGCTGTCTTTCAGCAGCCTGGCAAGTTCGCTATCCGCGTTCGATATGATCAGCAGCCTCATCGGGTTTCTCCTCCGTTCTGTCCGGGTATGATTTCGAAGATATCCCGCCGGAAATCCCTATCAGTGGCGTAAAAACCAATCAATCGCCTCCGCGACCCCGTCATGCTCATGATCCGGCGCGATGTGATCCGCAATTGCTTTCAGTTCATCCACGGCATTGTCCACTGCCACCGCGTACCCTGCCGTCTCCAGCATTGAAAGATCATTCTCCGCGTTGCCGACAGCCAGCGTGTTTTTCAGCGGTATGCCGTAATAGGCCGCCGCCGCGGCAAGCCCCGTCCCCTTGCTTACATCCTTCACATGGCATTCCACGCTGGTGAGGAAGTCCCCCTCGCCAACGACGGTGCCAAGCGCATCGATGCACTGGCGCAGCTGTCGCTCATGTTCCGACGTAAACCTGCCGTGAATCTCGATTTTCAGGATGCGGCTGTTTTCATCAACCTGTGTGGGAAACGGTGTATCCAGGTGCTTAACGGGGCATTCGTTTGCTTTATAGTAGCGAAAAGTGTCATGCATCCATGCGCTGTACAGCATATTATCCGCGTAGACGCTGAAAGGCAGCTTCATCAGCTGCGCCAACGCCGCCAGATGGCGGGTATCGCCAAGTGACATGTACCGCGCCACAATATCCTCGCCGGCAGCAGTCGTCACCTGCGCGCCGTTTCCACAAACCAGCACATCATGAACGCCCGCCATCTTCGCGATCAGCCGCACGCCCGCATGGTAGCGCCCGGAGCATAGGACGACCGGGATGCCCAGCGCCTTTGCACGGTCAATGGCCGCCTGGTTTTTTGCGGATATTTTCCTGTTTTGGTCCAGCAGCGTGCCGTCCAGATCCAGCGCGATTAACCTTCTTTTTTCCATGTTACGCGCCGCCAAGCCCGATGAGATATTCCCCCACTTCCACCGTGTGGCGAAGCGCCGTCTGCCGCAGGGGTGGCGGCACCCGGTCCAGGAACGGCGTGATCTCGTAAGTGAAATCGCCCGTATATCCAATCTCTTTCAGCACAGCCACCAACGGCGGCCAATCCATCGTGCCGTAGAATGGCAGCAGGTGGTCATCCTTGACGCCGTGGTTATCGGCCACATGCACGGCCTTCAGGCGCTTTCCGCCGATCTCGCGCAGGCTTTCCACCTGATCCATTCCGACCAGGTTTGCATGGCCAAAGTCCCAGCACACGCCCACAACGGCCGGGTCAAACGCATCCACCAGGGATAGCAGCTGTTCCGTGGATGCGGTAAACGTGCGCTGCCGGGGCGTCGGATCAAACATGTTTTCCAGCGTCACACCCACGCCGTGCTTTGCCGCCATTTCTATGAACGGCATTAGGTAGCGTATATTCCCTTCCAGCGACAGCCTGTCCAAATACCCGCCGTGCGTCGAGGCCGTACCCGCATGCATCGTCATCCAGGGCACGCCCAGCATGGCGGATGCGATGATGCTGCGCCGAATCATCTCTTCGTGGAATTCCATGTTTTCCGCATTGGGGTTTAGAAAATTGAAAAAATGCGCGTGAGATTGCGAAAACACCATGCCAAGGTCCGCCGCCAATGCGCCCACGCGCTCCGTCCACGCCTGCCAGTCATCCTGTGCAAGCGGCATGCCGGAGTTTGACATATCGCAAAAGTTCATATCCAGCACGCGGTATCCCGCCGCATGGCAGGCGGTGATGCATTCCTCCATGGAAACAACACCCTGCACGCGTTCGAAGCGGTCCATAATGTTCGTCGATGTCGACAGCCTCATGATGAATCCTCCTGTCAACCCTTAATTGAGCCAACCATAACGCCCTTCACAAAATAGCGCTGAAGCAGCGGGTACAGCAGCAACATCGGTAGGCTGGATACGATGATCACCGCGTATTTCAGCGTTTCGTACAGCAGCAGGTCGCCCACCGTATCCACGATTTCCGCGCCCATCTTTTCCTGGCCAAAACCCTGCAGCAGGACCTCGCGCAGCACCAGCGACAGCGGATACTTCCCCCTGTCTTTGAGGTAAAGCAGCGCGTTGAAGTACGAGTTCCAGTGATCCACGCCGTAGAAGAGGATCATCACCGCGATGATTGGCATCGCAAGCGGAAGCACAATGCGAAGCAACGTGCCGATGTTGCTGCAGCCGTCAATATACGCCGACTCGCAGATTTCCTCCGGAATCGAGTTTTGAAAATAGGTGCGCATGATGACAAGATTCCACGCGCTGACGGCGCCCGGCAGTATTAGCGCCGCAATGGAGTTATAAAGCCCCAGCTGTTTGATCAGCAGGAAATTGGGTACCATGCCGCCGGAGAAAAACATGGTGATCGTAAACAGAACGGTCAGCAGGCTGCGCCCGCGGAAATCCTTTTTGGAAAGCGGATACGCCACGGCAATGGTCATCACAAGGTTTATCGTTGTGCCTATCAGCGTGTAAAAAAGCGTATTCCGGTACCCGATGAGCATGCTCGTGTTCCTCGCCACCGCGCGGTACGCCGTCAGTGTAAAGCCCTTGGGGAACAGAATCACATTGCCCTTGATCACCTGCATCGGGTCGCTGAAAGATGCGCTGACCGCGTACAGCAGCGGATACAGCGTGATTAGCAGCGCCAGCGTGGCCAGCAGATACGTTACAATGGAAAAGCCGACATCTTCCGGCGATTGCCGGATTTTGCGCTTATGCATAGCCACCCTCCTCACCATAGGCTTGTCTCCGAAACGGATCTGGCAATGCGGTTGACGCACAGCAGCATCACCAGGTTGATCACCGAGTTGAACAGGTTCACCGCCGTGGAATAGCTGTACTGGCTGTTCACCATGCCCACCTCATACACATAAGTGGAAATGACCTGTGAGCGCGTCAGGTTCAGGTCGTTTTGCATCAGGAACACCTTTTCAAACCCAACGTTCATGATGGAACCGCAGTCGCGGATCAGCATGATGATCGCGGTGGGCGCAATGGCGGGAAGCGTAACATACAGCATGATTTTCAGCCTGCTGGCACCATCGATGCGCGCGGCCTCATACAGCTGCGGGTCAACGCTGGCAAGCGCCGCCATATAGATGATCGAGCCCCACCCGGCCGCCTTCCAAATGTGCGACAGCACAAAGATGGTCTGAAAAGAGCCCGCCTCTGCCATGAAATTGCGGCTGGTACCGCCAAGGCGTATCATCAGATTATTGAGCAGGCCCGTTTTCGGGTACAGAAATGCATCAATAAGGCCCACCATGACCACGGTGGAAAGAAAATACGGCGCATAAGTGACCGTCTGAACCAGCTTTTTGTAGTGCTTCGACTGAAGTTCATTGAGCACCAATGCCAGAATGATCGGTATCGGAAAGGACACGACAAGCTGGTACAGGCTCAGGCTCACCGTGTTCCACAGAATGTCCGAAAAATTATACGCGCGGAAGAAGCGCTCAAAATGGGCAAACCCAACCCATTTGCTGCCGAATATGCCGCGCGTTGGGGAAAAGTTTTCAAAAGCGATAACGGTGCCGTACATTGGCCCATATTTAAAAACAACCAGCCATATGACAACAGGAAGCACCAACAAATATAGATCCCAATACTTGATCAGGGATTTCCGAACAGGAAACCTACCCGTCTGTTTCTTTTGTGGAGCGATTCCAGCGTTATCCACCACATTGATCCCTCCTTTTGACAAAAGGGATCCGTCCCCCTTCCCCCTTGGAAAGAAGGACGGATCATCAAGACACTATTGGATTGTTTTGCCGGATCAGTCCTTGCTGCGCAGATATGCGTTGTTGACGATCTCCAGGAGCTTTGGCGCGCCCATCTTGTCAATCTGCTCGACGTACTGATCCCAGTCGTCAAAAGAGGCCTCGCCCGTGACAAACGATGCGCGCATTGTGTTCACATAGCTGGAAATATCGGTGCGAATGACGGAGGCTTCCTCGCTCTCCTCTTCCGTATAGGAGAAGATGGGCCAGATTTCCGCCGGGAAGTACGGTACCATCGCGTGTGCGGCCGCCGCGGGCACGGGCTTCGTCTCGCCGCCGTAAAAGTATTTCTCCATCACGATGACCGGATTGCTTCCTCCAACCGTAACATAAGGCGCAACGGCGTTGTCAAAGCTGATACCGCTGGCAACGGACTCATACACCGCATCGATAAAGTCCAGCTTGCCATCTTCCTTGACGATATAGCTCTTGCCTTCTTCGCCGTAGTTAAACATCTTGACGCCTTCCTCGGTGTAGAAGTAATCCACAAAGCGCAGCGCAAGCCCGGGGTTTTTGCACGCGGATGTGATCACCCAGTTGCCGATGGTGTGCAGATCGGAACGAACGGGGAACCAGAACTTGTCGCCATCGGGTCCTTCAAGCGCCTCTTCAAGGCCAACAAAGTTGGCAGCGATGTTTTCCGGGATGTTTGCAAAGTTGGTGTAAATGATCACGCCGTACAGGTCTTCAGCGGCGTTGGCGGTGTACTGCGCATCCTTCATGGTGAAGATGTCGTTATCCAGCAAGCCTTCCGCATACAGCTTGTTTAGGTAGGTCAGCATATTTTTCCAGGATTCGGTTGCCGCAAATACGCGCGGATAGCCTGTTTCGGGCTCGGCATCCACCAGCGTATCATGCACGCCGCGGTTTCCGCCGCCAAACGCACCGACCAGCGAGTAATAGATATAGTTGAAATTCGGCGCGCCAAATGGGATTTCATCAGCCTGGCCGTTGCCGTTAGGGTCATTTGCCTTAAACGCGGCCAGGATATCGTACAGCTCGTCCGTGGTCGTGGGCATCTCAAGGCCCAGCTTATCCAGCCAGGTTTTGTTGATGAACATCTTTGCGGCAACCTTGTTGGGGATGGATTCGACGATCTGCGGCAGGGAATAGATGCCGCCGCCCGGCATGGTGATCGCCGCTTCAACGGAAGGGTGTTCCTTCATGTAGGCATAGAAGTTGGGCGCGTACTCTTCCAGCATGCCGCTGATATCCACCAGTTGGCCCTCGACGCTGCCAAACTTGATCTGGTTGGCGGCGCTGACGGAAAACTTCAGGAACACATCCGGCATCTCGCCGGAAGCCATGGCCATGCTGAACTTTTCATTTTGCGTGCCGGCCGGGATGTTCTCCCATTCGATGGTCACACCGGTCATCTCCGCGTATGCCTGCCACATGAGCACCTGCCCAAAATCCGGCTGAGAAGCGGAATTGTTCACCATAATGCGCAGCGTCTCAGGTTCCGTCACCAGCGGGAAAACCGTTTCCGCACTTGCGATACCCGTCGCCAGCAGCAGCGCCGCAACAAGCAGCGCAAGCATTCTTGTCTTCTTCATGTGTCTTCTCCTCATCGTAAGCCTCTTTGCCCGCAACCGCTGCAGCTAGGTTTCGGGCGTACCACTGCTCTCATGCACAAGGTTTGTATATATTGTAGCGGGTTTGCAGGGCTATTTTCAATGGCGAGGATTGACAAGTATCAATAAAACGGCGGATTGAATATCCAATATGCATAGGATGAACAGATCAATTATGTACCATTAGAGGTTTTGTTTTCTGAAATGCATGGGCGTACACTCGTACAGCTTCTTGAACTTGCGGGCAAAGTTGGACTCATCAAGGTAGCCGGAAAGGCGGGTTACCTCGTGCAGGGAAAAGGACGTTTCAGCCAGCAGCTGCCGCGCGTGCTCCATGCGCTTTTGGTCCACATACTGCATAGGGGTACTTCCGGTTTTGCTCTTGAAATATCTGACAAGGTAAGAAGAGGTGATGTTGCATTCCCCGGCGATGCGCTCAAGGGAAAGATCGTTGTCGCGGTAGTGCGTGTCCATGCATCGCATGATGCGCGCGAGCAGCATATCGCTTTTCGCCTCTCCCGGCACTTTGGGCGCGCCTGCAAGCAAGCTGATCAGGGATGCAACGGCTTCCGCGTAATCCGTCGCCGCGGAAGGCTCAGCCAGCACCTGCTGATACAAATCTAAGGTGGGCTGTGTATCCTCCGGCAGGTCGCCGCAGAAATGGCTGACAATATGATCCAGCAGCCTATAGCTGATGTACCTTTCCCGCGGTGCCAGCACCGGATCATCCGCAACAGCCTTGCGCAAAGCATCCCACGCTGCCATCGCCTTGCCGGCGTCGCCGCGCTTCAACGCGTCTGAGATCCTGCGCTTGGCCAGAATGAACTGCGGATGCTCGCCCACCAGCAAAAGGTGCGAAAAGTACGTTACAGGCTGCCCCAGCAACAGTCCTTCGCGCGCCGCATGGGATGCCTCCTGGTACTGCCCGGCAATCTTTTCCGGTGTCATCTGCGTGCTGCTGACGCCAAGGCTCTGCGCCTGAATGCCCGGATACGCAAGGCAACCTGCCAGCGCCGCCTCCAGCACCGTTACACCCACCCGCTTTTCATTCAGGTTGATCACCAGATACAGCATGGGCTGGCCGTGTATCAGCGTTCCATAGCAAAGGGAGTCCGCACCGTCCAGCGCCTCTTCGATTTGCGCAAGCCAGCCATCCGCGCGCGCCGATTCATCTTGCGTTTTGTACATCAGCGCACAGCAGATAAACGCGAGATATGGAAAAGATACGCCCGCCTCGGCTGCCGCGCCGCCAATCGCCTCGATATCTTCGTATTGGTTCCAAATCAGGTTGGACAGAAACAGCTGCCTGGCAAGGCGCTGACGCTTTTCGATTTCATCATCCACAAAGGATTCCAGCACGCGCAGGTCATCCTTCCGCAAAACGGGCGCGCCCTTCTGGTACAGATCGCGGTATTTTGCCAGCACATGGCCAAGCGGCGCGTAGTTGCTCAGCGCCACCATCGCGGAGGATAGGATCACGACCAACAGCGCGCTGACCAGCAGCACGGCAAAGAAAAGCCGGTTGCCGTTGTACTCGCGGTACAGGGTACCCTGATTCCAGCGGGCGACAAATCGCCAGTTGTTCATGGGCAGGGTTTCATCAGCGTAGGCAAACCCGTCCTTGCTATGGTATACCGTCTCTATCGCCTCTTCGGGCAAAGAAATATCCTGCGTGTCATTACCATGGTACGCATATACTAGGCGGTCGTTTTCCATCAAATACACGTTTTCAAACTGTCCTGAAAGCGCATTTTTGAAAATTGCGTCCATGCTGCTTTTTTCAATATAAAAGGTGACAAATGCAACCGGCTGCGTGGACATGACGGGCAGGCTGTAGACAAACGCCAGCCTTGGGACAGGGTTGATGATGGAAACCAGATTCCATGCGGGAACCGTGTTGACCGTCTGTTTTGCCTGTTGCAGGGCGAACGCTTCCAGGTCAAAGTCCTTTGTGGTGTAGATGTACTTGGCGTACATCTCCTTGGAATACCTTCCCCGGCTGGAAAAGATGTTTTCCGTATCCAGCAGGCTTTCGTACGCGATGTCGCTGATGAATGTGTTGCACGATACATAGCGGTCCAGCGTTTTTTGAATGATGGTCTTTTCCGCTTGCGTGCGCCCCATCACCGGGGAAAAGGTAAAGCTGTTGTCGGCGCTGATCTCCAGCGTGATGTGCAGCATTTCTTCAAGCTTTCCGGATAGCTGCTCCCGCGCCTTCGCGAGGCTTTGCTGCACTTCCTGATCAATTGCCGCCTGCTGGCGGGATAGGTTTGTGTTCCAGAAAAAGAATGCCACAAGGCCGAGAAATACGACCATCAAAGCGATGATGGAAAAAAAGCTGCGGAGGTAGTACTTTGAGTACAGCAATTCCTTTAGTTTCATGCGCACTGCACCTCCGCGATCGCGTTATCCGTATATGGTGAGCCACTGCCGAACCGCGCCGAGCATGCCCGCGCTGTTTCTAAGCGCCGCCGCTTCTACGCGCAGGCCATCGCCAAATCGTGGCATAACCCGCGCCAACACGCGCCTGCGAACCTTGTCTATCAAAAGCCCCTGCTGACTGCTGACACCGCCGCCAATCAGCACGATTTCCGGATTGCACAGGTGTATAAGCCCTATAAGCCCTGCCGCAATCTCATCAATCCATTGGTCAACCACCTTGGCAAGCACCGTGTCCCCCGCCTCCAGCCGCGCAAAAACTTCACGGCCGGTTTTGGGTGCGTCCGGCATCGCTTCCGCAGCCATGCGCAGCAGCGCCGTCACCGATGCGTACTGCTCATAGCAGCCGATGTTTCCGCAGGTGCACAACTGCCCTCCCGTATGTGTGGGGAAATGGCCGCCCTCCCCCGCAAAACCGCTGCGCCCGTTGACGATTCGCCCCTCCAGCAGTATCGCGCAGCCGACCCCGGTGCCCAGCGTAACCATCACGGCATCGCGGCAGCCCTGCGCACCCCCGCGCCAGGCTTCGCCCATCAGCGCGCAGTTGACATCATTCATCACAGTGGCAGGCACGGCAAACGCATCGGCAAACGCCTGCATGACGGGCGCGCCTTCCCAACCGGGCAGGTTGCCGCAGGTGCCGGCCACCACGCCGTGCCGCACATCAATCTGCCCCGTAGCGGATATGCCGATCCCCTCCGGCTGCAAGCTATGCTCGTGGCAAAAGGCCCGCGCCCGGGCAAGCGCCGTCGTCAGAATCGGAGTACGATATCCGTCATGGTTGACGGGCCACTCACCCTGCGCAAGGATAATGCCCCGTACATCTATAGCCGCCAGCTTTACCGCCGTACCGCCGATATCCACACCTAAGAATGGCATATGTTACCCTTTCACTGCCTTGGCAAAGCGCGTGGCAATCTCCAGCGGCCTGGTGATCGCCCCGCCAACCACCACGGCGTGCGCGCCTTCCTGCAGCATTTGCCGTGCCTGCTCCGGAAGGTGTATCTTGCCCTCGGCGATTACGGGAATGTCAAGATTCTGCGCAAGGCGGCGCACCAGTTGGTAGTCCGGGCCATCCGATGCGGGCGAATACGGCGTGTAGCCGCTGAGCGTTGTGCCAACAAAATCAACACCGCACTTGGCGGCCTCATTGCCCTCTTCGTATGTGGAAATATCCGCCATCAACAGGATACCGGGGTACCGCTCGCGCACCCGGCCAATGAACGCTTGCAGCGTTTGCCCACCCACACGCGGGCGGCATGTGCAGTCCGCCGCGATGATCGTTGCCCCCGCCTCAACAAGGGCATCCACCTCATCAATCGTCGGCGTGATATACACATCGGTATCATGGTAGTTTTTTTTGATCAGGCCGATCACCGGAAGCCCGGTTTCTTCGCGAATGGCCCGCACATCATGCACGCCGTTCGTGCGGATCGCCACGGCTCCGGCCTGTTTGGCAGCCCTGGCAAAAAGATACATCACCGAGTTCTCGCCCAGGTACAGCGGCTCGCCCGGAAGCGCCTGGCAAGAGACAATCAGCCCGCCTTTTATCGCCTGAAGCAATGCGGTCTTATCCATCATGCAGTATCCTCCAGCAGGAATTTGTTGCCCTTCTCCTTGTATTCTACAGTCAATTTCCCCTCTGTCAACCCATTTTGGAGTTTTTTTCTATATTCCAATTTTAAAAGGAATAAATTTCTTGATATGGCAGGCAGGCTGCTGTATACTACCCTCAAAAAGTAAGGCAGGCATTTTTCATGTCGGATATTCTTTTGAAGGCGCGCCTGTGCTACGCCGAGTGCACAAAGGCGGAAAAGCGCGTGGCGGATTATGTGCTGGCGTTTCCGGGCGAAGCGATGTACCAATCCATCTCTTCACTGGCCGCGCTGTGCAATGTTGGCGAAACAAGCGTTTTACGCTTTTGCCGCAGGGTTGGCGCGGGGGGCTACCAGCACATGAAACTGCAGCTGGCACAAGCCATCGCCGCGCAGGGAGAGGCAGGCACCGTCTCCCAGGCAACCGGCAGCGTATCCCTGGATGATACGCTAGAATCGCTGATGGACAAATCACACACCGCGCTGGCGCAGGCGCTGGAAGAAACCCGTCTGCATATGCAGAGCGGAGCGATCGATGCAGTTGTACGGCGGCTATGCGCCGCGCCGCATATCCACTTTTACGGCGTGGGCGGCTCTATGTTGACTGCGATGGACGCGGCTGCCCTGTTCCAGCAGATATCGCCGAATGTGCACATCGCCTCTGATCTGCACCAACAGCTGATGAGCGCATCCCTACTTACACCCGGCGACGCGGCGCTCTTTTTCTCCTTTTCCGGTGCAACAAAAGATACGCTAGATATCGCAAGGCGCGCCACTCAAAACGGGGCGTTTCGCGTGGCCGTCACGCGCTCTGCGGAATCCCGCTTAAGCAAGGCGTGCGATGTTTCGCTGATCAGCGGCGGGCGCGAAGGCCCACTGCAGGGCGGCTCCGTCGCCGGGAAGATCGCGCAGCTGTACATCGTGGATGTGCTGTACGCCCAATTCTTCCGCGTTGCGCACGATGAGGCCGCCAAACGCCGGGCGCTGACTTCCGGTGCGGTGGCGGAAAGGCTGCTGTAGCGCAAAAGTGCCGCCCGAAACCGGACGGCACTTTTTTCCCCCACGTTACGCGGTGACGATGCGCAGGAACCGCCGCATTGTCGCGGCATACAGCACGCACACCACCAGCGCGTACGCCAGCACGGATATCAGCAGATACTGCATTGTGGGCAGTATGAACAGGTACCCCATTACCCGCACCGCAAAGGCCGCATGCACAAACCCCAGCAGCAGCGGCACAATCAGCGAGAGCCCCACCTGCACGCCCACCGCGCGCATCACATCCGCACGGGTTGCGCCGATGCAGATCATTGCCTGATACTTCGGCCTGTCCGCAGTGGCCTCGCCAAGCTGCTTGAACAGCAGCGCGCAGCCGGTCAGCAGCGCAAATACACAGAACAGAATGAGCCCCAGATAGCTCAGCGTACCGTACAGCATCCGCGATTGGGTAGTCAGGGTTTGATTGACCTGCGCAGCCACGGAAGGCACCCTCTCGGCGAGCTGTGCAAGCAGTGCATCTGTTGTCGTATCCGACGCCTGCACGCCCACAAACGCCCGGCGTTCCACCGACACCGCCGCGTGCCCCGCTATCGAGCCGTCGGGCACGATGTACGCCTCGCCGATCTGCTCATTGCCGCCAAAGGGCCAGAAATCATCATCCATTGCGTTCAGGCGGAATGTTTCGCCGCCGACCTCCACAAACTCCGGCGTTTCCACCGGCAGAAGCACCCTGACGTAATCCGGGGAGCGCAGGCGGATGACTTCGCCTTCCCGCACGGATAGGTCCGGAACAGGCAGGTTACACAGCGGCATCAAAATCCCGGCGGCGGCTTCAATTGCCGATTGCTCCATCACAATATCGACGCCGTATGATCCTGACGACCCGGAAAGACGCGCCACGGGTATCCACACAATCTTTTCATCGACCCCCTGCTCTTTCAGGATGGCTTCGACTGCGTCCCGGTCGCCTTCCCCCATCCATGCGGTGAGCGAAAACGCTTTGACCAGGCGCTGGCTGTACTGACCTTCACGCGCGCCAACGTATGCGCTCATCGTCAGCGCGGTACACAGCGTCACGATCGCCGTTGCGGACAGCACGGATGTAAGCGCCAGGTTCCGGTAGTTCGACCGCAGGCGGTACCAAAGGTTCGAAATGCCGATCATGCGCACGCCTTTGTAGAAAAAGGCCTTGCTGCGTGTCAACGCGGAAAGCACCGCGGGCAGCAGCGCCTCAAACGCCCAGTATGTTCCGGCGATGACCAACAGCAGCACGGGAATGGAGAGGAAAATCACCATGCCGCCCTCCATGATGAGGCTCAGGCCGTACCCGCCGCCAAGCGCCAGCACCGCCAACACCGCGCGGATAACGCGCCGCTTGGGCGGCGTCTCGCTGACGCGCATGCCCTGCAGCAGATCGATCAGCTTGCTGCGCCGCACCGTTATGGCGTTACGAATAGCAACCAGCACGAAGATACCGCCCACCACCGCACACGTCTCCACCAATGCGGCGATCGAAAATGTGAACCCCATCGACGCTTCCAGCTTGATCACCATCGCCGCGCCCATCAGGAACAGCTTTGTCAGCAGCGTGCCAAGCAATATGCCAAGCCCCAGCGAAACCACCCCGGTCAGCAGGCTGTCATACAGAAACACGCGGCCCACCCTGCCCATCGGCACGCCGCACAGCGCATAGATGCCGATTTCTTTTTTGCGTTGCTGCAGGAAAAAGCGGCTGGATGACCAGATGAACGCGAACAGTACGCACAGCATCACGATGGACATCAGCATCGCACAGACCATCATCGCGGTGCTGTCTCCCCTGCCGCCAAGGGCTTCCGGGCTGTATTTCAGCACAGCAAAATTATAGTACATCGCCACCGATAGGATCAGCGCGCACAGGTAAGCTGCCGTGCTGCGCAGGTTGTGGCGAAACAGCTTCAGCGTCAGCTTGATCGCGCTCATTTGGCGTCACCGCCCATCGCGCCAAGCATATCCAGGATGGACTGAAAGAACACCTGACGGCCATTCTGGCGGTCCAGCCTGCCGTGCAGCGCACCATCTTTCAGGAACAGCACACGGTTGCAGTAGCTGGCGGCGTACGCGTCATGCGTAACCATCACCAGCGTTGTGCCGTAGCGCACATGCAGCTGCTCAAACGCGCCAAGCAGGTCTGCCGCTGCGAGCGAGTCGAGCGCGCCGGTCGGTTCATCGGCAAACAACACGGCCGGGGCGGAAATCATCGCGCGCGCCGCCGCCACGCGCTGCCGCTGCCCGCCGCTTAGCTGGTAGGGGGCCTTATCCAGCTGATCGCCAATGCCGAAGAATCCCGCCAAGCGGTCCACCTCGGAAAGGATTTTCTTCGGCTGCGTGCCGCCCAACACCAGCGGCAGGGCAATGTTATCCCGGACGCTCAGGTTATCCAGCAGGTTGTACTCCTGAAACACAAAGCCTATGCGCGTGCGGCGGAATCCTGCCATCGCCTTGTCATCCAGCGTTTCCAGGTTTTGCCCGTCAAATTGGATGCGGCCGGAAGTGGGCCTGTCGATGGTGGACAGCACGTTGAGCAGCGTCGTTTTGCCCGACCCGGACGGCCCCATGATACCCAGGAACTCGCCGCGCTCCACTTCCAAATCCACCTGATTGAGCGCCACCGCGCCGTTTGCGCCCCCGTTGTACTTTTTCACAAGGCCGCTTGCCCTGATAACGCATGAATCTTGCTGCATACTTTCTCTCCTTGTTCGCAAATTTTCGCCCGATGAAAGCATACACAAAATCCGCGCATCTGTCGCACGCATCAGGATGACAAAGGCATGCCTCATGTGACATTCTTGTCACATTTTTTCCCGCCCCGGTTTCAGGTATTCGCTATAAAATGGCAATTTTAACATAAAAACGGTGCTGCCCTCCAAAGACTGCACGGCCATCTCCCCGCCAAGCGCCTCCGCGGTTTTCTTGGTGTAAAACAAGCCCATCCCGGAAGATGCGGCACTTTCTCTTCCCTGTTCGCCGGAAAAACCCTTATCAAACACGCGGCGGATATCCTGCGCGGGGATCGCGGGCCCTTCGTTTGCCACGCTGAGCACCGCCGCACCCCACTCCCGCCGCGCGCCAAGGGTGACAACGCTTTTCTCAGATGCGTACTTGGCCGCGTTGCTCAAAAGCTGATCCAGGATGTACGCCACCGCCTGCTCGTCGCCCATGGCTTCCACCGGCGGCGCTTCGATCTCAACCTCCAGCCCGCGCGCCTGCCGCCGCGGCGCGGCGCGCAGCACGGCGGCGCGAAACAGCGCAGGCACATGAAGCGACGCAAGGCGCAGCGATTCATGCAGATGGCTAAGCCTTTCCACATGCAGCACATGGTTCACCTGCCCCCTGATGCGCGACAGCTCGCGCGTTAGCGGCGCGCGCACAGGTTCGGCCTCAGGGCGCTCCAGGATCAGCGCGCACACGGACAGCGGCGTTTTCACATCGTGCGCCCAGCGGGTCAGCGCGTCACGCTGATCCTGCAGATTCGCGTTCAGCGCCGCTTCCCGCGCCTCATACAGCAACGCATCATGGCGCAGACACTTGGCGAGGATGCGCACATCCTCCCCGCGCGACCCATCCATCACCGTGCCCAACGCCTCCTCTGTGGAAAGGCGCTGGATGATCTGCCGGTACCTGGAGCGGTAATGCATAAAGCCAAACCCGTAAAACGCCGCGCCCAGCGAAAGCAGCAGCAAATCCAGGTACGCCACTTCCATCCATATGGGCCGAAGCGGCACGCTCAGCGCCAGCACCAGATGGAATATGCCCAGCAGACAGGCCCCGGCGCAAAGCATCTTCCAGGTATAGCGGAAATAGCTACGAATCCATGATGCCATAACCAATCCCCTTCTTTGTAGTGATGAACTCCGGCAGGCCCGCCTCGGCAAGCCGCTTGCGCAGGCGGTTGACGCTGACGGTCAAAGAGTTTTCATTCACATACACATCGTCATCCCACAAAAGCCGCATCAGTTCATCGCGGGCTACCATCTTCCCCTTGCGCTCCATCAGCCGCGCCATCAGCTTCAACTCATTGCGCGAAAGCTCAATGCGGATATCGCCCACGGCCAGCGCCGCACCGCCCACATCCAGCGTCACGCCCGCGTGCGAAAAGTAGCCCTGACCGGGCGAAACGTATTCATAAGCGCGCCGAAGCATCGCCGATACCTTGGAGATCAGCATCTGCGGCTCAAACGGCTTTGTCAGATAATCATCACCGCCGCCTTCCATGGCGCGGATGGCATCCGCGGGCGTATCCCGGGCAGAGAGAAACAGCACCGGCACCGAGGACACCTGCCGGATGCGCGCGCACCATGCATACCCATCCAGGAATGGCAGGTTCACATCCATGATCACCAGATGCGGCGCGGCGCGCAGGCTATCGCCAAGCACATCTTTCCACTGTTCGCACAGGACTACCTCATATTCCCAGCGCTGCAAAAGGCCGCGCAGTTCGCCGGCCAGCGCCGGGTCATCTTCAACAATGAAAATTCGGTACATCAAAGGCCTCCTCTCCAAGTTAATATTGTACCACGTTTTTGAGGCAAAGCCCATTCAAAAGGTTCAGCGAATGTGTATGGGCTTGCTTCATCTGCGCGCTAAGCATAGCACAAACAGCCGCCGCGGAAAAAACATTGCCTATAGACAGGCAACACCTACTTGTTTTGAAATAATATACATAAATTTGTTGGGTTAATGCAACTGCATAACCCTCCATATATCTCACTCCTGCAATACGAAATCGCATTTTGCAGATTCTTTTGCCACACGCAAAAACAGCGAAAGCGTTCCTACATTTAAATAGAGAGTTTTTATGCAGTTGACAAAAACTGCCAATGGCTGTAATATTGTAGTGCTGTTACATGTCGCATTTTGTCATGTAACCGGATCGCTCCATTTCCCAAGTCATTATTCCAATCACATACGCCCGGCACCGCGATACACGGGAAGGATGACAGGCATGCAAACGGCGCTGCATCGGGAGGGCGCGAAGAATGCGTTCCCCTTGTCGAAAAGCCAAGAAAACATCTGGAACCTGGAGACGGCTTATTCGGGGCTTCCACTCAACAACATTTGCAGTACGCTCAACATTTCGGGGCGGCTGGATATCGCGCTGCTGACTCAGGCGGTTTTAGGCCTAATAGAAACCACCCCTTCGCTGCGCACGCGCATCTTGCTGCTTCAAAGCGGGAAGCCTGGGCAGTATGTGGCGGAGCACAGGCCCGTGCAGGTGCCTTTTTTTGATTTTTCCCTTACGGGCGATGAGGGTATCGACGGCTGGTCCCTTTCCATTGCGCGGGAGATTATCCCGGTGCTTGACGCACCGCTGTATCACTGTGCGGTGTTCAAACGCAGCAACGGCACGGGCGGCGTGCTGCTCAAGACCCATCATCTCATTTCGGATGCATGGTCGCAAGGACTGCTGCTCAAGCGGCTTTCGGAAATCTATTTGACGCTGCTTGCCCATGATGAACCGGACATGACGCCTGCCCCCTGCTACATCGCACATGTGGATGATGAGGCAGCCTACCTTGCTTCCCCCCAGCGTGAGCGTGACCACGCTTTCTGGTCAGACACGCTGCACGACCTGACAGATGCCCGCGCGAAGGCATACGATTACGCCGCAATAAGCCCCGTCGGGCGGCGCACTTCCTTTTTACTGCCGGAAAAGCTAAACCGGCTGATCACACTGTTCTGCAGCCAGCATAAAGTATCCCCCTTCGCGGTGTTTTACATGGCGCTGGCGATTTACCTGAAGCGTGTGCGCGGGCAGGAAAGGTTCTGCGTGGGCGTGCCGGTCATCAACCGCCGTACATTTGTAGAAAAGCAGACCCCCGGCATGTTCGTAAGCACGCTGCCCTTTGTCAATACTATTGAAGAATCAATGACGCTGCTCACTTTTAACGAAGCGCTGCGCAACCAGTGGCATGTGCTGCTGCGCCATCAGCAGCTGCCTTATGAAGAAATCCGCGCCATCGCGCAGGCAAACGGCTATCCTTCCGGCAAACTGTTTGATATCGTGCTATCCTACCAGAACGGCGGCTCCATGTCGGCGGGCGAATCCAGCATATCCTTTGAGGGCCGTTGGCAGTACAACGGCTATCAGTCCGAGGCGCTGTGCATCCATATCTCAAGCCACAGCGGGGATGAGCGGCTGCTGGTGGATTACGACTTCCTGACCCAACTTTTTTCCCTTGCTGAGATCGAGGCGCTGCACGCGCATCTCGTCAATCTGCTGCTGGATGCGCTGCAAAACCCGGACAAGCCTGTGCACGACCTATATGTTCTTGGCGAAACGGAAGAGGAAAGGGTGCTGTTCACCTTCAACACTTCCGCCGCACCCCTGCCGCGAACAAGCCTGAAAGAGGCGCTGCGCGCGCAGGCCGAGGCATGCACCAAACGGGTCGCCATTGTGTTTCAGGGACAGCGCATTCACTATGATACGCTGTGGGCGCTGGCAAAAGAGCGCGCAGAGCGCATCCGTGAGGTCGTGCACAAAAAAGGGCAGGTTATCGCCATACAAATGCCGCAGGGCATTGATCTTTTCGCTTGGCTCTGGGCCGTGATCGAATCGCAAAACTTATGGCTGCTGCTGGATACGGACCAGCCCGCCGCGCGCGCGGATATCGCGCTTGCGCGCGCGGGGGCAAGGGCGCTGATCACGCCGGAGGGAATTTTCCCCCGCATAGCGGAAGAAATCCCCGTGCTATCCGCAGTCGATCCCGCGGCGTATCTGGTCTGTACGTCCGGCTCCACCGGGGAACCGAAGCTGGTACAGGTGGGCGAGCGCTCGCTGCTCAACTTTGCGCGGGCAATGAGCGAAGTCTATGGCCGCGGCGGTGTGCTTTCGGCCTGCAACGCCGCGTTTGACGCCTTCCTGCTGGAAAGCGTATGCGCGCTGCTTGGCGGCAAAACGGTCGTGCTGTGCTCTGACGCCGAGCGAAACGACCCCGTCTCCCTTAGCAAAATCATACGTCAGTGCAGGGTGGGCTTCCTGGCGCTGACGCCTTCGCGGCTGCTGTCGTACCTAAAGGAGCCGGCCTTTGCCCGCGCCATCGCTCCGCTGGAAGGCATACTGTGCGGCGGCGAGGGTTACCCCGAAGAGTTGCTGCTGCGCCTGCTGGACCTGACGGGCGCGACCCTGTACAACCAATACGGCCCCTCCGAAGCGACGGTCGGTGTCACCCTTGCGCGGCTGAACGGCGCTTCCGCCATCACGCTGGGCAAGCCCATGCGCAATTGCCGCCTGTATGTGCTGGATGACCGCCTCAAGGCCCGCCCCATCGGCTCCCCGGGTGAAATCTGCATTGGCGGGGAATGCCTGGCGCACGGCTATCTGGGCGATGAAAAGCTTACGGCGGAGCGCTTTGCGCAAAATCCCTATCATGAAGGCCGCCTGTACCGCACGGGCGATCTGGGCATGTGGAATGAGCGCGGCGAGTTGGTGTTCCTTGGCCGCAAGGACGGTCAGCTGAAGCTGCAAGGGCACCGTATTGAGCCGGGCGAAATCGAATCCAGACTGCTGCTGCACCCTCTGGTAACAAATGTTGCCGTGCGCACATTCCAGGATAAGGCAGGCCATACGGTTCTGTCGGCGTACTATACCGCGCGCGCGCCGCTTGAGCCGGAGGATCTTCTCGCCTTCGCGTCCGCATACCTTCCCCGCTATATGCTGCCCGCCCATGTGCGGCAGTTGGAACGCCTGCCCGTGACGCCAAACGGCAAAACCGACTACGCGCGCCTGCCTGTTCCGGAAATACGGCAGGGGCAGACGCTTCCCAAGGATGCGCTGGAAGAGACGGTGCTGCACATCTGGCAAGAGGTGCTGGGCAGTGACACGCTGGATGTCGAGACGGATTATTTTTTTGCGGGCGGCGACTCTCTGAATGCAGTGGAAATGCTGCTGCTGCTGGAAAAAACCTTGGGAAACGCCCCCACGGTGGCCGACCTGTATGCGCACAGCACAGTGCGGCGGTTGGCCCGCATCATGCGGAAAGAAAACGGCGCATTGCCCGCCGAAGGGCCGCGCCAGGATCGCACTGAGCGCATCCCTCCCGCGCCGGAACAGGCTGCCTATCCCCTCACCCCGGCGCAAAGGCGGTTCTACGTGCTGCACAGCCTGGATGAAAGCGGTGTGGCCTATAACATGCCGGGGGCGTTCCGCCCTTCGTCCCCAATCGATCTCAATCGCCTGGAAGACGCGTGCGCACGTTTGATTGCGCTGGATGAGTCTTTGCGGACAGGGTTTGTTTTGCAGGGTTCGGATATCGCACAGGTGATTGCGCCCAGTGCCGCGTTCCATGTGGAAGCAATAGACGCCTTGGATGAATCGGATGCGCTAAAGCGCTTCACGCGCCCTTTTGACCTCTCGCGCCCGCCTCTGTTCCGCGCGGGCATCTGGGTGGATGGCGCGGGGCGGCAGACGCTGCTGTTTGACATGCACCATATCATCTCGGATGGCGTGAGCAGCGGGCTTTTCTTTGCCCGGCTGGAGGCGCTATACAGGGGCGATACCGTGGCAATGCCCCCCGTTCGCGTGCGGGACTGGGCGTACCTCCTTGCCGATAGGGATGCCGCCGCCATGGATGCCCATCGCGCCTATTGGCGTAAGCAGCTCCGGGATGCCGTTTGCTGCGCCGATTTGCCCGCGGATTTTCCGCCCTCGGCGGATATGCGGGGCGCGAAACTCCGCTTTTCGTTGGATGCCTCCCTGTCAGGCGCGTGTGACCGCCTCTGCGAGGCGCAGCGCGCTACCCCGTATGCACTGTTTGCGGCGGTGTTTGGCGCGCAGCTGGCCCGCCTGTGCGGGCAGGCCGAGATCATGATCGGTTCTCCGGTTTCCGGCCGCACGCACCCCGACCTCAGGCAGGTCAGCGGCGTATTTGTCAATACGCTGCCGCTGCGAATGGCTGTCTCACCTGCTACGCCTTTTGCCGCGCAGCTTCTTCAGGTGCGCGATACCGCCGCCGCCATGCTGGATCATCAGGATTTATCCTTTGAAGAGATTGTGGCGCTGACGGGCGCTCCCCGCGAGGCGGGGCGGAACCCGCTGTACAATGTGCTGTTCTCCATGGCGCCTCAAAGCCCCGACGGTTTCCGCCTGGGTGAGGCAACGCTTGCCTACCTGCCCATCGGCGAAGGTACTGCCAAGCTGGATCTGAGCCTGGAAGGCGTGCGCGGCCCGGAAGGGTATGTTTTCACCTACGAATATGCGGCCGCCCAGTTTACGGAGGCTACCATTGCCCTGTGGGCCAGAGGATTTGAGGCCGCGCTGCGGGCAGTTATCACTGATACGGAAATCTCCCTTGGCAATATTCCCGCGGTGTCGGAGGCGGATCACCTTCGCCTGGTCACTCGGCCCAACCGCCGCGGCGCGCCGTTTGACCCTACCCCCATTGACCGGCTGATAGACGAAGCCGCCGCAGTAACCCCGCACGCCATTGCCGCGGAATGGGGAGACGGCAAGCGCTACACCTACGCACAGCTGAAATTGCGGTCTGATGCCGTAGCCCGGCACTTAGTGTCCCAAGGCATCGCCCCGGGCGAAATCATCGGCCTGCTGGCGAAGCGGGACGGCGACCTTCTGGCCACGCAGCTTGGCATATGGAAGGCCGGCTGTGTGATGCTGCCGATGGATACCGCCTACCCCGCCGCGCGCATGCGGCTGATGATGGAAACGGCGGGCGCGGCCGTGTTGCTGTGCGGGCAGGGCGTCATGCCGCCCGAAGAACTGGCTTGCCGCGTCATTCACACGGATTTCACCGACGGGCAGAGCTTTGTTCCGCCCACGCGTGGCAGGGATTCGCTTGCGTATGTGCTCTTCACCTCCGGTTCCACCGGACAGCCCAAGGGCGTGACGATCCGCCATCTGTCGCTTTCAAACCTGCTGCTGGAAGGCGAAGCCATCCTGCAGGGCGTCTCGCGCGTGCTGTGCGCCACCAACGTGATCTTTGACATCTACGCCACGGAAACATGGCAAACCCTGACGCAGGGCAAAACCGTCATCATGGCGGATGAAGAAGAGATGCTGCTGCCCTGGAAAATGGCGCAGCGGATCATTGCCTCAGGCGCGCAGGTGCTGCAACTGACGCCTTCCCGCATGCAGATGTGCCTGGGCGATCCGGCGTTTGTGCAGGGCATCGCAGGCATCCGCACGTTTATCCTTGCCGGGGAACCGCTCACCCTGTCCCTTCGGGATGCACTTGTCAGCGCCTCCCCCGGCTGCCGCGTGCTCAACCAGTATGGGCCAACGGAGGCCACGGTCATCTGTTCCTGGGCGGATGTGACGGATGCGCGTACCATGCACATCGGGCGGCCCAATGCGAATTGCCGCTTCTATGCGCTGAACGCGGAAGGTCTGATGGTGCCGCCCACCGCGCGCGGCGAGCTGTACGTCGCGGGCGAATGCCTATCCAGGGGCTACATCAATCGGGATGACCTCACAGAGGCCGCGTTCCTGAACGACCCCTTTGTGCCAAGCGCGCGGATGTACCGCACCGGGGACTTCGTGCGCCTTCGCCCGGATGGCATGTGGGATTTCCTGGGCCGCCGCGACCGGCAGATCAAGCTGGCCGGGCACCGGATCGAGCTGGAGGAAATCACCGCGCAGATTCTGCGTTCCGGGTGCGCGAAAGAGGCTGCCGTCACGCCGGTTACAGAAGACGGCGCTGTGCGCTTCCTCAGGGCCTATGTGGTGCCTTCCCCGGAATACGACGCGGCGAGGCTGGATGCGTACCTCGCGCAGCACCTGGCCGATTTCATGATCCCTTCCGAAATCCATTGCGTGGCCGCATTCCCCCGCACGGCCAACGGCAAAACGGACCTGCGAGCGCTGGCAACCGGCCATGCGGAAGCGATTCCTGTTGTTGCGCCTTCGGCCGCGCGCGAGGAGCCGAAGGAAGACCCCCTGCGCGCGATCTGGGCGGATGTGCTCAAAACCCCGGGTCCAAGCGAGGATGTATCCTTCTTCAAGCAGGGTGGGCATTCTCTGTTGGCGCTGATGGTGTTGAGTCAATACCACCAACGGGGTTATTCCCTGACCATGCATGATTTTTACCGGCACCCCACCCTTCGGGAACAGCGGGCGCTGTTGAATCTGCCGGAGGCTGTTCACACTTTCTCCACGCCGGGAATCGCGAAAAGCGAGCCGATCCCTGTTATGCAGGAAACCACGCCGCCCGTTCATGCGCCTGATGTCGCACCTGCAAGCGGGGACGCGCTTCCCCGCCGCATGCCCGCCGTTTCTTCCGCCTGTGGCAAGGAAGGCGCTACCCTGCTCACCGGTGCGGGGGGATTCTTTGGCGCGCATGTGCTGGAAGCGCTGGAGAAGCGGGGCGAAAAGGTGATTTGCCTTGTCCGCAATGAAGCAAAGTTTCTGGATGCCTACCGCGCCTATTTTGACAGCGAACCCACAGGCATTCAGGTGGTGTGGGGGGATGTTACCAAGCCCCGGATGGGCCTGGCGTTTTCGGACTACGCATCGCTTGCCGCACGCACGGCAAAGGTGTGGCACTGCGCAGCCGATGTACGCCACTTCGCGCCGGAAGGCGAGCTGATGGAAGCCAATGTGACCGGCACGGAAACCATGATCACCTTTGCGGCGGACGCGGGCGCAAAGCTGTGCCATGTTTCCACTGCCAGCGTCAGCGGGGAGATGATAGCAAGCGGAGAACCCTACGACTTTACGGAACTTGATTTGGATATCGGCCAGAACCTGCGCGACAACGTGTATGTGCACAGCAAGGCCATTGCCGAAGCGCGCGTTGTGCAGGCCATGGAGGCGGGATTGCCCGCGCAGATATTCCGGATTGGGCGGCTATTTTCCCGCGCGCGGGATGGTGTTTTTCAGCGCAACTGGGAAACGAACGCGTTCTATCGCGCCGTTCGCGGTCTGATGGAGCTTGGCGCCGCGCCAAAGAGCTGGGCGGATGCCCGGGTGGAACTGACGCCGGTGGATCTGTGCGCGGAGGCCGCGGTGCTGTTATCCCAAACAGATGCCGCCGTGCTGCACATGGTATCCCCCATGCGCATTCTGTCCTCTGCCCTGCTGAGTGAAATCGGCGGCATGGCAGTGCTCCCCGATGATGCATTTACCGCGCTCCTCCACGCGCGTCTGGCCCGCGTGTCGTCCACCTACCTGCATTCCCTGGTAGAGGACTACTTCGGCGCGCAGGTCGCTGCGGCGAAGGTGCACGTCGATCTTTCCCGCACCCTAGCGCTGCTTGAGAGTCTTGGTTTCCATTGGCCCGATCCCGATCCCGCCGTGCTTGCCAAGTGTTTTGCATTATAGGAAGGAAGATTGCTCATGTTTTCCGATGTCGTGCTTGCCACGATGATCCTGGACATCATTGCGGTCGTCTACTTTGTCAGTTTCAACTTGTTGTCCGGCAAGCGTAAGCTGATCCACTGGCTGTATGCGTTTCAATCCCTCGGCTTTGTGATATGGCAGGTAGCCGTCATCGCCATGCGTCAGGCCGATCCCGGAAACGAAACGCTGCTTTTCCTGTGCGATGCGTTCACCAATGTCGGGGCCGTGGTGACCCCGGTGCTCATCCTGCTGCTGGCCATCACCTACACCAAGGGGCTGGAGAGACTTTCCAAGCGTTACCTGCTGCTTCTTATCCCCACCATCGTCAGCGTTGGCATCATCTTCACCAACCCGTGGCACCACCTGCACTACAAGGTTTTTTCCGTGTACTCCTCGGAGATCGTGTTCGGACCCTTCCTGTTTGTCAAGGGCGCGTTTGTGTATTTCTGCCTGGTTTGGGCGATGGTGATCATGCTCCGTTACGCGCTGAACAGCAACAACAAGCTGTATATTCAGCAATCGGTTTTGTTTATCATCAGCATTGTGTTCCCCGCCGTTGTCAACATCCTGGCCACACTGCAGGTGTTCAACCTTTCTATCGCAGCAACGCCGCTTTCTTTCCTTGTTACCATCATCTGCCAGGGCATTGCCATCTATTATTTTGACTTTTTAAACATTGAGCCCCTGGCCCTGGAAAGAGTGCTGGACAGCATTTCGGATGCTTACCTCGTGCTGGCGGAAGACCTAAAGGTCGTCAGCTTCAACAGGCCTTTTGCCGATGTGTACACAAAACTGTGCAACATCCATGTGGGGGCAAACCTGGAAGAGCGCGCGCGGGCCACCGGCGATGATGTAAACAGCGGCATTCTGTACAACATGCTCACATCCGTTCGCTCCGCGCACAGCACGGGCGAAGCCATCTTCTATGAGCAGGCGCTGCTGACCGACAAGGGCATGAACTACTATTCCGTGGAGGTCACGCCGCTGATCCTGGGCAAAAGGGTGTACGGGTATATCGCGATGTTCAAGGATGTCACACGCCTTCGGGATGCCATCCGCCGGGATCAGGAAAACATCACCCGCTCCATGGAAAGGGAGCGCCTCGCCTCGCTGGGGCAGATGATCGGGGGTATCTCCCATAACCTCAAAACGCCGATCATGTCGGTTTCCGGCAGCGTGGGCGTGCTTGAAAAGCTGGCGAAAGAGTATATCGACAGCATCGGCGACCCGCAGGTAACCCTGGAGGATCATCAGGAAATATACGGAGAACTGCGGGATTGGCTTGCCAAGATACAGGATTGCTGTGCCTATATGTCCGACATCATTACCACGGTCAAGGGACTTGCCACCAACATGAACACCACGGAAAACGGCGAGATCGATATTGATGAGGTGCACAAGCGGGTGCTGCTGCTGATGCAGCATGAGCTGAAAAAGGGGCACTGCACGCTTGCATACCAGAACCTTCTGGAACCCGGCGTGCGGGTGCACGGAGATATCAACAACCTGGTACAGGTGATCAACAACCTGGTAGGCAACGCCATTGACGCCATGAGCGAAACGGGCGGCGGCGTTATTGTGTTCACATCACGCCAGGAAGAGAACCAAATCATTCTGTCGGTTGCGGACAGCGGGCCCGGGGTCCCCCCCGCCGTGCGTGAAAAGCTGTTCAAAGAGATGATCACCAGCAAGGGTACCAAGGGGACGGGCCTTGGGTTATACACATCCAATGTGCTGATACACGGCAAGTTTGGCGGCAGCCTTTGGCTGGAAGACACGGAAGGCGGCGCAGTATTCAGCCTTTCCATACCGATGGAACGGCCGGAAGATACGCAAGGCGACACACTAGGAACGGGAGGTATGCTGTATGCGAAAGAATAAAGCAGGTTCCGTGCACAACGGGTTCACCATGATGGCCCTGGATGACGACGCCACCATCACCTCCGCCCTGAAGGCCTATTTTGAGGCCTCGGGGTATCAGGTGGATACGGAGATAGACCCGATCCAGGCGCTGACCCGCATGCAGGAAAAGCGCTACGATGTGCTGCTGCTGGATTTCCTGATGCAGCCCATCTGCGGGGATGAGTTCGTCACCAGGCTTCGCTCCTTCGATCGCGATGTGTTCATCATCCTGCTGACCGGGCACAGGGAATTGGCTCCGCCGCTGAACACGCTTCGGGATCTGGATATCCAGGGCTACTATGAAAAGAGTGAACGGTTTGACCAATTGGAATTGCTGGTGGAATCATGCGTCAAAGCCATCAAGCAGATGCGTATCATCCGCAACTACCGCGATGGGCTCAGCCGCATTCTTACCGCCGCCACGCAGATTCACCGCCTGGCCCCTTTGCGGGACATTATGGCCCGTGCGCTCCAGCAGGCGGAACTGCTCGTACGGACGGAAGGGCTGTTCCTGTGGATAGAGCCCGAACGGGTGGTAGGTTCCGCAACGGATGAAGCGCTGGATCTCACAAAAGGCATGTTCATGGGCGGCGCCAGGTATGATATCGCCCCCGATGTGTTCCACGAAAATGTGCTGCCGGGCCTTTCCAGCCTTATTTCGCAGGCCATCCAAACTGCCGGCACATGCAACAGCCAGGGATTTCTGGTTGTACCGCTGCAACATTTTGACGGCCGCCCCTTCGGTGTGCTGGTGGTGGATGTGCTTTCCAGCGTCAACAGCGATCTGACCCAACTGCTGGAGATGTTTGCGCGCCAGACCGCTGCGGCGCTGAGCAACGCGCTGCTGCACGAAGCGGTGGAGGTGAAAAACAAGGAAGTCACCCATGCGTACCAGCGGCTCAACGCCAGCTACATGGATACGATCAGCGCGCTGAGGATGACGGTTGACGCAAAGGATATCTACACCCGGGGCCACTCCGACCGGGTTTCGCATTATGCGTTCCGCCTTGCCGGGGCGATCGGGCTGGATGAGGCGCGGCGGGAAACCGTGCGCGTAGCAGGCCTGTTCCATGATGTGGGCAAGGTCGGCATATCCGATAAAACCCTTACGAAAAACGGACCCCTTACCGATGAAGAATTCGATGAAATCCGAAAACACCCCCAGATGAGCGGGCGCATCCTTTCCGCCGTAGCGATGTTTAAGGATTTGCCCCACATCGTTTCCGCCCATCATGAGCGCTATGATGGGCGCGGATACCCCGATGGGCTGGCAGGGGAGGCCATTCCCCTGGAGGCCCGCATCATCGCCATTGCCGACGCATTTGACGCGATGACATCGGACCGCCACTACCGCAGGAGCCTTGGGGCGGAGCGGGCCATGGAAGAAATTCGCAAGGGCAGCGGTTTCCAGTTCGACCCTGTGCTGGCGGATGCTTTCCTGGCTTTGCTGGAAAACAGCGCGGAATCCATGTGCGATGAACTGGCCTGGACGTATGGAGAAAAAGGAGGAGAAGCCGTATGAATTTTCATTACCCGCTTTATGAGGTTAACCATTTTATTGACTTCAAGGAATGCCTTGACAGTGTGGCGGAACGATACTCCGAGCGTCCCCTTTTCGTTTTTTATGATGCGGGCGGACAGCCCAGCACCTATACCTACCAAACCTTTGCCCAGGATGTGCGCGCCATGTCGGCCTCAATCCTTTCGCTGGGTCTTTCAGGAAAGCATATTGCCCTCATCGGGGAAAACAGCTATCAGTGGCTGGTGTCCCTCTTTGCCATCACCACTGCCGGAAGCGTAGCGATTACGGTGGATATGGAACAGTCCGATGAATCCATTCAAGCGATGGTACGGCGGGCGGATGCGGAAGCCGTATTCTGCACAAACGGGTTTGTGCCGCTGTTTCAGACGCTGCGCAGAAACGACGGCACCCTGCGCCATATCATTGCGTTTGGCGAAACGAACTGCGAGGGGACGCATAGCTTTTCCACCCTTTTACAGGATGGCCGCGTGCGCACCTGGATGAACGACCGCGTGGTGATTGATCCCGATCAAACGGCGCTGATCGTATACACCTCGGGCACCACCAGTACCGCAAAGCCCGTCATGCTCAGCCATAGGAACGTCATGGTGAACGCCTGCAATGCCGCCGCGATGGCGTGGCTGAAGGAACGCATCTTTGTCTCGCTTCCCCTTTATCATACCTACGGACTGACCGCAGGCGTTCTCAAGCACCTTTCCCAGGGGCTTACCGTCTGCATCAACGGCAACCTGAAAACCACCATGCGCGACCTTGCGCTTTTCGGGCCGGACAGCGTCATCGCCGTGCCGCTGCTGGTGGAAGCGCTATGCGAGAGGATTCGTGTGGAAATCAGAAAGCGCGGAGAGTGGGAGACACTCGAAAAAGCGATCGCGGAGATGCAAACCCCTCCCCAGAAATGGCTGAACGAAAACCCGCCCGCCGCCCTGCGCGAAGCCACAGCCGCCGTGCTGGGGCACAACACCCGGATCATCGTTTCCGGCGGCGCACACCTGGGGCATGAAGTATTCAACATCATGGGCGCGCTGGGTGTTCAGATGATCGAGGGGTACGGAATCACCGAGTGCAGCCCCATGATCTCTGCCAACCGCAACAAGGCATGGCGCCCCCATTCGATCGGAGTATCATTCCCCGACATCGAAGTGAAGCTGGTGGAAGGTGAAATCTGGGTGCGCGGCGTATCGGTCTCTAAGAAGGGGTATTATAACGATGCGGCGCTGACCGCCGAATCTTTCCAGGATGGCTGGTTCATGACGGGCGATCTTGGGTCCTTCGATAAGGACGGATTCCTGACAATCAGCGGCCGCAAAAAGAACCTGATCGTATTCAAGAACGGCAAAAAGGTCATGCCGGAAGAGATCGAAGGGTATGTGACCGGAATTCCCCTGATCGGCGAGGCAGTCGCCTATGGCGTCAGTGCCGGTGCATCCAGCGATGATGTAAAGCTTGCGCTGATGGTCTATCCGCATCCCGAGCGCGCGGCAGGCATGCAGAGCTACGAGATCCTCCAGGCGCTGCAGGAGGAGATTGACAAGGTGAACCGGCACCTGCCTGCCTACAAGCAAATACAGATCATCAAGCTGCGCAGCTCACCCTTTGAGAAAACCTCACTCAAGAAGATCAAGCGGCAGATTGAAGAAACTGGAACTTGAGGGGAAGATGAGCAGATGTTTGATACCATTCGTAAGATCATCGCAGAAGTGACCGGAAACCGCACCATCACGCTGGATACTGACTTTGTGCGGGATTTATCCCTGGATTCCTTCGATATCGCCAACATGATCAACCTGTTTGAGCAGCGCTTTCATGTGGAGATTCCGGTGCGGGAGATATGGGCGCTCAATACCGTACAGGATGTGCTGGAATACCTGGACCGGAAAGGGATTGTAGAAGACGCGGCGGGATAACCCCTTTCCGCGGCAAGCAAAACGCACCCCTTGCTCATATGCGGGCAAGGGGTGTGTGGGTTTGCGGAAACGCACGGGTTGTGGGTCATGTGTTTCCGCCTGCGCCCAGGTGCCGTTTACGGTTCGGAGCTCCTGATACTCTAACCGGCGTTTCCGGTTTCCATCGCGTACAGGCGGGCATACACGCCGCCCCGCGCCATCAGCGCGTCATGCGTGCCCTGCTCCGCGCAGCCTCCGTCTTCTGAAAGCACGATGATTCTGTCGGCATTTTGAATGGTGCTGAGCCGGTGCGCGATAACCAGCGCCGTACGCCCCTTCGCCAGCGCGCGCAGGCTATCCAGCACGGCGCGTTCGCTTTCGTTATCCAGGGCGCTGGTCGCCTCATCCAGGATGAGGATGGGCGGGTCCTTGAGGAACGCGCGCGCGACGCTGAGCCTTTGCCGCTGTCCGCCGGACAGCTTGACGCCGCGTTCACCAATTTCGGTGTCATAGCCGTTTGGCAGCCCTTCGATGAAAACGTGCGCGTTGGCTTTCTTTGCCGCTTCCCTGATTTCCGCCATGGTAGCGTTCGGCTTTCCGTAGCGGATGTTCTCTACCACCGTGCCCGAAAAAAGGAACGCATCCTGCTGCACCACGCCGATCTTGCCGCGCAGGGAAGAGAGCGTGGCATCTCGGATAGGCGTGCCGTCGATGCGGATTTCCCCCTCCGTAACGTCGTAAAACCTGGGCAGCAGGGAGCACAGCGTGGTTTTCCCCACGCCGGATGTGCCGACAATGGCGACCGTCTCCCCCGCCTCGACCGTAAGGCTTACGCCGCGAAGCACCTCAGGCTGCGTGCCATCATAGCGGAAGGATACGCGGTCAAACTCAACCTTGCCGTGCGGCACGTCGAGCGGCACAGCGCCCGGCGCATCCTTGATCTCCGGCTCCGTTTCCAGTATTTCACGGAAGCGGCGGTATCCGGCGAGGCCATCCTGGTACTGCGCAACCACATGTGTAAGACGAGGAATCGGCGCGGTAAGGTATCCGACATACAAAAGAAATGCCAGCAGATCCGCTATCGTGATGACTCCCCCCGCGATCCACAGCCCGCCAAACACAATGACGGCAATCGTCACGGATTGCTTGAAGAACATATCCATCACGGTGTAATGGAACGCCTCATTTTTATAGATGTTGACGCGGCTCTTGTAAAACAGGGTGTTGCGGCGGGCAAACTTCTCGGTTTCCAGCGCCTCGTTCGTGAATGACTGCGCGACTCGGATGCCGGAAAGGCTATCTTCCGCCTGCGCGTTGACCTCCGCAATGGCAGCGCGGCTGGTTTGGAACGCATGCTTAAGCCGTTTGCTGAAATAAAGCGTGTACAGCAGCATCACCGGCAGAAACGCGCAAACCACCAGCGTTAGCCTTGGGCTTAGGGCAAACAGGATCACCAGCGAGCCGATGAACTCCAGCCCGTATACCAGCAAATCCTCCGGCCCATGGTGAAAAAGCTCCGACAGGTCGATCAGGTCGTGCGTCAACCTGGACATTAACTGCCCGGTTTTCTGCCCGTCAAAAAAACTGAAGCTGAGCGTTTCCAAATGCGAAAAAAGCGTCACGCGCATGTCTCGCTCAATCCTTGCGCCCATATCATGCCCCTTGTAATCGTAAAATAAGGCGCATGCGGTTTGCAGCAGGATCAGCGCGATCATCACGCCGCCCATGGTGATCAGTGTGCTGGTGACTATGCCCGCCCCGTCGCCCAAAACCGTCTGGGTGACCTGGCGCACAAGCAGGGGGAAAACGAGAGCCAGCGCAGCCGTTGCCGCCGAACAGAACATGTCGGCAAAAAACAGCGCGCGGTAGGGCTTATAGTAGGAAAAGAATGTGGCGATGCCGTTCCTTCGTTTGGCACTGTGCATGAACAATCCTCCATATGTTGCTGTGATGGTGCTGTTTCATGTTCTTGTTTGCGATCATCGGCACCTCCTTTAGGTTTTTTTGATTATTGTGGATCCGCCGACAGTATACCGTATGTGCGGCTTTTTTGCAAGCAGGGTGCAAAAGCCGTCTCATGAACTTGCAACGGTGTTCAGTGAAAAAAACGGAGCAGCATGGCAGCTGTCCCGTTTTCCTTTTGCTTTTTTCAGTTTCCCCCAAAGCCGCCTGTGCTTCCACCCGTGCCGCCCGACCCAGGCGGAGATTTCGAGTCTATGTAGTCTTGGGCGGGGCTCCACGTCTGTGGCTCCCCGACTGGATCGCCGTGCACCGCCGTGCCGTCGGTCTCGACCCAGCCATACTTGGTCTTGCCATCCGGCGTTTTGGTCGTCATCGGCGTGGGCGCGGGATTTCGGGTGTATTCGCATTCGATATCCACATGCACACACCAGCGCACCTTGCAGGAGGCGCACACGCTGTGATCTTTGCCGTTGCACACAAACTGATTGCATGCAGTGCAAATCTGCAGATGGTCCGCAACCTTCAGGCACCCCTGATGGCCGCACGGCATCACCGTATGGTTGCCGATCGCCATGGAACGCCCGCAGATGAGGCATAGCGGCCCATGACCGTCTTCCGCCTCAAACTCCATTTCTCTGACATAGGGGGCGGCATTTTCGGTCAGCAACACCTGCACTTCGCCAAGGTCGAGGTCGACTACACCCTCCGGCGTAGTCACCTGCACCAGTGCCTGCCCATTCCGAAAGCCGATGGCGATGGGTTTTAGCATGTCATCCACCAGTGTCAGTTCCGTGTCCTTCAGCAGAAACTGCCCTTCCACCACATCGATGATGTAGGCATCCGGGCCTACCTCCGCTTCGGCAAGAACAAGCGCAGGCAACAGCAGCATGAACAGCAGCGCCGCCAGGCACCTTCTACTCATTGAAGTACACATTGACGTTCATCCCTGGCCGCACGATACCGCGCGCGGTGAAGGCAACGGTCACCGTGTATTCAGGCTCGTCGCCGTCCGTGCTGCTCAGACCCGAAATCTTCGTCACCTTGCCCTCAAAGGGTTCTTCATCAAAGAAATTGGCAAGCTCCACGCGCACATTGTCCCCTACGGTGATTTCGGAAAGGTCGCTTTCCAGCACGGGCACGGAAACCTCAAACCCGTCGATCGGGTACAGCGTC
Source organism: Eubacteriales bacterium (assembly GCA_031549905.1). GTDB lineage: Bacteria > Bacillota > Clostridia > Christensenellales > Aristaeellaceae > Avichristensenella. The sequence continues at coordinate 38,504 of JAVBPC010000019.1, forward strand.
GCCATCACCTGGTTTTGCGTCACCGTCGCGCCCAGGTTCACATCCACCGTGGCCACCACCGCAGCATAGCCGGAAAGAATTTTGTTTGTCGGGTACGGATTGTACACGGTCTGCCCCGTTACGGTTTCCAGCAGCAGGTCCCCGCGCTTGACCTCCTGACCCTGCGTAACGTGCAGCGCGAAGATCACGCCGGTCGAAGAAATAGAAACCGGCGTATTCAGTTCCGTTTTGCCGGTGCCAATCTTGCTTTCCATGCTGAACGCCGCGTCGCGGTATATCACCACGTTTTCGCCAAGCGTCAGGTTGCCGCCGGTCACTTCCACCGTGTAGCTGCTGCCGCTTACCGTAATCACGCGGCCCATGCCAACGCGGTCGGCTGTATTGCGGCTGCCGATGTACACGGTTTCACCCACATGGATGATCTGGTTTGCATCGGCGGAATACGCGTTCTTCGTGTCCGTCTTGATCAGAAATGTCGCCGTCGGTTCAAGGTACAGCAGCGCGCCGTATCTCTCTTGCAGGAATGTCGCGTCATCCCCCACCTGCGCCGACAGGCTGCGCACCACGCCATCCGCCGGGGCATACACCTTAGTGGTGGTCAGGCTGAACAGCAAGTCCTGAGCGGATACGAAATCGCCCTTCTTCACCAGCACTTCCTCCAGCATGCCGCCGAAGGGAGCAAGCACTGTCACGGTCCGCCCTGCGGTTACGGTGCCGGGCATCATGATCTGGCGGCGGGCGGATAGATCCACAGGCGCGCGCGTTACTGCCGGCGCGGGCGCTTCCGTTTCCGCCGGCTCCGCCGTCCCCTCCGCAAACACGATTGCCGCCTGAGACAGCATCAGCAGCGAAAGCAACAGGCACATCCACTTTTTCATACAGGCCCTCCTTTTGTTATAAGAACTTTACTATTCTACCGCCTTGAATCGCAGTTCGAATGCCGCGCCGGGAGTCTCGCCGTCCAAGAGGGCCACGCTGCCCTCCATCTGCTCCGCCAGCTGTTTCACCACGCTAAGCCCAAGTCCAAACCCGCCTTCCGCGCGCGAACGGGCTTTATCCACCCGGTAAAACCTATCGAACACATGGGCTTTGTGCTCATCCGGAATGCCCGGGCCCGTGTCGGATACGCTCACACGGACGGTCTTGGCCTCTTTGCGTACTGACACCGTTACCTGGCCGCCCGGCGGTGTATACGCCAGTGCGTTGTCGAGCAGCGCCAGCAGCGCCTGGCGTAGGCGGTCACTGTCCCCCAGGATCACTGCCGGGGCAACATCCACGGAAAGTGTGATCTGCTTTTTCTCCATCAGCGGGCGCATCCATTGTATTGCCGCGCCCGCCACCGCGTCCACATCCACAGGAACATGGCGCATGGAAAGCTCTCCCGCATCGGCGCGGGCCAGATCCATCAGATCGGAAATCAGCAGGGACATTCTTTCGCTGACGCTGGTGATCGATTCCAGGTACGGCGCATACTCGCCAAGGTTCGCGTCCTTCAGCACCTCCGCATTCGCCCGAAGTGCCGCTACCGGGGTTCGCAGTTCATGCGATGCCGCCGCGACGAACTCACGCTGCTGGCGGATCGATGTTTCGATGGGGCGAATCGACCGGTTCGAAAGGTACACGCTGGCCAGAAAGATCAGCCCAAGTCCCAGCGCAACGCATCCGCCAAACAGCCAGCGCATCCTGACACGCGCGGCAATCTCATCCGCGCGGTCCTGCACCACCAACATCAGGCCGCCCATTTCCCCCGCATCCAGCATTGTGGCCGCCACGCGCAGCGGTTCGCCATCTGTGTTGGTGATCAGGTATGGGGTGCTGGAAACCCCCATGCGGACGTTTAAGGAACCTTCCTGATCCGGCGCAAACTCGCCCATGCTGTGCCTGGGGAATGTTTCGCCCACGGTTGCTTCCGCATCGTACAGGCCAGCCGTGTCGGTGAGCCGTGCCGGAAGCGTAACCTCCTCCAAGGTGAGGGTTTCTTTTGCCACCTGTGCGGCCGCCTCCACGGTCTGGATGTCGGCCACCGCGCCGCCCACCGTGACGGTCTCTCCGTCTTTGCCCTCGAAGTACACCATGTACCGCTCCGGCACGTTATAGTGCACAACATTGCCCGCGCTGTCGACGCGGCGCGAGATGGCTACGGCGGACCGCGCATACATCGACAGGTCCGCTTCGTACTGCTTGCCGATCATCCCCTCGGCGACGCTAAGCGCAAGCAGCGCCATCGTCACCAGGATCGCGCCGGAGACCAGCATGTTTACCAGCGCCAAGCGCCTTCCAAGCCTGCGAAGCATGCCGCCCCCTACTGCGCATCCAGCCGGTATCCTACGCCGCGCGCGGTGTGGATGGCCGCCTGGCTGCCAAGCGCCTTCAAGTGCTTGCGGAGGAAATGCACATAGATCTCCAGGCTGCCTTCCTCCACAAAGGAGCCGCTCCATACGCGGTCCAGAATGATCGATCTGGGCAATACCCGCCCAAAGTTATACAGGAAGAACTCCATCAGGTTGGATTCCCGCCGGGAAAGCGAAACCTGCTTTTCCCGGCAGTGCAATGTCAGCAATTCGGTATCCAGCGTCAAATCCGCCGCTTGCGCCACGCCTTGCGGGTTCCACGCAATGCGCCGCCTGCCCAAGGCGCGCAGCCGCGCCAACAGCTCTTCCATGGCGAAGGGCTTCACCAGGTAATCATCCGCGCCTGCATCCAGGCCGACCACGCGGTCCAGCACGCCATCCATCGCGGTCAGCAGCAACACAGGGGTGTAGTCCTTGCGGGCGCGCATTGTCTGCAGGATCGTCACGCCGTCCATCCCGGGCAGCATCCTGTCCAGCGCGACCAGGTCAAACCCGCCTTCCGTCGCGGCGGCAAGCCCTGCCTGCCCGTCCAGGCAGCACACAACCTGCATGCCTTCCTTTTTCAGGCGGTATTCGATTGCCCGCGCCAGGTCGCGGTCATCCTCCACCAGCAGCACGCGCACGCCGCATTCTCCTTTCTAGAGCAATTTTCGGAAACATTCGGAATGGATTTGCCAGAGTTTTGCCGTTTCGCTAAGCCGAGGGAGCAAGGCGTAGCAGCGCTACGCCGCGTGGATAGCGATTGACCGAAGGTCAAGCCGAGTGGGTAGAATCGTAGATTCTGCCCACGATGCCCGGCGGCAAGTTTACGCCGCCGCCGGGGCGTCAGAGGCAACGCGAGGCGGCAAAAGATCCGCAAATGCGTGCCGAATGTTTTCGCAAAATGCTCTATTCGTTCAGGTAGAACCACGCCCGCTGGTGCAGCGCATTCGCCGCCTGCTGCGCGGTGCTGCGTCCCTCAAAGAAGCCGGCCGTTTCCTCCACGATGAAAGCCATCAGTGTTTCATCTATCGCTGCCGGCACATTCACGGACTTGGCCAGCGCCTCCAGCGCTTCCCACGCGGCCTGATCCGGCTGCTTCATCTCCATGGAAACGCCGCCCGGGATACCGAGCCTGCCGACCATCCCGCCTGACTCTTCGCTGCGCTCTATCGCATCGGCAAATACCTTGTCAAGCGCGGCGTTTGTCGTGGGCAGACCGCCGGACTGGTCGACCTCCTGCACCTCAGGGGAGAGCAGCAGCGCGATGAATTCAGCCGCGAGCTCCTGCTGTTTGCTGCGCGCGTTGATCCCGGCAAGGCATGCGGGCGTGTAGGCGCGGCCTGTACCGTCAACGGCGGGCAAGGTGATCGCCGCCGAATCTTCGCCCCCCGCGATGGAATACGCGGTCGATAGCATCAACAGATTGCTGATCGCCGAAGGATAAAACGCTGCGACACCGTTGTATACCGACAGCATCTCCTGTACGTTCATGCCGCCGCGCATCGAAGTGCTCTGTCCTCCCCGGCTCTGAAACATCTGATCCAGCGACGCCAACTCGCCCTGCACCAGGTACATGTCGTACAGCGCTTCCAGGAATGCCTCGAACTCCGGCGTGTTGAACTGAATGTTGCCGTTCTTATCGCGGAAGGAATCCTCGCTGGCCGGGTAGAACAGGCGCAGCCATTCTTCCGCTGAGCGCGCGGCAAGGGGACTTTTGTCGCTGCCCGCCGCATCAATCATGTCGGTCATGGACTCAATCATATCGATCTGATCCTTATTGCCCCACAGCGCTTCAAACGTGTAGGACGCGGGCACGGCATACACCTTGCCATCGCGGTAGGTGCTGCCTTCCGCAATGTTGGCCAGCAGGTCAAACCCGGGCAGCAAGTCCGTCAGGTCTTTCAAGATGCCCCTTGAGATGTATTGCGCCATTGGCAGCCCATCCAGAATCAGCACATCGCCGCCCTTTCCGGCCAGCAGATCGGTGTTCAGCGTGCGGATGTGATCTTCCAAGTTCGCTTCCGCGTCGCTCTCCATCTGCACCTGCAGCTTCACTTCCAGTTCAGGGTGCGCACGCTGGAAATCCGTGACTGCCTTCAGCAGCCTTGTGGAACTGGACAGCGCGGTAATGGCAAAAAGGGTTCTGTTTGCGACCAGCGCGGGGTCCATCGGTTTGTAGTAGGCAAGCGTCGTCTCCCCTGTGCTGCCGCCACCTATGCTCATCATGCCGCCCATCGCGCGCCCCGCGGTTACGGTGATGCCGCTTGAACTGCCCCCGCCCAGCAGCGCCAGCACCGTGCCGTCATCCAGCAGGGCCACGGCGGTAGTGCTGGTGGATGGGTCACCAAGCAGCGTTCCTGTTGGATTCATCACGCGCGTCGCAGTTTCCTCCCCTGCCTTGATGAGGAAGCCGCCCTCCGTGTTGAGGATGAACAGGTCGCCCGCGGCGTTCACCGCGGTTTTGGCGCTGTAGCCGGCGTCAAAGGGGATGCTGCGCAGCGTATTACCGGTGGCAAGGTCGATTTCATCGATTGTTTCCTCACCCAGGATGAAAACGGTATCGCCCGTGGCTGCAACGCCATATGCATCGCCAATCTCAAGCGACTGCACCTGCGCGCCGGTTTCATCATAGATGGCGGAATCGCCCTGCATGCCGCTGATGGCAAGACGCCTGCCGGAGAGTGCTTTGTATGACGTGGCCATCGTAGGCAGATCAAACGTGGCGGCAAGGCTGCCATCCAGGTTGAACCACATCACGGTGCTGCTGATGTTCCGCCCGCCAAACGATCCCATGCCGCCGCCCCCATTTTGCGCCGTCGCCATGCCGTTGTTTGACGACTCGCCCTGGGTCGCCTGATCGGGGGTTGCCACAAGATCACTGACGATGGATAACAGGTTGCTTGTCATCACCATGATCCCGCCATCCGGCGCAAAATCAACGGAAGACGGTTCCTGATCCTCGCCCATGGCAAGCGGAACTGTTTCAGGCGCCGCATTCAGATCACGCCAAATCAGCAGCGCCCAGCCCTCCGGGCCCTTTGCAACCGTTACAACCGCGCCATCCGGCAATGTGCTCATGGAGATGTATGATTCATACCCGTCCGGCAGGGACAGAATCGTCTCCTGGTACGGCAGCGCCGTGTCCTCTGCCTCCGCGGCGAGTGCGCCCAAAGGTAACAACACGAGTACCACGGCGAGCAGAAGCGAAATTACGCGGCCTTTGAAGTGGATTGACATACAAGGCTCCTTTCATGATGAAGAAATAAATCAATATGGGAAGTGCGGGAAGTGCCATCATCGCAAACAGCGCGGTGGGCGGCCAGCCCAGGTAACCCGTCAGCCACAGGCCGAACGGCATCGCGACGGCCGTGGGCGACAGCGCCAGGATCGCCGCGGGCAGGGTCATCCCCTCTCCCGCTTCCTTTAGCAGGCCGCGCCCGTGCCACAGGCAGAATGCCGCCAGCAGCGCAAGCACGATGGCCCAGCCGGTCAAAGTATCCCGGATCATATCCGGGCGCAGCGCTATAGTCAGCGCGCCTTTCGCAACATTGGTTGTGGCATCGGTGAACAACCCCGTCCAATGGGAAAAGTTCGACCACGCGGTGGGCAGGTATGCGGGAGGGATGGCAGGCAAGTCTGGCAAAAGCCACACGGCCAGCGCACACAGGCCCGCAAGCGCCGCGAGCGTCCCCGCGCACCACGTGAATAGTCTGATATACTGCCCGCGCGGGGTCAGGCGGTTTTCCTTAAGCAGCGCCCTTTGCGCGGCAAACCGCTTGCACACGGCGATCCCGCAGGACAGCGCGGTCACGAGCGCCGCCGCCAGCAAAAGCAGCGCCGGAACGCCGGTTAAAATCCCCAGCAGCGCGCGGGTATCGGAATGGTCGGTGATGGTGCCGCCGGTGGATACACCGGCCAGCTGCATCGCTTCCTTGGCAGCCTCCACGGGCGTCTGGCCTTCCGTGGGGCGCGGCAGAATCGTCAGCGCGGTCATTGTGGTATCTTCCGACGCGGCGGCGATCGGCGCAAACATCATCTCCCGCCCGGGGTCGGCCAGGAACGTGGTGACGCCCTGCGGTCCTTCAAATACGCCGCGCACAATCAGTTCCGCGTCACCAAGCGTTACCGCTTTGCCCAGAATATTTGTGGACCCAAACAGCGTGCGCGCGGTGTTCGCGGACAGCGCACAGCCTTTGCCGTCGCCCTGTACGGGCAAGTTCCCCGTGATCATCGTCACTTCCATGGCAAGGGATGCATCGCCGGCCACCCACAGCACATCGACGGTGGCAGAGCCGGCCGTCTCCTTCGCGCTGACCGATTTGCTCAGCTGCTGCGCAAAGCCCGCCGCTCTCCCGCCCTGCAAATCCTCTTCCATCACCTTTTCAATGGCGAGGACATCATCCTGCGTGAAGGCCGCGCTCTCATTGCGAACGCTGACGCGGCCGGCGGGGACGTACTGCTTCCATGCCGACAGCGCGCCCGCCGCCAGCACCCACAGCGCCACCCCGGCGAAGAGCCAGGCCATTCCGCGAAAGCGCGCGCCTTTCCTTTGCATGCTCTACTCCTCCAAGCGGACGCGGTCTCCGTCCGAAATCGCGCGGTCGCTTCTGACAACAATGGAATCGCGCTGCGTGACGCCGCCCTGCAGCGCCGCGCGGCTGCCATCCTTATCCAGCACATACACATCCACGCGCCGCACCGTCATCCTGGCCCCCAGCGAGCTTTGCGATTGCTCCACAACAAACACATAATCGCCGTCACTGTCCGAATAGAGGCTGCTGAGCGGGATGATCAGGTCGTAGTTCTGCGTGCGCTTGGTGATGCTCATGGAAGCGCCGGCGCCTGCCGCACCCGCATCGCCCGGCAGCAGGAACGTCAGGTCAAAGTAGCCGGAGCGGCTGGCGGACGCTGCAATGTTCAGGATCTGCGCATCGTACCTTGTGCTGGATACGGTGATCGTCGCCTTGTCCCCCACGGCAAGCTCCTCGGCGGTATCTTCATCCACGGTGACCGTCAAAGCAAGCCCCTGCGTCGTGTCGGACAGCGTCACCACCGCGCCGCTGGTCGTCACCATGGAGCCGACCGTGGCGTTCACGGTTAGCACATTGCCGCTGACAGGGGCTGTCACGGTGCGGATGTAGCCGTTCTCTTCCGTCAGTTCAACCAGCGCCAGCATATCGGCAAGCGCCTTTTCCGCCGTTTCCAGGTCCTTTTTCGCCTTTTCCAAATCATCCGACTTGGTGATGTAATCATGCACCGTGCTATCTGCATCCAGGCGCTTTTTCTCGGTATCGTAATCGTATTGCAGGCGGTCAACGGTTGCCTTTTCCGCGCCGGATTCTTTGGCGGCGGCAAGCTGCGCCTCCAGCGAATCAATCGTGGAAAGGCGTTCCTGAAGCCTTGACAGCGTTGTGGTGGAAAGCGACGCCGCGCTCCAGTCCAGCGCGCGCTGCTTGGACGCCACGCTATCCTTTGCGGTGCTCACGGCATCCTGCTTCGTTTCAACCAACTCCTGATAGGATAGCACCAGCAGCGCATCCCCAGCTTCCACATGGGAGCCCGCCACCACCGGCACATCAAGGATGCGCGCGCTGTCCGTCAGCACCACGGGCACCGTACGCGCGGCCTCCAAAGAACCGCTGCCGGTGAACTGCTTTTCCAGCGCGCCGCGCTGCGTGGTGGTGCGGGATATGGTGGCGATCGTCATTTCTTCCAGCATCCGGTTGCTCAAGGTCAGCAGCGCCATGACCGCCAGAAACGCGGCCAGCGCCTTCCCGGCAAGCGCCCTTGACATCGGCTTGTCTTGCTCCATGTGTGAACTCCTTTCGGGTGTTACGGAAACTATTCTTTCAGGCCGGCCATCTGGATGCCGCGCACCAGGTATGATTCACAGTAGAAGAACAGCAGCAGCGAGGGCAGCAGTGTAATGATCGACGCGGCCATCGCGATATCCAGGTTTGTTTCGCCGATTTTGGAAAGATACAGCGACAGCGGCCATTTGTCCTGTGTGCGCAGGAATGTCATCGGCTGTTCGATCAGGTTCCAGTTATCCAGGAAGCTGATGATGAACAGCGACGCCACACCGGCCTTGCCCAGCGGCAGCGCGATGCCAGTGAAGATGCGGATTTCGCCCGCGCCGTCAATGCGCGCCGCCTCCACAAGCGACACGGGCACGGTTTGGAAGAACTGGCGCAGCAGAAATACCGAGAATGTGCCGAACACGCCGGGAAGTATGATCGCCCATATGGTATCGATCAGTTTGAATCTGTCCAGCACCAGATACGACGGCACCAATGTGACCTGAAACGGCATCATCATCAGCGCGATATAGACCATAAACAGCGCCTTTTTGCCGGGAAAGCGGTACTGCGCAAACCCCCACGCGGCCAAAGTGCCCAGCACCGCCTGCCCCACCACAATGGGCAGCACCAGCAGCATGGAGTTCCAGAACATGGTCAGGAATTTCGGCGTATCAAACAGCAGCGTAACGTATTGCTTCAGCGTCGGCAGCGCGGGGAACAGCGGCATATCCGCCTTTCCGCCGCCGCCGGATATCGCCGGGCGGATGTATTCCATCAGTTCCGTCTCCCCCATAAAGGAGGCGGCCAGCGTCATCACAAGCGGCAGCAGCACAATGGCCGCCAGGATGAACAGGGGGATGGCGCGAATGTATCTGGCAATGCCGCTCGATTTCCGCATGCTATACCTCCTCGCCCGCGCCCATGCCCCATGCGCGGTTGAGCAGCGCGACCAGCAGCAAAATCACCAGCGCGACCGTGACGGCCGCGGCGGACAGCTTCTCTATCTGCAGCGAACCGAACCAGTTGTTCAGGGTATGCTGTATCAGGTAGATGCTGCCGTGCGGATAGCTGCCGGCGACAAGGTACGCCTCGCGGTATGCTTTGAAGGAGTTAAGGAGCGACAGCACCGTAACCGTAAACAGCGTGGGCGTCAGCGAAGGCAATGTAATCGAAAAAAACTGCCGCACCTGACCAGCGCCGTCCACCGCTGCGGCCTCATACAGCGCCGGGTTGATCCCGGACAGGCCGGCGATAAACAGCACCATCGTATAGCCCAAGTTCTTCCATACATAGCTGATGACCAGGCACGCCAGCGCCCAATCTGTGCGCATCCAGTCGATGGGCTGAAGGGACAGCCATGACAGCACATTGTTCATCAGGCCGCTGGCGCTGAAGATCAACTGCCACAGCAGCGCCACGGAAGCCACCGGAATCGCCATTGGCAAGAGAAACGCCGCACGGAGCGGCCCGCGCGCCACCACCGGCCGCGTCAGCAGCAGCGCCAGCAGCAATGCCATCACAATCAAAATGGGCACGCAAACCGCGATAAACCGCCCGGTGTTCGCAAGCGCTGTCAGGAAGGATTGGTTCTGGAATATTTCTTTATAGTAAGTTAGCCCCACAAATTCGCCTGTAAAGCTGTTGGTAAACGAGCGGGTGATGGCGTCTCCAAAGGGAACGATAACAAACACAAGGCACCCGGCAAGGCTTGGGAGCACAAACCCAAGGCCCACCAGCGCCTCGCGAATCCTTACCCAACGGCCCTTCGCTCTGATGTTTTGCATCGGCATCTCCTTTGGGAAGGGACTGTGCGTCCCCTATGCCTACCAGTATACAACCAATTCCTTAACAAAAGCTTAACTGGGTGTGAACAATTTGGGAAACTTTTGCAGGAGGGCAGTTGCAGGGGATGCGTTTTTGTGCCATACTGGCAGCATGCATGCAATTTACTTGATTACAGGCATCATGGCCTCCGGGAAATCCACCGTAGCGGAGCTGCTTGCGCGGCGGTTTGCGCGGGGCGTACACCTGCGCGGCGATGCGTTCCGGCGCATGGTGGTATCCGGCCGGGAGGATATGACGCTTCCGCCCAGCAATGAGGCGCTTGCTCAATTGAACCTGCGGTATACCCTGGCGGCAAGCGCTGCCCAGGCTTACCATGCCGCCGGGTTTACTGTCGCATGGCAGGATGTGATGGTCGGCACGGTACTGCCCGAGGTGATCGCGCGTGTGACGGCCAGGCCGCTGTACTGCATAGTTTTGTGCCCTGATCCAACGTCCGTTGCGGCGCGAGAAGCGGAGCGCGCCAAAACCGGTTACGGCGGCGGGTTCACGCCGGAGAATTTCCATGCGCTGCTGCTTAACGAAACGCCGCGCATCGGGCTGTGGATTGATTCCACACATCTCACGCCGGAAGAAACCGTGAATGTAATTTTGCAAAGGACGGCGGAGGGCGAGGGACTGATTGAATGAAAGCACCGGGAAACGCACATCCTCAACAAAAAAGACGCGAGACCAAACGGCCTCCCGTCTTTTTCGTTTTGCTTAGAACACCCGCATCCACCCGTGCGTGTCTTCCCTGGCCCCCCACTGAATCCCCGTCAGCGTATCATACAGCCGCTGCGTGACCGGCCCAATCCCGCCGTTTCCAACCGTCAGCGTTTCGCCGCCCATATGCAGCGAGCCTACCGGCGATACCACCGCCGCTGTGCCGGCGCCAAACACCTCTGTCAGCGCGCCGCTCTTCGCGCCGTCGAATATTTCGTCGATCGCCACACGCCGCTCGGATACTTTCATGCCCATATCGGCCGCAAGCGTCAGGATGCTATCCCTGGTGATGCCAGGCAAGATGCTGCCATTCAGCGCCGGGGTCACCAGCTCGCCGTTTAGCACAAACATGATGTTCATGGAGCCAACCTCTTCCACATAGCGCCGCTCCAGCCCATCCAGCCACATCACCTGCGCATAGCCCTTGTCCGCCGCAACAACGCCCGCGTACAGTGAAGCCGCATAGTTTGCGGCCGCCTTTGCGAAGCCGATGCCGCCGCGCACCGCGCGCACCAGCGAGTCCTCCACATAGATGCCCACGGGGGCCAGCCCCGTCGGGTAATACGCGCCGCTGGGCGACAGAATGATGAAAAAGCGGTATTTATGCGAAGCGTGCACGCCAAGGCCCACATCGGTCGCGATGATCGTGGGGCGGATATACAGGGATGTTCCGGCGCTGTGCGGCACCCAGCCGCGCTCTATCTCCAGCAGCTCGATCAGGCCCTCCAGGCACTTCTCCTCATCGATGGCAGGAATGCTCATGCGCTCGGCGGACATGTTCATTCTGGCAAAGTTCCTGTCCGGGCGGAACAGGCGCAGCTTGCCATCCTGATCCGGGTAACACTTCATCCCTTCAAAAATCGCCTGGCCGTAGTGCAGCACAACCGTCGCCGGGTCCATCATGAACGGCGCGTACGGCTCTATCCGCATATCGTGCCAGCCCACACCCTGGTCATAATCCATGATCAGCATGTGATCGGTGAACAGCTGGCCAAAGCCAAGCCGCGTTTCATCCTGGGGCTTTTCTTTCAGGGTTTTTGCATAAGTGATGGGGATGGTATGCATGGCGGTTCCTCTTTTCGTGATCAATTTGCGTCTCGAAGACTTCTATAAAATGCAAGGTGCCCCGGCAGCGTTTCGTACGGTTTCAGCCCGTACGGGCAGCGCTTTTCGCATGCACCGCAGCGGGTGCATTGCTCAATTCGCTCCATTTGCGCCGCCCATTCGTCCGTCAGCCACCCGGCAACGGGCGAGCGGGTCAGCATTTGCGCCATGCGGTTTGCATTGAAGATAGGAATGCCCACCGGGCACGGCATGCAGTACCCGCAGCCACGGCAAAACGCACCCGAAAGCTCCAGGCAGTCCTTTTCGATGCGGGCCAGCATGGCGTCATCAAGCAGCGGCGGGTTTTCCGAGAAGCTGAGTACTTGCTCCACTTCTTCCATCCGCTGAAAGCCCCAGATGGGCACCACATTCGGGTATTCCGAAAAGAACGCGAAGGGAATCGACGCATCGGTGATCAGCCCGCCGGACAGCGCCTTCATCGCGATAAAACCGACGTTCTTCTCTTCGCACAGCCGCACCAGCGCCTTTTCCGCATCGCTCGCCAGGTGATTGAACGGATATTGCAGCGCATCATACAGTCCGCTTTCGACCGCCTCACGCGCCAGCGCCAGCGAATGCTGCGTGATGCCGATGAATCGGATTTTCCCTTCCGCCTGCGCCTTGAGGGCAGCATCATACAGGCCATCCGCCCCACCGGGGCGCGGCACAAAATCCGGGTTGTGAAACTGGTACAGATCGATATGATCAGTCTTAAGCAGCGCAAGGCTTTCGGCAAGGTGGACGCGCAGCCCATCGCCTGTCTTGGCGTGCGTTTTGGTGGCGATAAACAGCTTTTCCCTCACATGGGACAGCGCAAGGCCCACCTTACGCTCGCTGTCTGTGTACACGCGCGCGGTATCGAAAAAGGTTACACCGGCATCCGCCGCGCGAAACAGCAGCCTTCCCGCTTCCTCTTGCGAAATGCGCTGAATGGGCAGGCAGCCAAACCCGGTGGCGGAAACGCGCACGCCCGTCCGGCCAAATACCATGGTTTTCATTGAATATCACTCCTTTGTGGAACGCCTGTCGCCCCGATCCACCTCAACCACCGCGTAAAACCGGCTGTCCAGCGCATGCACCATGTGCGTTACGCGCTGCTTGATTTCCTTCTCAGCCACCTTCACATCGAAGGGTACGACGACATCAAATATCACGTTGGTGTGGGTCGGCCCCGTAACCATGCGGAAATCATGTATGCTGACGCGCTCGTCAATGCCCATGACCACTTCGGCCACGCGGGTGCGGGTATCGTTCAGCAGCGCGTTGTCGGTAACAACGGGGTCCATATGGATGACCGCGGTGCAGCCAAGCTGCTCCCGCAATGTCTTTTCAATGTTATCTATCGCATCGTGCATAATGAGGATATCGCCGGTTGCGGGCACCTCCGCGTGCAGCGTGATGATGCGGCGGCCAGGCCCGTAATCGTGCACAATCAGATCATGCACGCCGATCACCTCCGGGCAGCCCCAGACGATCCCCTCAATTTGCGAAAGAAACTCCTCGCTGGGCGGCTGGCCCAGCAGCGGGTTCATCGTTTCGCGCACGGCTTTGTACCCCGCCAGCAGGATCATCGCCGCCACGATCAGCCCACCCCAGCCATCCAGGTTTGCACCGGTAAAGTGCTGAACCACCATCGAGATGAGTACGAGGCTTGTAGCAACGGTATCGCTCAGGCTGTCGATCATCGCGGCCTTGAGCGCGGGTGAGCCGATCTTAATGCCAATGCGCCGGTTGTATGCCGCCATGCAAAGTTTCACAACGATGGATGCCAGCAGCACCACAAGCGGCAATACGCCAAAGGTGACCTGCTCCGGCGTGATGATTTTGCCAATCGATGTGCGCAGCAGCTCAAAGCCCATCAACAGAATCACCATCGCGACAACCAGCCCCGCGATGTACTCCATCCGCCCGTGGCCGAAGGGGTGCTCCGTGTCCGGCTTTTGCCTGGAAAGGGTGAACCCCAGCAGCGTGATCAGGGATGTACCCGCATCGGACAGGTTGTTGAACGCATCCGCCGAAATCGCGATGGAGCCGGAAAGCCCGCCCGCAACCAATTTGCCCCCAAACAGCAACAGGTTTAGCAGTACGCTAACAAGACCTACAAGCATGCCAGTTGCATGCCGGTCTCTCTCTCCGTCCGGTCCCTTTTGAATTTTCTGCTTGATCCACTTGCAAACCATTGGTTAATCATAGCACCAAGCGGCCTGAAATGCAACGGTAACCAAATACCCCTCCCAGCCATAGGATACAGCTGAAACGCATGGGAGGGATACCACGCATGAGCATTCTTGTCATTTTGCTGTTTGCACTGTCCACAAACCTGGATAATCTGGTGATCGGCGTTACATACGGCATCAAACGGATGCGCATCCCCGTTACATCGAACCTGATCGTAGCGCTGATAACGTTTTTAGGCACCATACTTTCCATGGCGCTTGGGAACACGCTGGCAGGCTTTCTGCCGGAGGCAACCGCGCAGGTGATCGGCAGCATCGTGCTGCTGATGATCGGCCTGTATTCCATCGGCAACTATTTGCGCCAACGCGCCCGACAAAAAACGCCGCACCGGGATGTCAAATGGCCGATGGAAAAGCCTGAAAAGTACGACGCCAACCGCGACAAGCGCATCGATGGGCGCGAGGCGCTGCTGCTTGGCGTGGCGCTGGCGCTGAACAACATGGGCCTAGGCATCGCAGCCAGCGCGATGGGGCTTGCGATGCTTCCGGTCGCGCTGCTTTCCTGCGCGGTCAGCTTCTTTTCGGTGCTGCTTGGCAACTGGCTTGGTGTGCGCTATCTGGGGCGTGCAAGCGGCGCACGCGCGGAACTGCTCTCCGGGCTGATTATCGTGGCGCTGGCGCTGTGGGGTTTGCTTCTGTAGGACAAAATATGTAGGATATGCAAACCCGCCGAAAAAAGCAACCGTTGCTTGTTTGGCGGGCTTTTGCTATGATCAGGGCGTACACAAAATCAATGCCAAGGAGTTTATCATGATGCAAAACGAAACGCTCGCCATCCTTCGCCGAAGGCGCAGCATCCGTGCCTTCGCGCCGGCACCGGTTCCGGAAGAAACCCTGCATGCCATCGCCGAATCCGGCCAATACGCGCCGAATGGCGGCGGCGAAAACTGGCATTTTACGGTCATCACGCAATCCGAAACGCTGGAGCGGCTCAGCAGCCTTTCCAAAGAGGCCGCTGCCGCATCCCCTCTGCCGTGGCTCAAGCAGCTGGGGCAAAACGATGCCTTTCAGCCCTTGTACGGCGCGCCGGCACTGATCCTCGTTTCCTGCCCCGAGGACGCCGTCACCGGCGTGTACGATGCCTCCGCCGCGACGGAAAACATGCTCATTGCCGCCGAATCGCTGGGGATCGGCGCGTGCTGGGGATACTTCATCACGCAGGCGTTTGATACCCAGGAGGGGCCTGCGCTGCGCGCCGCGCTTCATATTCCCGAAGGATATAAAGTGCTCACCTCCATTGCGCTGGGGTACAAGCTGGGTGAAAACCCTGCCGCCCCACCGCGGAAGCCCGACGTGATCACCTTTATTCGCTGATACCCGCGCACAGCAGCTGGTACGCCGCCGTTTTTACCGCCAGGTTTAACGGCGTCGCACCCGGCAGCTCATCGGCAAGCGACCGCACCGCCTGCTGCTGCACCGCGCAAAAGGATTGATACAGCGCCTCCACCGTTTCCCCTTCGGCTACGGCGAGCAGGCGCTTCATTGCATCCAGAGATACCGCGCGCTTGAGCATGCACAGCATCATCAGCTGGGCCAGCTGCTCACGCTCATATTTTTTACCTTTGGGCCGATCTACCAGCCCGCTTTTCACATAATTATTGATCATCGCCGGGGTGATTCCCGGCCCCGCACCGCCAAACAGCGGCTTCGTTTGCCTCTCCAGGTAGGTAATCACCTGATCCATGTATAACCCCAGATCCGGCAGCGCATCCCAGGGCACGGGCACAAACGCACGAAAACGTTCCGCTAACGCTTCATTTTCCATATCAGGTCTCCTCTTTTCGGTTATCAATACTATATCATGGATTTCAAATCGATACAAGCTAGTTTTCATCTTGACATCACGCCGCATTCGCTTTATACTGGTTTTGAGAACTAGATAACGAGGTGATCGTATTATGATAACTGAAATACAGATCTGGGCTGACTCGATTGGAAAAGGCGTTATTTTTGATGAAGAACACAACCGCTACCGCATCGCGCCGGAGCGCTGCGCCGTGCAATTGGAGCGGACGCTTGAAATGAAGGTTGAGAACCACTCCCGAATGGGCGCAACCGTGACCGAAGGGTATCAGGACTTTCTGGCCGCGCCCGCAAAGCCAGGCGCCGTGGCCGTCATCGCGTACGGCGGCAACGACTGCGACATGCCCTGGCGCAGCATTTCGGAAACGCCGGATGCGGCGCACGATGCCAAAACCCCGCTGCCCCGCTTCGCAGAAACGCTGCAGGCGTTCATTGCCGCCGCGCGCGAAAAGGGCATGCACCCTCTGCTGGTCACCCCGCCGCCGCTGCAGGACGGCCGCTATTTCGAATGGGTAACGCGTTCGCTTTCAAAAGAGGCGGTGCTGCGGTTCCTGGGCGATGTGGCGCACATCTACCGCTGGCAGGAACGCTACTCCATCGCCGTGCGCAGCGTAGCCGCCGCCACGCGCTGCCCCCTGTTTGACCTGCGCGATGCGTTCCTCGCCGCAATAAATACACCCTCCCTTTTCTGCGTGGATGGCATTCACCCCAACGCGCAGGGGCAAGCCCTGATCGCGGAAACCGTGTTGGCGCAAAGGAGCGCGCTTTCCGCCGCGCTGATGGCGTGAGCGCCGGAAATGCCCCTCTTTTCGCCCCATAGCAAATAGGGAAAAAAGAACCCCTCCCACGCCCACAGGCGCAAGAAGGGGTTCTTAAGGGCCTTAGGCCCTAGAAGGAAGGGGATTTCTTGCGAAATCCCTTTATGGCGCGATATCTTTGAATTCGCGCCATGCGCAGGGTCCAGCGGCAGGGCCCTGGCGCTCCTCTCCAATTCCTTACCGGTTCCTCGGGCACCCCTGGCACCCGCCTTCGCATCCCACGCACTTGCCTTGGCGCGCGCCGCGGATGATGTGGCGCACGGCAAGGGCAGCCAGCGCAGCCAATACAACGGAGATTATTGCGGTTGCGATATGAATCGCCCTCCTTTCGCGGTAGCCGGGCGGCGCAGCAGCAACCAGAGCATCGCGGCCAGGACCAGGAATGCCGCCACGGTGCCCACGCCGAACGCACCGGCGGTCACAAGCATGCCGATCTGGTAGATCATCAGGGAAACAACGTACGCCAGCAACGTCTGGTATCCGATCGCGATCCAGGTCCACTTGCCGCCGCCCATCTCCCGGCGGATTGCTCCGATCGCGGCAAAGCACGGTGCGCACAGCAGGTTAAACGCCAGGAAAGAGTATGCGGCCAGCGGCAGCATTGATGCCTGCAGCGTCGCCCAGATTTCCGCGCCATCCTCCGCCATTTCAGCAAATCCATAGAGAACGCCAAAGGTACCGACTACGTTTTCCTTCGCGATAAAGCCCGTCAGCGTCGCTACGGAGGAGCGCCAGTCACCCCAGCCCAGCGGAGAGAATATCGGCGCAATCACATTGCCGATTGCCGCCAGCATCGAATCGCCCGTTTCTACCATTTCAAAGCGGAAATTAAACGTAGAGAAGAACCACACAACCCCGCAGGCCAGGAAGATTACCGTACCTGCTTTTTTGACGAACGCTTTCGCACGGTCCCACATGTGGATGAGCACGCCCTTCACGCCAGGCATATGGTATTGCGGCAGTTCCATGACAAACGGCGCGGGGTCGCCCGCAAACAGGCGGGATTTTTTCAGGATGATGCCGGAGACAATGATTGCGCTGATCCCCAGAAAATACGCGGAAGGCGCTACCCACCATGCCCCGCCGAACAGCGCGCCCGCTATCAGCGCGATGATCGGCAGCTTTGCCGAACAGGGAATGAATGTCGTGGTCATGATGGTCATCTTCCGGTCGCGGTCGCTCTCGATCGTTCGGGAGGCCATGATCCCGGGCACGCCGCAGCCGGTGCCGATCAGCATCGGGATGAATGACTTGCCGGATAGGCCAAACTTGCGGAACAGGCGGTCCATGATGAACGCGATGCGCGCCATGTACCCGCAGTCTTCCAAGATTGCCAGCAGCAGGAACAGCACCATCATCTGCGGCAGAAAGCCCAGCACCGCGCCTAAGCCGCCGATAATGCCATCCAGTATAAGCGATTGAAGCCATTCGGCCGCGCTTACATTGACCAGGAAGGTTTCCACCGCGGGCGGGATGATTTCACCAAACAGAACATCATTCACCCAGCCGGTCAAAAACCCGCCCACCGTCGATACGGAAAGGTAATACACCAGGAACATGATCGCAGCGAAGATCGGCAGCGATGCAAACCGGTTGGTGACGACCGTGTCGATTTTATCGGATGCCGTCATCGCGCGCCGCACCTTTTTCACGCTGTGCCGAATGATTCCGGCAATCGCTGTGTAGCGCTCGTTGGTGATGATCGATTCGCTGTCGTCATCCATCTCCGCCTCGCAGGCGGCGATAATCGGCTCAATCTCCGGCAGGTTGATTTCTTCCAGGATTTTCTCATCGCGCTCAAACAGTTTGACCGCGTAGAAGCGCAGCGCTTTTTCCGGCACCTTGCCCTTGACGCGCGCGGCAATCTCGTCCAGCGCCTTTTCTACCGGCTGCGAAAAACGGATCGGCACAGGCCCAGGGTTTCCGGCCTTTTCCACGGCAGCGTTCGCCGCCTCGAAAACGCCTTTTTCCTTCAGCGCGCTGATCTCCATCACAGGGCAGCCAAGTTGCTCAGCCAGCTTCTTTGTGTCGATGCGGTCGCCGCTCTTTTCCACCAGATCCATCATGTTCAGCGCGATCACCACCGGTAGGCCAAGCTCCAGCAGCTGCGTGGTCAGGTAGAGATTGCGTTCGATGTTCGTTGCGTCCACAAGGTTCAAAATCGCGTCCGGCTGATCATGCACCAGATAATTTCTGGTAACGACCTCTTCCAGCGTGTAGGGCGAAAGGGAATAGATCCCCGGCAGATCCTGAATGATCACATCTTTTGTTTTCTTCAGCCGGCCCTCTTTCTTTTCCACCGTAACGCCCGGCCAGTTGCCCACATACTGCGAGCTGCCCGTCAGTGCGTTAAACAGCGTGGTCTTACCGCTGTTTGGGTTCCCCGCTAGCGCGATCTTGCGTGTCATACGCCGCCTCCTGTGGTTAGTTTGCACTAACTGTCTTTCAAAAAAAAGAATCCCGTCCTGTTATCCGTCAACTTCAATCATCGCAGCGTCCGCTTTTCGGATTGAAAGCTCATACCCGCGCACTGTCAATTCGATCGGGTCGCCTAGCGGCGCAACTTTACGGATATAGACTTCCGTGCCCTTTGTGATCCCCAGGTCCATGATGCGGCGCTTGATCGCGCCCTCGCCGGTCAGCCGCGAAACCCGCACAGTCTTTCCGACCGCAACATCGCGTAATGTCATGCGCATTCCCCTCTTACCTTTATACGATGATCCGCATGGCCATGCCCTTATCAATCGCCACGCGGCAATCTTTAACGTTGACGATGACATTCCCGCCGATCTCATGCATCACCATCACTTCGCTGCCGACAACAAAACCCAAGCTCTCCAGGAAGCGCTTGGTATCGTCTTTTCCATTGATTTTTTGGATGATGTTGGCCTGACCGGACTTCGCCATTGCAAGCGGCATGCTGAGCATCTCCCTTCAGTTAGCTTTTCCTAACCTTCGCTGTTAGTATACGCTAATCGGGCAATTCTGTCAAGTGCCCAATTCGACGATGCTACAGCATAGGGATTTGCACAGCATGCACAATTTGTCGAAAAACTACTCTTCCTGTATCGCCGCCGCCATTTCAGAAAGCGCCTTGATGATCCGGTGGTTCGGCTGGGAAGATGAGTCCGCGTCAATCAGGTACACGCGTCCATTCTTCACCGCATCCATGCCCTGCCAGCCCGGTCTCGCCAGGATTTCCGCCACGGCGTCCCCTTCCCAGCTTACATTGGTGAAGATCACCTGCGGGTTTGCCTGAATCACGGCCTCTTCCGATACGGAAAGCCAACTGTGTTGGTCAGCCAGAATGTTCACGCCTCCAAGGCGCTCAATCATCTCATTGAGAAACACGCCGCTGCCAAAGCTGTACAGGTACGGCGCGGGGCTGATCTCAAAGTATACGCTGACCGTCTCACTCCCCTCCGGGGCAAACGCCTCCAGCGCCTCGATCAGTTGCGCGTTAAGGGCCGCCGCCCCTTCCGGATCGCCCATTACATCGCCGATAAACTGGTTATCCAGCATGATATCTGCGATTGTGTTGGATGACGGAATGAATGCCACGACCACGCCCAGCTGCTGCAGCTGCTCCAGCGTCCTGCCGCCGTCATCCACCAGCGTCATGCCGCTGACAAACACCAGATCCGGGGCCATTGCCAGCAGCGTTTCCATATCCGGGGCCATCATGTCGATGCCGGGAAGCCCGGCAGGTACGCCTTCCATACCCTGCGAATAGGTATCCACCAGCACAAGCTTGTCCGCAAGCCCCAAATCGACCAGCACCTGCGTGACCGAAGGCGCCAATGAAACCACCGTTTCAATCTTTTCAGGCAGAACAAGGGGATTTCCCGCCCGGTCCGCCGCCGGCGCTTCCGCCAACGCTCCCATCGCCACCAGTACCATTGCCAGTGCCAGAATCCATGCTGCCACCCGTTTTTGCATCGTACCCGCCTCCCCATAATTAGAGCAATTTTCGGAAACATTCGGAATGGATTTGCCAGAGTTTTGCCGTTTCGCTGAGCCGAGGGAGCAAGGCGTAGCAGCACTACGCCGCGTGGATAGCGCTTGACCGAAGGTCAAGACGAGTGGGTAGAACCTTCGATTCTGCCCACGATGCCCGGCGGCAAGTTTACGCCGCCGCCGGGGCGTCAGAGGCAACGCGAGGCGGCAAAAGATCCGCAAAGGCGTTTCGAATGTTTTCGCAAAATGCTCTAGGTAGCAAAAACGCCTTCCACCCCACAGGATGGAAAGCGCAGGTACGCGAAACACGCGTGGCCGCGCGCCAGTTCCTGTGGCGCTGTGCCCCGCGTTCGGCAGGTCTTCCGGCTTGGATTCATCGCACGCGTTCGCCTTCCCGATTGCTCAGTGGCTATTGAACGCAGGCTCTTCCTTACGGCGGCAGGTCCGCCCGGGCTTTTCACCCGGTTCCCTATTCTCGCACTTTCGTGCGCACCGAAGCGGCATATTCGTTTTGCAGGAATACGGTACCATAGCCAAGTAAGGTTTGTCAACCCGCAACAAGCTGTGGTATACTACCGGAAAAGAAGCTTTGCTATGAAAAGAGGAATCGCCCGTGAAAAGACGTTTGTTTTGTTTGCTGCTCATTGTGGCGCTTGGGCTGTCGTCCATGGCGTTTGCGGCGGAAACCCCCCTGGTGATGATGGGATTGGAGCTTGGAAACACCTCCCGCGTTTGGGCGAATAACCTTTATTTCAGCCGCACGGCGGAGACAGCTGGAATCAGCTTTACTTTCCGCCAGTATACCGATGAGGCCTCCTACCGCACCGCGCTGCACCAGGCCTTTGAAACCGGCGATCTGCCGGATGTGCTGTTCAAGGCAGCGCTGACCTCAAAGGAAGAAATGCAGTATGCCGCGTCGGGGCAGCTGGTGGATCTTTCCCCCTATCTTGCCGAGCATGCGCCAAATCTGTCGGCCATCTTGGACGCGCGCCCCGATTGGCGCGAAATTATCACGCAGCCGGGCGGCGCCATTGCGAGCCTTCCTATTCTAAGCGGCGCAGAGCGGCAGTGCCTGGTGTGGATCAACAGCGATTGGCTGAAAGCCCTTTCGCTAAGCGCACCCACCACCATCGATGAATACACCGAAGTGCTGCGCGCATTCCGTGACGGCGACCCCAACGGCAACGGTAAAAAGGATGAAGTCCCGCTGAGCCTCGTCGGGCCCTGGGAAGCCAAATTCCTGCTGCATGCGTTTGGGATCGTCGCAAACGATTACAACGTATACCTGGATGCCGACGGCCAGGTGCGCTATGCCCCATTCGACCCCGCCTACCGCGATTTCGTGGAATGGCTGCGCATGGCGCATGAAGAATCCCTGATCGACCCCAACGCCTTCCGGCAGACGCAGGCTTCGCGCAATTCCTCGCAGGCCGGTGAAAGCGACCCGCCTGTGATCTATGGCGGAATGATCAGCATCGCTCCCTATACCGTGGTCGATCTCAACAAATCGACAAGCTACGCGGCGCTTTACCCTCTCACCTATGATGGAAAGCAGGTATACCGCAAGCTGCTGACCGGCGTGGGGCGCGGCGCTTTCGCCATCACCAGCGCGTGCAAGGATATCCCCGCGGCGCTTGGCTGGGTGGATGCGCTGTATACGGAAGCCGGCGGCCGTCTGGCGTTTGCCGGGGTGGAGGGCGAGGATTACACCACCCAGGCGGACGGCAGCTGGAAGTGGTCCAGCGGAGATGACTACACGGCGCTGCAGGGGATTGTGGATGACCACATTATTTCGGGGGATGCGTACACTCCGGGGCTTGAACCTGCGGCGTTCCTGCGCAACTCCGAGATTACCGACGACGCATATACCCGCCGCCAAACGGATACGGTGCGCGATACGCTGGTGCTCCCTTACCCTATTACATGGCCGCAGGGGGACGACGTTGAAGCGCGGATTGCCGAACTGCAGGCGGCACTGGGACCCTGTGTGGATACGGCAATTGCCAACTTTGCCATGGGGATCACGGAGCTAACGGATGAAACATGGGCAGCGTTTCACGCGGAACTAAAGGCGCTGGGGGCTGATGAGCTCGTCCAGCTGCTGCAGCAGGCCGTGAAATAAGGATTGCTTTTCCACAAGGTATTTGCTATACTATTTAAGCGACTGTGATGACAGTCGGGTCCCGTGCAATGTT
This sequence comes from Eubacteriales bacterium, assembly GCA_031549905.1. Lineage (GTDB taxonomy): Bacteria > Bacillota > Clostridia > Christensenellales > Aristaeellaceae > Avichristensenella. The sequence goes on from JAVBPC010000019.1 coordinate 61,299, forward strand.
ACCATGTGAATCCTGTCAGGCCCGGAAGGGAGCAGCAGTAAGCATTGCGTACATGTGCCGCGGGGGTGCCTGACTTGAGCGGTCGTATTTTTTGTCCAGGGTTAGCTAACCCTACTGTGGCTTCGGTTGTATACACATAAAAAAACACCCTTTATTAAGACTCTAAAAGAATTTATTAAAATTGTTACATTTGATATAATTCGACGTGACAATGAATGCTCCCTGTGCTATACTGCAAGCGCGATGCTACCAGTAAACAGCGGTATTGAGGGGGCGAAGACATGCGTGAGGCCATAGAGGAACTTTCCTATGTTTCTGGCCTTAGACACGACATTCGAACACATCTGAACATCCTATTAGGGGCCGTTGACATGGTTCAATCCGGCAAATTGGCGTCGGACAAAATTCCGACATATCTCGCAATGATTCGTCATAATTCGCTAGCAATGTTGCGGTTGGTAAACCAGATGGTGGCTACTGATAGTGTAGAAAACCCTATCCCACCACAAATGGTCAGCCTCCAAGTGGATGGGCTTTTGGCGACAATTGTCGAAAGCGTCAGGCCCTACGCGGAAAGCCGCCGGCTGGAACTGCTGTGCGATATCCGTGCCCCGCTGTTCGTGCTGGGTGATATTGAAATGGTGGAACGCATCATGTACAACCTGCTTGCCAACGCGATCAAGTACACCGAACCCGGCGGCTTCATTTACTTCTCCGCCAAGGAGGAGGACGATATGGTGCAGATCAACATTGCCGATACGGGCATCGGCATGTCGCCCGAGAAGCTAAGCGCGCTGGAAGAAGAGGCAATCCGCCCGGTCGGCAACGGAATGGGATTGCAACTGGTACGATCCCTTACCGCACAGTTAAACGGCACCCTGCGCTGTACCAGCCGCGAGAACGTCGGCACAACATTCTACCTTTCCCTTCCCACCGAAAAGCGGGCGCACACCGTAAGCACGCGCATTGGCGATCTTCTGCAAAAAAAGCATTTCACACAAACCCCTACCGTACCTTGACCTACCTGCCCATTTGTCGTATACTCTTTGTCATTCGGACAAGGAGGCGCGGAAATGATCGATTTCTCTACCCTGCGCGCAGCTGATCCAGAGCTGACCGCCGCTATGGAGGGCGAACTATCCCGGCAGCGGGATCATCTGGAGCTTATCGCATCGGAAAACTATGTAAGTCCCGCCGTGATGGCAGCCATGGGATCGCACTTGACAAACAAATATGCCGAGGGATACCCTGGCAAGCGCTATTACGGCGGTTGCGAATATGTGGATATCGCGGAAAACCTGGCGCGTGAGCGCGCCAAGGCGCTCTTTGGCGCGGAGCATGCCAATGTGCAGCCGCACGCGGGCGCGCAGGCCAACATGGCCGTATACTTTGCTTTCCTTGCACCCGGGGATACGGTTGTGGGCATGAACCTTTCCCACGGCGGTCATCTCACGCACGGCAGCCCCGTCAACATTTCCGGCAAATACTTTAATTTCATCCCCTATGGCGTAACCGAAGACGATGAGCAGATCGATTACGATGCGCTGCGGACGCTTGTCCTCACGCACAAGCCAAAGCTGCTTGTCGCCGGCGCCAGCGCATACCCCCGCGCGATTGATTTTGCCACGATGAGCGGGATTGCCAAGGAGGCGGACGCGCTGTTCATGGTGGATATGGCGCACATTGCGGGCCTTGTAGCCGCCGGCCTGCATCAAAGCCCCATCCCCTATGCGGATTTTGTCACGACCACTACGCATAAAACGCTGCGCGGGCCTCGCGGCGGCATGATCCTGTGCAAAAAGGAATACGCCAAGGAGATCGACAAAGCGATCTTCCCCGGAACGCAGGGCGGCCCGCTGATGCACATCATTGCCGCGAAAGCCGTTGCGTTCAAGGAAGCGCTGGAGCCGGGCTTCGCGCAGTACCAGCAGCGCATCCTGGACAACGCGAAGGCGATGGAAAATGCGTTCCGAAAGGAAAACGTGAAGATGGTTTCGGGCGGCACGGACAACCACCTGCTGCTGCTGAACCTTTCGGATACCGGCGTGACCGGCAAGGCGCTGGAAGCGCTGCTGGGCCAGGCAAATATCACCGTGAACAAGAACACCATCCCCAAAGAAACGCAAAGTCCCTTTGTCACCAGCGGCATTCGCGTGGGTACCCCGGCGCTCACCACGCGCGGCATGACGCCTGCCGATATGGAAAAAATCGCCGGCTGGATTGCCCGGATCATCCGCGAAGGCGAAGCCGCGGTGGAGGATGTCAAGGCACAGGTGCTGTCACTTTGCGCAAATTATCCGCTCTACACCAAGGATATCCTGTAAAACACGCACATCACGAATAATCCCGACTAAATTTGTCAAAATAACGGCGTCCCCTCTTGACAGGGGGCGCTTTTAGCGTTATCATCATACCCGAGGAATCTACTCGGGATTGCTGAAAGGGGGAATGGGCATGAAGCTCTCCACGCGGTGCCGCTACGGAATTCACGCGATGTTTGACTTGGCGCAGAATGCGGGAAACGGCCCGCAGACAATCCGCGCCATCGCCGAGCGTCAGCTTGTACCGGAACAGTACCTGGAGCAGATCATCGGCGCTCTTCGAAAAGAGGGGCTCGTGGTCAGCGTGCGCGGCGCGCAGGGCGGGTATATGCTCAGCCGCCCTCCTTCAGAAATTTCCATTGGTGAGCTGGTGCGCCTGCTGGAAGGGCCGGTATTGATGGCCGACTGCATTCAGGATGCCGATGCGTGCATCAGAAGCGGGCAATGCCCTTCGCGGGTGGTCTGGTCGCGGCTGACAGACCGAATCAACGAAGTGGTGGACGCTATCACATTGCAGGACATGCTCGAAGACCATATACGCTTGCAGGATGAAGTGGAGGGAAAGGCTTGAACCGGATTTATATGGACAACGCGGCCACAACCCGCGTCAAAGACGAGGTCGTCCAGGCGATGCTTCCGTATTTCACGGAAACATACGGCAACCCGTCCAGCATCCACGGCTTTGGCCGGGAAGCAAAGAAGGCGATTGAACGGGCACGCGAACAGGTTGCCCGCGCAATCGGCGCCGAAAAGGAAGAAATCTATTTCACCGGCGGCGGTACCGAGGCGGATAACTGGATCGTCAAGGGCGTCGCTTTTGCCGCGCGCAAAAAGGGCCGTCATATCATTACCAGCGCGGTGGAGCACCACGCACTGCTGCATACGTGCCAGTGGCTGGAAAAAGAGGGCTTTCAGGTGACGTATCTGCCGGTGGACGAGCAGGGCCTGGTAGCGCCGGAAACGCTTGAAAAAGCAATGACACCGGAAACAACCCTGGTTTCCATCATGATGGCAAACAACGAAATCGGCACCGTCCAGCCTATCGCGGCGTTGGCCGCTATCGCCCACGCACACGGCGCGGTGTTTCATACTGATGCGGTGCAGGCTATCGGTTCCGTTCCGATCAACGTAAAGGAAATGGGTATCGATGCGCTTTCCATGGCGGCGCACAAGTTCTACGGCCCCAAGGGCGTGGGCGCGCTGTACATCAAAAAGGGCATCCGCGTGGATGTCAACCAGCAGGGCGGCGCGCAGGAGCGTTCCCGCCGCGGCGGCACGGAAAACGTGCCCGGCATCGTGGGGATGGGCTGCGCGATAGATCTGGCTGTCGCGAACCTTGAAGAACACGCCGCCCGTCTGACCGCGCTGCGTGACCGGCTGATCGAGGGCCTTCTTGCGATCCCCGAGGTGCGCCTGAACGGCCACCCGACAAAGCGGCTGCCAAACAACGTCAACGTTTCCGTGCGTTACATAGAGGGCGAAGCGCTGCTGCTGAGCCTGGACCTCGCGGGCATTGGGGCTTCCAGCGGTTCTGCCTGCACATCAGGGTCGCTTGATCCCTCGCATGTGCTGCTGGCCATCGGATTGCCGCACGAAATCGCGCACGGGTCGCTCAGGCTGTCGCTCGGCGATTTCAATACCGATGCGGAAGTGGATTACGTTCTCACGAAACTGCCGGAGATCGTTGACCGCCTGCGCGCCATGTCACCGCTTTTCAACCAAATCAAAGGGGGCGAAGTTCTTGTATAGCGATAAGGTGATGGATCATTTCGAGAACCCGCGCAATGTGGGCGAACTTACGGATGCCAACGGCGTCGGCACTGTTGGCAACGCCAAGTGCGGCGACATCATGCGCATGTATCTGAAGGTGGAAAACGGCATCATCGTGGATGTTCGGTTTAAGACGTTTGGGTGCGGCGCGGCGATCGCCACCAGCAGCATGGCCACTGAACTGGTCAAGGGCAAAACGCTGGAAGAGGCGCTGAAGCTGACGAACCAAGCCGTTGCCGATGCGCTGGACGGGCTGCCCCCGGTAAAGATGCACTGTTCGCTGCTGGCCGAGGAAGCGATTAAGGCGGCGATTGAGGATTACATGGCCAAAGAGAAGGAAAAAACCGTGATGCAGGTCGGGTAAGGCAAAGGCGGTTTTCGCCTGGAATGAATAGTGAAAATGACCTCCTGCTGTGGGACAAGCCGCAGCAGGAGGTCTTTGTTTCTAGAGCATTTTGCGAAAACATTCAGCATGTCTTTGCGGATCTTTTGCCGCCTCGCGTTGCCTCGTCCACGCGGCGTAGCGCCGCTACGCCTTGCTCCCTCGGCTTAGCGAAACGGCAAAATCTCTCGCAAATCCATTCCAAATGTTTCCGAAAATTACTCTAAATCGATTGGTACCTATCCTGGTTTTCAATCAGGTATTTTAGCATTTTTCTATTGGCCGCGCCAACCTGATGGTATTTGTTGCCCGGATCAGAAAAACACGCCACAAACAGAAACTGAATGGTCCAGATGATATATGGCACAGCTTCTTTCTCTTCCTGCGACAGCGGGGTGATCTCATCATAACCCTTTAAGATAGCGCGCAGCACATCAAACCATAGCTCGCACTTCTTAGGATCATCAATGCACCCGGACAGTATAGACGTGGCGCAATAGCAGGGGTCGAACAGGCGGGGGCCAATAACGCTGGCGTCAAACGCATCAAACCCAATGACTGTATCCGCCTCATCCAGAATGATGTTTCCCGCGTGCAAGTCGCGATGGATCAGTTGGCGCGGCAGCTTCGCTTCAATCCCGGCGAAGTTCGCCAGGTATGCGGTGCAGAATGATTCCGCCAGCGGCATATCCCATGCTGCCATGACGCCCTTTGCTTTGGGCAAGGACCAATTCGCGGCATCGGAAGCAAAAGAAATTTCGTCAAACTGCTGGGAAGATTCCAGTTTGCTCAGTGCATGATGCAGTTTCGCGATGCCTCTGCCGTAGGAATTGGCCCTTGCGAGATAGTTCCCTTCAAAATGTTTTTCGTTTGGTATGCCGTTCCCGAATATGCTTTTTTTCAGGCAGAAATACCGGCCATCACGCACGATATATGGCTTTCCGTCCGCCGCTTGGATCGCTGTGGCAGCGAGATAACCCTCTTGCGCTAACGCCTCGGACAGCGCCAAATGCCGTTCCAGCTGGTCCGTTGATGTGCCGCTGACAAGCTGCAGCGAATCGCCCACAAACCAGTTCTCATCGCTTTTGACATCAAAAACGGTAGGGTACACCGCTGATATCTCCATTTCAGGTTCCAGCGCCCAGTTTTTTAGCAATGCCTGAATATCCTGTTGTTGCATATGATAATCAATCCCCTTTGCCAAATTTTGTACCGAAGGCTCCGCAAGCTTTGCCAGCTTGCGATATCTGCTGGGGGAACAGCCATACAATCGACGGAACGCCTTGTAAAACCCCGCGTGCGTATCAAAGCCATAGGCAAGCGCAACATCAACTGCCTTTGCGCCACTAGCAATCTCACTCGCGGCGTGCGCAAGCCTGCGTCTTACAATATACTGGCGCACCGGGCTGCCGGTATTTTCGCAGAAAACGCGCAGAAAATAGAACAAGGAGATTCCGGCGCGCGTTGCAAGCTCTTCAAGTGCAATGTCCGCTTTCAGGTTTTCTTCGATGTACCACAGCGCATCGCGCAGCATTTGATCATGATCCACAGCCTCTCCCCCTCCGTACGGTAATCCTATTATGGCACATCAGGGTACCGAAAAGATTTCCCGCATTGCGCGTTTAAATTTTCTTTTTTGCACTGTCTTTGGGCAGCAAAAGGACCGCTATGCATACACAAAGTACCGCATAGCAGCCCCGCAAGCAACCTTTTGTTTATCGATGACAACGCGCCAAATGTTGAGACGCGCGTTGCCGCCATTCTACCCTGTTAGTTGGTTCCGCCGGCATTGCCCGGGGTTATTTGAAACCCGCCTTGATTCATCAGGAAACCGCCCTCTTCCACGGGCGCAGGTTCACCAATCCATGCATACGGGATTGACAGTGCCCAGCTTGTGGTTTCCGTTACATTATAATCCTGCAGATAATTCGTGTAGAAGTCGAAGTATACGTTCGAATACAGCGGAACAAGCGGCATCATCTCAATCCACCGCTCCTGGAATGCAAGCCACTTGTGTGCATACTCTTGCCGCTCGGCTGCCTGCGTCGTGCGCATATCCCAGGCCAGCGCCATCAGCTCTTCATCCTTCAGACCCGATGTGTTGACCGCCCCCTGGTAAATATCCGCCGTATTATAGTCGTAATACGGATCAAACACATCCAGGAAGTTGCTGCCCAGGAAGAACATATCGTATGTACGCGGTTTGTTCCGATAGAAGTGTGGCAGCATTTCGGCAAACGTCATTTCCGTCACTTCCAGGCTGATCCCTATCTCGGCAAACGCGGCCTCCAGGTAAGCATGGATCATGTTTACCGTCTGCGCAGAATCAACCGGCTTTGCCCAGCGGATCACAAGCGGCGTCAGGCTTCCGTCCGCTTCCTTGCGGTAGCGAACGCCCTCTGTATACGTTCCGCCTGCCGCGTCATACGCCCAACCCGCGCGTTTCAGCAGCGCCTTTGACTCCTCCATGTCGTACGGGGCCTTCAGTGCTTCCATCTCAAGCTGAACATCGATTTCCGCAGTGCCCTTCACCGTATCCTCGTCGGCATAATACGACATAATCCACTGGCCAAGCCCGTAATACCCATGCACCGCCATAGCAAACTGGGAAAGATCCGCAATCAGCGCATCTTTATCGATGCACCGCGCAATCGCCTGCCGGACAGCCACATCCGCGGTAACGCCATCTTCACAGGCAAGCGCCAGATAAGCAAGACCCGTCCGCAGATAGTTCGATTCACTCGCTTGACCCTCCACACCAGACAGTGTTCTCAGCTCCGTTATCGTCGCCGCATCCATCACCTTGTTGAGCAGGTCCACTTCGCCGCTTTCCAGCGCCGCGAACATATCTTCATTGGCAATATACCTGAACTCGATCCGCTTGATGTGCGGCTTCTGTCCTTCGTAATTCCCGTAATAATTCTCATTGATCACAAAGGATGCTGTCTTTGCTTCCTTATCATACGATTCCAGCGAGTACGGCCCGCACGTCACCTTGGGGTTAAATACATAGCCCGTTTCCGGGTCCAGCAACGTCTTTGCAAGCATCTGCGCGGAAAATACCCCCGGCGCAAACCCAAGTTCCGCCTCGTTCATCTCTGCTGCATCCGCACCTCTGCCGATGTACGCCCCGTCGCCCGCATCCAGAATGTCACACCCGGGCGCGATCACATGCATCGGATACGGCGTAATATCCAGCAGCGCAAGGCCGTAGAAATACGGGAGGTATGCCCCATCCACTGTCAGCGAGAACGAGTCATCCGACAGCAGCCTGATTCCGCTGATGCCCGATGTCAACCCCTTCTGATAGGCATCGTATCCCACGAAATGCGCAATGCCCCGCGGCTGGCCGCCCAATTCCTCAATCAGCGGCGATGCGCAAAGCAGCAGTGAGAACAGATAATCTTTCGCGGTAACAGGTGTTCCGTCGTTATACACTATATCTGTCATCAGGTGGAAGGTATACGTCCGGTTGCCTGCGGCATCAAGCGCCGCCTGCACCGTCGCAACCGCAGCGCCGTTGAACATCAACTCCGATGTCGGAAACCACGCAATCGTGCTGTACCCATGCAGCAGATTGCGCACGTCGATATCAGCCGTGTTATTTCCCCACAAATCCATGGCGAAATAGCCCGACATCTGCGTGGGCGAAGCAACCACCAGCAGTTCTTCTTCCTGCAGGCCAATCTCATCCTCAACAGGAACCACACTCCGCACTGTGACCAGGTTTTGCAGGGAACCAGTCGCCTCCGTTGGCAGCGTCTCCTCCGCAAAAGCCATGCCCGCGCACACAAGCGCCAGCGCAACCAGGGTCGCAATAAGCTTCTTTTTCATGGAACACACTCCTTGTCCATTTTGTCCGCATATGCGCAGGTAAGAAAGCCCGCATGTGGCTTTCTTACCTGCCTTGTGATATGCCTTTTGCTCATGCGTGTCCGCACTGGCTTCCTCACTCGGGGCAATCGCCCATGTTGCGGGATGCCATACCGGCCAGCGGTACCTCGTCATCCAGGATGATATAGAATCCCTGGATCAGTCGTGCCTGCGCATCGGCGATGTTTTCCGGGGTGATCTCTGGGTCAGGGTTCACAGGGGGCTCGGGATCATCCGGGTCGGGCAATACGGGGAGGATGGTCGCGCTTGGGGTGTACCAGAAGGTTATGTGCACATCGCCGTCTGGCATGAGGCCCACCACTGAGAACATGGAGAACGGGCTTTCGGGGATTGTGCCTTTTGCATCGTAGCCTTCTCTTGTCCGGGACCACGCCATGTATTGCGCACCAAACTGGTGTGGCGTCCCTGACAGCGGGTCGGTGTAGACGGAGAGGTTGGTGGCGGTGCTTAGGTGGTGGATGTAGAGGGTGTGGGTGTTCGCCACAAAGTGCGCCGTGTACGTCACCGCTGTCCACAGCCCGTCTCTCTTCACGCTCGCCGGCATATCCTCCGCCGCCAGCTCTTTGTCCGTATGTTTCCACTCGTCGTTCCCGCTCACCGTCCAGTGCGTGAACGTGTAGCCCGGGTTCTCTGTCGCTACCGTCGAACCTGCCGGCGTTT
>JAVBPC010000032.1:0-95150 GCA_031549905.1 Eubacteriales bacterium
GCGGTGTTCTTCGGCTATCTTTTCGCCATTATCTTCAAACCGAAAATGAAGGTGTAAAGTGATTGCATTTCCAGCGCAAAGGTGCTACAATACCGCCGATATGATATGAGGAGGTGCTACAAATGGCATATAAGATCAGCGATGAGTGTATCGCGTGCGGCGCGTGCGAAGCGGAATGCCCGGTGGAGGCGATTTCCGAGGGTGATGGCAAGTACGAAATCGATCCCGATAAGTGCATCGATTGCGGTTCCTGCGCCGGCGTTTGCCCGACTTCCGCGATTTCCGAAGGCTGAGCCTTCGTCGCTAAGAAGAGGTTTCTTGGGATACCGCATTCCGGTATCCTTTTTTATTGCAAAAAAAGTTAGGTTTTGCTTGCATTTTGGCTTTTTGCCTGCTATAATCCATATCCGGCACATCCTTGCTCTGCAAGCGATGCAGGGCCACAAGTCCACAAGGAGGTGAAAGGAAAATGAGCAAGTATGAGTTGATGTATATCATCGACGCTTCGCTCGAGGAAGCTCCCCGGAAGGAACTGATCGAAAAGGTCAACGCTTTGATCACCGGCAACGGTGGCGAAGTGGAAAAGGTAGATGAATGGGGCAAACGCCGCCTGGCGTATCCCATCAACTACAAGAATGACGGTTACTATGTCCTGCTGAACTTTGCGGCGGGCTCTGATCTCCCCAAAGAGATCGAGCGCGTTCTGCAAATTTCGGAAGACGTGCTGCGCTACCTGATCATCAAGATTGAGCAGAAGCAGACCAGCGTGAAGCCGCGCCCCGTCCCCGTGCGCCCGGCATATGGCCGTCCCGCGCAGGAAGCCGCGCCGGCGGAAGCCGCAGAAGCCGCGCCCGTCGAAGCAGCGCCCGTGGAAACGGCCGCCGTGGAAGCGGAACCCGCTGTTGCAGTGGAAGAGACCGCGCCGGAGGCGTAACCCCAGGAAGGCAGGGTACATATGAACAAGATTTTCTTAATCGGCAACCTGACCCGCGACCCCGAACTGCGCACCACGCCCAACGGCTTTTCCATCTGCACATTCGGCCTGGCGGTAAACCGCCGCCGCAAGGTGGAAGGGCAGCCGGATGTTGACTTCTTTACGATCAACGCATGGCGGCAACTGGGCGAAACCTGCGCCAAGTACCTTTCCAAGGGGCGCAAGGTTTGCGTGACAGGGGCGCTTCAGGCCCGGATGTATGACGGGAAAGACGGCGTCAAGCGGATGAGCCTGGATGTCGAAGCTGACGATATCGAGTTCTTGCCCAATGCCGCGCAGGCGGGCGAAATGCCCTCCGCGCCAAACCCGCCCGCCGAAAGGGCGCAGCAGGCCCCGCAGGCTTTTGCCCCGATGGAGACCGGGTTTACCCAGGTGGATGAGGACGAGCTTCCGTTCTGATAATGGAACGGAGCAATCAATAAAGGAGGTTTCATTGCATGTCTGAAGATCGTGACGACAGAGGCAGGCGCCCTCGCGGCAGAAAACCGCGCCGCAAGGTTTGCAGCTTCTGCGTAGATAAGATTGAGTTTATCGACTATAAGGATGTTGGCCGCATTCGCCGCTTCACCAATGAGCGCGGCAAGATCCTGCCCCGCCGCATGACCGGCAACTGCGCCAAGCATCAGCGCCAGCTTTCTGAGTCTATCAAGCGTGCGCGCGCCGTGGCGCTGCTGCCCTTCACCGTAGACTGATTTTGTAGACCAACAAGGTAACCGCTGATCTATTCGCACGGCGGTTGGCGGACGTATTTCCGCCATCTGCGGCCTGCAAAACCCTCGACGTAGCGCTGCTACGCCTTCGGATTTTGTGCGCCGCATCTGACGAAAATTCGCCTCGCCACCCACCGAACGAATAAATCGGCAGTTACCAAGGCCCGCGGCAATAGCTTGCGGGCCCGTTTTCTGTATATTTTGCCAGCCAATAAGGAGGCGAAACGCTATGGCCATCCGCGTAACCATTTGGAATGAGTTTGTGCATGAGCAAAAGGAACCGCGCATCATGGAAATGTACCCCGGCGGCATCCACGCCGAGCTTGCGCGTGGGCTTGCACATGATGATTTTGTCATTCGCACCGCCACGCTTTCGCAAGATGATGAGCACGGCCTGTCTGAAGAGGTGCTCCGCGATACCGACGTGCTGCTTTGGTGGGGGCATATCGCGCACAAACAGGTGAGCGATACGGTGGCGGAGCGCGTGGTAAACCGCGTGCACGAGGGCATGGGGCTCATTCCCATGCATTCCGCGCATATGTCCAAGCCCTTTGTCAGGCTGATGGGCACCCCGTGTTCCCTCCAGTGGCGCGAGATGAACGAGCGCGCGCATGTCTGGACGGTCGCGCCGTCGCACCCAATCGCGCAGGGCGTACCGCTGGAATTCACGCTGGAGCATGAAGAGATGTACGGCGAAGTATTCCACATCCCTAAGCCGGATGATATTGTTTTCATTACCTGGTTTCAGGGCGGCAACGTATTCCGCGGCGGCTGCACGTTTACGCGCGGCGCGGGCAAGATCTTCTATTTTCATCCCGGTCATGAAACGCTGCCCAGCTTCAAGAATGAAAATGTGCTGCGCGTATTATCCAATGCGATCCGCTGGGCAGTTCCGCCGGAGCGCAAGGATTTTCATGCAAACGAATGGGTAGAACCGCTGGAAAAACTGCCCAAGGTATGATACACTATCAGCATTAAGCAGAAAGTGGGTGCAATAATGAAAAGATTGGTCCGGTTGTGCGCAGCCGCATTGGCGCTGTTGGCGTTGTTTTGCGGTCTGGTCGCGCAGGCGGAAGGATCGGAAAGCATAGCGCCCGCCGATTTGCCTCAATTGCCGTTTCTGGGTAAGACGCTGGTCATCGCAGGGGTGTTGGACAGCCCCTCCTATGTGGAAGGGAACCCCCCGCTGCAGGGCGAGCGGCTGCTCCTTGTGAAGTTCGCTGTGCCGGACGGCGGCATCGCGATTCGCGATCTGCTGGATTACATAGGATGTTTCTGGCTGGAAGACCCGAATGAGGACTACTACGAAGCGCTTGCTTACCTGCCCAAGAACATGGTGTTCATCGCCAAAAACGGCGTATTCGGCACGGCACAGACGCAAACGGGGTTCCAGCTGCTGTTTTGCGTGCCGGAGGATTTCACGCTTGAAGATTTGGCGCTGATGGTAGAAGACCCAAACACAAAGGTGGGCAGCGTCGAGATGTCGAAGGTACCCTTGCTGCCGGAGGATTGATCATCCCCCGGCTTTTTCTTTTATGTCGATCACAGCCTGCGCTTTTTTTGCGTCCGACTGTGAGAAGGTGGTTTCATAGGCGCCCATTGTGGCAAGCGCCACCAGCAGTGAGTTGAGCAGCACCAGCGGCACGCATGCCCAGGTCAAGTCGCCCGCAATCAAGTGTGCCAGCAGCAACAACACAAAAGCGATAACCCATGCAAGGAAGCGCGTGGGGATCTTCCAAACCTTATCCAGCGGTACTTTCAAAAACTGTACGATGAGCAGCGTTGCGGCCGTACATCCGCTTAGCGTTGCCAAGGTATTCCATGTGAATAACGATGTTTCCATGATTCACCTCCATGGCATAGCGTATGTCCTCTTCTATGCAATCTTTCCCAGCGCAAAACTTTTCATTGTAGGCAATCCTAAAGGCGCGGGGGTTTTCTCAGAAATCCCCTTATGGCGCATATCTGTGAATTTGCGCCTGCAATGAAAACTTGCGATGGAGGAAGCATATGAACCCGTTCCTGGAAAAACCGATGGACCTGTGGCAATCCTTTGAAAACTGGCAGGCGATCTACCCAAAACCGTATGTTGCGCGCCAAGTTGACCCCTTCACCAGAACCCGCGTGATCCTGATGAACGGCACGGAGTTTGAATCCCAGTGGTTCATGCACCATCTGTCCCGCCACACGGATAATGCCGACCTGCGCCGGGAGGTCGCGCTGCTGCGCCGCATTGAACAGCAACAGCAAAAGAAGGTTTCCGCGCTGAAGCCCGCGGATGAGTCGCTGCTTGAACACACGATCGGCTATGAGCAGCTGGCGGTGGAATTGACGGCACTGCTGGCACAGCGGGAGCCAAACCCATCCGTCAAGGCAGCGCTGGACTTTGCCCTTCTGGAGGACTTTGATCACCTGTACCGCTATGCCGACCTGCTGGAAATGCGGGAGGGCATCAATGCGGAACAGCTGGTGGGCAAGTATACGGAGATCATGCCCGGCCGTCCCACGATTGCTGAGCACCGCTTCCCGTATGATAACATCCGCGCATTCGTGGATTACAAGACAGCCGCGCCCATCACAAAGCTGAACATCGGCATCATCACTGCCGCGGAGCAGCAGACGATGAACTACTACATGAACATCGCCAATCTGTATCCTTATGATGACGGCCGCAAGCTGTACCAGGAGATCGGCCTGATTGAAGAGCAGCACGTCAGCCATTATGAAAGCCTGATGGACCCGAACGTTACCTGGCTGGAGTGCATGCTCAATTACCAGTATACCGAATGCTACCTGTACTATTCCTGCTACCAGGATGAAACCGACCCGGCGATCAAGCAGCTGTGGGAGCAGCAGTTCATGGTTGAAGTCGCTCACCTGCACAAGGCGGCAGAATTGCTTAAGCGCTTTGAGGGCAAGGAGTGGCAGCAGGTAATCCCGAATGGGGAGTTCCCCGAGCTCCTGAACTTCCGTTCCAACATCGATTATGTGCGCGGCGTGCTGGCGGCTTCCGCCCACATGACAAACGAAAAGGAGCGCTATGTGTCCGTCGACCAACTGCCGGGCGGATACGAGTTCTTTCGCTTCCAGAATGCGATCAATAACCCGGTGGAAGGCGTGCCCTCGCACCAGACGATCCAGCAGTACATCAAACAGCGCGGCCGCGATTACCGCTTTGAAACCGCGCCGAACCCGATTCCAGCGCTGCAGGATACCCGCGCGGACAATACCACCGTAGGCCGGCAGTATCAGTAACGCGAAAATGTTCAAAAACCGGCTTTTTTGCCGGTTTTTTGCTTGCATCCATTTTTCCATTGTGCTATAATACTTCGGAAAACGCACTTTTGCCGATTGGCGCGGCCGTGCCTACATGGCTCCGCATCAAGACGACGCAAAAGGTGGAAAAACGAGGAGGTATCCCATGGCTGTCATTTCTATGAAGCAACTGCTGGAAGCAGGCGTGCACTTCGGTCACCAAACGCGCCGCTGGAACCCCAAGATGGCGCCCTACATCTTCACCGAACGCAACGGCATCTACATCATCGACCTGCAGAAGACCGTTCGCAAGATCGACGACGCGTACATGTTCATCCGTGACATCGCGATGGAAGGCAAGTCCATCCTGTTCGTGGGCACGAAGAAGCAGGCGCAGGAATCCATCGAACAGGAAGCCAAGCGCTGCAACATGTTTTATGTCAACAACCGCTGGCTGGGTGGCATGCTGACCAACTTCAAAACCATCCGCACCCGCGTTGACCGCCTGAACCGGATCGACCAGATGGAACAGTCCGGCCAGTTTGAAGTCCTTCCCAAGAAGGAAGTCATCAAGCTGATGCACGAGCGTGAGAAGCTGGAAGCCAACCTGGGCGGTATCCGTGAAATGAAGAAGCTGCCCGGCGCGCTGTTCGTGGTTGACCCGCGCAAGGAGCACATCGCCGTTACCGAAGCGCGCATCCTGGGCATTCCGATTGTCGGCATCGTTGATACCAACTGCGACCCCGATGAAATCGACTACGTCATCCCCGGCAACGACGACGCGATCCGCGCCGTGAAGCTGATTGCTGGCCGGATGGCCGATGCGGTGCTGGAAGGCAAGCAGGGTGAACAGTCCGCTGAAGAAGGTGTGCCCGCCGAGGCGACCGGAGCCTAACTTCTGGTAGAGATAGACTGAAAATAGGGAGGACCAATCCATGGCCATTACCACTGATATGATTAAAGAGCTGCGCGAGCGTACCGGCGCGGGCATGATGAACTGCAAAGAGGCGCTTGTGGAGACCGATGGCAACGTTGAGAAGGCGATCGAGATCCTGCGCGAGAAGGGCCTTGCCGCCGCCGCGAAGAAGGCTGGCCGCATCGCCGCCGAGGGCATTGTCGATTCTTACATCCACATGGGCGGAAAAATCGGCGTTCTGCTTGAGGTCAACTGCGAGACTGACTTCGTTGCCAATACCGCTCAGTTCCGCGACCTGGTGCATGATATTGCCATGCACATCGCAGCTGCGAAGCCCGAGTTCCTGGATAAGAGCGAAGTGCCCACCGACAACCTTGAGAAAGAGAAAGAGATCCTGCGCGTGCAGGCCCTGAACGAGGGCAAGCCCGAGAAGATCGTCGACCGCATGGTCGAGGGCCGGATCGAGAAGTATTACAAAGAGGTTTGCCTGATGGAGCAGGGATTCGTTAAGGATCCGGACAAGACGATCCGCGACCTGATCTCCGACGCAACCGTCGCCATTGGCGAGAAGATTTCCATCCGCCGCTTTGTCCGCTTTGAGCGTGGCGAGGGCATCGAGAAGCGCAAGGATAACTTCGCCGAGGAAATCGCGGAGCAGACGCGCAAAGCGGGCCTGTAAGGCAAAAAAGCAAAGAGGCTGTCTCCCACGAGACGGCCTCTTTTTTAAAGAGAGGGGCGCGCATCAATGTACAAACGGGTATTGATCAAGCTGTCCGGCGAGGCGCTGGGCAAGGATGGCACGCTGTTTGATTTTGAAATGATCGCCCGCGCGGCGGAGGCGGTTGCGCGGATTGCGCGCGGCGGCATGCAGGTGGCGCTGATGCTGGGCGGCGGGAACATCTGGCGCGGGCGAAAAGGTCCGGCCGCAAACATGGATGCAGTGACCGCAGACCACATGGGCATGCTGGCAACGATGATCAACTCCCTGGCGATGCGCGACGCAATAGAGCAGCGGGGCATGGAAACGCGCGTGCTCAGTGCAGTGGAAATGAACCGCTTTGCGGAAGGGTATGTGCCCAGGAACGCCGTGCGCCACCTGGAAAAAGGCCGCATCGTTCTCTTCGCCTGCGGAAACGGCGACCCTTTCCATTCTACTGACACCGCAGCCGCGCAGCGTGCCGCGGAAATCAATGCCGATGCGCTGCTCATGGCGAAAAATGTAGATGCGATCTACGACAAAAATCCGAGCCTCCATAGCGATGCGCAGCGCTTTCCGTCGCTGACGTACGCGGAGGCCCTGTCGCTTGATCAGGGCGCGGTGGATGTGGAAGCGCTGATTATTCTGAAAAACAACAAGCTGCCGGAACTTCTTGTGTTTGATCTAAAAACGCCGGAAGATCTGGTGTTGGTGGCAAACGGGGAAAAGGAACCGGGAACAAGGATTCATCCGTAATCCTGCTCTTCCCGTTTAGGTAAATGCAAGGTTTTCCAGGGGAGGATGCACCTTTCCTGTACCTTCTCGGCGTTTGAACTGAGGTTCATATGCTGACCCGCTTGCTAATCCTGCCAAAAAAGGATACAATACCCCTATCGATGAAAATCAACGACAGGAGTGTGACATATGGATAAGGTCATAGAAACCGCGAAGGACAAAATGGCAAAAACAGCCGCTGTGCTAAAGAAGGATCTTCAAAGCCTGCGCGCGGGCCGTGCGAACCCGCAGCTGCTGGATCGCATCATCATTGATTACTTTGGCACGCCCACGCCGCTGAGCCAGCTTGCGAACATCTCCGCGCCGGAAGCGCGGCAGCTGCTTATCGCGCTGTGGGACCCCAAGCTGATCCCCACGGTTGAAAAAGAGATCATGAAGTCCGACCTTGGCATGACACCCGCCAACGACGGCAAGATTATCCGTCTGATCGTGCCGGAGCTGAACGAGGAGCGCCGCAGGGAGCTTACCAAGCTGGTGCGCAAAAGCTGCGAGGAATCCAAGGTGGCTGTCCGCTCCATCCGCCGCGATGCAGTGGAGCAGATCAAGAAAATGAAGAAAAACTCCGAGATCACCGAGGATGACCAGAAGATCGCGGAGGATGACATCCAAAAGGCGCACGACAACGCGATCAAAGAGCTGGACAAGATTGCGGGAGATAAGGAAAAGGAGATCATGTCCGTTTGACGGCGGATTCTTTGTTGGGCCTTCCGCTGGCGGAGGCGCTAAACAGGCTGCGCGCGGCAGGTATTGAGCCGCGCGTAGCAATTTCACGCGCACCGCGGCGGACGGAAGACACCGGTGAGCTGCGCGTGGTGCGTGTATTGGAAGAGGGCAGGGCATTGACGGCGTGCGCATTTGTCACCACCCTGCGCGAGGAATAAGCATGCAAATTTGGACAAAACCCGCGCGTCTGCCGCGCCATGTCGCCATCATCATGGATGGGAACGGCCGCTGGGCAAAGAAGCATGGCCTGTTGCGCGCGCTTGGACACCGCAGCGGCGTGGAAGCGCTGCGCGGAATCATCCGCGAATCCGACAATCTTGGTATCGAGGTGCTGACGTTCTACGCGTTCTCTACGGAGAACTGGTCGCGTTCAAAAGAAGAAGTCGATGTGCTGATGAGCCTGCTGGTAGAGTTTTTCCAGAAAGAAATTGCGGAGCTTCACCAAAAAGGCGTGCGCATCCGGATGCTGGGCGACTTGGCGGGCTTGCCAAAACCGCAGCGCGAGGCAAGCCTGAACGCGATGGAAATCACCAGGGGAAACACGGGGCTTGAGGTCAATATCGCCATCAATTACGGCGGCCGGGATGAAATCATCCGCGCGGCGCGCAAGCTGGCAGAGCGTGCGGTGCGCGGTGAAATTGCCGTATCTGATATCACAGAGGCCGCATTTGCGGATGCACTGGATACGCATGGACAGCCGGATGTCGATCTGCTCATCCGAACCAGCGGGGAGCAGCGGCTTTCCAACTTTCTGCCATACCAAACGGCGTATGCGGAGTTTTTGTACCCGGAAACGCTGTGGCCGGATTTTACAGTGGATTGCTTCCATCAGGCGCTGGACGCATATGCGGGGCGTGACCGGCGTTTTGGCGGCCGCAAGGGAAAAGAGGCATAACGGATGCTGCAAAGAATTATCACGGGCGTGGTCAGTGCCGTGCTGCTGATCGTGGTCATGCTGCTTCGGGGTCTTGTTTTTGATATCGCCATTGCGCTGGTTGCGCTGTTTGGGTGCTATGAGATGCTTGGCGCGTTCGGCAAAGCGGGGCTTCGCCCGCCGCAGCTGCCCGTATACGGCATGGCTGCGCTGATGCTGCCGCTCTATCTGATTTTGGGGCCGGTCAGCATCTACCTGACCGCGTGCGCAGCAACGCTGTTTGTCATGTTTGATATCGCACTGCGCAAAGAGCCGCGCTGGATGGATGCGGCGGCGGCGCTCAACGTGCTGATCAGTGTGCCGATCCCGCTGATGATGCTGTACCCGATCATCCGCATTCAGCCGGAAGCGCTGGGCGCACTGCTGGCTCTCTCTGTGTTTGCCATCGCGTTGCTGGGGGATACGTTCGCCTATTTCGTTGGCGTTGCCGTGGGTACGCACAAGATGGCGCCGGTGCTCTCGCCTAAGAAAACCTGGGAAGGTTCTGCCGCAGGCCTTGCGGGAAGCGTCGCGGGCGCGCTCTTGCTGTGTCTTTGCGGCGATTCGCTGACGACCATGCCGCCGCTTTGGCATTTTCTGATACTAGGCGTGATCGGCGGCGTTGCGGCGCAGCTGGGCGATCTTACCGCGTCGTTGATCAAGCGGTTTTGCGACATTAAAGACTTTGGCACCATGTTTCCTGGCCACGGCGGCATGATGGACAGGTTTGACAGCATCATTTTCGTAACATACGCTGTTTTTGGGTATTGTATGGGGCGGGGGTTGATCTAGATGCGATCCATATCGATACTGGGCAGCACCGGTTCCATTGGTACACAAGCGATCGATGTGGCGGCCCGTCATGCGGACCGCTTTCGTGTTGTGGCGCTAACCGCGCATTCTAACTGTGAGTCGCTGTTCGCGCAGGCGCGGCGTGTGAAGCCGCTGCTGTGCGGGTTGGTGGTGCCGCCGCCTGAAATTCCGGACGACCTGAAGGGAATTGAGTGGGTTTTCGGCGCCGATTGCCTGCGTCAGGCAGCAGCGCTATCCGAGGCGGATGATGTGCTGGTCGCTGTGGTGGGCTTTGCGGGACTGCCAGCGGTGCTTGATGCGCTTTCTGCCGGAAAGCGCGTGCTGCTTGCGAATAAGGAAGCGTTGGTTGCGGGCGGCGCGCTGGTAACGGAAGCTGCAAAGCGTGCCGGGCAGCCGCTGATTCCGGTTGACAGTGAGCACAGCGCCATCTTCCAATGCCTGCGCGCGGCGGATGGAAACGCGCCGGAGCGCCTGATCCTCACCGCGTCCGGCGGACCGTTCCGCACCTGGGAACAGGCAGCAATTGAACGCGCAACGGTTGCCGAAGCGCTTCGCCACCCGAACTGGGCGATGGGGCGGAAAATCACGGTCGACAGCGCGTCCATGCTGAACAAAGCGCTGGAAGTCATCGAGGCGCGCTGGCTGTTTGACCTGCCGCCCGGCAAAATTGATGTGCTGATCCACCCGGAAAGCATCATCCATTCCATGGTGGAATTTCGGGATGGCGGTGTGCTGGCGCAACTGGGCACGCCGGATATGCGCCTGCCGATCCTGTATGCGATGAGCTTCCCGGAGCGGCTGCCCACCGGCGGCGAGAAGCTAGATCTTGCGAAGATAGGTCGCCTCACCTTTGAGGCGCCCGACCGCACCCGCTTTCCGGGGCTTTATCTGGCGTATGAAGCGCTGCTGACGGGCGGCACGGCCCCCGCGATGCTCAATGCCGCGAACGAAATCGCCGTGGAAGCCTTCCTGGCGGAAAAGATCCCGTTTGGCGGCATCAGCCGCACCGTGCAGGAGACGCTGCTGCGCCTGCCTGTCGCGCCCGTTCGCACGCTTTTAGATGTGCAGGATGCGGATGCGGCGGCGCGGTGCATGGCATCATCTCTTCTGTCATAAACTCATACGGCAACACCGCGCAAATGCCAACCACGCGGGCGGACGGTTTTCCGCCCATGTACACTTGCAAAAACCTTGACGTAGCGCTGCTACGCCTTCGGTTTCCGCAAGCGCATCTGGACGAAAACCCATCTCGCCAGCGTGCTCGCCATTTGTGCGGTGTTACCCAAAGCACTGACCCTTGTAGGAGGCACGATATTGTCAAACATAGGCTATTGGTTGCTGGCAATCCTGATGTTCGGGCTGGTCATTTTGATACACGAGCTGGGCCATTTCTGGGCGGCGCGGCTAACGGGCGTCCATGTGATGGAGTTTGCGGTGGGGTTTGGGCCGCCGCTGTGGAAGCGCAAGGCGAAATCTGGCGTGGTCTATTCGGTGCGCGCGCTGCCGCTGGGCGGCTATTGCCGCTTTGCTGCCGATGATGAGCCGGATATCGACCCGAAGGATGCCTATTATGAGCAAAAGGTGTGGAAGCGCGTCGCCATCTCCCTGGCGGGCCCCGCCGCAAACCTTTTGACTGCACTGCTGATCCTCTTCTTTTTGTTTTTCATCTTGGCGGGGGTACCGCAGGCGCAGCGCGTCATCGGCGCGATCACGCCGGGAATGCCGGCCGAAACAGCGGGGCTTCAGGTTGGGGATACCATTCAGGCGGTTAATGGTGAACCTGCCCGTTCAGTGGAAGAAATATCAGCCATGATTACCGCTGCCGGGGAAAACCCCGTTGTGCTTTCTGTGCTGCGCGACGGTAAAGAAATCACTTTGTCGATGGAACCGGTGTGGGTGGAGGCCGAAAAGAGGGCTATGATCGGCATTCAATACGCCGTGACCCGCACGAAATACCTGCTGGGGCCATCCCTTTCGGGATCGTGGCTTACCACGGTGGATATGGGCACCAGCATCTTCCGTTCCCTGCGGGATATCATCGTAGGGGATATTGGCATGGATCAGCTGGCGGGCCCCATAGGCACAGTCACCATTATCAAAGAGCAAACGGAAGAAGGCGGACTGCTTAGCTACCTGAGCATGGCGGCAATGATCAGCGTAAACCTTGCGCTGTTCAATCTGCTGCCGATACCGGGGCTGGACGGCAGCAAGCTGGTTTTCCTTACAATTGAAAAAATACGCGGCAAGCGAATGAACCCCAATAAGGAAGGCGCCGTGCTCATGGCCGGATTCGCGCTGATGATGGTGCTGATGGTGGTTATCATGTATAAAGACATTGTGAGGCTATTCCAATGACAAAACAGGTTCGGTGCGGGAAGGTGCTCATTGGCGGGGGAGCGCCCATTTCCATCCAGTCGATGACGAATACCGACACGCGCGATATTCCCGCAACGCTTGCCCAAATCCGCTCGTTGGCACAGGCCGGCTGCGATATTGTGCGCGTTTCCGTCTATGATGAGCAGTGCGCCCAAGCGATGTGTGCGCTGGTTGATGCCTCACCGGTGCCGTTGGTGGCGGATATCCATTTCGACCACAGGCTTGCATTGCTCGCGGCGGAAAACGGCGTGCAAAAGCTGCGCATCAACCCCGGCAACATCGGCGGGATGGCGCATGTCCGCGCGGTTGCCGACTGCGCAAAGGCGCATGGCATTCCCATCCGCATTGGGGTAAATTCCGGTTCTGTGGAAAAGGATCTGCTGGCGAAGCACGGCGGGCCGACGCCTGGGGCAATGCTGGAAAGCGCGCTGAATCACGCCAAAATGCTGACGGACTGCGGGTTTGATGACATTGCGATTTCCATTAAGGGTTCAGGCGTGCGCGATACCGTGGAGGCAAACGAGCGCCTCGCCGCCGCGTGTGACTATCCGCTGCACATTGGGGTGACGGAGGCGGGCCTTCCCGGCCAGGGGAACATCAAATCCGCGATCGGAATCGGCGCGCTGCTGCTGCGCGGCATCGGGGATACGGTGCGCGTTTCGCTCTCCGGCGATCCCGTGCCGGAGGCGGCAGCAGCGCTTTCCATCTTACGCGCGTTGAACATTCGCCCCGGTGTGGAGGTTGTTTCCTGCCCAACATGCGGGCGAACCTGTGTGGATGTGGCCGGCATCGCGCGCCAAGTCGAGGATGCGACGCGCGGCTGGACTGAGCCCGTTAAGGTTGCCATAATGGGCTGCGTGGTCAACGGCCCCGGCGAGGCAAGGGAAGCCGATATCGGCATCGCCGGGGGGAAAAGCGGGGCAGTGCTGTTCCGGAAAAACGCGCCCCCCGAAAAGATTACATCCGATCCGGCGGAAGCGCTGCTCAAGGCGCTGGATGAGCTACGAAAGGAACGCGCATGAACTGGCAATCCCTTCTACCTGAAGCGTTGAAGCCCCTTGCATCCCATCTGGAACTAGAAAAAGTGCTTGTGGATCGGAGCGCGACCCGCCTGCTCGTCTGTTTTCTATCCGATGTGCTGGTGGGAGACCGTGAATACATTTCGCTGCGCAATGCGCTGGCAAAGGGCTTTCCCGGGCAAACGATCCGCCTTCGCGTGGCCGCGCCCGGCCTTGCGGGTGCGGTTCGCGCCGATTTATCGCAGTATGTGCCTTTCCTCACGGATTACATGGCCAGGAATGCGCCGGGCCTGCGCGCGATGCTGCATGATGCTGAGTGGGAAATCAGCGGCGATCACATGAGCATCGTGCTGACATCCGAACAGACGCTGCGCTACGCCAAAACGGTTGAGATGGAAAAGCGCCTTGCCGAGCTGATGGCAAGCGTGTTTCGTATCCAGGCGGAGGTTCAGCTAAGCTGCAAGGAAACGCAGGATATGCTGGAACAAAGGCAGGCAATCCTGGCCGAAAAGGCAAAGGAAGCGGAACGCCTGCAGCGCGAAGAGGATGAAAAGGCAGCGGCAAAACAGGAAAGGCCCAAGGATGACGTAAAGATACTCGGCGTACCCAGCCGGGACCCGATCACCCCGATGGAAACGCTGCGCGAGGACAGCGGCAAGGTTACCGTGCGGGGCGAAGTGTTCGCCGTGGAAACGCGTGAGCTGCGCGGCGGCGAGATGTGCCTGCTGACGTTTTCGCTAACCGACAAGACCGGCAGCATCCACTGCAAGGTGTTTTTGCGCTACAAGCGCAAGCGCCCAGGCACCACCGCCGGGGAAGACGCGGCGCCGAGCGCGCCCCCCACCGCGGAAGAAATCGCGCGGGTGAAGGCCGTAATCGCGCGCATCCGCGAAGGCGATTGGCTGACGGTGCGCGGGGATTGCCAGTACGATAAGTTCTCCCGCGATGTGGTGCTGATGGCAAACGACATCGAGCAGGCGCAGAAGCCTGTCCGCTTGGATATGGCGGAAGAGAAGCGCGTAGAGCTGCACATGCATACGCAGATGAGCTCCATGGATGGCATCACCCCCGTGGATGTGCTGATCAAACAAGCCGCCGCGTGGGGCCACAAGGCCGTGGCGGTCACGGACCACGGCGTGGTGCAGGCGTTCCCCGATGCCTTTGCCGCCGCGAAGAAAAACAAGATCAAGCTGATTCCGGGCATGGAAGGCTATCTCATTGATGAGGCCATTGTTGTGGAAGATGCCGACAGCCGCCCGCTGGATAGCCCCATTGTGGTGCTTGACTTTGAAACGACGGGCCTGTATCCGCTCAAAGCCGACCGCATCACCGAAATCGGCGCGGTGCGGATGGTGGGCGATACCATTGAAGAAGAGCTTTCCATTATTATCGACCCGGAGCGCAACATTCCGGATGAGGTCGTCAAAATTACCGGTATTACCCGGGAAATGACACTGGGTGCGCCCAAATTTGCCGAGGTGGCGGACAAGCTGCTCAGCTTCATCGGAGACGCGCCGCTTGCCGCGCATAACGCGCGGTTTGACCTGGCGTTCCTTCGCATGGAACTAAGCCGCATGGGCAAAACGTGGAAGGGGCCGGTTGTGGATACCCTGGCCTATGCGCGAAAAGCGTTGCCCACGCTTGGCAGCCACAAGCTGAGCACCGTATGCAAGCGGCTTGGGGTAAGCCTGACGAACGCGCACCGCGCCGTGCACGACGCCCGCGCCACCGCACAGATGCTGCAAAAGCTAGTTGCGATGGCGAAGGAAAAGGGCGCGGAAACGCTTGCCGACCTGAACACCGAAATGGCCGGCGATGGTATGGGGGATGCCACGCACATCGTGCTGCTGGCAACATCCCAGCAGGGCATGACGAACCTGAACCGCCTGGTATCGGAAGGGCATCTCAATTACTTCAACAAGCGTCCGCGCCTTCCGCGCGCGCTGATTCAGCGCTACCGGGAGGGCCTGTTGGTGGGCAGCGCGTGCGAATCGGGTGAGCTATTCCGCGCGATGGTCAATGGAAAGGACGACAAGACGCTTTCGCAGATCGCAAGGTTTTACGACTATTTGGAGATTCAGCCCATCGAGAACAACGCGTTCCTGTTGCGCGAAGGCCGCATAGCGAACGAAGAAGGGCTTCGCGAACTGAACCGGCGCGTTGTAAAACTTGGCGAAAAGTGCGGGCTGCCCGTTGTAGCCACCGGCGATGTGCACTTCCTGAACCCGGAGGATTCCGCGATGCGCGCCATCCTGATGGCGGGCAAGGGTTTTGACGATGCGGATGAACAGCCCCCGCTGTATTTTAAGAGCACGGATGAAATGCTGGAGGAGTTCAGCTATCTGGGCACAGAAAAGGCGCGCGAGGTTGTCATTGTAAACCCCACCAAAATCGCCGACCGCGTGGGCGAGGTGCGGCTGTTCCCCAAACATCCCAAGGATGAAGAAACTTTCCAGCCCTTCTGGGAAACCGCTGCGGACGAGATCAACAATACCTCCTGGGCCGAAGCGCGCGCCCGCTACGGCGATGATCTGCCCGAAATTGTTGAGGCGCGCCTGAACAAGGAGCTTGGCGCGATCACCAAATACCAGTTTTCCACGCTGTATTCGATTGCGGAAAAGCTGGTCAAGAAGTCCCTTTCCGATGGGTATCTTGTAGGTTCGCGTGGGTCGGTCGGCTCATCCTTTGTGGCCACGATGTGCGGCATCACCGAGGTCAACCCTTTGCCGCCCCATTACCGCTGCCCCAAATGCCGCTGGCATCACTTTGATACCCAACATGAACTGGCCACCGTAGGCCCCGACCTGCCGCCCAAAACCTGCCCCGCATGCGGCACGGAATGCCTGCGCGAGGGGTATGACATCCCGTTTGAGGTATTCCTTGGATTTAACGGCGACAAGGTGCCGGATATCGACCTGAATTTCTCCGGCGTATACCAGCCGCGTGCACACAAATACGTTGAAGAGCTGTTCGGGCAGGATAACGTGTTCCGCGCCGGCACCATCGGCACGCTGGCGGAAAAGACCGCCATCGGGTATGTCAAGAAGTACATGGAAGAGCGCGAGCGGACTGTTTCAGAAGCGGAACTGAAGCGCCTGGCACTGAAATGCGTGGGCGTCAAGCGGACGACCGGGCAGCACCCGGGCGGCATCGTCGTGCTGCCTAAAGAGTACGAAATATACCAGTTTACCGCCATTCAGCACCCGGCGGATGACCCGAAAAGCCCCATCATCACCACGCATTACGATTTTGGCTCCATGCACGATGTGCTGGTGAAGCTGGATATTCTGGGGCATGACGATCCCACGATGATCAACATGCTGGAGAAGCTGACGGGCGTATCCGCGCGCGAGCTGCCACTGACAGACCTCGGGGTGATGTCACTGTTTACCAGCCCCGAAGCCCTTGGCGTATCAGAAGAGGATATCCGCTGCACAACAGGCACGCTGGGCATCCCGGAGTTTGGCACGCCGTTCGTCCGGGGTATGCTGGAAGAAACACGCCCCACCAAAATGGAAGAACTGGTGCGCATCTCCGGCCTGTCGCACGGTACGCATGTGTGGCAGGATAACGCCGACCTGCTGGTGCGGAACGGCACGGCAACGCTGTCGGAATGCATCTGTACGCGCGATGATATCATGAACGCGTTGATGCAGTTGGGTGTCGCGCCCAAAATCGCGTTTCAGACGATGGAATCCGTTCGCAAGGGACGCGGGCTCACGGGAGAGATGGAAGCCGCGATGCGCGCGGCAGATACGCCGGAATGGTTCATCGATTCCTGCAAAAAGATTGAGTACATGTTCCCCAAAGGGCACGCTGTCGCGTATGTGACGATGGCGCTGCGCGTGGCGTGGTTCAAGCTGTACCGGCCGGAAGCGTATTATACTGCGTACTACACCGTGCGCGCAGACGCGTTCGATATTTCGCTGATGGGGCGCGACAAGGTGGCATTGAAAGAGGCGCTGGATGACTTCGAACTGCGCAAGAATGATCTGACAGCAGCCGAAAAAGATCAGCAAACGCTGGCGGAAATCGCGCTGGAAATGGTAACCAGGGGAGTCCGCCTGTTGCCGATCAACCTGTACAAGTCCGATGCCGAAGAGTTCCAGCTGATTGATGGGCAGATCCTGCCGCCGTTTGCATGCATTCCGGGCCTTGGGCTGGCCGCCGCGCAGGCGCTTTGCCAGGCGAGGGAAGCAGGTCCGTTTCTCTCCATCGAGGATGTGAAGATCCGCTCCAAGGTTTCCGGCACGGTGCTGGAGCAGCTTCGCCAGCAGGGTGTATTCCTGGATTTGCCGGAAACAAGCCAGGTTTCTCTATTCTAGGGCTTGTTTTCAAGCCATGTAAGTGGTATACTAGTTGCCGTAGGTTTGCCGAAGGTTGTTTATGGTAGCAATGCAGAGAGTGGGACCGTCCCGCTCTTTTCTCTTGAAGAGGAAGGAATTTCCTAAGAAATTTCTTTCGTGGCGCGATATCCGCGGATTCGCGCCATCAGGAAATGCGGATTCGGCAGCCTGACTGAGCCAAAGGAGACTGTATGGCGCGAGGGGATCTGAAAACTTTCGTGGTGCCGCTGTGCGAAAAGATGGCGGCGGAAATGGGATTTGAACTGATCGATGCCGAGCTTGTAAAAGAGAATACCGGCTACTATTTGCGTATCTACCTTGACAAAGAAGGCGGCTTTACCCTGGACGACTGCGAGCGCTTTCACCGCGCCGTGCAGCCGCGCCTGGAGAAGGTCGCATATGATTTTCTGGAGGTTTCTTCGCCCGGAGTGGATCGGCCGCTTTCGGCCGACCGGGATTTTGAAAGGGCAATCGGCACCGAGATCGAGATTAAGCTGTACAAGCCGCTTGACGGTATCAAGCAGCTGACGGGCGCGCTCATCGCCTTCGATAAAGAAACCATTCGCATTTCCACCCCGGCAGGGGAAAAAGCATTGATTCGCAAAGACGTTGCGCTTGTAAAACCCGTGATCGTGTTTGATGATGACGAGGATGAGGGAGAGGGACCTAATGAACAGGGAAGTCATTGAAGCTGTAAGCTTTCTGGCAAAGGAAAAGGGCATCGACAAAGAGATTCTTTTCGGGGCAATCGAAGAGGCGCTCAAGTCCGCCTACCGAAAAAATTTCAAGAAAAACGCGCCGAGCGCGCAGAATGTTGATGTCAACATCGATCGGGTGAGCGGCTTGGTGCAGGTTTTTGCGCGCAAGACCGTTTCCGAAACAGTGGAAGATGATTCCCAGCAGATTTCGCTGACTGAAGCCCGCACCATTCAGCCCAGCTATGAAGTGGGCGATATCGTGAAGGTTGAGGTTACGCCTGGCAACTTTGGTCGCGTCGCCGCGCAAACGGCGAAGCAGGTGATCATGCAGCGCATCCGCGAGGCCGAGCGCGGCATCATCTACGATGAATACATTGAGAAAGAAAACGAGATCCTCACCGCCATCGTGCAGCGCGTTGAGGGGAAAAGCGTATATGTCGAACTGGGCAAAACGGAGGGCGTGATCGAGGCTTCCGGCATGATGCCCGGCGAAGAATACAGCGTAAACGATCGCATCAAGGTATATGTTCTGGAAGTTGCGCGTACTTCCAAAGGGCCGCAGGTGCTTGTCTCACGCACGCATCCGGGCCTTGTCAAGCGCCTGTTTGAGCTGGAGTCGATGGAGATTCAGACGGGCATCGTGCAGATCAAGTCGATCGCGCGTGAAGCCGGTTCCAGAACGAAGATGGCCGTGTACTCGGTCGATCCCATGGTCGATCCGGTCGGCAGCTGCGTGGGCCCGCGCGGCATGCGTGTTGAGCGCGTGGTCGCGGAGCTGAAAAATGAAAAGATTGACATCATCAAGTGGTCGCAGGACCCTGCGGAATTCATCGCAAACGCACTGAACCCCGCACGCGTGCTGAGCGTGTTCACGGCGGTGGATCAAAAGGCGTGCCGCGTGATCGTGCCGGATAACCAGCTATCCCTGGCCATCGGCAAAGAAGGGCAAAACGCCCGCCTGGCCGCAAAGCTAACCGGTTGGAAGATCGACATCAAGAGCCAGTCCCAGGCGGAGGACATCCTCAGCATGGGCGAAGAAGCGATGGATATGGATATGCCGGATGAAATGGACATCTCCTATGATGAATTGCCAGTAGAGGAGACGGACGATTGAAGCCGCGGAAGATACCGGAGAGAATGTGCGTGGGTTGCCGTGAAATGAAGCCCAAGCGCGAACTGCTCCGCGTGGTGAAATCCCCGCAGGGGGAAATTGCGCTGGACAAGACGGGCAAGATGCCCGGGCGCGGCGCGTATGTGTGCCGGGACGCCGCGTGCCTTACCAAGGCGGTGAAGACCCGCCAACTGGAGAGGGCGCTGGAACATCCCATCGCGCAGGAAGTTTTCGAGGCGCTTTCAGCCGCGCTTGAAGCCAATGGATGAGGCGCGTGCGCTGTCGCTGCTGGGGCTCGCAATGCGGGCCGGGCAGGTGGTCAGCGGGGAAGATACAGTGACCGCATCGGTGCGGAGCGGGCGCGCGGGGCTTGTGTTGCTGGATAGCGGCGCATCCGAAAACGCGCGGGATAAATACCAGACGATGTGCCGGTATCGGGGAGTATCGCTCATGGAAGTGGGTTGTGACACGCTGGGTCGGGCCATTGGGAAGCCAAACCGCATGGTTGCGGCGGTGCTGAAAGGGCCCTTTTCGGAAAAGGTGGCGGCGCTGCTGCAGTTGTAGCGGCGTATCCATAAAGAATGCGGGGGTGCAAGGACGGAATGCCCAAACTCAAGGTACAGGAAGCAACAAGGGAACTGGCGCAGGGTGCGAGCAAGCTGCTGGTGGATGTGCAGCGCATAGGCAGGAGCGCAAGTGAAACCTTGGCGTCGCTCCGGCGCATGGAACAGGTGTTTCTGCAAAAAGAAGAGGAACGCCGCGAAGCGGCGCGCCTGGAGCAACAGCGCCTAGCGCTGGAGCAGCAGAGCACTGCGTGGGTGATGCCGGAAGACGACGAAGAAGAGGCGGGGGCTCAGCTGGAAAGCACGCCGTCTGTGGAGGCCGTCCCTACACCGCTGCCTAAAGAAGAAGAAAAGGCCGCTCAGCCGCCGGAAGCGCCTGCGGAGCCGCTTGTCGCGGCATCCCAGGAAGCGCCGGTCAAGGTTGAAGCGCCGGCAAAGCCCGCGCAGGCAGAAATGCCGCCGCAGGTTGCCCGTCCCATACCGGCGCAAGCCGCCCCGGGACAGGATCGGCCTCAGATGCGTCCCGCGCAGCCCATGCAGCCGGGTATGCGCCCGCCGATGCCGCAGCAGCCGCGACCCATGCAGCCGGCGGGCAACAGGCCGCCGATGCAGCCGGGTATGCAAGGCGGCCCGTACGGCCGTCCCGCGCCGGGTGCGCAGCAGGGTCCGTATGGCCGTCCCGCGCCGGGTGCGCAGCAAGGCGGTCCCTATGGCCGTCCCGCGCCGGGTGCGCAGCAAGGCGGTCCCTATGGCCGTCCCGCGCCGGGCGCGCAGGGTGGGCAGTTTGGCCGACCCGCGCCGGGTGCGCAAGGCCCCGGTATGGGTGGCGGTCCCGCGCGTCCCGGAGCGCCGATGGGCGCACGGCCCGGCATGGCCCGCGGCCCGCGCGGCCCCGAACTGACGCCGACGGTCGAAAAGGAGCGCGTCTCCAATTACGACCCGAACAAGAAGTTATATCAGCGGCAATATGACCCCGAACGCAAAACCGCCCGCAAGGGTGGCGGCGGTGTCCGTGAACTTGGCATTACGCCGGATGATGATGTGATGCGCGGCGGTCGCAACAAGCGCCGTAAGCAAAGCATCCAGTCAACCATGGCCCCCATCCGCATCGAAAAGGCGCAGATGACGGCCGAAACGATTACTGTCAAGGATTTGACCGAGCGCATCGGCAAGCCGGCGGGCGAGATCATCAAGAAGCTGTTGCTGCTGGGCACGATGGCGACGATCAACCAGGAACTGGATTACGATACCGCCTCGCTGGTTTGCGCCGAATTCGGCGTTGAGCTGGAAAAGAAGCTGGACAAAACGGCGGAAGATTTCCTTGACGAGGCCAACTATGAAGATGACGACGCGGACCTCATTGAAAGGCCGCCGGTTGTCACCATCATGGGCCACGTCGACCACGGCAAAACGTCGCTGCTGGACTACATCCGCAAGAGCCGCGTCACCGAAGGCGAAGCGGGCGGCATCACGCAGCACATTGGCGCGTACATGATCGACCTGGATGGCAGGCCTATCACGTTCCTGGATACACCGGGCCACGAAGCGTTCACCGCGATGCGCGCGCGCGGCGCACAGGCGACCGATATCGCCGTGCTGGTCGTTGCCGCGGATGATGGCGTTATGCCGCAGACGATTGAGGCGATCAACCACGCGAAGGCGGCCAAGGTGCCGATCATCGTGGCGATCAACAAGATGGACAAAGAAGGCGTCAATCCCGACCGCATCAAGCAGGATTTGACCGCTTACGAACTGGTCGCGGAAGAGTGGGGCGGCGACACGATCATGGTGCCCGTATCCGCGCTGACCGGCGACAATGTCGGTACGCTGCTGGAAATGATCCTGCTGGTTGCCGATGTGCAGCAGCTGCGCGCCAACCCGGATCGGCGTGCGCGCGGTATCATCATTGAGGCCAAGCTGGATAAGGGCCGCGGACCGGTTGCAACCGTGCTGGTGCAAAACGGCACGCTCCATGTGGGCGATACCGTTGTTGCTGGCATGGCGTACGGCAGAATCCGCGCGATGACCAACGAGCGTGGCGAGCGCCTGAAGGAAGCCGGACCGTCTACGCCTGTGGAGGTTGTCGGATTTGGCGAGGTGCCGGATGCTGGCGATGATCTCAACGCCGTCGACGACCGTCTCTCCCGCCAGGTCGTTGAGGAGCGCCGCGATAAGCAGCGCGCCGCGCTGGTCAAGGCGTCCGCGAAGGTCTCACTGGATGACCTGTTTACGAAGATTGCCGAAGGCTCGATCAAGGATCTGAACCTGATCATCAAGGGCGACGTGCAGGGTTCGGTTGAGGCGGTCAAACAATCGCTGGAGAGGCTCTCCAATGATGAAGTCCGCATCCACACAATCCACAGCGGCGTCGGCGCGATTACCGAAAACGACGTGCAGCTTGCCGCGATGTCCGGCGCGATCATCATCGGTTTCAATGTGCGCCCGGAAAACAACGCGCGCGACATGGCCGCCCGCGAAGAGGTGGATGTGCGCCTGTACCGCGTCATTTACCAGGCAATCGAAGATGTCGAGAAGGCGATGAAGGGCATGCTTGCCCCGCAGTACAGGGAAGTTATCCTTGGCCACGCGCAGGTGCGCAATACCTTCCGCATCACGGGTGTCGGCACGGTGGCCGGCTGCCACGTAACGGATGGTAAAATCCAGCGCAACGAATCTGTTCGGCTGCTGAGGGACAACATAGTGGTGTTCGAGGGCAAGCTGGATTCACTCAAGCGCTTCAAGGATGATGCCAAGGAAGTGGCGCAGGGCTTTGAGTGCGGCGTTGGCCTTGAAAAGTACAACGATGTCAAGGAAGGCGATGTGATCGAGTGCTATACCATCGAGCTCATCGTCCGGTAAGGAGCTGCGATGCATTTTGACCGCATAGACCGTATCAGCGAAGAGGTTCGCCGTGAGGTTGATCGGATTTTGCGGGAAGATGTGCGTGATCCGCGCGTGTCGGGGACTTGGTCCGTGACGCGCGCGGAAGTTACGCGCGATCTTCGGTATGCAAAGATCCGCGTCAGCATTCTGGAAGAAGACCTTCGCGCCCCGATGCTCAAGGCGCTGAAAAGCGCCGCCGGTTTTGTTCGGCGCGAGCTCGGACACAAAATGGATCTTCGCTATACGCCGGAGATCCTGTTTGAAGTGGATGACAACATAGCGTACGGCGTGCACATTTCCGCGCTTCTACGGGGCGTACAGCCGGAGGCAGCCGCGCAAGCAACGAAAGAGGCTGAAACTGATGACGAAGGCGCCGAATGAGCTCATCGACGCGCTGAAAAAGGCCCATTCCATCGCGCTCATTCTCCATATTTCCCCGGATGGGGATACTTGCGGCTCGGCGTTTGCGCTGTGCCGCGCGCTTTTGTCCCTTGGTAAGCGCGTGGCAATCTTCTGCGACGACCCCGTGCCCCGCATTTACACCGATCTGCCTTGCGCGGAAGCGGTGCAAATGGCTTTGCATGCCGATAGGTTTCAGGCTGATCTGGCTGTTGCGATGGATGTGGGGGACAGGCAGCGGATGGGCGGCTGCGTGAAAGTATTCGACGCGGCCAGCAACACGGCGCAAGTGGACCATCATCCCACCAACCCACTTTATGCGGGCGTTAATTGGGTACGCCCTTCCGCGTGCGCCACGTCGGTGCTTGCCCTTGAGCTGATTGATGCGCTGGGCACGCCGCTGGATGCCGAAACCGCCCGTTGTATCTATGTCGGTGTGGCGACGGATACCGGCAATTTCAAGCACAACAACACAAACCCCGAAGCGCTGCAAGTTGCTGCGCGGTGTGTGGAAGCGGGCGTGCAGCCTTCCGCAATCGTGCGGCGTGTGTTTGATTTACGCCCTGTGGGGCAAGTGCGGCTCATCGCGCGCGCGCTTTCCAGTCTTGAGTTGCTGCATGACGGTACGGTCGCCTTTATGCGCTTGACACGGGAGGATTTCATCGAAACCGGCGCGCTGCCGGAACATACCGAGGGAATCATTGATTTTGCGATCAACACAGAGGGCGTACTGATGGCATCTTTGCTCAGCGAGCAAGAGGACCGCATCAAGTGCAGCCTGCGCGCGGTAGAGCCGTACGATGCGGGCCGCGTGGCGGTTTCCTTCGGCGGCGGCGGGCACCAGCTGGCCTCCGGATGCGTTTTTCATGACACTTTAGAGCAGGCGCGCGATAAAATCGTCGGCGCCATGCGGGAAGCGATAAACCGGCAAGCATGAATGGATTTTTGAACCTGCTGAAACCCCCGGGAATGACTTCCTCCGATGCGGTGGTGCGCATCCGCCGAACGCTTTCCGGCGCAAAAGTGGGCCACGCGGGCACGCTGGACCCCGAAGCTGCGGGGGTGCTGCCACTGATGATCGGCAGCGCGGCCCGTTTATTCGATGTGCTGGTGGAAAAGCAAAAGGCGTATGTTGCAGAGGTGGCATTCGGCGCATCAACCGATACGCAGGATGCGCAGGGGAAGGTGCTGGAACGCTCCGATCGCCTGCCGGATAGGGATGCCCTAAAGGCCATATTGCCCCGCTTCATCGGCGATACGATGCAAACGCCCCCCGCTTTCTCGGCGCTCAAGGTTTCAGGCAAGCCCGCGTATGCGCTGGCCCGTGAAGGCGCCGCGCCAACGCTGCCGCCCCGCCTCGCACGGATTGACGCCATCGAACTGCTCGAACAAACCGCACCGGACGCGTTTTTGCTGCGCGTGCTGTGCGGTAAGGGCGTATACATCCGAACGCTTTGCCATGACCTGGGCGCGGCGCTTTCCTGCCCGGCGCACATGCGTTTTTTGTTGCGCACAGCAAGCGGGTTCTTTACGCTGGATCACACGGTAACGCTGGAAGAGTGGATGGATGCGCCGGACAAATCGGCGCTGCTGTTGCCGCTTGATGCGCCGCTTACCCACCTGCCGGTGATCCGCATCAACCCGGCATACGAAACCGCTTGCCGCAACGGCAACCCGCAAAAGGTGTTGGATCATGTGGATGAGGCAGCGAGATTGGGCGGTGCCGTGCGCGTATACTGCGGGGAAAAGTTTGCGGGAATCGGCCGTTTTTCAGAAGACGCATTGCGGTTCACCGCGATGCTGATGGAATGAGGGGTGTTTTATGACAGCGAACGGATACATTCTTAAGGAGCTTGCCCGCCTCTACCCGGAGGCCAGGCCTGAGCTGAATTTCTCCAACCCATATGAAACGCTGGTGGCGACGATGCTGTCCGCGCAGTGCACGGACAGGCAGGTTAATAAGGTGACGGAAGTGCTGTTCCCCATGGTGCCGGACGCATTTGCGATGGCAAAGCTGTCCGCGGAGGAACTGCACCCGATCATCAAATCCTGCGGGTTTAGGAGCAAGGCGGATAACATCA
Source organism: Eubacteriales bacterium (assembly GCA_031549905.1). Classification (GTDB taxonomy): domain Bacteria; phylum Bacillota; class Clostridia; order Christensenellales; family Aristaeellaceae; genus Avichristensenella. Next base: position 25,293 of record JAVBPC010000032.1, read on the forward strand.
CCGCCGCGTGCCGCATCCTGGTGGAGAAGTACGGCGGCAAGGTGCCGGACACCATGGAAGAACTGACGGCCCTTCCCGGTGTGGGCCGCAAGACCGCGAACGTTGTGCTGGCCAATGCGTTTGGTGTGCCGACGTTGGCAGTGGATACGCATGTATTCCGCGTGTCGAACAGGCTGGGCCTTGCCAGCGCGAAAGATGTGCTGCAAACGGAAATGCAGCTGATGGAAGCAATCCCGCGTGAGGACTGGATCACCGCGCACCACTGGCTGATCTACCACGGCCGCAGGGTATGCGACGCCAGAAAACCCGCCTGCGCGCTCTGTACGCTGTCGCCCTGGTGCAAACACTATATCGAGCAGAAAAAAGAAGAAACCGCGTAAACTTTCAAGCTCCAACCGTGTATATTTTGGCGAAAACTGAGCAAAGCTATTGCCAGCATATGGAAAGCCGTGTATACTAGACAGTTGTGAGTATATACAAGAAAAAGACGATGCAAGGAGAAGTGGAAATGGCAATGAAGTACGTCTATCTGTTCAAGGAAGGCAACGCCGGCATGAAAAACCTGCTGGGCGGCAAGGGCGCGAACCTGGCCGAGATGAGCTCGCTGGGCCTGCCGGTACCGCCGGGCTTTACCGTAACGACCGAAGCCTGCACCAAGTATTATCAGGATGGCAAGGTCATCACGGATGATGTTCAGCAGCAGATATTCGCCGCGCTGGCTGAGACCGAAAAGGTCATCGGCAAGCAGTTTGGCGATGAAGAGAATCCCTTCCTTGTCTCGGTCCGTTCGGGCGCGCGCGCCTCGATGCCGGGCATGATGGACACGATTTTGAACCTCGGCCTCAACGACGTGGCCGTGGTCGGCATGGCGAAGAAATCCAATAACCCCCGTTTTGCATATGACAGCTACCGCCGCTTCATCCAGATGTTCTCGGACGTTGTGATGGAAGTGGAAAAGGCTAAGTTTGAAGCGCTGATGGAAGAAATGAAAGAAGCGAAGGGCGTGCATTTCGACACCGAACTGGACGCTGATGACCTGAAAGAGCTGGTGGGCCGCTTCAAGGCGCTGTATCTTAAGGAAAAGGGCGAAGCCTTCCCGCAGGACCCCAAGGTTCAGCTGATGGAAGCTGTGAAGGCCGTGTTCCGCTCCTGGGACAACCCGCGCGCCATCTATTACCGCCGCATGAACGACATCCCGGGCGACTGGGGCACCGCTGTCAACGTGCAGTCGATGGTGTTCGGCAACATGGGCGATGATTGCGGCACCGGCGTTGCCTTCACGCGCGACCCGTCTACCGGCGAAAAGCGCCTGTACGGCGAGTATCTGATCAACGCGCAGGGCGAGGATGTCGTGGCCGGCATCCGTACCCCCAACCCCATCTCCACGCTGGCGCAGATCATGCCGGATGCGTACAACGAGTTCGTTCGTACGGCAAACCTGCTGGAATCCCACTACCGCGACATGCAGGATATGGAGTACACCATCGAAGGTGGCAAACTTTACATGTTGCAGACGCGCAACGGCAAGCGCACCGCCGCCGCCGCGCTGAAGATCGCTGTTGATCTGGTGGATGAAGGCGTTCTGACCCCGAACGAGGCCGTTCTGAAGGTTGAACCCAAGCAACTGGATACGCTGCTGCACCCGATGTTTGACCCCAAGGCGATCAAGGCTGCCAAGGCCATCGCGAAGGGCCTGCCCGCATCTCCGGGCGCCGGTTGCGGCCAGGTGTTCTTCACCGCCGATTCTGCCGCCGCCGCTGCCAAGACCGGCATGAAGGTGCTGCTTGTGCGCAAAGAGACAACCCCCGAGGACATCGAGGGCATGGACCTGTCGCAGGGCATCCTGACCGTGTTTGGCGGCATGACGAGCCATGCGGCCGTCGTTGCGCGCGGCATGGGCCGTTGCGCGGTCGTTGGTTGCGGCGATATCCGCATCAATGAAGCGGCAAAGACAATGATCGTCGGCAACCAGACGTTTGCCGAGGGCGACTTCCTATCCATCGACGGTTCCACCGGTAACGTGTATGCCGGCCAGATCCCGACCGTGGATCCTGAAATCAGCGGCGATTTCGCCCGCCTGATGGCCTGGGCCGACGCCGTTCGCAAGCTGCGCGTGCGCACCAACGCTGACACCCCCAAGGACGCCGCCAAGGCCGTTGAGTTTGGCGCGGAAGGCATCGGCCTGTGCCGCACCGAGCACATGTTCTTCGAAGGCGACCGCATCAAGGCCGTTCGCGAGATGATCCTGGCGGACACCGAGGCGCAGCGCCGCGCGGCGCTTGCGAAGCTGCTGCCGATGCAGCGCGGCGACTTCGAAGGCATCTACAAGGCGATGGAAGACCGTCCCGTGACGATCCGCTTCCTGGACCCGCCGCTGCATGAGTTCCTGCCGCAGAAGCATATGGTCGATGAAATTGCTGAGATCGCAAAGGAACTGGGCGTGACCAGCGACGACATCATCGCCAAAATCGACAGCCTGCACGAGTTTAACCCGATGATGGGTCATCGTGGTTGCCGCCTGTCCGTAACGTTCCCCGAGATCGCGGAAATGCAGACCCGCGCCGTGATCGAAGCCGCGATGAACGTGAAAAACGAAACCGGCGTTGCCATCAAGCCCGAGATCATGATTCCGCTGGTTGGCGAGGTCAAAGAGCTGGCGTACGTCAAGGGCATCGTGGAAGATACGATCAAGACCGTGTTTGCCGAGCGTAACGACAAGATCGAGTACATGATCGGCACGATGATCGAGATCCCGCGCGCCTGTGTCACCGCCGATGCGATCGCCAAGGAAGCCGAGTTCTTCTCCTTCGGCACCAACGACCTGACGCAGATGACGTTTGGCTTCTCGCGCGATGACGCGGGCAAGTTCCTGGACGACTACTATGAGAAGAAGATTTTCGAGAGCGACCCGTTTGCGCGCCTGGATCAGACTGGCGTGGGCAAGCTTGTCGAAATGGCCGCGAACCTTGGCCGCCAGACCCGCCCGGGCATCAAGCTGGGCATCTGCGGTGAGCACGGCGGCGATCCGTCCAGCGTTATCTTCTGCCACAAGGTTGGCCTGAGCTATGTCAGCTGCTCGCCGTTCCGCGTGCCGATCGCGCGCCTGGCCGCAGCGCACGCCGCCATTGAGGACATGAAATAAGCGTTTCCGGCAACAAAAGCGAGCCCCTTCTCGCGCACTTCGCGCGGGGAGGGGTTTTCTGGCCTTCTTTGCAGGGTTTTGCGCTGGTTTTGTGGTATTTATGTCGTATGGAAGGGGAGGATATTGTGACCGTGAGAGAACAGCTGGTGCAGCGGGAAAGCGAATGGCTTGCGCCGTGGGCCGCGCATAGCCGGGATGCCATCCGCGCGCTGCCAATCACGCCGGATGATCTGCGCACGGAATACCAGCGGGACCGTGACCGTATCCTGCATTCCAAGTCCTTTCGGCGGTTGAAGGATAAGACACAGTGCTTTCTTGCACCGGAGGGGGACCATTACCGCACGCGGCTGACCCACACGCTGGAAGTGTCGCAGATTGCCAGAACCCTGGCGCGTTCCCTTCGGCTGAACGAGGATCTGGCGGAGGCGGTTGCGCTTGGGCATGACCTGGGCCATACGCCGTTTGGTCATATGGGGGAGCGTATCCTAGACCGTTTGATTCCGGGCGGGTTTCAGCACCGGGAGCAAAGCCTGCGCGTGGTAACGCTGCTTGAAAACGAGGGGGAGGGGCTTAACCTGAGCGAGGCGGTTCGCGATGGCATTCTTCACCACTCGGGGTCGACGCCGCCCGCAACGCTGGAAGGGCAGTGTGTTGCCAGGGCGGACCGCATCGCATACATCAACCACGACATTGACGATGCCCTGCGTGCAGGCGTGCTAAGCGAAGAAGATATCCCAAAAGAGCTGACGCGCGTGCTTGGCAAATCGCACGGCGTGCGCATCAACACGATGGTGCAGGATGTTGTCGCGCACAGCGTTGATGGTACGGGTATCCGCATGTCGGATGAAATAGGCGCGGCAACCCTGAAACTGCGCACGTTTCTGATGGATAACGTATACATGCGCCCGGAGGTACGCCGCGAAGAGGAAAAAACCGGCCTGCTGCTGGAGGCGCTGCTGAGGCATACGCTGGAGCATCCCGAAAACATGCCCCAGGAATATCAACAGCGCGCAGCATCCATCGGCCTGCACCGCACCGTATGCGATTTTTTGGCAGGGATGACAGACCACTACGCGATCCTTTATTTTGAGAGGATACATCTTCCGGCGGCTTTTACGCGCTGATTCGCGCCAAAGCGCATATATTCCTGGCCGCATAAGTTTATGGCGAATCAAGCAGGAAAAAACGTACACGCGGCGAATGTTGCATAGACACGAAGGGAGTGCGCGCATGGCTTCACGGTTTCCGTCCGATTGGCTCGATGAGCTTCGCGCGCGCGCGGATATTGTTTCGATCGTGTCGGAGCACGTCCAGCTTAAGCAAAATGGACGAAACTTTACCGGTTTGTGTCCATTTCACACCGAAAAGACCCCTTCATTCCATGTCCGGCCAGAGCAGCGTGCGTTTCATTGCTTTGGCTGCGGCGCTGGCGGCGGCGTCATTGACTTTGTGATGCGCGCGGAACGCATGGAGTTTCGGGATGCCGTGCAGTATTTGGCGGATAAGGTGCGCTTGCCGCTGCCGGAGACGATCGACCTTGCGGCGTACGAACGCCAGCGCACGCAGCGCGAGCGCATCTACGCCGTGAACAAACGGACCGCGCAGATATTCCACGAGCTGCTGTATCAGCCGGAAGGCGCGCATATCCTGGAATATTTTCATCGCCGGGGGTTGGATGACCCCGCCATTCGTCTTTTCGGGCTTGGCGCGGCACCCTCTGGGTGGGATATGTTGACCAAGCGCCTGCTTTCGGAAGGCGTTTCTTCCGAGGAGTTGACCCTTGCGGGCGTGACTGTCGAAAGAGAGGGAAAGCGTTTCGACATGTTTCGCGGCCGCGCGATTTTCCCCATCATCAACGCGCACGGCGCAGTGCTGGGATTCGGCGGCAGGGCGATGGGGGATGCGCAGCCCAAATACCTGAACACCTCGGATACCCCCGCGTTCAACAAGCGCATGACCGTGTACGCGCATAACCTGCTGAAGAAGGTGAAAAACCTTCCTCGTGTGTTGCTGGTGGAAGGGTATATGGATGTTGCTTCACTGGTCGCGCATGGGGTGCAGGGCGTTGTCGCCACGCTGGGTACGGCGCTGACCGAGGAGCAGGCCAGGCTGATGCGTGGATATGCGCCGGAGATCTGGGTGGCATACGATGGGGATGCGGCGGGCCAGAAGGCGACGGTGCGGGCGCTGGAGATATTTGACGCGCTGGAAATCCCCTCGCGGGTGCTGATGTTTCCAAACGGGCAAGATCCCGATGATTTCATCCGGGCGGAAGGCCGGGAGGCGTTCGACGCGCTGACCCCGCTTACCGCGCCGCAGTACCGGATGCTTCGCGCAAAGGATGCGCAGGATCTGTCTACCGAAGAAGGCCGCACGAAGTACGCCATCGAGGCGGCAGCGGTGCTCAGGGCAGTGCGACAGCCGGTGGAGCGGGAAAATCTGCTCAAGCGGCTGATGGTGGAGACGGGTTTCCCCCGCGAAGTGCTGCAACAGCAGATTGGCCTTATTTCTTTGGAAAAACCGACGTATACTCAAGCGGTGAAACGGGAAAAACTACCATCAACAATAAGCCAATTTCTGCCGGATGGGCTGACGGCCGAAAGAACGCTGCTAACCCTGATGGCGTCCGGTGTTGCGCCCCCGACAGTCGCTGAACCGGAGCGGTTCCAGGATGCCAATCATCGCCAAATCGTAAGGCTGTTGTTGACCGGAAAGCCGCCGGGAGAGCTGCTGGACGACTGCGAAGATGAGCCGCTCAAGTCTGTGATGCTGGAGGTTTTCCGGCAGGAGCCTCGTTTATATGGTGACGAAGCGCCGAAGGTTATTACGGATTGTTTGGAGCGAATGCGCAAAAGTTGGGTGGAAACGCGCTTAAAGGCATTGCAAGAAAGCATTGGAAGCGCGCCGCCTGATGAAAAACGCGCCATGATGATGGAAATCATCAAGCTAAATGAGGAAAGTGTACGGTTGCGGCCTGGCCGAAAGGAGTGAAACGCTTGACCAATCCTTCCGAAGATAAGCAGATGCGGGTAAACGAGCTTGTGAAGGCTGGCAAGACCAAGGGCATGCTTACCTATAAGGAAATCATGAACCAATTGGTCGAACTGGAAATCGAGCCGGATCAATTCGATAAGATACTCGAAACGCTCGAATCCCTCGGCGTGGATGTCGTCAACGAAATCGACATCGTCGAAGAGGAAAACCCCGTCGTGCAAGAAGCGGTGGAGGAGGATTTGGATCTGTCCGTGCCTGAAGGCATCGGCATCGATGACCCGGTGCGGATGTACCTGAAAGAAATCGGCAAGGTTCCGCTGCTGACGGCGGAGGAAGAAATCGAAATCGCCCAGCGCATGGAGCAGGGGGACGACGCGGCAAAGCGCAAGCTTGCCGAAGCGAACCTGCGTCTGGTTGTATCCATCGCAAAGCGGTATGTGGGGCGCGGCATGCTGTTCCTGGATTTGATCCAGGAGGGCAACTTAGGGCTGATTAAGGCAGTCGAAAAGTTTGATTACCGCAAGGGCTATAAGTTTTCGACGTACGCCACCTGGTGGATTCGCCAGGCGATAACCCGTGCCATTGCGGATCAGGCGCGCACCATCCGTATCCCCGTGCACATGGTGGAGACGATCAACAAGCTGATCCGCGTTTCCCGTCAGTTGCTGCAGGAGTTGGGCCGCGAGCCGCTGCCTGAGGAAATCGCCAAAGAAATGGCGATCTCTGAGGAAAAGGTGCGCGAGATTATCAAGATTGCGCAGGAACCGGTTTCACTTGAGACCCCGATTGGAGAGGAAGAGGACAGCCACCTGGGCGACTTCATTCCCGATGATGACGCGCCCGCACCCGCCGAAGCCGCATCCTTCACGCTGATGAAAGAGCAGCTGATGAACGTGCTGGATACTTTGACCCCGCGCGAAGAAAAAGTGCTGCGCCTGCGCTTTGGCCTGGAAGACGGCCGCCAGCGGACGCTGGAAGAGGTGGGCAAGGAGTTTAACGTAACGCGTGAGCGCATCCGCCAGATCGAAGCGAAGGCGCTGCGCAAGTTGCGTCATCCCAGCCGATCCAAGAAACTGAAGGATTTTCTCGACTGATGCCGCTGCCAACCCCCGGGCCGCGCAAGGAGGCGCTGCTATCCATGATGCCGCGGGCGGCGCTTGCGGCGGAGATAGGCGCGGATCACGGCATACTGTCTGCACACCTGATCGCGCGCGGGATATGTGACAGGATGATCGTATCGGATATCAGCGCCGCTTCGCTGGGAAAGGCGAAGCGGCTTTTCGCGTTCCATGGGTTGGACGGACGGGCAGCATTTGCTGTGGCGGATGGACTAGAGGCGATAACCGAGCCGGTTGACGCCATTTTGATTGCGGGGATGGGCGCGGAGACAATTATTGGGATGCTGGAGCGCGGCAAAGCGCGCATTGGCGATGCACAGCTTGTGCTGCAATCCAACACAGACTTGGATGTGTTGCGTGCGTGGCTCTCCGGAAACGGCTTTGCCATCACTGGGGAGAGCCTTTCCTTTGAAAACAGGCGCTACTACATCGGCATTCGCGCTGAAAAGGGTTATGCGCCGTTAAACGAGGCGCAACGTCTGATTGGCCCCCAGCTGCTCCGTGAAAAACCGCTGCTCTTTGATGCGTATTTGAAGTTTCGTATAAACTGTCTCAAACGGGACAAAAAACCGCAGGCGGCACATGCGGCAGAAATTTATGCTGCCGCACTGGCCGGTGAGGATTTACTTTCTACCGAATATGCGGTACAATGAAATGTACGGTTACGGACTGGGATAACAGGAGGGAATTGCGTGGATACATACCAGCAACTTTGGGCATATCAGCAGGCGGACATGGCAGCAGACCGGTATGAGAGGGAGATCAAACGCTCACCCAATCGGCAAAAGCTCGTCAAGCACCGCGAATTCCTGCTGCAACAGCAGGAGGCGATGCACCGCATTGAAGCCGATGTGGAAACAATGGGGGAGCGCTTGGAAGCCATCCGCGCGGAAATCATCCGTTTAGAAGAAGAGCTTAAGGATCTGCAAGATACTTTGACGGAAGAGGAGCCGGAGACGATTGAAATCGCCCGGAAATCCCTTTCTTATGCGCAGAAGCTTTGCGGCGCAATCACCAAGTGCGAGCAAGATTTGAACAAAATTAAGAAGGATGCGGAAGCGCGTGAGCGCCAGCAGCACGAAGTGCGCGTGCGCGCCGCGAAGGTTCGCGCGGAGTTTGACCAGCTGAAGGCCGTCTACGACGAGGAATATAAGGAGCAAACGGCTGCGCTGTCCAAGCTGCGCTCTGCGGCTAACAAGGCGGCCGACGGCATTCCCTCAGAATTGATGGATCGCTATAAGCAAATCAAGCTACATTCCGTGCCGCCTATCGCGAAACTGCTGGACAGCAACCGATGCGGTGGCTGCAACATGAATCTGCCGCAGGTGATTCTGCGCAACATCCGAATGGGTGAAAAAAGCGTGGAATGCGAAAATTGCGGGCGAATCGTGTTGGTCGAATAGGAAATAGATACATGTAAACAACAGGGAGTCGGTGTATTTTGCCGACCCCCTGTTTTCTTTTCTTAAACTTATTTAAAATATTCGAGAAATTCTTCACAATCCTCGCATGCGCATTGACGTACCTTACGTCAGCTGGTAAAATAGATATTTGGTAGGAAAGCAAAGGAGGAATGGCGGTGAACCCGATCATCATGCCCAGACAAGGGCAGAGCGTGGAAAGCTGTATCATTACCAAATGGCACAAAAAGCCCGGGGATTTGGTTGCACCTGGCGATCTGCTCTTTTCATATGAAACCGACAAATCAGCGTTTGATGAAGAAGCAAAGGTTGGCGGCACGCTGCTGGCCGTATTTTTTGGCGAGGGCGATGATGTGCCCTGCCTGACGAACGTTTGCGTGGTGGGGGAGCCGGGAGAGGATATCTCCGGCCTGATGGGGGATGCATCCCAAGAGGCGCCCGCGCAGGCGGAAGCCACGATGGTTGCTCCGGTTGTCGCTGCCGTACCTGATATCGTCCAGCCCGTGGCGGCTGGATTCACCGACGGCATCTCGCCGCGTGCCCGCGCGCTGGCGGACAAGCATGGCGCTGACCTGTCCCTGGCTGCCGCAACGGGGCCGCACGGCCGCCTGATTGCGCGTGATGTGCAGGCGCTGGTGGATGAGGGCAAGGTTGTAACCCCCGCCGCACGCGGTATCGTCGCGGAAGGTATTGCCGGTACAGGCCTTGGCGGCCGCGCGTCCCTGCGCGACGCAAATGCAGTGCCCGCGCCGGTGGCCGCTACCGCAAGTGTTATGCCCGCAACCGAAGTCAAGCCCGCCGCGGCGCCCGACTATCGCGATGAGCCCCTGCCCAACATCCGCCGCACGATTGCCAAGGCCATGCACGAGAGCCTGCAGTCGATGGCGCAGCTCACGCACACCGCTACATATGATGCCACGCAGATCCTTGCGCTGCGCAAGCAGTTTAAGGATAACGGTACCGCCTACGGCATGCAGGGCGTAACGCTGGGCGATCTGATCGTATTTGCCGTCAGCCGTACTTTGACGCAGCCGGAGCATGCGCACCTCAACGCGCATTTCCTGGGCAATCAGATGCGTTTCTTTAGCGGCGTACACCTTGGCATCGCGGTGGATACGAAGCGCGGACTGATGGTGCCCGTGCTGCGGGGTGCGGACAAGAAGTCCCTGCTTGAGATTTCTACCGAAACGAAGGCGTTGGCCGCCGCATGCCAGACTGGTTCGATCGATCCTGATCTGATGACAGGCGGAACATTCACTGTTTCCAACCTGGGCGCGTATGAAGTCGAGCACTTTACGCCGGTCATCAACCCGCCGCAGACGGGCATTCTGGGCGTAAACACGCTGCAGCAGCGCGTGCGCGAAGTGGATGGCAAGATTGAGATATACCAGGCGATGTCGATCTCACTGACGTATGACCACCGCGCGCTGGATGGTGCGCCTGCGTCCCGCTTCCTGCGTGACCTGAAGCGCAATCTGGAGAATATTCAGATGCTGCTGGGGGGAGGCCTGTTCCATGTTTGACCTGCTGGTACTGGGTGGGGGGCCTGCCGGGTATCTGGCGTCGGAACGCGCGGGGCACGCGGGGCTGTCTGTCTGCTGCTTTGAGATGCAGGAGATGGGCGGCGTTTGCCTGAACGAAGGGTGCATTCCGTCCAAAGCGTTGCTCAACTCCGCGAAGATTTACGACCACGCGAAGCACGGCGAGAAATTCGGTGTCATAGCGGGGGATATCAAGCTGGATCATCCGCTGGTGCAGAAGCGCCGCGCGAAGGTTGTCCGCACGCTGGTTGCGGGCGTTAAAGCTAAGATGAAGGCAAACCAAGTCACCGTTGTCAAAGAAAAAGCGGTTATCAAGGGCTTTGCTGAGGGCGGTTTTGAAGTGGAAGCCGGGGGAGAGCGCTACCTGGGCAAACGGCTGCTGATCGCAACCGGTTCATCGCCCGTCGTGCCGCCGATCCCGGGGCTGAAAGAAGGTCTTGTTGCCGGTTTTGTGCTGACCAACCGCGAAGTGCTGACGCTGCCGCAGGTGCCGGAAAAGCTGGTCATCATCGGCGGGGGAGTCATCGGCCTGGAAATGGCTGCCTATTACCGCACCGCGGGCAGCGAGGTCACCGTTGTTGAGATGCTGGACCACATCGGCGGGCCTACCGATCTGGAAATAGCCGAGATGCTGCTGAAGGAGTATCAGGACAAGGGTGTGGATTTCCGCCTTGGCGCGAAAGTGGTTGCTGTGGGCACGGATTCCGTGCAGTATGAGAAGGATGGCGAAACGGTGTCGGTTTCCGCCAGCAAGGTGTTGCTGTCCATCGGCCGCCGCGCGAATGTCCGCGATATCGGACTGGAAGCGCTGAATATTGAAGTAAACCGCGCGGGCATTGTCACTGACCGCCAGGGCCGCACCAACGTATCAAACGCATACGCTGCGGGCGATGTGAACGGCGTGTCGATGCTGGCGCATACCGCGTACCGTGAGGCTGAGGTTGCCGTAAACACGATGCTTGCAAAGCGCGACACCATGCGCTATCACGCGATTCCTTCCGTTATCTACACGCAGCCCGAGGTTGCCAGCGTCGGCTACACCGAAGAGGCGGCAAAGGCCGAGGGGATCGACTATGAGTGCAAGAAGCTTTCCATGCGCTATGCGGGCCGCTTCATCGCCGAAAACGACGGCGACGGACTGTGCAAAGTGCTGGTGGACAAGGTTCATCGCAACATCATTGGCGTGCACATGATCGGCGGGTATGCCTCCGAGATCATTTGGGGCGCGGCGGAGATGATAGAGGCCGAGCTGCGCGTGACGGACGCGAAGGAAATTGTTTTCCCACACCCCACGGTGAGCGAAATCATCCGCGAAGTGATCTGGGAATTTGAATAGAATATTTGAATAGAACAACTGATTGAATGCATAAGAGAGGATGACCGTTGTGCCTAAGTCGCAGTTTGTTTCCCCCGATGAGCTTAGAAAGCCAGGCAAAATCTCCTTTATGGATATCCCGGTCAATGAATATCAGAAAACCGTTGCGCAGTCCAAGGCCGCCGGCGAGTTTGCCGATGTCGATTACCTGCGCATCTACCGCGATATGGTCTACATCCGCGAGTTTGAGACGATGCTCAACCTCATCAAGACCCGCAGCGAATATGGCGGCGTGCCGTACGATTATCCGGGCCCCGCGCACCTTTCAATGGGCCAGGAGGCTTCCGCCGTCGGTACCGCGTATGTGCTGGATACGGATGACTACACCTTCGGCTCCCATCGCAGCCACGGCGAACTGCTGGCAAAGGCCTTTTCCGCTATTCATAAGCTGTCAGATGACCAACTGCTTAAGATCATGCGCGAATACTTTGGCGGCGAGATCCTCAAGCGCGTTGAAGGCGGTCAGGCGAGCGTCAAGGCGCTTGCGACCGATTTCTTCCTGTACGGTTCCATCGCGGAGATTTTCGGTCGTGAAACCGGCTTTAACAAGGGCCTGGGCGGTTCTATGCACACGTTCTTTACGCCCTTTGGCGTGTATCCGAACAACGCGCTGGTCGGCGGTTCCGGCGACATCGCGATGGGCGCGGCGCTGTATAAGCGTGTCAACCGCAAGCCTGGCATCGTGGTTGCCAACTTTGGTGACGGCGCGATCGGCTGCGGCCCCGTGTGGGAAGCGATGAACTTCTCCGCGATGGATCAGTTGAACAAGCTGTGGGATGATGACATGAAGGGCGGCCTGCCGATCCTGTTCAACATCTACAACAACGCCTACGGCATGGGCGGCCAGACGCGCGGCGAGACGATGGCGTATGATTTCCTGGCCAGAATCGGCGCGGGCATCACGCCCAACCAGATGAACGCCGAGCGCGTGGATGGGTTCAACCCGCTGGCCGTGATTGACGCGACTGCCCGCAAGAAGAAGGCGCTGCTGGACCGGAGCGGCCCCGCGCTGCTGGATGTGGTGACGTACCGTTTCGGCGGACATTCGCCCTCTGACTCTTCGACGTACCGCACCAAGGAAGAAATCGACGCCTGGATGGAGATCGATCCGCTGCTGACGTACCGCGCGCAGCTTGTTGAGGCTGGCGTGGCTACTGACGCGCAGTGTGAGCAGATCCTTGCCGAGGCTGGCGAGTCGATGTTCAAGGCGTACCAGAAGGCGATTGACCCGGCCGTTTCGCCCCGCCTGGATCTTGTCAAGAACCCCAACACGATCGGCGAGATGATGTACACGAACGGCCATGTCATGTCGATGGAAGACCGTACCCCCGAAGTCCTGATGCCCAAGGCTGACAACCCGCGCGTGCAGGCCATTGCCAAGAAAGAGCGTTTCTACCTGGACAAGGATGGCAAGCCCGTTTCCAAGAACCGGGTGTACCAGTTCCGCGACGCGCTGTTTGAGGCGATCATTGATAAGTATTACGAGGACCCCACTTTGATCAGCTATGGCGAAGATGTCCGCGACTGGGGCGGCGCGTTTGCTGCGTACCGGGGACTCACCGAAGCGCTTCCGTATCATAGGCTGTTCAACTCGCCCATTTCTGAAGGCGCGATCGTTGGCAGCGCCGTGGGCTACGCGATGTGCGGCGGCCGCGCGCTGGTGGAGCTGATGTACTGCGACTTCCTGGGCCGTGCAGGCGATGAGGTGTTCAACCAGATGTCCAAGTGGCAGTCGATGAGTGCGGACGTGCTCAAGATGCCGGTTGTTCTCCGCGTGTCTGTCGGTTCCAAGTACGGCGCGCAGCATTCGCAGGACTGGTCAAGCCTGTGCGCGCACATTCCGGGGCTGAAAGTTGTGTTCCCGACAACGCCGTATGACGCGAAGGGTATCCTGAACGCTGCGCTGTCCGGCACCGATCCGGTCATCTTCCTGGAGAGCCAGCGCGTGTACGACTTTGGCGAGCAGTTCCACAAGGAAGGCGTGCCGGAAGGGTATTACGAGATTCCGATCGGCGAGCCGGACATCAAGCGCGAGGGCAAGGACATCACGATCCTGTCCATCGGCGCGACGCTGTACCGCGTGATGGATACGGCGAAGATTCTATCCGAAAAGTATGGGATGGAAGCGGAAGTCATCGATGCCCGCTCGTTGGTGCCGTTCAACTATGACCTTCTGCTTGCCTCCGTCAAGAAGACTGGGCGGCTGGTGCTGGCCTCCGATGCATGTGCACGCGGCAGCTTCCTGTCCGATATTGCCCGCAATGTCACCGAAATGGCGTTTGATGATCTGGATGCGCCGCCGGTAGTCGTGGGCGCGCGCAACTGGATTACGCCTGCGCATGAGCTCGAGTCCGCATTCTTCCCGCAACCGAGCTGGATTCTGGATGCGATCCACGAGAAAATCGTGCCGCTGAAAGGGCATACTACCACCACGAACCAAACGCTGGAGGAGCAGAAGCGGCTGCTTCGCCGCGGCGAATAAACCCTGCATCATCGAAAGGAATGGTATCCATGGAAAACAAGAGACGCATTCGGCTGGACGTCAACCATATGATGGCGGATTATATCGGCCATCAGTACGGCGTGGATCCTGCCGCGGTGGACGCGCTTGCACCTTACGCCAAGGCGGCACATGCCGCTGTGCAGCGTGTGCGCGGCACCGGCTGGCTGGGCTGGACGGAATTGCCGTACAACCAGAAGGAAATCGTAGAGAAGATTGAACGCGTGGCAGCGGATGTTCGCGCTGGCTTTGACGCGTTTGTAGTGCTGGGAATTGGCGGTTCCGCGCTGGGCCCGATCGCCGTGCAGCAGGCCCTGAACCACCGGCTGTGGAACGAACTGCCAAAGGACAAGCGCAACGGCCCCAAGCTTTACGTTGAGGATAACATCGATCCCGAGCGCATGGCTTCGCTGCTGGATGTGATCGACCCGAAGAAAACATGCTTCAATGTCATCACAAAGTCAGGCAACACCGCTGAAACGATGAGCCAGTACCTGATCATTTCCGATCTGCTGAAGAAAGCGGTGGGGGAAGGCTGGCAGAAAAACATCATCGCTACCACCGACGCGGCAAAAGGTAACTTGGCGCCCCTGGCCAAGCAGGAGGGCTTCGAAACCTTCGTGATTCCGGACGGTGTGGGCGGCCGTTTCTCCGAGCTTTCACCCGTTGGGCTGCTGGCGGCGGCGGTGTGCGGCATCAACATCCGTGAGATGCTGGAAGGCGCGGCGCTGATGGATGAAATGTGCGGCAGCGATGACGTGTGGAAGAACCCCGCGCTGCTGGAAGCCGTGCTGCAGTACATCTGCATGACCGATATGGATGCCAACATCCAGGTGATGCTGCCGTACGCGGACAGCCTCAAATCCATCGCGGACTGGTTCTGCCAGCTATGGGCGGAGAGCCTTGGCAAGAACGTTACCCGCAAGGGAATGGCCGTAAACGTAGGGCAGACCCCTGTGAAAGCGCTGGGCGTTACGGATCAGCATTCGCAGCTGCAGCTATACACCGAGGGTCCGTACGATAAGGTCGTTACGTTCATCAAGGTGGAGAATTTCCGCGCGGAAACGGCAATACCGCATGGATGCGAGCAGTTCCTGGATGTCGCGTTCCTGGGCGGCAAAACGCACAATGTGCTGATCGAAGCGGAACGCCAGGGCACCGAATACGCGCTGTACCGCGCCGGACGCATGAACCAAACCGTGATTCTGCCGGAGGTAAGCCCGTTTGTGATCGGCCAGCTGCTGTATTTCTTTGAGATGGTCACCGCGTATGCCGGCGAATTGCTGGATATCGACGCGTTCAATCAGCCTGGCGTCGAGGAATCGAAGCTTGCATCCTTCGCGGTGTTGGGTCACCCGGCTGATAAGTTCGCCAAGAAGCGCGATGAAATGGCGACACGGCCCGCGCCTGTGAAGCGGTATCTGCTGTAGGCGAATAGTTAGTTTTTGTGCAAGAATTAGGGGAACGCCAAAGGGTTTTGCCCCTTGGCGTTCCTGTTTTAGGGGGCTATACGATTCTTTAAATCCCTTTGGACAGGATTATATATGAATCCAACCCGCCGTGAAGCGAAAAAGAAGGGATTCCCAAGGGCAAAGCCCTTGGGCAGGGTCTGGGACAGAGTCCCAGCGTTCCTTCCTATCGTAGCAGCGCTTAATCATCCCTCAGTTTAACGGCTTTTGCGGCATTCCGCCTGTTTTCCTCACTCATTGCGGCATAGTGTTTGCGGGTGGTGTTCACGTCGGTGTGGCCGAGCACATCGGCTACCAGGTAAATGTCGCCGGTGCTGCGGTATAACTCCGTTCCGTATGTGCTGCGCAGCTTGTGTGGGCTGATCTTTTTGAGCGGCGCAGCGATGCGGGCATACTTTTGCACTAGGTTTTCGATGGCCCGCTGCGTAATGCGGCGGCGCTGCAGCGAAAGAAACAGCGCGTTTTCGTGCCCGGGAAGGGTTTGCACCTCGTTTCGCTCCTTAATATAGGCTTTCAGAGCATCTGCGACCTCATCGGAGAAATACAGAATCATTTCTTTGCCACCTTTGCGATGCACAAGGAACGCATTGGCCTCAAAATCCATGTCATTAACATCCAGTCCAACGCACTCGCTTACGCGGATGCCTGTGCCCAACAGCAACGTCAGGATCGCAACATCGCGAATGCGCGTGTTGGCGGAATAAGCACGCTGGCGCTGCGGAAGACCTTCGCCGGTTTCGGCAAGGTCCAGCATTCGTGCCACTTCATCCGGTTCCATGCGCAAAATGGGCTTTTCACGCAGTTTGGGCAGCGGCACCAAAGATGCCAAATTCCCAGGGATATATTTATGTTCAAATAAATAATTATAAAACGATCGCAGGGAACAAAGCTTGCGCATTTTGCCTTGCTCAGCGTTTTCGATAATGACCTCTTCAGGCTGATCGGCGTCTTCATTCAGCATTTTGTAGTAGAGGGTAAGGTAGTTTGGGTAACGTTCGATGTCCGCTAAGGTGATCGCGCAGATGTCATCAAGCATGAGGCTTGGAATCGGTTTATCCGCAAAGGCAGGAACCTCGCGTTCGAGGTATTGAAAGAATATCCGCAAGTCATGCAGATACGCAAGCCGTGTCAATGTTGTGTATTGATCCTCAAGCGAGAAAATAAAATCGGATACGATGCGCGGAAATTCTTTCAGCGTCTCGCGAATGAGCAGCGTATGTTTTTGGCTTGCGGATTTCGCATAGCGAACCGGATCAGGCACAAGAAAACCTCCTTACGGCCAAAAGGGAAAGAGATGTACTGAGAACTCAAAATAGACCATAACTATTCGTTAAAGATGACTTTAACGAATAGATATATATGTCTCCCCCCGGAACTCATTCGTCATCTTCAAACGTGTCTTCAATGCCGGGCCCGGACATTTCATTTACACCGCGCTGGATGGCAGCCTTTGCTAGCGCATCACACCGATTGTTCAGCGCGTCATCTGCATGGCCGGGAACCTTACTGAAGCGGACTTCATGGCCGTTCTTTTGCATAGTAAGCAGCAAAACCATCCACAAGTCCTGGTTTTCGACGGACTGCTTTGCAGCGGTTTTCCAGCCGTTCTTACGCCAGTTGTCAATCCAGCCCTTTTCAAACGCATTGACCAGATATGTTGAATCTGAACAGATGGTCACCTTGCACGGCTGCTTTAACGCAGAAAGCCCTTGCAGCGCGGCCATCATCTCCATACGGTTGTTCGTTGTTCCAGGCACAAACCCGCTCATTTCCTTTGTATGTTCCCCATAGCACAGCACGGCGGCCCAGCCACCCGGCCCGGGGTTTCCCGAGCACGCGCCGTCCGTATAAATTGTGACTTCCTTCACAGGAACCCTCCGCTCATTTTCCCATTTGTGCTGCCTTTTTGGCGCAAGCATCTACCGCATCAATCACCGCGCCACGAAAACCGGCCTTTTCAAGCGCATAGATCGCTTCTATCGTTGTTCCCGCCGGTGAAGCTACGGCATCCTTTAGGGCCCCCGGATGCATGCCAGTTTCCAGTACCATTTTGGCTGCGCCCAGCAGCGTTTGCGCCGCAAGCGTGTATGCCATCTGCCTTGGCAGGCCTTGGCGCACACCCGCATCTGCAAGCGCCTCAATGAACACATAGACATACGCGGGCCCGCTGCCGCTAACGCCGGTCACCGCATCAAAGAGGGTTTCGGGCACCATCACAATGCGTCCGCATGCGGAAAGTGCTTTCTCAATAACCTGAAACGCCTCCTGCGAGAACGTATGATTATCAGCCAAGGCAATCACACCCGCACCCACCTGCGCCGGAGTATTCGGCATTGAGCGCAGTATTCCCTTTGCGTTTGGCAGTGCCGCCGTCAGCATTTGTTGCGTCCAGCCGGTCACGGTGGAAAGCACATTCCCCCGCGCCGCCTCCCCCAGCATCGCCACAAGCGCAGCCGTGTCCTTAGGCTTGATGGCCAGCACGGTGAAATCGCAGTTTTTTGCAAGTGTCTGTCCATCCGCAAACACCGTAACGCCAAGCGCCCGCATCGCTTCCGTGCGCGCAGGGCTGATATCGCATGCCGCCAGCATCTCTTTGGGCACGCCACCCGCGATCATTCCTTCGATCAACGCCGTTGCCATATGCCCCGCGCCAATGAATCCTATCATGCCGCATCCTCCGCTAAAAGCCAATGGTTTTGGTCTCCATATTCCAACCTGACATCGCCTGATACTCCGCAAGCACCGCACGGTACTGCTCTGTGAACTCTTCTAGCGTCAGGCCCTGTTCCGTCATGTACTCAGCCACCTCAGCGCCTACATAGCGCAGGTGCCACGGTTCGTACATGATGCCGGTAACATCCGTTTTGCCCTTTGGGTAGCGGATGATAAAGCCAAATCGCGGCGCATTCTCCGCCATCCACTGGGCTTCTTTGGTCTCGGCAAATTTTTCGTTGAACTTGTTGCCAATCCAGGCCTTGCTGATTACGTCAAAACCCATGCCGGTTTGATGATCGGACGCCCCCTGCAACTGTACGACACCGTCATCCTTCCCCACGCTTTTCAGCCGGTTTTCGTACATAACCGCTTGGTTACGGTAGCTGCGGTATGCGGAGTGCAGGTACAGCTTGACCCCATCGGCCTCAGCAGCGTCAAACATCGCAACCAGGGCTTCTTCCACAATATCGCGCACCTGACGGGCGCTGCTGGATGTCTTGCGCACCTTCGTGTTCACAAGCGAATCTGCGGACGGGTAAGCCTTATCCAGCACATTTTGTTTGTTGACCAAAATCAGCACCCCATCCGGGTCATCCAATATTTCCCGGGAAATGGGGTATGTCCATGGCCTTTCATCTTCCTGCGGTGTGACTTCCGAAGGCCCATCATCCACCAAAGAAGGCGCCTCCGTCGCGGTCGCGCCAGGCTTTGAAATGACGAACCCGCCGCTCCCCCCTTCGGTCATCCCGGCGCAGCCGGTCAACACAAGAAGCGTAAATAACAGCAAGGCAACGGCCTTTTTCATAATACCTTTTCGTCCTCCTCGGGCACTTCCTTCCATGCGTCAAGCCGCCGCTGCTGCAGCAGGCGGTGATACTCATCGAAGGTGATATCAAGCGTGTAGACCTCTTCGGCGGCTTCAAGGCCAATGTAACGCAGATGCCACGGCTCCCAGGTGTAGCCGGTGATATGCGTTTTGTCTTTGGGGTAGCGCACAATAAACCCAAATCTGTGCGCGTTTTCGGCGATCCAATGCCCCTCTGCGGATGCGCCGAAATCCTCTTCAAGGCCTGACTTCAACGTGGATTCCCCGTTGACATCCATCACTAACCCCAGCTGATGCTCCGATGTTCCGGGTGGCGCTACCACCTGGGCCGCCTTCTTTTCGCCCACGATGTTCACTTTGTTCTGAAACAAAGACTTTTGCGCGTAGTAAGAACGGTAGCCGGAAACGGCATACAGCGTGTGCCCTGCCGTCTTTGCCTCCGCGAACATCGCTTCCAGCGCGGTGGCCGCCTCCTGGCGAAGGAGGATGGAATCCCCTTTGCCAGGCGCGGAAAGCACATTGGGCATCACAACGGTGGGCTCATAGCTATACGGCAGTTTATGCTCCGTGTTGACCAGCACAGTGATGCTGGCGGGGTCATATGTCTCAAAAATCGGTGCGGCCATTCCGCCAAATGCGGTGAGCAGCGCCAGGAAAAGCGCCGCAGCGCGCGTTTCAACGCCCATCGGTACCTCCAACGGGCACGGCGGTGCGCAGTGCCCCCGGGCCAATCAAGGACAATATTCGGTCCAGCATGGATACCGGAAGCCTGACGGTAACCAGTGTCCCCTCCGCTTCATACTGTTCCGACAGCACGGTTGCCCCGTCATGCAGCTGCGACAGCAGCGATCCCTTCGCGAAGGGGATCAGCAACGTTACCGTGCGGTGGTCGGCGTTTATTTTCTGCTCCACGGCGGTGAGCAAAGCAGGCACACCATCCCCCGATTGCGCTGAAATGGGATATGCCCCGGCCAAGAACGGCACCTCGGCCACCTTGTCAACCTTGTTCAGAATCTGAATAATCGGCTTATCCCGCGCGCCCAGTTCATCCAAGACCTTGAGCACCACATCCTGCTGCTGGTACAGCTCCGGCGATGACGCATCGTTTACAATCAGCAGCAGATCGGCCAATAGCGCCTCTTCCAGCGTGGAACGGAAAGCGTCTACCAGCGTATGCGGGAGCTTGCGAATGAACCCTACCGTATCCACCAGCAGGCATTCTCCGCCTTCAGGCAGCTCAATGCGCCGCGTGACGGGGTCCAGCGTAACAAAAAGCTTGTCTTCCGCCTTGACACCCGCATCGGAAAGCAGGTTCAGGATCGTTGATTTGCCGGTGTTCGTGTAACCGACCAACGCGACGACCGGTTGCTCGTTCTTCTCACGGCGCGCCCTGTGCAGCGCCCGCTGATTGGAAAGCTCCAGCACTTCTGCCCGTAGGTCGGCCAGGCGCTTGCGGATGCGGCGGCGGCTCATTTCCAGCTTGGATTCGCCGGGCCCTCTGGTGCCGATGCCCGCGCCAAGCCTGGACATCATCACACCCTCACCCATCAGGCGGGGCAGCTGATACGCCAGCTGCGCCATCTCTACCTGAAGCTTGCCCGCGCGTGACTGTGCGTGCTGCGCAAATACATCCAGAATCAGCGTGGTGCGGTCAATGACCTTGACGCCGACTATGGCTTCCAAGTTGCGCGTTTGCGCGCCGGTCAGTTCATCGTCGACGATGACGAGGTCTGCATCCATCCCCTGCACATCCAGCGCGAGGCGCTCCGCCTTGCCGCTGCCGATGTAGGTGGAATTGTCCGGCTTGTCCTTCTTTTGCAGCAGCACATCGACGATTTCGGCGCCCGCCGTCTCCGCCAGCGCACGCAGCTCTTCCAGGGATTCCAGGCTCTCAATGCCAACCAGGATCGCGCGCTCCGGGCGGTCTGCCAGGGCTTCTTTCTGCCCTTCCAGCATCAGGCAGTCGCTGTCTTCAATGCGCCGCATCCATTCCGCCTGCGGAATGCGTGAAATGGCGTAGATATCTGTCGTTTCCGGTACGGGCACGCCGTTGACACGCTTGCCAAGGAACGCTGCCTGCATGCCGGTTGCGCGCTCATTCAGCACGCCGACAGCCGCCATTGCGTCAAGTTTCAGGCTAACCAGCGCCTGCAAGTCCACATCGGATAGCTCCGGTGTGCCACCCGGGTGTGTATGGATGCAGCGAACCCCGCTCAACCGCTCCAGGCTTCTGCGCAGGCGCACCTCCGGCAGCGGTACGCTGTCGATGTTGCCCACGCTGACATCCATCACATCGCCCGCACGGCTGACGTATACGGACACCTCGCGCCGAATCTGCGCGGTATAGCGCACGAGCAGGCTGATCAGTTCCGGCGGGGCAAATATGTCCTCATCCAGTTCCAAGGCATACAGACCCTCCATCTCATCCAGGAGCGTCTGGCGAATGCCTTCCAAATTTCCATGTATCATACCGATAGGTTACTCCTTTTTCGCATGCGATAGCAGCGCGGCAATCCCGCTTTGCCCCACTTGGTAGACGGGGCCGATGGGGTTCATCCGCGCGCCGTTGGTCAGCAGCACCGCCGTGGTGCCGTTCGCCTGGTCGATCCATGCTTCACATACCGCGCCGTACGCGCACCCCTGGTGGCCCCAGAAACTGTGCTTGTTGTCAAACACGCCGGAACCGACATGCGCGATGCCAAGCCCTCGGTCCGGATCGCAGTATACCGTACCAATTTTGCTTTGCATTGTGAACAGGTCGGGGTCCGTGATCGGAAGCCGGCGGAACACGCGCAGCAGGTCGGGCGCGGAGATCATCAGTTTGCCCGCGGGCACATTGTAGTGTAGGCGGGGATTCGGATTCTCATCCAGCGGTACCTTTGAAAACGCGGTGGCATCGTACGCCAGCTTGTTGCCCGGCACATTGTAGCAGTGCGCCATGCGCTCTTTATTCCGAATGCGCTGCGGGTGGAACGACGCGTCGATGTTCAGCGGCGTGAAAAACTCCTGCCGGATGAAATCATCGAACAGCATGCCGGACGCGGCTTCCACCATCATGCCCACGACGCCTGCACCCAGGTTGCTATACGAAAATTTCGTACCCGATGGGAATGAATGAAAGCTCTTGGGCAGCAACTGATCCAGCGGCATCGTTTCGGGCGAAAAGATGACGCTATCGTACACCGCATCGGAAACAGCGGCCGTATGCGTGAGCAGCTGGCGCAGCGTGATCGACCGCCCGGCGGAAAAACCAAACGTTTCACGGATATCGGCATCCAGAAATAGCCTTCCCCTGGAAACAAGCCGTAGGGCGGCCGCCGCGCCGAACACCTTCGAGATGGATGCGATGCGGAAAATAGTATCCCGCGTGACAGTCCTTTCAGAAATCACGGCCTCGCCGCCAAAGAAAAAGTCCGGCTCTTCCCCATCGCGCGCCACCGCGGCGCTCCAGCCCACCGGGTCGAACGGCGCGATCGCCTCGCCCACGTCGCTGGTTGGTTTCATCATGCTAAGCCTCAGGCGCACAATCGTTTTTGCAGGCCGTGGTATGCTTCTCACGCGCGTTCCCCCTCTATGCCGCTGTTATTTCAGATCCAGCGGGTTGATGTGGTCCATGTCGTCAAAGTCCTGGTTCTCCCCTACCATGCCCCAAATGAACGCGTAGTTGCGCGTGCCGACGCCCGTGTGGATGGACCAGCTGGGGCTGATGACAGCCTGCTCGTTATGCAGGATCACATGGCGCGTTTCGGTGGGTTCGCCCATCATATGGAACACGACGGCATCGCCCAGGTCGAAGTAGAAATACACTTCCATGCGGCGCGCATGCGTGTGGCAGGGCATGCTGTTCCAGTTGCTGCCCGGTTCCAGCGCAGTCAGCCCCATGCACAGCTGGCAGGTTTCCATCACCGCCGGGTGCAGGTACTGGTAGATTGTGCGCTTGTTGCACTGCTCGGCGGTACCCATCGGGCGCGCGTTGGCCTCTTTGATGTTGATTTTGCGGTTCGGGTACGTCTTGTGCGCGGTCGCGGAGTTGATGTAGAACTTCGCAGGGTTTGCAGGGTCATCGCTTTCAAACGAGATATCTTTCGCACCCATACCGACGTACAGTCCGTCGCGCGTGCCCATATCATACACCGTGCCATCCACGGTTACGCGGCCCGGGCCGCCCCCGTTGATCGCGCCAAGCTCCCTCCGCTCCAGAAAGTATTTGGAGGCCAGCTCTTTGCCACCTTCGAGCGCCACGGGGCCGGAAACAGGCATCACGCCGCCTGCGATGATGCGGTCATAATGGCTATAGGTCAAAAGGGCTTCATCGGCCTCAAACAGGCGATCAATCAGGTGCTCCCGGCGCAGGCCTTCCGTGGTGTAATGTTTCGCGTCTTCAGGATGGGACGCGTAACGAACATTCAGCTTCATGGCAAATGCCTCCTTTTAAGTCGCATTATACCATATCGCGCACTAGCATACAATATAAGGGAGAGGGGTGCTTGTATGAGCTTGTCGGAGCTAAAGGCAAAAGAAGTCATCAATGTGTGCGATGGAAAGAGCATCGGAAAGGTCATGGACCTGGAGTTCAACCCGGATACCGGGCAGGTGGAGGCAATTGTGGTGCCGGGCAGCTTTGATTTCCTGGCGCTGCTGCGCGGGGAAAAGCGCGGGTATGTGATCCCGTGGGGGCAAATATGCTGCTTGGGCGATGATGTGATCCTGGTACAGATACAGGATAGCCAGATGGCGTGATTTCGCTTCCCTTTTTGCCCGCCTTTCGTTATAATGGATGCAAAGCACGGGAGAAAAGGGGCAGATACCGATGAAGTGCATGTTTTGCAATAGCACCGAAAGCCGGGTTGTGGATTCCCGGCCCACTGAGGAGGGCAACGCCATCCGCCGCCGCCGCGAATGTGAGAAGTGCGGCCGCCGCTTCACCACCTATGAAAAGATTGAGGCCGTTCCCCTCCTGGTGATCAAGAAGGATGGCAGCCGGGAAGCCTTTGACCCGGAAAAGATACGCCGCAGCATCATCAAGAGCACGGAAAAGCGCTCTGTCTCCATGCCGGAGATCGACAAGCTGGTGCGTGAGATCGAGATGCAGGCGTACAACGCGCTGGATCAGGAAGTCACTTCCGCCGCCATCGGCGAAATGGTGATGGAAGGCCTTCGCAAGATCGACGAGGTCAGCTATGTCCGTTTTGCGTCGGTGTATCGCCAGTTCCGCGACATTCCCTCTTTCATGGACGAGCTGTCCAAGCTGCTGAACGAACAGGCCCTGCACGAAAAGACCTGACCATGCGCCGAAATCGCCCCCTGCGATTATGCCGGGGGCGTTTCTTCTTGCAGCGATTGCCGGCCTTTCTTTGTCAGCTTGCTGATCACATACTTGTACGCATGGTCAATCATCGCGTGCAGTTCATCTTCGGGCACTATGCCGCTTTCCAAGTTCACAGTGTTGAAGTACGGCTGCTGCACCGGCGGGCAATGCCAGCCACGCGTTACCGTGCCCGGATACGCATCCCGGTAAAACATGCCGGTAATCCTGTCGCAGTTGAAAGTGGCCGTCCTTTCGCCTTTCAGCTGAAAAAACTGCGCAAATATCCGCCCCTTCACCTTGATTGCGGTGGAATTCGGGCCAAACGGATGGTCTTCATATGCGCCCGGCTTTTGCAGGCAATAGCGCAGCAACGCTTCGTCAGCTGTATTTCTTTCACTCATAGTGCCCGTATCTTTTCTATTTCTTCCTGGGTCAGTTCCCGCCACGCACAGCGCTTCACACCGCCCAATTGCAGCGGGCCAAACTGCACGCGCCGCAGGTTTACCACCCGGTACCCTACCGCGTCGAACATCCTGCGCACCTGACGGTTGCGCCCTTCGTGGATGGTGACCAGCAGCACGGTTTCCGTGCCCGTACGCCGGATTACACGCACCTCGGCGGGGGCCGTAAGCTTTCCTTCCAGCGGCACGCCCTGGCACAGGCGGTGCACGGCATCCATCGGCACATCGCCCTCCACGCGCGCAAGGTAGACCTTGTCCACCTCGCGGCTGGGGTGCAGCAGCCGCTGTGTCAGTTCGCCGTCGTTCGTCAGGATGATCAGCCCTTCGCTGTCAAAATCCAAACGGCCTACCGGGTACAGGCGTGCCGGAATATCCTTGAACCTATCCAGCACCGTGGGCCTTCCTTCCGGGTCGGAAACGGTGCATACCTCTCCAAACGGTTTATGATACAGGATGTAATAGCGCCTCTCTTCGGGCTGCACGGACGCCCCATCCACACAAACCGTATCGCCGTCCTCAACCTGCACACCCATCTCCGTGATGACCACGCCGTTTACCGCAACGCGGCCTTCGGCAATCATCTCTTCACATTTCCGGCGGGATGCCACGCCGCATCCGGCCAGATACTTCTGTAACCGCATCACGATTCCCCCTGGCGAAAGAATTTGTAAAAGAAAAGCGCGCTCTCCCGAAGGCCGACAGCCATCAGCATCTGCTGGGATAGCCCCACATAGCGCAGCGTATCCACCCCGCCGAACTGAAACCCGCACGCGGTGAAGAACTGGCACGCCCCCGCGTTCACATCCTGCGTTTCAGCCGTAAGGCCCGACAGGCGCTTTGAGCGCGCCCAGTCCTCCGAAAGCGCCAGCAACGCCTCCCCCACGCCGCGCCGCCGATGCGCCATCGCCACGCGGATGTCAAGGATTTTGGCAAGCTTGTGATCGTGCGATTCCAGCAGTATCTGTCCCGCAAATGTGCCATCCAGCCAGGCAAGATACACGCCTTTATCCGGCAGGTCAATCCACTGCTCCACGTTGGGCGGAATTTGCAGCGCGGTGCTGCCCACGCGCCACAGCGCGCCGGGCAGTGCCTTGTAGTCCAGCTCCAGCCCGCTTGGTTTGGCACGGACGACCACGCGCTCGCTGTCGAGTCGGCGGTCCTCCACCGTCCAGAGCAGATCGGCCGTTTCCGGCGTCAGCTTTCGGATTTCAATCATGAGAACGCTTCCTTTGCTTAGGGCAACACCGCACAATGCGCCGGTGCGCCGACGAGTAGTTTTTTTGTCCAGGTGTGTCTGCAAAATGCGAAGGCGTAGCAGCGCTACGTCGAGCGTTTTGCAGGTGCGCATGTGCGGAAAAGCAACCGTCCGCGCGCCTGTGCATTGTGCGGTATTGCCTTAGGGATCGGTTATAGACAGCATCGGCCAGGCACGCAGCCACAGCAGGAACGGCGAGGCCTTCTCGCGCACAGGCTCGGCAATCACCAAAGGTTTCTTATCCAGAATCTCGCCGTTCACGCGCATGGTCGCCCACCCCACCTGCGCGCCCGCGGGCAGCGGCGCCGTCACGCTTGGCGATATCTCGATGGTGAGATCCGGAAGCTCATCCTCCGCCACCGGTCCGGCAACAGAACCCCGGACCACAACCGGAATCTCTTTTACTTCCCCATCTTCAACCAAGACTGTGCCCACCACCGTGCCGTCTTCCAACATTTGCTGCCACTGGTACACGGCAAAGCATCGATCCATCAGCCGCGCCGCCTCCTGAAACCAATCGGAACAGTTGAGCACGACGCCGACAATTTCCATGTCCCCCCGCTTTGCCCCAAACACCAGGCACCGCCCCGCCGCCTTGGTAAACCCGGTCTTGATGCCTGTGGCGCCGTCATAGTCGGAAAGCAGCGCATTCTTGTTTCTCAGCACGCGCGAATAATCGCGGCCTTCCCATGGAATTGACGCGCGCTGCGTGGATACGATATCGCGAAACACCGGGTTCTTCATCGCGGCAGCGGCGATCAGCGTAAGATCACGCGCCGTGGTGACGTGCCCTGTCGCCGGCAGGCCATTTGGGTTGACAAAGTGCGTGCCTGTTCCGCCAAGCTCTACCGCGCGCTCATTCATCAGCTCAGCGAAAGCGTCCACGCTGCCGCCAATGTACTCCGCGATGGCAACCGCCGCATCATTGCCGGAGGCGAGCATCAACCCGTACAGCATGTGCTCCAGTTCGAGCGCTTCACCCCGGCCCAAATAAATCGATGTTCCGGGCATACCGTATGCGTTGTCACTGGTGACGACTGTGTCATCCAGGTTCCCACGCTCCAGCGCCAACAGCGCCGTCATCACCTTCGTGGTGGAGGCCATCGGCATGGAAGCGTTTTCGTTATACGCCAGCAGGGGGCGGCCTGTCGCCAGATCAATCACATACGCCGCGCGGGCGCTTGTCCCCTCCGAAATCACGGCATAACCAATACCTGCATTATACAGGAGCGCAAGCAGGATGAAAAGCCCCACCAGCGCTTTTTCAGGTTTTCCAAGTATGCGCATCAAAAAGCCCCCCTTCTCCTGTACCGTATGAAGGGAGGCGTTCGGTTATTCGGTTATTGGATCGGCATATCCGCCTCGGTATCCGACATTTCTTTCTTGGCGTCCATTTTTTCCGCGCCGGAGAGCACTTCCTTGATTTCGCCCATCACCTGCGGCAGCAGTTCCATCACGCGGTCGATTGGCGTGGAATAGTTGGTGGGCAGCATCTTGACCTGCCCGTTTCCTACCACAAGGAATCCCATCGGGTACACCGAAACCCCTGCGCCTGTGCCCCCTGCAAACGGCAGATCCTCATCCAGCGTGCGCGCGGTGCCCTTTTTATCGCCTGTGGTGTAGTCGCCCCCGCCTGCAACAAACCCAAACGAAACGCGTGAAATGGGAATGATCGTTGTTCCGTCTCCCGTCTGCACGGGGTCGCCTATCACCGTATTGACATCCACCATGTCCTTGATATTTTCCATTGTCGTACCCATCAGGCTCTCAATTGGCCGCTTTTCCATCTTCTAACCCTGCTTTCTTTTTCATTGGCGCGCGATCCTTAAAGGCACGCACCCCCGCACGGATAATATCCCCACCCCGAAAGGAGAGTATACAGCGTGCAGACAGGGCGAAAAAAGCCTTTGTAAACTCCGGGCGTACATCCACATGCGCGTGTATGGGCGCGCCGGCAGCCTGCAGCAGGATGGAAAGCCCCCCGGCCAGCATGGCGCTTTCAAACGCGTCTCCGGTGCCGATGCGGCAGCGCAACTCCGCTTGCGACCACTCCGCCGCGCGAAAAAGATGGACATAAAAAGAGAGAATTTGACCAATCTGGAAAGTGGCTTCTCTTTTCCCCTTTTCGTGGCGCAAGGAAAACACGCCCATTGCACTGATCAACCCCACAAAGCGCACGGGCATTCCGTACAACCATACGATCACTTCAAATGTCGATTCTTTTCCGATATCGGCGCGCACGGAAAGCTTCAGCGGTGCCGTAAGCGTTACTGCGGCCGTCAATAGGAGCCATTCCAGCAAAGAAAAACCCCCTTATTCAGGGAGTATCTCCGTTTGTTCCGCTTCCAATTCTTGTTCTGCGCCTTCCGGCAAGGGTTCGCTGGTTTTGGTGAAGTCAATATCCGGCAAATCCGCAAGCGAGGCAATCCCAAAATGGCGCAGGAACGTGTCTGTCGTGACAAATAACGTTGGCCTGCCCAGCGTGTCCCGCTTCCCTGCCTCCTCAATCAACCCTTTGTTCAGCAATGACTGCACCGAGTAATCACACTTCACGCCGCGCACAGACTCCACATCGCCGCGCGTGGCGGGCTGCCGGTACGCAATAACGGCCAGGGTCTCCATCGCCGCCTGCGTAAGGTTCTGCCTCTGCACGGGCTGCAACAGCCTCTCTACATAGGGGGCGTAGTCAGCGCGCGTAGAAAGCTGCACGCTGCGGCCAAAGCGCAGCAGGCGGATGCCGCGCCGCTCATAATCATATTGGCTTTGCAGCGCTTCCAGCGCCTGCGTGATCTCAAGCTCTGTGCACTCCAGCGCCATGCGCAGCGCCTCTTCTTCCAGCGGTTCCCCCGCAACGAACAGCACCGCCTCTATCGCGCCGATCAGCTCATTCTTCTCCATGGTGGCCCTTTCCTTCGCTGAGGATAATTTCGCCAAATGTCTCGGTTTGGTGGATGTGCAGCCGTCCCAGGCGCAGCATCTCCAGTATCGCCATGAAAAGTGTGACGATCTCTTCCCGGCTTGGCGATGCGGAAAAGAGCATGTCAAACGGCAGCGGACCTTCCCGAACACGCGACGCGATAATAAACATCGACGCCTGCATAGACACGCGATAGCCCTGCACCTCGCGTGCGGGTGCGTCTTTTTCCGGCTGTTCGGCCAGGCGGAGAAGCACGCGGCGCATCGCCTCCTGCAGGCCGGCAAGCGTAAGGTTCGGCAGCTCAAAGATGGGCGGAGGCAGCGGAATTTCCTCCGGAAGCTTTTCAAACATCTGATTTGCAGCTGCCTCGAACGCCTGCATCTGATCAACGCCCGTTTTTAGCGCAGCGTATTCGGCTAGGCGGCGGATCAGCGCTTCTTCGGGCGATTCTTCGCCTTCTTCCACCTTAGGCGGTTTGGGCAGCAGCGCGCGGCTTTTGATCTCAAGCAATGTTGCGGCCATGGCAAGGAACTCGCTGGCAATGTCCATATCCAGCGTCGTAATGTCTTCCATAGAGGCCAGGTATTGCTCCGTGATCTCGGAGACAAATATGTCTTTGATATCCACCTTTGCTTTTGAAATCAGATGTAACAGCAGGTCCAGCGGCCCCTCGAACTCTTTGAGACGTACGGTAACGGCCATCCCCTAGCCCCCGATCAGCAGCGAAAAACCGCTGAGCACCACAGACTGCAGCCCATCGCCCAGGAAGGTCATCACATCGCTGAGCACGCCGGTGAAGGAGAGCAGCAAAAGCGCCGCCATCCCGATCTGGGCAACTTGGCGGCTGGCAAACAATTTGCCTTTGAAGATCAAATCGTTGAAAATGTGCGAACCATCCAGCGGCGGTACAGGCAGCAGGTTGAAGATGGCGATATACAGGTTTACCATTGCAATCTGGCTGCAAAGGCGCACCGCCCAAAGCAAGTCTGGGTTAGCGTAATAGCGGTTGTATTCCGAGCCGTACCCGGCCAGGATCGTGTTGATAACGCCGTCTTTGAGTCCCAACAGCTCATGCAGACTATACTGCCCAAGGATTGCGGGGCTCCAAAGGTATTGATTGACCCAAACGGCAATTCCGGTGAAAAGCAAAAACAGCAGCAAGTTCACCGTGATGCCCGCAATGGAAACAAGAAAATCATCCCGGTGCGGACGCTTGAAGTAATTCGGATTGACCGGCACGGGCTTGGCCCAACCGAATCCAACAAAAAACATCAGCAGCGTGCCAATCGGGTCCAAATGCTTGAGCGGGTTCAGTGTAAGGCGCCCCATCATCTTAGCGGTAGGGTCGCCCAGGCGGTACGCAACGTACCCGTGCGCGCACTCGTGCAGGATCAACGCAATCAGCACCGCAGGGATGCGGTACAGCGAGTATTCCAGAAACCAAAGCGGATCGGTGAACAGCGTCTCTAGCAGTGAAAACAAAACGGCATCTCCTTATTCAAAGCCCCTGAGCTTGTGCCCGATGATGGGCAGCACATAGGCCTCCCCGCGGTAAGCGCGCAGCATCATGCGGACACGCAGCACCAAAATGCCCACCGTCGCGCCCCAGAAAACGATCATCATCAGGATGTACATCAGGTATCCGACAAGCGGAATCCAACCCAGGATCGCCGACAACAGCCAGCAGAGCATCCCAAGCGCCAGGTGCAGCGCACCCAGCCCAACAGACTGCACCGAAAACCGCCGCACCGCGTGGCTCTTCTGATCGGCGAAAAGCAGGAACAGCGCAAACAGTGCGGACACAGAGGCGAGCGTACAAGTCAGGTTGACCGCCTGGCTGGTGGAGATCACGGCAGGCTGCTCTTCTTCCGGTTCCTGAAAGTCCTCTACGCGATCATCGAAATCATCCATCCGAAACGCCCCTTTCGTACAGGTCCCGGTCAGGTTTTTGAACCTTTCGTGCCCATGGCTACCTGGCTCAAAATGCTGGAATCAAAGGCAAACACCGCGCGGTTCTTCTCCGCGTGCGCGCGGAATGCCAGTTCGATCATCTTGTCAATCAGCGCGGGATAAGGCATCCCCGTCGGCTCCCATAAATAGAATGCCAGCGAACCCGGAATGGTATTGATTTCTCCAACGTACACGGTGTCGCCTTCTATCATATAGTCGATGCGGACGACGCCCTTGCAGTCCAGCGCGCGGAAAATATCGGCGGAAAGCTGCTGAATGCGCGCGGTTTTCTCATCTCCGATAGGGGCCGGAATCTTTCGGCGCAGCGTTTCCATGCCGCCAGGCTGCGCGCCTTTGCCGTCTTTGCTACCGCCCTTGCCGCCTCGCAGATATTTCTCGTCAAAAGTAAGAAATTCCTCCCAGGCTACAGGCATTTCGCATACGGAAGCAGTTACATCCGCCCCAAAGCCGAGTACGGAACAGTTGACCTCAACAGGCTTGTCGATGCCGCGCTCAATCAGAATGCGGCGGTCGTACGAAAGCGCAACCTCAATCGCATCCAGAAGAGACTGACGGTCTGTTGCGCGCGTGATACCAATGGAAGAACCAAGGTTCGCAGGCTTAACAAACATTGGGTATGGCAGTGCTTTTTCGATTTTTTCCAGAACAGACCCCTGGTCTTTTTCCCATTCATCCCGAAGGAACCAGCAATCCTCCACTATGGGAAAACCGCAGCCGCGGAACAGTTGTCTCATCGCGATTTTATCCATGCCCACGGCAGAACCCACCAGACCGGATGAAGTATACGGCACGTTCATCAGTTCCAGTAACCCCTGCAACGTGCCGTCTTCGCCGTTCATCCCGTGCATTACAGGCATAGCGACATCGATTCTAGCCGCTACGACGAGAGAATCCTTGGCAAGCAGCCCTTTCTTCCGCTCAATGGCGAGCAACGCACCGGAACCGGGCGTCACATCCGGATACACGCGGGTAATTCCCTGCGCATCGGGCTTGAACGCGCGGACAAACGCAAGGTCTTTCAGCGCATCACCGATGTACCAGGCACCATCCCGCGCAATGTAGACAGGAATCACATCGTATTCCTCTTTGTGCACCTGCGCCATGCACTGCAGCGCGCTTACAATGGAAACATCATGCTCACACGCGCGCCCGCCAAATAAAACCGCTAAACGAATCTTTGCCAATGGGTTCACCTCGCAATCTCTGCTACTCCTGGTAGTTATCGGGCAAGTCATTCTCATACAGAACCACATCACCCGCACGGAAAACGCCGGCCAGATGGTTCGTTGCTTCTGTCAGGCTGCCCACGATCGTCAAATTCTCCTGCGCAAAACCGCTATTTTTGATGCCTTCGGCTATCGGCGCGGTATGCCTGCGCCCAACCAGCACCGCGATATCCACGCTTTGGGCAATCTGGCGCCCCAGCTCACGGTTATACTCTTCTTCTTTCGCGCCAAGCTCCACAAACCCGGGCGTGACAATGATCCGGCGGCCAGGAAAGCGCTTCAGCACATCAAGCGCCGCTTTGGCCCCAACAGGGTTTGCGTTGAAAGCATCATCTATCACCGTAACGCCGCCGGTGCCCCTCAAAATCTGCAGGCGATGCTCGACCGGCTGCACCTTGGCCGCGCCGCGCGCAATTTCCGGCAGAGACATGCTGAGCACCCGCGCCATCGTGCATGCGCACAGCAGGTTCGAAATATTGTGCTCACCCAGCAGACGCGTTTCGCAGGGAAATTCTTCCTTCCCATCGGTTAGCACAAATCGGCTGCCCCACGGGCCAAACTCTATATCCTTCGCAAACAGGCCAAATCCCTCCGCCCGGCTTCCAGCCAGGTGCTTGGGGCATTTCGTCTGTTGGTATACGCTTTCGTTGATCGCGCCGTCGGCCGCGAATACCATCGCCCCGTCCTGTGGAATAGAGCGCGCCAACTCCGATTTTTCGCGGGTGATGTTTTCCTGCGAATGGAACGTTTCCAGGTGTTGCGGGCCTATGGATGTCAAAATGCCGTACTTTGGCCTGACCAGCTTGCACAGCAGGCGGATATCGCCCCTGTGCCGCGCGCCCATCTCGGCCACAAACACCTGGTGATCCGGCGCAAGCCTCTCCCGGATAACGCGCGTGACCCCCATGCTGGTGTTGAAGCTGGCCGGTGTCACTAGCACACGGTATTTTTCGGAAAGAATGGTTTCCAGCATGAACTTCGTGCTGGTTTTCCCAAAGCTGCCGGTGATTCCGATCTTGATCAGTTCCGGCATGCGGTCCAGCCGCTTCATCGCATCGCGCAGGTACAGGCGGTTGATCAGCTTTTCCAGTGGCAGCGCAACGAGCGCCGCTAACGCCAGGCACAGCAGCGCAAGCACAGGCAAGAGCAGCGCCGCGGACAGTATTTTCAGCCCAAATACAAGCAAAACGGCAAGCAGCGCGCAGGTTACGCATTCAATGACTAGCAGCCGTTTTACGCGCGTTGTGAACACCAGCGGCTTTTTCGCCGGCATACGCCGCTGCAGCCAATATACGCCTGCCGCCAGAACCATCGTGCCGGTAGCGGAAACGACCAGCCGCCAATCATCAAACGCGTTCGCCGTCAGAATGCCTGACAGCGCGCACGCCAGCAGCGATACCAGAAATCCCGGCCATACTGCGCGCATCCAGTTGCGCCTAAGCGTGCGGAAATACCCGCCGAACTGATAACTTTCCAGCTGGTAATATTGCAGGGCAATGCGGGATGCCAGCACTGTGGATACTGCAGCGCAAGCGCAGAACAGCCACCGGATCATTCGACCCCTCCTAGTAGAAACGTTTGGACAATTCGCAAAAACGCGGGAGTCTGCTCCAAATAGGCGTAGTGCGAGCCGCCTTTTAGCACGACAAGCCCGGCATCGGGGATTTCTTTTTCCATCCTTTGCCCCATCCAGAGCGGCGTTTCCGTGTCTTGATCGCCCCAGATCAGCAGCGTCGGCGCTTTCACCTTCGGCAAGTACAGCGCGGCATCAAACTGCACCACCTTGACGAATGTTTTCCGCATCTCAGCATCCAGCGCTTTGTAGTCGCGGGAGCCGTACTTCTGCCTTAGCGCTTCCCGCATTTTTTCGGGCAATGGGCCCAGAATCCTGATTCTGTCCAGCGCATCGCTGATCCCGCGCAGGCGCTTATATGTGCTGGACCTTTTTTTCTGCTCAGCCGTTGGCTCGCCATGCAGCCCTGCTGCGCCGGCCAGAACAAGCTTACTGACAAGTTCCGGGTGTTCTGCCGCAAGCAAAAGCGCAACTCTGCCTCCGTGTGAGTGCCCGATGACATCGCAGCCTTCCAGCGAAAGCGCGTGTATCAGCCCGACAACGCATGCGGCGTATTCCTCCGCACCCCAAGGAACCGACGGTCGGTCGCTTTTCCCATGGCCCGGAAAATCAATCACAGTAACGCGCGCACGCTTCGAAAGCACATCGGTCACTGGCTTCCACAGCTCGACAGAGCATCCCCAGCCATGCAGCAGCAGCACATTCGGGCCATTCCCGCCGTGCTGCTCATAGTATACGCGCTGTCCCTCCACTGTTATGTGCATTAAGACCTCCCAAAGGCATCATACAGGGTAGTATATCCCATTTTGGCAAAAAAGGAAAATGGCGTTTATCCCGCCATTCCAGCCGATACTTTCTCCATCGCCACCAAGGCCGTGCGCAGCAGGTCTTTGGGTGAAAGGCCCGGCCCGCGCAAGATGAGGCTAACAGGCTGTTTCGCCGAGAACAGTAGCCGGTTATCCGCCGCAACCACGGCGGCAAACAACTTCGACAGGTCGGGAGACGCGCCTTCGGCAAATTTCATCTTCACCTGTCCGCTTTGATGGCTGACGGTATCGATGCCCAGCCGGTTGCAGAATGATTTCAGCAGCGCGATATCCAGCAGCAAGCCCACCTGTTCCGGAGTGTCACCGTACCTGTCGGTGATCTCTTCCATCAGGTCATCGACCGCCGCGCGGCTATCCACGGAGGCAATCCGTTTGTACAGCTCAATGCGCTGCGCGTCGGATGGCACATATTCCGCAGGCAGGAACGCGTCCACCGGGTATTCCATCCGGGTTTCAATCGCGGCTACATCGCCCATTTCGCCCCGGATCTCGCGCACGGTTTCCTCCATCAGCTTGCAGTACATGTCATACCCCACTGTGGAAAGGAACCCATGCTGCTCCGCGCCCAGCAGATTGCCCGCACCGCGAATCTCCAGATCGCGCATCGCAATGCGGAAGCCGGAGCCAAACGTGGTAAACTCTCGGATTGCGGACAGGCGTTTGTCGGCGGTTTCCGTCAGCACTTTGTCCGGCGGCACGGTCAGGTATGCGTACGCCAGCCTGTTGGAACGCCCCACGCGTCCTCGCAGCTGATACAGCTGCGAAAGCCCGAAATGATCCGCCTCGCAAACGATCAGCGTATTGCACATCGGGATATCCAACCCCGATTCGATGATCGTTGTGCACAGCAGCACATCGTAGCGCCCCTCATAGAAGTCTAGCATCACATCTTCCAAAACATGCTCGCGCATTTGCCCGTGTCCGATGGCGATGCGCGCCTCGGGCACCAGTTCGCGCAGCTTCGCGTGGAAGCGCTCGATTCTCTCCACATGGTTGTACAGCACATATGCCTGGCCGCCGCGCTGTATTTCGCGCAGGATGGCGTCGCGCAGCAGCCCGTCTGAATACTCCAGCACATAGGTCTGCACAGGGTAGCGCTCCTCGGGCGGGGTTTCCAGCAGGCTCATATCGCGGATGCCCACCATCGACATATGCAGCGTGCGTGGGATCGGCGTCGCAGACAGCGTCAGCACATCCACTGCTTTTCGCAGTTCCTTGATCTGCTCCTTGTGCTGCACGCCGAAGCGCTGCTCTTCATCCACGATCAGCAGCCCCAGATCCTTGAACTTGATATCCTTGCCAAGCAGCCTATGCGTGCCGACAATGATATCGATATCGCCCCTTTCCAGGCGCTTTAGGATGGCGGCCTGTTCCTGTGGGGTCTTAAACCGGCTGATGACCTCGTACTTTATCGGAAATCCCTGGAACCGTTTCTCAATGGTGTTAAAATGCTGCTGTGCCAGGATCGTTGTGGGCACGAGGATGGCCACCTGCTTGCTGTCCATCGCGGCCTTAAACGCTGCGCGCAGCGCAACCTCGGTCTTGCCGTAGCCTACGTCGCCGCAGAGCAGCCGATCCATCACCGTGTCCGCCTGCATATCCCGTTTGATTTCCTCAATGGCCTGCAACTGGTCGGGTGTTTCCTCAAAGGGAAAGTTGTCTTCAAACTGCCGCTGCCAGGGCGTGTCTTCACTGAAAGCAAAGCCCTGAACGGATTTGCGCTGCGCGTACAGCTTGACAAGGTCGATCGCCATCTCGCGGATGGACTGCTTGACGCGCTGTTTCTGCCGCTGCCATTCTCCGCCGCCCAGCCTGTTGATCTTCGGCGATACCCCATCAGAGCCGATGTAGCGTTGCACGCGGTCCATCTGGTCGGTCGGCACATACAGCTTATCCGCGCCCTGGTATTGAATCAGCAAATAGTCGCGCCACAGACCCTCGCTCTGCAGACGCACGGTACCCTGGTAAACGCCTACGCCGTGGTTTTCGTGCACCACATAATCGCCCACCGACAGGTCTGTGAACGCGGCGATTCGCTCGCCCGTGGTTCGCCGGGCCCGCCGCTTCTGATAGGCGGCGCCGTACAGATCGGCGTCCGCGATGACCGCGAACTTCAGCTCCGGGTATAAAAAACCGTGCGTCAGCGAAAGCGGCAGGATCGCCACATCACCTTCGGCGATCGTGTCCAGGTTTTCATCGGATATGGAAACAAACACGCCAAGGTCGTTAAGACTCTTTTGCAGGCGCTCTCCGCGTGCCACACCGCCGGAGAGCAGCGCGACCCGCCACCCCTCCTGCCGCCAGGTGCGCAGATCGTGCGCCAACTCCTTGAACTGGTTCTGGTAAGCGGTTGCGCCGACGCCATCCAGCTTGATGATGTCCATGGGCAAAAGCCCGCCCATCGTGCGCAGGAAGGATGAAAGAATGATCCCGCCGCGCTTGGTAAGGTTCCCGAAAAGCGCCACGTCATCCAGCAGCAAATCCGCCTGCGCCGGCAGCGCCTCGCCCCTTTCCAGCGCGCCTTTGAACGCTTCGATAAACTCAAGATGCCGGTTTTCGCAGGTGTTACGCAGTTTATCCGGTTCATCCAGGAACACGACCGGCGCATCCAGCCAATCGGCGACGGTTTCTGTTTCATCGTATAGCAACGGGACAAACGCTTCCATACCGGTAAACAAGCCGCCCTCGCGCAGCATTTCCATATGGCGGTGTATTCGCGCGGCCAAACGGTCATCCGTCGTGCCTGGGCGCAGCTGCAGCCTTGCGGCGCTGCCCACATCATCCAGTGCGGGCAGTGTGTCCCAATCGTCATCATCATTTGTAGGAGCAGATAGCTGATGTCCGCGCTTTGATAGCGCGTCGCCCAGCGCATATGCCAGCCGGTCCGCAGCGGCTCTCGCCTGTGCGCCATCCACCAGAAGCAACTCTTGCGCGGGTGGAAGCAGGGCCTTTTGCACGTTTTCCAGGGAACGCTGCGTGGCCGTTTCAAACAGGCGGATGGAATCTACTTCATCGTCGAACCATTCTACGCGCAGCGCCGATGTCATGTTCGGCGGGAACACATCCAGAATGCCGCCGCGCATGGCAAATTGCCCCTTTGCGTCCACGCGCTCTACGCGCTCATACCCTGCCTTGGCAAGCCCTACCGCCAGCGCGCGAGGATCGCATACAGAACCGACTGCCAGTCTTTTTTCATGCGCGATAAACCCGGCCTTGGGCATCAACCGATGCTGCAAAGATTCAGCCGACGCAACAATGACCCGCGCCTCACCCGTCGCCGCGGCGTGCAGCGTTTCCACGCGCCTGTTGACCAGCTCGCGGCTTGCGGCAGCGGCGTGGTAAAGCGCAACCTCTCGCGCGGCCAGCAAATACACGCCGCTGCCCAGGTATTGCGTCAAATCATCGTATGCGCGCGCCGCCTGCCCCTCGTTCGCCGCCACATACAGCACAGGGCGGTTTATTTCCCGCGCCAGCGCCGCCGCCAGGTGCGTCTTTTGCCCATCCGCCATGCCGTATGCGGTGACAAGCGCTTCGGATGCCGCAGCCTGTTTCAGCTTTTCAAACGGCGGATACGCAAGCAGCGGGGTCACAAAGAAATTTCGCACTGTTGATCTCCTTGCAAGGTAGTGAGTGCGCCTTTACGGCTGCTGCGCAGGTGCGGGTTGTTCTTTCGGCGGTTTGCGGTTGAACTGCCGCATCGCAGCCTCTGGACCGTCCGTCAGCAGAAGAAGCACCGCGTCGGCGGCGCTCAAATATCCATCGAAAGCGACCTTGCGGGTTTCGGGGTTTTCGTAGTGGGCGGTCACCCAATCGGCCATATCCCAGCCGGGCGGGGGCGCGCCGATGCCTACCCGCACGCGCGGAAAATCCTCGCGGCCCATCTGGCCGATTACGGATCGCATTCCGTTGTGCGTGCCGGATGATCCCGACGCGCGCACGCGCACCGAGCCTGGCGGCAAATCCACATCATCATAGATGACGATCAGGCGATCCGGTGTTACCTTGTACCACTGCATCAGGGGCACTACGCTTTCGCCGCTCAGGTTCATGTATGTTTGAGGCTGCGCCAGCGCGAGCCGTATGCCTTTATAGGTTCCTTCGCCCACAAGCGCGCGGGAACGGTGCTTCGTCACAGGGATCGACAGCTTCTGCGACAGAATGGAGACAACATCGAACCCCACGTTGTGCCGCGTATGCGCATACCTTTCGCCAGGGTTGCCGAGCCCCACTATCAGATGTACATCCATTGGCTATATTTTGCCTTCCTCGCGCCGTTTTGCGACCCAACCCTCTTTGTTTACCTGGCGTGCGCGGGCAATGGCCAGCGCATCCCCCGGAACATCTTCCGTGATGGTCGCACCGGCGGCCACATAAGCGGCGCGGCCCACACGCACAGGCGCCACCAGGTTTGTATTGCAGCCGATAAACGCGTCATCCTCTACGGCAGTGCGGCGCTTTTCTTTTCCGTCGTAGTTGACAAACACAACGCCGCAGCCCAGGTTGATGTTGCGCCCCAAATCGCCGTCACCCACATATGTCAAATGGGATATGCGCGTCAAATCGCCGATGTTACTGTTTTTGATCTCAACGAAGTCGCCGATGCGGCAGCCTTCTCCGACATTTGTACCAGGCCGGAGATACGCAAACGGACCGACCGTCGTTCTGTTTCCGATGGAGCATTCTGTAAGCACGGAATTTTCAACTGTAACACCATTACCTACGTTGGATGCGTGAATTCTGTTGTTTGGCAGCAATACGCAGTCCGCACCGACAACGCTTGCCCCCGTGATGGTGTTTCCGGGATGCACCACGGTACCCGCGCCAATGCGCACATCCGGGTCAATGTAGGTGCGTTTTGGGTCAAGCAGCAGCACGCCTTCTGCCATCAGTGCATCGTTTTTCCGCTGGCGCAGTATTTTCAGCGCGCGGGCAAGGCTGGAGGCGTCGCTTACAGCAAAAGAAGCATCTTCCGATAGGGAAATTTCCTTTTCCTTTTTGCCAATACCGCAAAACGCCGCAGGAAATCCGTTGGCGTTTCCTTTGCCGCGCACGGCGGCTATGCCGCTCTCCGCGGCGTCAAGCAACGCCTGCGCGTCCTCAGCCGTAACAAGCGGATGATTCGCATCCAACACCAAACAGACAGTATTTTCGGCAAGTGCCTTTATCTTTTGCGCCAGTTCAGTCCCCTGGATTTCCTCCACCGCACCGCAGCACGATGCGGCCACGGCACGCAGTGCGGGCAGCAAAAAGGGCACGCCAACAGGCGCGCCGGAATCACTTTCCGCCGCTATGATTAGCGCGATATGGTTCATACATCCGTCCTTTCCATACTCAGGCGCGAATTCGCAGATATCGCGCCATAAAGGGATTTTGCAAAAATCCCTTCCACAAGTCATTCTGGTATCATACACCATTTTCAGGTTTTTAACCAGTCTCCCGGGCGAAGTTTTGCGCTGCCCAATCTGTTATCCACAGATTCCAACACTGTCAATGGTTTGACTTCGCCAAACGCACTGCACGCGGATTCAAGCCCCACCAACACCGCCGCGCCGACCACCTCCGCGCCAAACTCACGCATTAGGTCAAGCATGCCTGTCGCAGTACCGCCGCTGCGCAGCACGTCATCCACCAGCAACGCCTTTTGCCCAGGCTGCACAAGCTTTCGGGAAAGCGACATGGTTTTGAACTGTGAGCCCACAAGGTAATTGATATGCACGGTCGGCCCTTCATACGCCTTGCTGGAACGCCGTGCAATGATTACGGGGATGTGCAGCTGATGCGCCGTCATCATCGCCAGCGGAATCCCCTGCGTTTCCATCGTGAGCACAAAATCCGGTTCCTTTGCAGCAAATTCAGATGCCAGCACCTGCGCCATCGGCCCCATTACCAAGGGATCGGCAATGATATCCGCCAGGTACAGCAGTTCGCCCGGCAGCACGCGGCCCGGTGCGCGCAGCCTCTCGCACAGTGATTCCACCAGTGCGTACCTTTCCGCACAATCCAACTGCACGCGGAACCGTACGCCGCCGGATGCGCCTGAAAGCGTTTCCAATGTGCCCAGCGAAAATTGTGCCATTGCTGTGCGGATGATATCAAGATCCTCACTGACGGTGGATTTGGCCGTGCCAAAGGCATCACAGAAAACGGAAAGAGCAAAGCTTTTGTTAGGCTCCGCTACCAGCATGCGCGTCATCGCCGCTAGGCGTTCGGTTCGCCGGATGTGTTCCATCCCCATTTCCTCCCGTGAAAACCCACCTTTGTTCGGTATTTCTGGGGTTTTCATGCATAGTTTGCTCAGATTCGCCTTATTGTATATGAAAAAGGCGAAAAAATCCAGAGGGGAAAGGAATTTTGTTCGTGTTCATAATGCAGAAATGGGCCGGCGGTTTTCATATCGCCTCTTGCGGGGTACATCCCGCATGGTTATAATGATACTGGGCAAGCTTTATGGGTTGGAGGGATGGAAATGGCCTTGCATATAGATGATTTTGCCGGCAAACGGGTGCACATGATCGGCATTGGCGGAAGCTCCATGTCCGGCTTGGCGGGTCTTCTGTTTGACCGCGGATACCAAATCACCGGCTCCGACAATTATGCGTCGTATCTGCTGGAAGCTGTTCGCGCGCACGGCATTCCCGTCACGCTTGGCCATGCGGCGGAAAATGTGCATGGCGCGGCACTGGTGGTGTATTCAGCGGCCATAGGTGAGCAAAACCCGGAGCGCCGGGAGGCCGTGCAGCTTGGCATCCCCCAGATGGAACGCGCCACACTGCTGGGACAGCTGATGCAAGGCTACAAGCAGGCGATCGGTGTTGCCGGAACACACGGCAAAACGACCACCACCGCAATGCTTGCGCAGGCACTTACGGAAGCGGGCCTGAACCCGGCGGTGCATCTGGGCGGCAGTTTTGATTTTATCGGTGGCAGCACCCGGATTGGCAAGCATGATGTGTTCGCTGCCGAAGCCTGCGAGTTCCACAACAGTTTTCTTGAAATGAAACCGACGGTCGGTATTGTTTTGAATATTGATGCGGACCATCTGGATTTCTTCGGCACAATCGAAAACATCCAGACGGCATTTGGCCAGTTTGTCAGCAATATCACGATGGATGGCACATTTGCGGGCAACGGGGATGATCCGCGCGTGCGGGTGTTGCTTCAGAACGCCGCATGCGCCACGTTGTCCTTTGGCTTTAGTGAGGAGAACGATTTGCGCGCGATGAATGTTCAATACAATGAGCTGGGACACCCATTCTTTGATGTTGCGCTGCACGGGGATATTATCGCAGGCGTCTCCCTGCGCGTGGGCGGCAAATTCAATGTGATAAACGCGCTGGCCGCGCTGGCTGGCGCTTATGTAGTGGGCGCTGATTTGACGCGCGCGGCGGAGGCACTTTCGAACTTTAAAGGAGTCCATCGCAGACTGGAGCATACCGGCACTGTACAGGGTGTCAAGCTTTATCACGACTATGGGCACAACCCTACGGAAATGCAAGGCGCACTGTCCGTAATGAAAATGCAGCCCCATAACCGGCTATGGGCTGTGATGCAACCGCATACTTATTCCAGAGTCAAGCGGCTTTTTGATGAATACATTCATTGCTGCGATGATGCAGATGAGATATTGATCACCGATATTTATGCCGCCCGCGAGGTGGACCCCGGCGATATTCACAGCAGCATGCTGGTGAATGCCATAAA
Source organism: Eubacteriales bacterium (assembly GCA_031549905.1). GTDB lineage: Bacteria > Bacillota > Clostridia > Christensenellales > Aristaeellaceae > Avichristensenella. The sequence continues at coordinate 67,633 of JAVBPC010000032.1, forward strand.
AAAAACCGGCCAGCGCGTGCACCTGACCCCTACGTTTGCCGATACTGAAAAGTACCTGCGCGAACATTGGCAACCCGGCGACCTCGTGTTGACGATGGGCTGCGGCAACATCAACGAACTAAACGATCTGATCGCTGGGCACGGCGAATGACGGAACCGTTGCCAAGGGGAAACTGTGCCAGCGATTACAGTTCCCCTTCCAGCGCCTCATCATTCGTAAGCACACCGTCAATTTGGATCGCCGCATATTCCGCGTCCTTTTTCACGCACTGCATGCAGTTGTCGCAGATTTTTTCCGGGTTTTCATCGCAGCGGTCGCATTCCCCGCAATCCATACAGGGACGATCATACAATACGCACTCTCCAGGCTGTTTCAAAGTACTCATCTCCTACAAAAATATTGGTATTCATGGAACGAATATTCGCGAACAGGCGTTTCTTCCGCTTGTAATGGCCGCCGGTTTATGGTATACTCAAAAAAACTGTGTGAGGTGGCGGCTATGCGAAAACCTCGTGGCGATAACCAGGCGAAAATTCTCGCATTCATTAAGCAAGAAATTCAAAATAAGGGCTATCCCCCGTCCGTGCGTGAAATTTGCGAGGCGGTTGGGCTCAAGTCAACATCCACGGTGCACGGCCATCTGATGCGCCTGGAAAAGAAGGGCTTGTTGCACCGTGATTCCATGAAGCCGCGCGCCATTGAGGTGCTGAACGATCCCGCTTTCAACCGGCATGCCGCCCTTTCCATTCCCCTGGTGGGCAAGGTTGCCGCCGGCCAACCGATTACCGCGCTGGAAGATCGGTCCGAACAGATGATGCTCCCGATCGAACTGCTTGGTGAAGGGACGCATTTCATCCTGACCGTGCAAGGCGAAAGCATGATCAACGCCGGCATTCTGGATGGCGATTACATCGTCGTGCACCAGCAATCCACCGCCAACAACGGCGATATCGTTGTGGCTATGGTGGAAGACGAAGCCACGGTCAAGCGCTTCTACCGCGAGAAGAACATCATCCGCCTGCAGCCGGAAAACGATCTAATGGAGCCCATCATGGTGCGCGATCCCGTCATCTTGGGCAAGGTTGTATCCCTCATGCGCAAGATCTGATTCTATTTGGCCGCAACCGCCCGCAGCGTCTCCATCACCGCAAATCTGCAATGCACATATGTCAGGCCGCCCTGCCAATAGGCAATATAGGGCGGCTTTATTGGTGCATCCGCGCTAAGTTCAATGGAAGCGCCGGAAACAAACGTGCCCGCCGCCATGATCACTTGGTGCATATACCCGGGCATCGCCCACGGCTCCGGCAGGGCATAGCTGTCGATTGGCGATGCGCCCTGTACCGCCTGACAAAAGGCGATCAACCGCTCTTCTGTTTCCAGGCGTACCGCTTGGATAATATCCCCGCGCGATGCGTCATATGCGGGCTGCACGGCAAATCCGGTCATTTCAAACGCGCGCGCAAGCAACGCCGCGCCCATCACCGCCTGCGCTACCACATGCGGCGCCATAAACAGCCCTTGGAAAAACTGCTGATACCCGCCTGCATAGGAACCAACCTCCGCGCCGATTCCCGGGGAGGTCAGTCTTGTTGCAACGCGGTCAATAGCATCCGCTCGCCCGGCAATATACCCGCCTGTGGGTGCAAGCCCGCCGCCGGGGTTCTTGATCAGGGAGCCGACCAATACATCCGCGCCAACGCTCGACGGTTCCGCCTCGCAGGTAAACTCACCATAGCAATTGTCCACCAGCACAAGCGCTTTAGGGTTTGCCCCATGCACCGCTTCCACTACCCGCCCAATCTGCGCAAGCGTCAGCGTCGGACGCCATGCGTACCCGCGCGAACGCTGTACCAGCACCACCCGTGTTTCGGGGCGCATCGCGTGCAGAATGCCGGGAATATCGACATCATCATCCGCCGTCAAATCCACTTGATCATATTCAACGCCGAACGATGCCAACGACCCATCCACCGCTTCTGTGATGCCGATCACTTCATCCAGCGTGTCATACGGCTTGCCCGCGGCAGAAAGCAGCCGATCCCCCGGGCGGAGCAACCCGAACAGCGCCACCGCCAAAGCATGCGTTCCCGATACGATCTGCGGACGCACCAGCGCCTTTTCGCACCCGAACACGCCCGCATACACGCGTTCCAGCGCATCGCGTCCCACATCGCCATAGCCGTAGCCTGTCGTTTGCGCAAAATGCTGCGTGCCGATTCTTTCCGCCTGAAAACGGCGCAACACGCGGGCAAAGCAAGCGCGTTCCACCGCCTGTATCCCTTCGAAAACAGTCGCGCAGTCCCTTTCCGCCTGTTCGACAAGCGCTTCGATATCCATCATTGCCTCTCTTCTTGAAGCGTCCGTACCCGGCCTATGATTGCCTGGTGCACCGCTTCCGGTTCGTTATACTGATCCAGTGAAATCCACTGCACGCGCGCATCCCGCCGAAACCAGGTCATCTGGCGCTTGGCATAGCGGCGCGAGTTCATTTTCACGCGCCCAACCGCGTCTTCAAGCGTGCAGTGTCCCTGAAAATACGCTACAAATTCCTGATACCCAATAGCCCGCATCGCCTGCGTTTCAGGCGAAAGCCCAGAGCGGAGCAGGGACTCCACTTCATTCAGCAAGCCGCGCTGCAACATGATATCCACACGCTGGTTGATCCGCGTATACAGCACTTCGCGCGGCCATGACAGAGCAAAGATTGCCCAATCTTCCGCGGAATCGGCATCCCATTCCGTGCGCCCGGCGGACATGGGCGTGCCTGTTGTCTCATAAACTTCCAGCGCACGGATTACGCGGCGGATATCGTTTACATGCAACCGCGCCGCAGTCTCCGGGTCCACGGAGGCAAGCCGACAATGCAGCGCTTCCGGGCCGCCCGATGTTTCCGCCTCATGCTGCAAACACTCGCGAACCGTGCTGGTCTCGCCCGCCTGTGCAAAATTGAGAGGACGGCTTACCGCTTGCAAATACAACCCCGTTCCTCCGACAAATACGGGCAGATTTCCGCGCGCCAACACATCTGTCATTTTGGCACGCGCATCCCGCTGATATTCCTGTACGGTATAAGGGGTATCCGGCGGCACAAAAGACAGCAGATGGTGCGGCACACCGCGCATTTCTTCCGGTGTAGGCTTGGCTGTGCCGATAGTAAGCCGCTGGTATATCTGCATGGAATCCATCGAAATGGCTTCGCCCCCCAGCGCCAAGCATAGCGATACTGCCGCGTCCGTCTTGCCCGTTGCCGTAGGGCCGACAATTGCGGCAACCAGCGGTTTCTTTTCTATCTTGCTCATACGATCCTGCGAAAACGCTTATCCAAATCGGTTTTATCAATGCGCACAACCAATGGGCGGCCGTGCGGGCAGGTCGGCGGCGCGCCTGTCTCGCGCATCTCGGTTAGCAGTGCCTCAATGCTCTCCATCGATAGCGGATCACCCGCCTTGACCGCCTTTCGGCACGCCAGCTTTACCAGCATGTCGCGCCGCTTTGTTTCTGTGGGAAGCTGCCGGTATTCGGCAATGCAGTCCGCCAGTTCGCCAAAGAAATGCTTGACCTCCGGCGCGCCAAGAATCATCGGCACCGCGCGCACCTGGATGGCCCGATCGCCAAAATCCTCCAATTCAAACCCGGCCGCTGTTAGGTCAGCGAGGCTCTGCTGCAGCGCCGCGTGTTCCCGGTGCGTCAACTCTACCACCTGCGGCACCAACAGCTGCTGGGATACGCTCTGCTGATCCATCGCTTTGCGATAGCGCTCGTATAGAATCCTCTCGTGGGCGGCATGCTGGTCAATAATATATAGGATATCCTCCTGCAACACAAACACATATTCAAGCCATGCCACGCCCACGATGATGATCGGCGCGGTTTTGGGCTTTGCTTCCGGCATAGCCATCTGCTCCTGGATAAGAGGCATTGGTTCCGTCATCGGCGACAAAACCGACGGTCGGTTCGGCATCATTGGTGGCATTGTGGCGCTGTCTCGCAGAAAAACCGTCGGTCGGTTTAGTAAAGATGTTGGTATCGGCTTTTCGCCTCTTTTCGCTATTGAAGGCACCTCCGCCGTAGCTTTCACAGGAACCGCCTTTTCTGGCGTTTCAGGCAAAAGCTTCGGTGCGGCGGCCAGCGGTTCCACGATGAACGATTCCCGCACCACCGCCGCAATTCCTTCCAGCAGCGTACGTTCATCCTGAAAGCGCACTTCCAGCTTGTTGGGGTGTACGTTGACATCCACGGATTCAAAAGGCATTGTCAGGTGCAACGCACACACCGGGTATTTTCCGGTCATCACACGCTCCCGACATCCCTCTTCCACCGCCTGGGATAGAATCGCGTTGCGCACATAGCGCCCATTCAAAATGAACGTTTGCATTTGCCGCGTACTGCGTGCCGCTTCCCCCACGCCCACATAGCCTGTAACAAAGCACCCGGCGGCGCTGCCCTTTACCGAAACCAGTGCATCAAGCGCATCCCGTCCCAGCACCGCGAACAGCGCATCCTTTAGGTTGCCGTTACCTGTACTGTGATATACCTGCTTTTCCGCGTTCATCAGCCGGAAACTGATGTCAGGCCGCGCCAGAATCAAGCGCAGCACCAAATCCGATACAAGCCCGGCTTCTGTGACCGGTTTTTTTAAGAATTTTTGCCGGGCAGGGGTGTTGAAGAACAAGTCACGTACGATGATGGAGGTACCTTCCGGGCTTGCCGTATCTTCAATCTTTTCGATCGCTCCGCCTGCCACCACAGCCTTGATGCCATTCTTTTCGCCGGATGCGCGGGTACGCATCTCAACGCGCGCAACCGCTGCAATGGATGCCAGCGCCTCCCCGCGGAAACCCAGCGTATGGATTGCCGCAAGTTCTTCCGCGGTGCGCAGTTTGCTGGTCGCATGGCGGACAAATGCCATGCGCACATCATCCGGCACGATTCCGCAGCCGTTGTCCGTTACGCGAAAATACGTTAACCCACCATCCCGAATTTCCACAGTGATGGAGGTTGCACCCGCGTCAATGCTGTTTTCAACCAGCTCTTTGATGGCAAAGGCTGGCCGCTCTACCACTTCACCGGCGGCAATCTGGCCGACAACGGAAGGGTCAAGGGGCCGTATCGCATGCCTTTGAGGCGTTGCCATCAGCAATTCCTCGCTTTCTCGCGCAGGGTAAACAGCGTATTCAGCGCCTCCATCGGCGTCATCGCGTTTACATCCAGCGCGCGCAGTTCCTCCACCAGGCTAACGCTGCCCACTTCGGCAAAGCCTACCTGCTGGTGCTTGGTGCTGCGGTTTTTTTCCAGGATGTTGTCGCTGATGGATGTCTTGCTGACGTTCTTTGCCTCCAGACGCGCCAGTATCTCCTGTGCGCGGGCTACTACCGGCTGCGGCACGCCGGCCAGCCTTGCAACGTGGATGCCGAAGCTCTTGTCCGCGCCGCCCCGCTCAATGCGCCGCAGAAAAATCACGTCTTCCCCGTGCTCCTTGACGGCGATGCGGAAGTTTGCGACGCCTTCCATGTGCCCTTCCAGCTCGGAAAGCTCATGGTAATGCGTAGCAAAGAGCGTTTTCGCGCCTACCTCGCTGCCCGCAATATACTCCACCACCGCCCAGGCAATCGAAAGGCCGTCAAACGTGCTGGTGCCGCGCCCTATTTCATCCAATATGATCAGCGAGCGCTTTGTGGCGTTTCTAAGGATCTGCGCCGTTTCGCTCATTTCCACCAGGAATGTGGATTGCCCGCTGGACAGATCATCCGATGCGCCGATTCGGGTAAAGATGCGGTCCGTCAGGCAGATGGACGCCGCCTTTGCCGGTACAAAGCTGCCCATATGCGCCATCAGCGTGATCAGCGCAACCTGCCGCATGTAGGTGCTTTTGCCCGCCATGTTGGGGCCGGTAACGATCAGCATCCGCTGATCCGCCAGGTTCATCATCGTATCGTTGGGCACAAACTGCTCATCGCGCAGCATCGTTTCCACAACGGGATGGCGTCCGTCCGTGATGGAAAGCACGCCCTCACCGTTGATTTCAGGCCGTACATAGCCGTGGTCCCTTGCCGCCAGCGCCAGGGAAAGCAGCGCATCCAGCGTTTTGAGGGATTCGGCGGTGCGCTGCATGCGCTGTATGTTCTGTTCCAGCCGGTCTTTCAGCCCCGCGAACAGCTGTTGCTCCAAGCGGATTGCACGCTCGGCAGCGCCCAGTATCTGCTTTTCCATTTCCATCAGATCGGGCGTAACGTAACGTTCGCAGTTGGCCAAGGTTTGCCGCCGGACATAGCGCATGGGCACCAGCTCGTAATATGATTTGGTGACCTCAATGCAGTAGCCGAACACCTTGTTGAATGTGATTTTTAGATTCTTAATGCCAGTCGTTTCACGCTCGCGCGCTTCCATTTCGGCAATCCACTGCTTGCCGTCTGCGGATGCACGGCGCAAGGTGTCTAGCTCCTCGTTGTATCCGCTGCAAATGACGCCGCCATCCGATACCTGCAGCGGCGCGTCAGGATCAATCATCCGGCCAATCAGGCTGACGATGTCATCCATCGGGTCCATCCTCTCGCGCAGGTCGCGGATGGTTTCATCTTCTATTTCCGCGGTGAGGTGATCCACCAGCGGCACCGCGTCAAAAGATTGCATCAGCGCAAGGCACTGGCGCGGGTTCAGCGCGTTGTATGCGATGCGGCCCACAATGCGCTCGATGTCGCGGATTTTTGATAGCGTATCAAACAGCGCCTGCATCAGCACAGGCGATTCATGAAGCGCGGCAACTGCGGCCAGGCGGCGCTCTATGCGTTCCCCCTTCGCCAGCGGTTGCTCTACCCAACTGTTCAGCAGGCGCGCGCCCATCGCGGTGGCGGTGTGATCCAGCAAATACAGCAGCGTGCCTTTGCCCGCGCCGCGCCGCATCGTTTGCGTCAGTTCAAGGTTCCGGCGCGTAGCCGCATCCAGCACCATGTATTCGCCTACCGGCACCTGACGCAGGCTGCACAGGTGGCCCATAGCGTTGCGCTGTGTCTCGCTGATGTATTGCAGCAGCGCGCCAACTGCCGATACCGACAGTTTCAGCCCCGTAAGGCCGAACGCATCCAGGCTGTGCGCATGGAAATGTGCAAGAATGCCCTTTTCCGCCTGCTGGTAGTTCCACGCTTTTGAGGGATACGCTGTCGGCCGCGCGGGCAGCGTCATCCCGGCGCAGGCCAGCAATGCCGCCTCATTGGCAAGAACTTCTCTGGGGCCAATGCGGCCGATCTCGGAAACAAGTACGTCGGGGCTGGCATCCAGTTCAAACGTCAGGCATTCACCGGTCGTAACATCCGCATACGCGACGCCTGCGCGGGTTCCTTCCACCGCCAGTGCCAGCAGATAGTTGTTTCGTTTTTCATCCAGCATCGACTGTTCGATCACGGTACCCGGCGTCACCACGCGGATGACCCCGCGCTCCACCAGCTTGCTGGGGTTTTCGTTTGGATCGGAAAGCTGTTCGCAAATGGCAACCTTGTAGCCCTTTTGCACCAGTCGGCTGATGTATCCTTCCGCCGCGTGGTACGGCACGCCGCACATCGGCGCCCGCTCGGAAAGCCCGCAATCCTTGCCCGTCAGCGTCAGGTCCAGTTCACGCGATGCCGTTTTTGCATCCTCGAAAAACATCTCGTAAAAATCGCCCAGGCGAAAGAACAGAATCGCGTCGGCGAACTGTTCCTTCAACATGAGATATTGGCGCATCATTGGGGTCAAGGCCATGGTATTTCTCCTTTATCCGGCGTAAAACTAGTGCGGCTATTACTGTTCGGCGGTAATCTTAGCTTTGAGCGTGTTATGCCCCGCAGCGGTCACCGTAACATCGATAAACTGCCCGATCATGCTTGCATCGCCTTCAAAATTGACGGTGATGTTCCGCTCACACTTGCCCGCAATCTGCCGTGCGCTTCGGCGGGATGTTTCCAACGCCAGCACGCGCTGCCGCGTGCCCACAAGGCTTTGGTGTATCTCCGCGGTGATCTTTTCCTGCACGGCGATCAAACGGGTGATTCGGTCGGTCGCAACTTCTTCCGGCACAAAGCCTTCCAATCGCGCCGCGCGCGTTCCTTCCCGCGGGGAAAAAATGAAAGTATACGCGGAATCGTAGCGCACTTCCTCGACCAGGGATAGCGTATCCGCAAAATCGGCATCGCTCTCGCCCGGAAAAGCGACGATCAGGTCCGTCGTCAGCGCAATACCGGGAATGGCGCTGCGCAGCGCTTTCACCCGCTCCAGATACACATCCCGCGTATAGATGCGGTTCATCGCCCGCAGCACAGCATCGCTGCCGGACTGTGCGGGCAAGTGGATATGCCCGGCTATGCGGGGGGAAATCGCCATCGCATCGATTAACGCATCGGATAGGTCTTTGGGGTGCGATGTCATAAACCGAATCCTGGGCACGCCAAGCGCGTCCAGCTGCTTGAGCAGATCAGGAAACGACGCCTCGCCCGCCAAATCGTTGCCGTAGGAATTCACATTTTGCCCAAGCAGCGTAATCTCCTGAACGCCCGCGCGGAGCAATCCCTCCGCTTCCCGCAGAATCGCGTCCGGCAGTCTGGAGCGCTCGCGTCCCCTGACATACGGCACGATGCAGTATGAACAGAAGTTGTTGCACCCGTACATGATCGTCAAAAACGCGGTGTGCGGGTTTCCCTTCAGGATCGGCATTCCTTCGGCAATCGTACCCTCTTCGTCATTCACCTCGATCACCTGGCGGCGCGTTTCCAGCGCGCGCAGCAGCAGCGAGGGAAAACGGTATAGGTTATGCGTGCCAAACGCCACATCGAAAAACGGATAGCGCCTGAGGATAACCTGCGCCATCTTTGGCTGCTGCATCATGCAGCCGGATACGCACAGCACAAGCCCAGGTTTCTTTTGCTTGAGCTGCTTAAGCCACGTCATGTTGCCAAGCGCCTTGCGTTCCGCGTTGTCGCGGATGCAACAGGTGTTGAACAGGATCAAATCCGCGTCCTCGCGCGTTTCCGCCGGGGTTATCCCCATCTCTTGCAGCATTCCGGCCATCGTTTCGGAATCATGCGCATTCATCTGACAACCGTAGGTGATCAGGAAATATTGCGCGGGCCGATCCGGCATGGCGGCAATCTCGCGCATGGCACGGCGCTCCGCCTCCATGGCTTCGGCGGGCACCAGCGGGGGTGTTTCTCTCTTCATCGAAGCGCCTCCTCTCGCCCGGCATGCGCCTCAACACTATCCGGAAGACCAATGCGGCGCAGCGCCGCAAGCACCGGTTCCGGAGCGGTAAGGGTAAGGGCATCTTCATCGCCGCCCATGCGTCGCGCGCGGATCTGACGCAGCAAGCGATGCGCCTTTGCGTCCGGCGTCAGCTGGTACCCCGCGCTTTCGCAGGCGGAGCACGGTTCCATCATGGCGTTTAACACCGGCTGATACACCGGGCGGCGCGTCATCTCGAGCAACCCCGCCGCGGTAAAGCCATGGATGTGATACTTCGCCCGATCAGGCTCCATTGCCTGGCACAGCGTGTCAAGCACCGCCTGCCGATCCTCCTCCGCCTTCATATCGACAAAATCAATGATGATGATGCCGCCGATATCACGAAGGCGGATTTGCCGCGCAATTTCCCTGGCTGCTTCACAGTTGAGGCGAAGCAGCGTATCCGCCAGGTTCTTTTTGCCGGTAAATTTTCCGCTGTTGACATCGATCACCGTCATCGCCTCGCAGCGGTCGATGATCAGGAATGCGCCGCTGTCCAGCCAAACCTTGCGGCGCAGCGCCTTTTCCAGCTTCTGTTCCAGCGGATCATTCCACGGTCCGGTTGCGACGGGCGCGTTCAGGTCGCGATAGGCCCTGGCAAACAGGCCACCGTCATCATACAGCAGCGCCGGTGCCTTGGACACGCGCGCCGCCTGCTCAATCTCTTGCCAGCGTGCAAGCAGCGTTTCCGTTTCTTGCTTGATATCCAGCGCGGTTGCATCCGCCCCGGCGGTGCGGATGATCAGCCCCATCCCGCTTGGGCATGCGGCTTTCGCACAATCATACAGCGTCCGGCGCGCCTCTTCATCCTCAATGTGACGGGATACGCCGATCGCTTCCACGGTAGGCAGCAGCACGATGTATTTCCCGGGAAATGTTGGGGACATCGTCACGCGCGGGCCTTTGTCTCCGCCGGGCTCTTTGACGACCTGCACCAGCACTTCCTGGCCCGGACGAAGGGGTTTGCGGTCGCGAATATCCACGCGAACCTCATCCGCATCCCGGGCAATCGCAGGCAGATCATCCAGCGAGAGAAACGCATTGCGCTCCGCGCCGATGTCCACAAAAGCGGCCTCCATGCCGCGCAGCACGTTGATTACGCGCGCGATGTACAACCCCCCGACCAGGCGGGGTGCATCGGCGCGCTCCAGCGCAAATTCAACAGGAATACCGTCCTCCAGGACCAGCATCCTCGTCTCTTCGCCAAGGGTATCCAGCAAAACTTCTCTCTTCATGTGGGGAAACTCCAGTTTTCTATTGGAAAGCGGCGCTATGCTTGCAGCTGTAACAAACCGACCGGCCGTCGGTCTGCCTCCGCGTAGAGCCTCAGCCTTCGCAAGCGCATTGCCGGCGCTTCCACGCCTGCCTGTTCTGCCAAGCATGCGAACAGCAAATCAGGCTTTAAGGTATCGCGCTCTGTAAGGGCCGAGCGGAAAACAAAGGTTATTACATCGGGCTGCGAGGTATCCGCTTCCAGCGCATATAGCATGGGGCGGATGTCGCACGGCCTCTCGCCGCTCTTTGTTTTGCGGATCGCGGGGATGGCTTCGCGTGCCAACAGTGCGGGGATCGCCCCAGCCATTGCCTCCGCCGCATCATTTCGTGGCATAGTTGCCCGATACTGGGCAGAGCGAAGCGCCGCCATCAGCTTAGGATGCTGATCCGTAACGGCCCTGACGGAAACCAACGGGAGCGACGCGGGCATAGACGGGCGCAGCGCATCGGCAAACGCTGCCTCAGCCACATCTGCCTCCATGGCGACTTCCATCAGTTCCTCATCACCGGATACCCCTACCGGCAACGGCGATGCAAACGCCAGCAGTACATGCGGGTTGAAGCCCTGCGAATAGCGGATGGGCAGGCCGCTGCGCCTAAGCGCGCGCTGCATCGCGCGCATCAAATCCAGGTGCCCGACGTGGCGCACCGTGTCGGTCTTTTCAAAGGCAATGATCATCCTCATGAAAAGCACACCCCCATCAAGCCGCACCCATTGCATCCTTTCCGGCAGTCGGGCGTGGTCTCCGCCTCGTCTGAAAGCGCTTTTTCCGCCCACAGAAACGCTTGCGTGACGCCCGCGTCGATAAACGTCCAGGGTAGCAGTTCATCTTTACCCCGCACACGGTTTGCGTAAAACGCAGGGTCCAGCCCGCAAGCGGCAAACGCTTCCAGCCACTGCTCATAGCGGAATTGCTCCGACCAGCCGTCAAACCGGCAACCGCGTTTGAACGCTTCCAGCAAAACATCGGAAAGGCGGCGATCGCCCCGCGCAAAGCACGCTTCCATCAGGGAAACCTGCGGCTCATGATAGTGGAATGTGGCACCTTTCACTGTACGGAGCGCATCCCGCAGCCGGCGCTGTTTTTGCGTCAACTGCTCGATGGTATCCTGCGCGGCCCATTGAAATGGCGTAAACGGCTTGGGAACAAAGGAAGAGCAGCTCACCGAAATGCGCATCCCCTGCGGTCTTTCGCCCTTGGGGATTTTGAAATATTCGTTTGAGATAGTGCGTGCGGTTTCCACAATGCCGTCAATGTCCTCATCCGTTTCTGTCGGCAGGCCGATCATGAAATAGAGCTTTAGGCTGGAATACCCGGAGGCAAACGCATCCCTGGCGGTGCGCACGATGTCATCTCCGGTTACGCCCTTGTTGATCACATCACGCAGGCGCTGCGTGCCCGCTTCGGGCGCAAACGTCAGGCTGCTCTTGCGAACCTGCTGTACTTGCTCCAGCGATTCGGTCAAATCCTTATCCAGCCGAAGGGACGGCAGGGATAGCGACACCTTGCGCCCTGCAAAGCGTTCCGCAAGCGCGCGCGTAAGCTCCGGCAGGCAGGAATAATCCCCCGTAGAGAGCGAAGACAGCGACATTTCTTCATACCCGGTGGATGCGACCAAGGCATCGGCAAGTGCCAACAGCCTTTCCATGCTGCGCTCACGCACAGGACGATACAGCATCCCCGCCTGACAGAAGCGGCAACCGCGTGTGCAGCCGCGCATTACTTCCAACATAATGCGGTCATGGATGATCTCCTGAAAAGGTACCAGGAACCTTTCCGGGTACGATGCCGTATCCAAATCGCGTACGATACGCTTTTTCACCGCGGCAGGCACGCCGTCACGATTGGCCACAAAGGAAACCAACCGACCGTCGGTTTCGTATTCCGCATCGTAAAAAGCGGGAACGTATACGCCCGGAATCTGTGCCAAACGCATCAGCAAAGCTTCCCGATCTTCCCCTTGCGCCTTGCTCGCTTTTACGGCATCAACCACATCCAGCGTGCATTCCTCGCCGTCGCCGATGACAAACGCATCAATGAATGCGTGCAGCGGTTCCGGGTTGAACGCGCACGGCCCTCCGGCGATGACCAAGGGGTGCTGCCCATTCCGATCCTTCGCAAGCAGCGGCAATCCCGCCAAATCGAGCATTTCCAGGATCGTGGTGTAGCTCATCTCATACTGTAGAGTGAAACCAACCACATCAAAATCCTGAATAGCACGGCGGGATTCCAATGAAAAGAGCGGCACTTCCGCTTTGCGCATAGCATCCGCCATGTCAATCCAGGGGGCAAAAACGCGCTCACACAGCGCGTCCCCGCGTGCATTGATCAGCTCATACAGGATTTTCATCCCAAGGTGGGACATGCCCACCTCATAGGTATCAGGAAAGCAAAATGCAAAATGCACGGCGGCTGCCTCCCAGGGCTTTGCCGCCGCGTTCATTTCCCCGCCAATATACCTGGCGGGCTTTTGTACGCCATCCAGGAGCGCATCCACACCAAGGGTCAAATCCATATCTCAGATTCCTATTCTCTTTTTTATAACCAGGCCGGCATGCGGTCGTATTGGGCAACGTCTTCATACCGCTGCCTGGCAACGATCAGCTCGGCACGCCCAGCGCTGACCAGCACCATTGCGGGTACCGGCACGCGGTTGTAGTTGCTGGCCATCGAGTAATGGTACGCACCGGTAGTGGTCATCGCCACAAGATCCCCCAGCTGCGGCGTGGGCAGTTTGAAATCATACCCCAGCACATCGCCGGATTCGCACGCGCGCCCGGCAAGCGCGTATACCCCGGTGGCGGGTTCATCGGCACGGTTGGCAAGCAGCGCTTCGTACTTGCCTTGGTACAGCGCAACGCGCGGGTTATCCATCATGCCGCCATCCACGGCAACATAGGTGCGCACATCGGGGATGGTTTTGATGCCGCCCACGGTGTAGAGCGTCAATCCGGCCTCGGCCACGATGATCCGGCCCGGTTCCAGCACCAGTTTCGGAACGGGCAACCCTTTGCGCTTCGCCTGCCGCTCTGTTTCGCGCGCCAGCATCTTGATCGTTTCCCACGGGTTTGTCGTGGAGCGATCCTTTTCGGTATACTTGACGCCAAATCCGCCGCCCAGCACCAAATCAGTCATCTGCGTTCCGGTCGCCACCGCGCTGAGCAGCATGAAGTCCGTCAGCCGGTCAATCGCGGTAACATAGGACTGCAAATCAAATATCTGTGAACCCAGGTGGATGTGCACGCCCGTCAAGCGCAGGTTCTTGCTTGCCGCAATCTCCTTGACGGCCATAAGCGCTTCTCCGCTGCCGACAGAGAGACCGAACTTGCAGTCGTTGGTCGCGGTTTGGATGGATTTGTGCGTGTCTACTGAGATATCAGGGTTAAGCCGCACTTGTACACATGCGGTTTTCCCTAGTTCAGCGGCGATCGCCTGAATCATCGGAATTTCACTGCGCCCGTCGATGACGATGTGCCCTACATCGTTTTCAAGCGCCATGTGCACTTCTCGGGGCGTTTTGCAGTTGCCGTGCAGTGTCACCCGCGCCATTGGGAAGCCGGCCTGAAGCGCTGTGTACAGTTCTCCGCCGGATACGACATCCAGTCCCATGCCTTCCTGCATCACGATTTTGCACATCGCGGTACAAAGGAATGCCTTAGATGCGTAGTATACCGCACCATCCGGCGCAAATGTACGCATCGCGCCGACAAATGCGCGGCACATCGTCCGCAGATGGTGTTCATCCAATATATACAGCGGGGTGCCAAATTCCCGCGCCAGCGTCACCGTATCGCAGCCTCCAATCATCAAATGGTGTTTGGGACTGATGGTGAGCCCTTCACGAAGCCACATGTGCACCCCTCGCCTTTCTTTTTTCCAGTTGTGGGGGCGATAAATCGCCAGATTCAGTATATCATTTTATGCGGAAACCTGTCAAACGGATTGCCGCAATGCGCAGGCGGAAATTACCCTTCGATTCTCTCAAAAGCGCTGTGTGCCGTGCGCCCCAGCAGCACTAGAGATGCCCAGCCAAGCATCGCCGCAACCCCCGCGATCAGCAACGTCAGCGGCAGAATGGTCAGCGTTGTTCCCGCCAGGAAATATGCGCCCACCCCCATCACAAACAGCACACCCCATGCAATCAGCATGCCTAGGATGGCGTTCATGTTCTGTTTAATGGCCTCCGTTTCGCTGTTCCAGCTCAGCTTCGGCTTGATGGTATCGGGAAGCATCGACAGCGCAAGGGGGCAAACCGCAACAACAGCGGAGAACAGCACTGTACCCAGCGCCAACAGCGGCGATATCCCAAGCATCAGCACTGCCACTGTGCACATCAGCACCACACACAACAGCGTGCTCGAATAACCAAACAGGAATTTGCCGAGCACCTGTTTCCGAGGGGAAACAGGAATCACGCGCAGCAGGTAAAACAGCTTGCCCTCGCGGGAAAAGGAAGTCATGGCGCCCGTATTGATCACCCCAAGCGCCAGCGAAAGGGCCGCCAGCACCAGCAGCACAATCCGGGAATCCGCGGCGTTGTTCAGCAGCGACAGTATCTCCCGCATCTCCGGATCGGTTGTCATGCCCTGCATCAGCATGGGCAAAAGCAACATCAGCGGTCCCATGATCAGCATGATTAAGCTATTGAGCGCGTATACGGGCGTGCGCAGGATGATCTTCCATTCGCGCATGAAAAGCGCCCACACAACGCCGCGCTGGCGCGCCGTATCGCTGGTGATCTTGACCTTGCGCGTTCTTGCGGCGGCTTCCAGTTGCGCCATCGAGCCCGCGTAGTATATTTTATCCGCTACGAACACCACCAGGGCCAATGCAACCGCCGATACGCCAAGGAACAGCAACAGCGAACCCGTCTGTCCCAGCAAGGCTTCCGCAGCCCAGCCTGCGGGGGGGAACGCAGAAACAATGCTGTGCAGCAGTGCGGAACTGTTCTGGATCAGTTCCATCACCGCTTCAGGGGAAGTCAGGCTTTCCATTCGGGATGAAAGCATCGTCCAGCCTACGACATATATCAGCACAGCGGCAACCGCACTGATTGTGGTCATCAAGTCTCGCCTGCGCCACAGTGCATTGAAGCGCATCAGAACCAGCGAAACAAAACCGGAAAGCGCAAGTGGGATACAGGGCGCAACAAAAAGCATGAGCAGCGCCAGAAACCAGTACCCAACGCCTGCGCCGACGGTAACCCCGTAGACGACCAACGCCGGGGCCAGCAGCAGTGCCGTAGTACCGATCTCCCCCCCAAGCACCTGTGAGAATTTTGCCGCGAACACCGTGCGCTGCGGAATTGGGAGCGCGGCCAGAAACTCAGTATCCTTTGAAAAAAAGAGCAGACCAATGAGATATACCAGGCCGAAAATGAACACAATCAACATCGAAGCCAACAGGATTACCCCAAGGAATATGCGCTCCATGCCAAGGGATTGGAACGTAGGCATGATGGCTGTCAGCATCCATGTATACAGGCCAATCAGCACGCCAATGGAAAGCACGGCAACAACGAAAACCGAGGCTTTTCCAAGCGCCCTTTTACGGTTTTCCTGCATCTCCGCACGCAGTGCGGACAGGCCAAACCGCTGGCTCAGTTGCAGGCGGAGCAGGCGAAAGTACAGGCTCATTCGCTCTCCCCCTCTCCCGTCAGCTCCAGGAACAGCGCCTCCAGCGATTCTCCTTTCTCGCCGGCGCGCAGCTCTTCCAGCGTGCCCACCGCGATCAGCTTGCCATGGTTGATGATGCCGATTCGGTCGCACAGCTTTTCGGCAACTTCCAGAACATGCGTGGAGAAGAATACCGTATTCCCCTGATCGCAATGCGCGCGCATTTCCAGCTTGAGCTGATGCGCAGCGCGGGGGTCCAGGCCGCTCATCGGCTCATCCAGTATCCATAGCGGCGGGTTGTGCAGCAGTGCGCCGGTGACCGTCAGCTTTTGCCGCATGCCGCGCGAATAGGTGCGGATCAGGCTGCCCGCGGCATCCTTGATCTCAAACATCGTCAGGTACTTTTCCATGCGTTCCAGCCGTGTTTTCTGGTCCACGCCGTACACATCGGCCAGGAAGTTAAGGTACTCCAGCCCTGTCAGCCGCTCGTATACATTCGCGGCGTCCGGCACAAACCCCATCGAGCGCTTGACATCTAGCGGCTCCTTGGCAATATCCTTGCCGTTTACCAGGATTCGCCCCGCATCTGCGTTGATGATGCCGCAAATCATCTTGATGGTGGTCGTTTTCCCTGCGCCGTTGGGGCCAATGAACCCGAATATCTCCCCCCGCTTGACGTGAAGCGACAGCGAATCCACCGCTTTCACGCGTCCCTTGGCGTATGATTTGCTGATGTTTTCCAGTTGGAGCATGGCTTGTATTCTCCTTTCGATGATCGAAGGTTTGGGTGTCCACTGATTCATTCGCCAGCCATCCGGTGACTAGGTCAGTGGACACTTGGGAACAGTGCGAAGGATCAGCAGTTGCTCAGACGTTGAACCGCCCAGCACGCGTGCTTGGCAATCACGGTGCGCGGATGCTCTGTCAGCGGCAACAGCAGCGGCAGATAGTGCGCATCCCCGCTGTTTCCGGCGGCCAGGCACGCCTGGGCTTGCAGGCGCTCCTTGCGCGCCTCATTCCGGCCAATGGATTTCGCGATGGCTTCCAGATCGTTTCCACCCGCCCGAAGCAGCTTTTCGATGGCAAACAGCGATTGTTCCAAAGGCTCCACTTCCGGCAGTCCTCCGTTGTGGGGACACACGCGCTGGCAGATTTCGCACCCAAGAGACCGCGTTCCCATCCCTGCTCGGTATGCCTCCGGCGCAGGTTCCCCGCGCAGCATGCAATTGCGCAAACACTTTTCGATCCGGAACCCTTCCTCTGTGATGGCGCCGCTGGGACATGCCTCCATGCACAGGCGGCACGATCCGCAGGTAGGTGCGGGCATCGGTTCGGACAGTGTCTCCGGGGGCAGATCACACAGCAGCGTTTGGAGCACAAAACAGCTGCCCCACGCTTCATTCCGCACCAGTGTGTTCTTGCCGATTGAGCCAAATCCGGCGGATTGCGCCAGCGGCTTCTGCGGCAGTTCCCAACGAACTTCCGCACGCACACCTTGTTCAGTGAGTTCATCAACCACGCGGTGAATGCCTTGATTTGCCCGCTGTGACGCGAAATAGTATGCGCTTACCTCCGCGTTTCCTTTTTCCCAGCGCCCAAACCAATGAAACGGCATTGCGGTAATCAGCACGCTTATCCAGCCGGGCACAGGCGCGGGAAGCAGCGCATAACGCGCAAACCCGCACTGCGCGGCCATCTCACCAATATCCATTGTAGCCTTGCGCATGCGGGTTCACCTCCGGGCCCTATTATATAGCTTCTCCTCTATGCTTTTCCAGCCTTCTTGACCAAACGCTTCAAATATGCGCCTGTAAAGCTCCCTTCCACGGCGGAAACCGCTTCCGGCGTTCCCTCGGCCACGATCTGGCCGCCCATGTTGCCGCCCTCCGGCCCCAGGTCAATCAGCCAGTCGGCGGTCTTGATCACATCCAGGTTGTGCTCGATGATCAGTACGGAATTCCCCTGATCCACCAGCCGTTGCAGCACTTGCACCAGCCTGTCCACATCCGCCATGTGCAGGCCTGTCGTCGGCTCATCAAGCACATAGACGGTGCGGCCGGTCCCTTTGCGGGAAAGTTCCGTGGAGAGCTTGACGCGCTGCGCCTCGCCGCCTGACAGCGTAGTGGACGGCTGGCCCAGCTTGATGTATCCAAGCCCCACATCCTGCAAGGTTTGCAGCTTCCGCGCAATCAGATGATGGTTTTCAAAGAACTCAACCGCTTCATCCACCGTCATTTCCAGCACATCATAGATGCTTTTTCCGCGGTAGAGCACCTCCAGCGTTTCGCGGTTGTAGCGCTTGCCTTTGCACACATCGCACGGCACATAGATATCCGGCAGAAAGTGCATTTCGATCTTCACGATACCGTCGCCGGAACACGCTTCACAGCGGCCCCCCTTGACATTGAAGCTGAAACGGTTCTCCAGGTATCCACGCGCTTTCGCATCGGGCGTTGCGGCATACACCTTGCGGATCAAGTCAAACATGCCAGTATAGGTCGCCGGGTTTGAGCGCGGTGTGCGGCCGATGGGCGTCTGGTCAATGGCGATGATCTTGTCCAGCTGCTCCTCGCCTTCGATGGTGTCATACGCTCCGGGGCGCGCGCGGGAACGGTTCAGATCGCGGGAAAGCGCTTTGAACAGAATCTCGTTGACGAGAGATGATTTGCCGCTGCCGGATACGCCCGTCACGCATGTCATCACGCCAAGCGGAATCTTTACAGTAATGTTTTGCAGGTTATTTGTTCTGGCGCCTTTCACCGTCAGGAAACCTGTGGGCTTCCGGCGCTTTTTCGGTACGGGGATGACCCGCTTGCCGCTCAGGTACTGCCCGGTGATCGACTCGTTGCACGCACAGATTTCATCGAGCGTGCCCTGTGCCACCAGATGGCCGCCGTGCATGCCTGCGCCGGGGCCTATATCCACGATGACATCGGCCTCGTGCATCGTATCTTCGTCGTGCTCCACCACGATCAGCGTGTTGCCAAGGTCACGCAGGCTTTTCAGCGTGCTGAGCAGCTTTTCGTTATCGCGCTGATGCAGGCCGATGGACGGTTCATCCAGAATGTACAGCACGCCCACCAGCGATGAACCGATCTGCGTCGCCAGGCGAATGCGCTGTGCTTCGCCGCCGGACAGCGTGCCCGCCGCGCGGGACAGCGTAAGGTACGAAAGCCCCACGTTCACCAGGAATCCAAGCCGCGCGTTGATCTCCTTGAGGATTTGGGCGGCGATCATCGTGTGCTTTTCGGACAGCTCAAGGCCTTGGAAGAACCGCCGCGTTTCCACCACCGAAAGGTTGCTGACCTGCGCGATGGAACGGTCGCCCACCGTGACCGCCAGGGATTCGGGGCGCAGCCTCTGCCCCTGGCAATCCGGGCAAGGCGTGTCCATCATCATCTCTTCGTACATGTCGCGCATGCCCTGGGAGCTGGTCTCCTTGTATTTGCGCTCCTGGTTGGGAATGATGCCCTCAAACGGCGATGTGAACGTCATCACGCGCTCGCCGTTGTGATACTGCACTTCGATTTTCTCGCCCTTGGTGCCGTACAGCAGCACCTCCAGCGCGATGGGCGGCAGGTCCTTCACAGGCACATCCAGGGGAAAATCATAATGCTTCGCCAGCGCGCTGTAGTACACCATCGCCATGCTGGAATCGGACATCGTGTTCCAGCCGGAGGCGACGATCGCGCCTTGGTTCAGCGACAGCGTCTTGTTGGGAACAATGCAGTCCGGGTCCACCCGGCGCAGCGTGCCAAGGCCCGTGCAGGTAGGGCACGCGCCAAACGGGCTGTTAAAGGAGAACATGCGGGGCGCCAGCTCTTCAATGCTGATGCCGCATTCCGGGCAGGCGTAGTTCTGCGAAAACAGGATATCTTCCCCGTCTTCGCCGGTATTCACCAAGGCAAGGCCGCCGCTTTGCGCCACGGCGGTTTCCAGTGAACTGGCAAGGCGGGAAGCCACATCTTCCTTGACAAACAGGCGGTCTACAACAACATCAATGGAATGCTTTTTCTGTTTGTTGAGCTTAGGCGGCTCGCTCGTTTCGTACATTTCACCGTCGATCCGCACGCGAACAAAACCGGACTTCTGCATCTCTTCAAACATTTTGGCATATTCGCCCTTGCGCTGGCGCACTACCGGCGCCATCACGGTAAGGCGTGTCCTTTCGGGCAAAGACATGATCTGGTCAACCATCTGGTCAATCGTTTGCTGGTGGATTTCCTTGCCGCATTTGGGACAATGCGGTATACCGATGCGCGCGTACAGGAGGCGAAGGTAGTCGTGAATCTCCGTGACCGTGCCGACAGTGGAGCGCGGGTTGCGGCTGGTTGTCTTCTGGTCGATGGAGATCGCGGGCGACAGCCCCTCAATCAGGTCAACATCCGGTTTTTCCATTTGACCCAGAAATTGGCGCGCGTACGCGGACAGGGATTCCACGTAGCGGCGCTGCCCTTCCGCGTAGATTGTATCAAACGCCAGCGACGACTTGCCGCTTCCGGACAGGCCGGTAAATACCACCAGCTTATCTCTGGGAATCTCCAGGTTGATATTTTTCAGGTTGTGCTCGCGTGCGCCTTTGATGATGAGCGTATCCTTCACGTTGTCCTCCTGTGGCTGAACGGGGGTTCCCCCGGTGATGATGTGGTCAGGCTCCAGGTAAGCGCTGATTTATTCGCCGGATGGATGGCGAGGCGAATTTTTGTCAGATGTGGCGTGCAAAAACCGAAGGCGTAGCAGCGCTACGTCGAGGTCTTTTGCGGGTCACAGATGGCAGAAATGCGTCCGCCAGCCGTTCGGCGAATGGATCAGCGCTTACCTTGCCTGCGGGGATGACGGATCTATCTGCATAAACTCAATGGCGTTTCCGTCCGGGTCATCCGCCCAGCACTGCCAGTTGCCATCCTTGCCCTGCTGGGGTTTCACGCGCACAAATACGCCGGCTTTTTCCAGGGTTTGCGCGGTTTCGTGGATGTCATCCACCTCAAGGCACAGGTGCAGGTAGCTGCCGGGTTTTGGGTCGTAATCCGGCTTGGCATAGAAGAACTCGACAAACTGGCCTTCCGCCACCTTCACATATTCTATCCAGGGCTTGCCATCGTTTCCGGCAAGGGAGAATGCGTGCTTGCAGCCGAGCTGCTCACAGTAGAAGCGCAGCGTGACCTGCATGTCGCGCACGACATAGGCGGTGTGGGCGATCCTTGTAATCATAGGGACCCTCCTAGCTTTTTCTCTTGATTTGGGGTTGATTTCAGGCCCTTGCCTGCGGAGACGATGGGTTGATCTGCATGAATTCGATGGCGTTCCCATCCGGGTCATCGACCCAACACCGCCAGTTGCCGCTTTTCCCCTGCTGCGGTTTTTCACGCAACACCATGCCGGATTCTTCCAGCGCTTGTGCGGTTTTGTGAACATCATCCACCGCAAGGCACAGGTGCAGATAGCTGCCGGACTTGGGATCGTAATCAGGCCTGGCATAAAAAAGTTCAAGAAGCTGGCCTTCCGCTATCTTCACACACTCGGCTTTGGGCCTGCCGTCATCTCCGGGAAGGGTAAACGCGTGCTCGAAGCCCAGCTGCCCGCAATAAAAGCGCAGGGTAGCCTGCATATCGCGCGCAACATAGGCGATGTGGGCGATCGTCGCAATCATGCTGATGCTCCTTTACCGTTTCCGCTTTTTCGGATGCTTGCGCCCCGTAGGTTGCGGGGAGCCTTCAGCCACCTTGGGCTGGCCGCGCAGCTCAAAGAGCTTGTCGCGCAAGTTCGCGGCGCGCTCAAAGTCCAGGTTTTGCGCGGCGGAGAGCATGCTGCCTTCCAGCGACTGAATCAGCGCATGGCGTTCCTCTTCCGTCAGCACACCGCCCGCCTTTTCCTCGGCGGCCTGCGTGATCGCCAGCAGCGCGCGCACCGTGCTGTGGATGGATTCCGGCGTAATGCCGTTTGCCTCGTTGTACGCCATCTGCAGCGCGCGGCGGCGGTTGGTTTCCCGGATGGCGCGCTCCATGCTGTCGGTCATCTGGTCAGCGTACATGATCACGCGGCCGTCGGCGTTTCGGGCAGCACGCCCAATCGTCTGAATCAGGGACGTTTCCGAGCGCAGGAAGCCCTCTTTATCGGCATCCAGGATCGCCACCAGCGCAACCTCCGGCAGGTCAAGGCCCTCGCGCAGCAGGTTGATGCCCACCAGCACATCGTAGTCGCCCAGGCGCAGCCCGCGCAGCAGTTCGGTGCGCTCCAGGGTTTTGATATCCGAATGCAGGTAGCGCACGCGGATATCCAGCCCCTTGAGGTAGTCTGTCAGGCTTTCAGACATCTTTTTGGTCAGCGTCGTCACCAGCACACGGTTTCCGTTTGACACAACGCGGTTGATCTCGCCGACCAGGTCATCCACCTGGCCGGTTGCCGGGCGCATGATGATTTCAGGATCAATCAGGCCCGTTGGGCGGATGATCTGCTCTACGGTGTTCTGCGTTCTGGTCGTCTCATACGGCCCGGGCGTTGCGCTGACGTAAATGCGCTGATGGATGCGCTTTTCGAATTCCTCAAAGCGCAGCGGCCGGTTATCGAACGCGGAAGGCAGGCGGAACCCGTATTCCACCAGTGCCTCTTTCCGCGCGCGGTCGCCGTTGAACATGGCGCGGATCTGCGGCACGGAAACATGCGATTCATCGATGAAGCAGATAAAATCCTTCGGGAAGTAATCCAGCAGCGTGTACGGCGCGTCGCCCGGCTTTCTGCCGTCAAAATAGCGGGAGTAGTTCTCGATGCCGTTGCACATGCCGATCTCGCGCAGCATTTCTATGTCGTACTGCGTGCGCTGGCGCAGGCGCTGGGCCTCCAGCAGGCGGTTGTCCTGCTGCAACTCCTCCGCGCGAAGTTCCAGATCACGCTCAATTTCACCGATGGCCTGATCGATATGCTCCCGGCTGGTTGCGTAATGCGATGCGGGAAAGAGCGCCATGTGGCGCATCTGCGACAGGGAATGCCCGTTCGTTGTGTCCACATGGGAAATGCGCTCGATCTCATCACCGAAAAATTCGATGCGCACTGCGCGGTCATGCTGGGATACGGGGATGATCTCCACCGTATCGCCGCGCACGCGAAAGCTCCCGCGCTCAAACTCAAAATCGTTGCGCAGGTATTGGATCTCGACCAGCTTACGAAGCAGCCGATCCCTGTCCATGCGCATGCCCGGGCGCAGGGAAAGCATCATCCCCTCATATTCGCTCGGGTCGCCCATGGAATAAATGCAAGAAACGGACGCGACAACGATGACATCCCGCCTTTCGCGCAGCGATGCTGTGGCGCTGTGGCGCAGGCGGTCGATCTCATCGTTGATGGACGCGTCCTTTTCGATATAGGTATCGGATGATGCGATGTATGCTTCCGGCTGGTAATAGTCGTAATAGCTGACGAAATATTCCACTGCGCTGTCGGGGAAGAATTCGCGGAATTCCGCGCACAGCTGTGCGGCAAGCGTCTTGTTGTGCGCGATGACAAGCGTTGGGCGCTGTACCTTTTCGATGACGCTGGCCATGGTGAAGGTTTTGCCGGAACCAGTGACGCCCAGCAGCACCTGCTCAGAAAGGCCGTCCGCCACGCCGCGGGCCAAGCCGTCTATTGCCAGCGGCTGATCCCCCTGCGCCTGAAACGGCGCGCGTAAAACAAACTTGTCCATACTGCCTCCCAGCGTGTTTGTGCCCCAGTATAGCACACATAGAAGGAAAGAA
Source organism: Eubacteriales bacterium (assembly GCA_031549905.1). GTDB lineage: Bacteria > Bacillota > Clostridia > Christensenellales > Aristaeellaceae > Avichristensenella. The sequence goes on from JAVBPC010000032.1 coordinate 91,505, forward strand.
CAAGTGTTCCTGTCTTGTTTTTTGCTGTTTTCGGGTAGATTTTGTCCGAAAGTTCGCAAGAGGTTTTTTCGTCCGGCAAGAAGCCAGAGTGAGACATAGCCGGAGGTTACGTTGAGTGGGAGGCGCCGCAGCCGGGCGGAAAAAGATCTGCGAAGTTTGGGCAAAATCTGCCCGGAAGCAGCGTTATAAAAATTTCGCGGCCTGGATGTGTTTTTCGACGCGGCGCTCCACATGGGCGCGCATCAGGGCGAAAGGTTCCTCCGCGGCTTCCGGCATATCCGCTATTGGCAGCGCGCGCCGTCCCGCCAGTATAAATGCGCCCTTCGCCTGTGCCTCGCGCAACCAAGCAAGGCTTTGCTCCGACAGAGCAAGCCCCCACCCGCCGCATGCAGCGCACCGCACACCACCCTCGTCCGGGTCAAAGCGGAGCGGCGCACGCGGTTCCTGCCCGCAGCGCACGCAGCCGGTCAGCATCGGCGCAAAGCCCATCAGCATAGAAAATTGCACCAGGAAAACCGCAGTCAGCGGGCGGGGCGGCACTTCCGAATACGCCAGTACCGCCAGCGACAGCAGCAGCATCTTGTACAGCCGCGTCGCGTCCTGATCGGGCTGCGACGCGCCTTCCACCAGCCCCAGCCAATACGCGCCGTGCGCCAGGCGGGTCATGTCCTCGCGAAGCGGAAAGAACGCCTCCTGCGCCTGAAAGGAGGTCAAAGTATACCGCTCCCCTTTTTGATCCAGCACATATTCTCCGCTGGCGAATATCTCCGTGCCCGGCAGGTTCCGGCTCTTCGCCCGGCGGCATCCCCGTACCGCCACGGACAGCAACCCCAATCCCGGCGATAAAAGCGTAACCATGCGGTCCGTTTCGCCATAGTCGGCGTGCCGCAGCACAATGGCGTCGGTGATAACGCTACTCATAGCCCAGGGTTTTCAAATCATCATTGCGGTTGCGCCAATCCTCACGCACCTTTACCCACAGTTTAAGCGACACCTTGGTATCCAGCAGCTTTTCGATATCCACGCGGGCCTCGGTGCCGATCTTTTCTATCATTGCGCCGCGCTTGCCCAGGATGATTCCCTTGTGCCCGTCGCGCTCGCAATAGATCGTGGCGTGAATTTCCGTCAGCCGCTCGGATAGCTTTGTGATCGCCTGCATCTCCACGCCGATGCCGTGCGGTACCTCTTCGCGCAGATAACGCAGCGCCTTCTCGCGGATGATCTCCGCGCAGATCAGGCGCTCCGGTTGGTCAGTGATCATATCCTCCGGGAAATAGCGCGGGCCTTCCGGCAGCATGCCAATCAGCGTCTCTTTAAGGGTATCCAAGTTGTCCCCGCGCTTTGCACTGATGGGGACCACGTGGTCATATGCAACGCCGTGCAGCGTGTTCAGCAGCGGTACCAGCGATTCCCGCGCGACGCAGTCCAGCTTGTTGACGACCAGCACTTTGGGCACCTTTAGCTGCGCCATGCGCTCAATCAGCGCGCGGTCCTGCTGGCCCACGGCATCCGCGCCGACCATTACCAGCAGCGCGTCTATCCCCTCCAGCGCGTCGTTTGCGGCCTTGATCATGTACTCTCCAAGCTTCGACTTCGGTTGGTGCAGCCCCGGGGTGTCCAAGAACACAATCTGCCAGTCATCGCCGCCGGCAATGCCCATGATGCGGTTGCGGGTGGTCTGCGGCTTATCCGAGACAATCGCGACCTTTTCGCCCACAAACGCGTTCATCAGTGTGGATTTGCCCACATTGGGCCGGCCCATAATGGCGATAAAACCGGAATGCTTCAGTTGGTTCATGCCTTCACCTCATCCATGGATTCGGGGCCGAAACTGTCGGGCAGCAGCTGCGCAAGGGTTGTGACGCGCACCTTTTCACCGCTGACCAGGAGCACCCGCATATCCCTGCCAAACTCGCGCAGGAACTGCCTGCACGCGCCGCAGGGGCTTGTGTCCGTCCCCTCGGCAGCCACGGCGATTGCGGTGATTTTTCTAACGCCCGCGGTAACCGCGGTGGTCGCAGCGTTCCGCTCCGCGCAGATGGTCAGGCCAAAGCTGGCGTTTTCCACATTGCAGCCCTGGAACGTGCGGCCGTCCTCCGCACGCACGCACGCGCCCACGGAATACCGCGAATACGGCGCATACGCCATTTCTCTGGCCTTGCGCGCGCCCTCGATCAACTCAAAATCCTGATCCGTCAGCGACCGGTCAAGCCCGGCTTTTTCCATGATTTTCTCCTCCATATCACGCATCATAGCGCGATCCGTTTCCGTTTCGTGGTCGTAACCCATCAGGTGGAGCATGCCGTGCGCGAACAGAAAGCCCGCCTCGCGCAGAAACGCGTGGCCGTACTGTTCGGCTTGCGCCTGCGCGCGCGGCAGCGAGATCACAATATCCCCAAGATGCAGGCAGCCGGTTTCGGGGTCCAGCTCGCGGCGCAGGCGCTTTGGGTAACGCCGTGCCGTGCCCGCCGGGTAGGTTGCGCTCGGGAACGAAAGCACATCCGTCGGCGCGTCCTTCCCCCGCTGTTCCCTATTGATTTTCTGTATGCCCGCATCGTTTGTCAGCAGCAGGCCCGCTTGGCAGCGCCCCTGAAGCCCCTCCGCCGCGATGCATGCATCGCCTACCGCTTCCAGCAACGGCAGCAGCGGCTCCGGCGCCTGGATCTCAGCGCTGCTGATCAGCCGCATTTGCGCGTTCTCCTTCCTGCGCCTGACCCGCAGGTTCATCCACCGGCAGGATGCGCACCGCGTGGCGCGGCGGCGCTTCCGGCAGCGCTGCGGGGGCTGTGGGCGATGTGAGCTTCGGGTATTCGATGCGCTTATGATAAATGCCTGTTAGCACCTGCGCAAACGCGTGGATGATCTTTGTTACATCCCCAAAGCGAAGCGTGCAGTCGTTCAGCTGCCCGCCGTCGATCTTTCCCTTGACCAGATCGCGAATCCGGTTCTCAATGACCTCCGCATCCTGATCGCCGCCCGCGCGGACGGCAGCCTCAGCGGTATCGGCCAGCATGACGATGGCTGTTTCGCGCGTCAGAGGCTTGGGGCCGGGGTATTGGAAATCCTCCGGCAACGCCTTTTCGCCGCCCTCCATTGCGCGCATTTTCTGGTAGAAGAATGATATCTGCGTATCGCCGTGGTGTTGCTCGATGAAATCAATGATCGCGGCGGGCAGATGGTTCTGCTTGGCCAGCAGCACGCCGTCGGTCACATGCTCTGCAATGATCGCGGCGGATACCCTGGGGTCCGTGCGGTCATGCGGATTGTCGCCCATCTGGTTTTCTTTGAAATACAGCGGGCGCTTGAGCTTGCCCACATCGTGGTAGTACGCGCCAACGCGCGCAAGCAGCGGGTCGGCGCCGATCGCCTCCGCCGCCGCCTCGGACAGGTTCGCCACCAAAATAGAATGGTGGTATGTGCCCGGCGTTTCCACCAGCAGGCGGCGCAACAGCGGCTGATTCGGGTTGGCCAATTCCAGCAGCTTGTAGGGCGTCACCAGATCGAACATCCACTCCAGCGCCGGCTGTACGCCCATGCACAGCACGGATGCCAAAATTGCGCTGCCCGCGAACCATACGGCGTTCTGCAGTACAGGTGTAATCTGGTTGCTGGTCAAAAGGCCGATGGCGACCATCGCGAACAGATT
>JAVBPC010000027.1:0-98184 GCA_031549905.1 Eubacteriales bacterium
TTATTGATTCTCCTCTATACACACTCAACAAATTATGTTTTCCAAAAAACCCCCCCGGCGGGGTGCCTTGGCGGGGTTCCCCCGGCGGTTTCCCCCCGGGGGTGGGGTCCCGGGGCGACGCCCATGGTTAAAACCCATTCACAAACCACTGCACTACGCCGTCCAATAGCCCTCCGCTGGCCCACTTCGCCTGCACGCTCTGCGACGAAGCGGGTCCTTCTATTGCCGTGCCGGTGGATGCGGTGTACAGCGGCGTCACGCGGTAGGTGTACCATTCGCCGGGGCTGGCGTTCCAGTCGGTGTAGGTCATGGTTTGACCGGCGGAGCCGTATATCTCGGTCAGCGTGGTGGTTTTCCCGCCGGCCACGCGGTCGATTCGGTAGTTCGCGTTATCTGTTGCGCCGAACACAAGCTTGGGCTGTCCGGTCTTCTCGTAATCGATATAGAAATACGAGCAGGCGCGCGGCGCGCTCCAAAAGCTGCTGGTCTGCCAGGGCCTGTTGGATTCCAGAAACACCTCGCTGGACTTGTAGGTTTCCGGCGTATAACTGCCGGCCAGCATGGGCGTTCCTGACGCTTCGCTGGCGGCGGTATCGATCGTCAGCCACACCAGCCCGCCCGGCGATTTGAACGCGGGTTTGTCCTTCCCTTTGTATGCGGCATTGAAGAACGCCGTCGCCATCGCGGCAGGCGCATCGCCGCCCGACACGCGGGAGGGCAGGAAATGCGTAGCGTCGGTGTTGTCAAAGCCCATCCAGCAGGCAACGGAATAATCGCTGGTGTACGCGGCCATCCACACATCGCGGTTGCCGCTGCGCCCCACCAGGGAGTTGGTGCCTGTTTTGCCCGCAACGGCAAGGCCGGTGGCGGAAAGCTTTGCCCCCGTGCCCCAACTGGTAACGGACTGCATCATGCTGGTCATCAGGTAGCTGTCCTGCGCGGAAAGCACGGTGCGCGGCTCTTCCTTATGCTGATAGATCGTCACGCCGTCCGGCCCGCTGATGCGGCTGATGGTGTACGGCGCATTGTACACGCCCTGGTTGCCAAACAGCGCATACGATGACGCAAGTTCCGTCGGGGATACGCCCTTCGTCATCGCGCCCAGCGCCAGGGAAAGGTTGCCATCCGTATCGGTCAGCGGGATGCCCGCGCGTTTCAGGAAGTTTAGAGATGCGCTGACGCCGATCTCCTGCATTAGCCGCACGGTCGCCACGTTCATCGACAGCGCAAGCGCCCGCCGTGCCGTTACCGCGCCGTGGTACACGTTGCCGCTGTTGCGCGGGAAGTATCCGCCGGGGAACTCAATGCGCTCATCGATGAGGATGCTGGCGGTGGTGTATCCCTTTTCAATAGCGGGGGCGTACACGGCCAGCGGTTTGATCGCGGAACCGGGCTGCCGCTTCATATCCATTGCGCGGTTGAACCCGCGCCGCACCGCATAATCACGCCCGCCAACAAGCGCCACCAGCGCGCCCGACTTTACATCCACCACGGACATTGCGCCCTGCACCTTCGTGCCGTCTGAGGCATCCGCGGGGAAGTTCTTTGCGTTGGCGAACAGGTCCTCCGAAATTTGCTGCAACCCGGTATTCAGCGTGGTTTCAATGTAATAGCCGCCGGCCAGCAGATCATCCGGGGTAATGCCCAGCAGCGCCTCGGCTTCCGCCAGCGCGGTATCCAGGAACCAGCCGTATTTGCGTTCCGTTGGCGCATGTTCTGCCAGGACCAGCTCCTGCGCCTTCAGCGTTTCCAGCTGCGCAGGGTCCAGCATATTGTTGTCCGCCATCGTTTGCAGGATGTAATCCCGCCGCCCTTTGTTGCGGTCGGGGTTGTCCTCTGGGTTGTATGCCGATGGGGCTTTGAGCGTGGCCGCCAGCGCCGCGCCTTCCACCACGGTCAGCTCCTTTGCGGGCTTGCCAAAATAGTATTTTGCAGCCTCCTCAATGCCGTACACGCCAGCATCAAAGTAGCTTGTGTTCAGGTACATTTCAAGTATTTGCTCTTTGCTGAAATGACTTTCCACTTGGATGGAAAGATACAGCTCTTCCGCCTTCCGGGCAAATGTTTTGATTTCGGAAAGATGCGTCAGCTTGACCAGCTGCTGCGTGATCGTACTGGCCCCCTCCGACAGCGATTGAGAGCGCAAGTTCGCCACCACCGCGCCGAACAGGCGCACCAGATCAAAGCCATGATGGTTGTAAAAGCGCAAATCCTCCGCTGCAATGAACGCGTTCTGCACATCTACCGGCACATCGGACAGCGAAATCACCGTGCGGTTTTCAAGCCCGTGCAGCGCGGCGACATAGTTGCCATCGCCGTCGTATATGCGAGATGTCTGCGCCAGCTTCGTCAGCTTCTCTGTATCCAGCTGCTGCCAGTTTGGCACATCCAGCACAAAAAATGCCGTGACGGCCAGCGCCACGAGCGCCACCCCTGCAATGGGCCAGAACAGATGCCGCCTCTTTTTGTGGCTGCCGTCCTTCCTGGAACGCCTTTTGCGGCGGCGCTTTTCCGGCTCTTCATGCACGACTTCCGCCTCAATCGGGGTGATCTCCTGCGCATCCAGCACGGCAGGCAGCACGGGCTGCGCCGCCTCCGGGTTTGTTTCCGTTTCCGGCTGCGACTCTGACGCCGTAAGGGTTTCCGGTTCCTTCGCCACCAGCGCCCGCTCATCCGGGATTGGCTGGAACGGCTTGTTCCTCTTTTTTTTATGCGACACGCCGCCGCCTCCTTACACACTAAGTGCGCTTATTGTGCCCAGCGGCGCAATTGCCATGGCAGGTAACAATTGCCGTGGACTTGCCGTTTTCTTTTGTGTATACTTGCATCATGATTTTCTATATTCATGATGGAGTTGGAAGTAATGAACGCGTTTGACAAATTTATCCAATCTGTGAGAGACTTGGCAAAACCAAAAAAGCGCGCACTGGCCGTGGTTTCCGATATCCCTGACCAGCACTTTTGCGATGTCGCGGCGCTGGATGAGGCGATTGACGGTCTGCGCGGGCTGGTCGATGTGCTGAAATCTCCCGATAAGTATGCCCGGTACGGCGCGCGCGCACCCAGAGGCGTGCTGCTGTACGGGCCGCCGGGTACAGGCAAAACGCTGCTGGCGCGCGCATTGGCGGGCGAAGCGGGCGTGCCGTTTTTTTCGGTTTCGGGTTCGGATTTCGTGCAGATGTATGTTGGTGTCGGCGCGTCCCGCGTGCGCGAGCTCTTCAAAAAAGCGCGCAAAAGCGGACGCGGCGTCATTTTTATCGATGAAATTGATGCGCTTGGCGGCCGCCGCGAAGGCGGAAACGATGAGCGTGAGCAGACGCTGAACGCGCTTTTGACGGAGATGAGCGGCTTCCGCGGCGATCAGGGCATCGTGGTGCTGGCGGCGACGAACCGCCCCGACAAGCTGGATGCCGCGCTGACACGCCCCGGCCGGTTTGACAGGCAGATCGAAATCGGCATGCCCGACCGCGCGGGGCGCCTCAAAATTCTGTCCGTGCACGCGCAGGGAATGCCCATTGCGCGCAACGTCAATTTTGAACGGCTGGCGGCCGACACCGTATCCTTCAGCGGTGCAAAGCTTGAGAGCATGCTGAACGAGGCTGCCCTTCGTGCCGCGCGGCGCGATGCGGGCCCGATCACGGCGGATGACATCGACCAGGCCTTCCGTTCCGTGCTGATCGGCGATGAAAAGCTAAGCCGCAGCGCTTCCCGTATGGAGCGCGAACTGACCGCGTTCCACGAGGCGGGCCATGCGCTGGCAACGCTGCTGCTGGACCCCGAAAGCCGCCTGGCAAGGGTGACCATCATCCCTTCCACGCGCGGCGCGGCGGGATACAGCATGGCCGTGCCGCCGGACCGCATGCTGATGACCGTGCACCAAATTGAAGCGCGGATAGGCATCGCACTGGCGGGCCGCGCGGCGGAAGAACTGATTTTCGGCAGCGATTCGATCACCACCGGTGCTTCCAGCGACCTTTCCACCGCAACGGAGCTGGCGGCCCGCATGTGCCTGGAATGGGGCATGGACAAAGAGGCCGGCCTTGCCGCGCGCCATATGCTGACGGCGTTCGGCGCAACAGGCGGCGATACGATCGTTCGCGATAAACTGACGCAAGTGTACCAGCGCACGCTGGATGCGCTGGATCAGGAAAGGGGCGCGTTGACCGCGCTTGCTGAGGCGCTATTGGAAAAGGAATGGCTGGATGGGGACGACGCGTGTAAAATCGCGCGGCGCCAGATGTCCAAAAATGTCGGGTGATTGGCGGGAATCCCTGTTTTTCGAGGCAGGAGAAGCTCTTTCAGGAAGAGAAACATGCACGCGAAACCAATGCAGGAGGCGCGCATGGAACAACGCACGGCCACGGCCCAGAAAACCACCGTCACCAGAGATACCGTCACCGTCCGGCTGGACGGCGAATTGGATCACTTCGGCGCGGAAAGGGTGCGCGCGTCGATGGATGTGCTGATCGCGGACCCTTCCGTCAAAAGGCTGGTGGTAGACCTCTCCGGCCTGTCGTTCATGGATAGCTCCGGAATCGGTGTGCTGCTGGGGCGTTATAGGACGCTCGCGCGCCGCGGCGGAAGCCTCGCCGTGCGCGGCGTCAGTCCCCAGATAGACCGCATATTCAAGATGAGCGGGCTGTATCAGGTCATTGAAAAATGCCGGTAGGAGGAAACCATAGCATGGAATCGAATTCGATGCGGCTCACATTTGATAGCCGGCCGGAAAATGAAGCCTTTGCGCGTGTGGTGATCGCCGCGTTCCTGGTGCAGCTGAACCCCACGCTGGAAACCGTTGCGGATGTCAAAACCGCCGTCAGCGAAGCGGTGACGAACGCCGTCGTACACGCGTACCCGCGCGGGGCGAAGGGCGAAATCGCGATGGCCGCCACGATTGATCATGATGCGCGCGAGGTGCGCATTGAGATCAGCGACAAGGGCGTTGGCATCGCCGACATCGAGCAGGCGATGGAGCCGCTGTTCACCACGCAGCCCGAAATGGAGCGCAGCGGGATGGGCTTTTCCGTAATGGAAAGCTTCATGGATGGGATTGAGGTTGTCTCCACGCCCGGGCAAGGTACACGGGTTGTGATGGTCAAGCGCGTGGAAGGGTAAGGCTGATGCTCAGGCGCCCGGTTACCACGCCGCTTCCGCGACACCCCCGCCAAGGCACCAATCGCCATCATACAGCACCACAGATTGCCCCGGCGTCACCGCGCGCTGGGGCTCTTTTGCCGTAACCAGCAGCGTATCCCCGGAAACTTCCACATGCACCCGCTGGTCGCCCTGGCGATAGCGGTATTTTGCCGTACAATCGAAGGATGCTGCGGGCGGCTGCCCTATCGTCCAGGTCGCGCCTTCCGCGCGGCAGCAGGCAGTATAAAGCTTCGGCGAGTCGCTTCCCTGCGCAACCACCAGCCGGTTGTTTTCCAAATCCTTTTCGATGACGAACCAGCGGTCGCCGCCTCCCGGCCTTCCCCCTATGCCAAGGCCGCGCCGCTGGCCCAACGTGTAATACATCAGCCCGTCGTGGCGGCCCACCACCTCGCCCGCCTCGGTCACAGTCTGGCCGGGCGTCGCGGGCAGGAACCCCTGCAGAAATGCCTTGAAATCCCTTTCGCCAATGAAGCACACGCTGGTGGAGTCCTTCTTGGCGCTGACAGGCAGCCCCGCCTCCCGCGCGATATCGCGCACCTGCGCTTTGGTCATCTCCCCCACCGGGAACATCGCCCTGCGCAGCGGCGGCTGGGTCAGCATGTAGAGAAAATAGCTCTGGTCTTTGTTGATATCTGCGCCCTTCAATAGACGCATCCCATCCGCGCTGTTTTGAAGCCGTGCAAAGTGGCCGGTCGCCAGCTTTTCCGCGCCAAGGGACAGCGCAAAATCCAGAAACGCCTTGAACTTGATCTCCCGGTTGCACAGCACATCCGGGTTGGGCGTGCGGTTTTTCTGGTATTCGCTGAGGAAATGCGAAAAAACGCGCTCACGGTATTCCTTGGTGAAGTTTACGGCGTAATACGGTATGCCGATGGCATCGCAGGTGGCGCGCACGTCGTCCCAATCCTGGGTCGATGTGCAGATGCCGTCGCCGTCCTTCTCTTCCCAGTTTTTCATGAATACGCCGTATACCTCATGCCCGGCACGGTGCAGCAGCAGCGCACTTACGGCGGAATCCACCCCGCCGGACATGCCAACAACAATCTTCATCGGGTGGCCAGCAACCGGTCAACCTGCTGGCATGCCTCCTTTGTAACCTGCTCAATGCTGCGCCTTGCGTCAATGCAGCGCACGCGCTCGGGCGCGGCGGCGGCGATCGCAACATAGCCGTCATACACGCGGCTGAAGAACGCTTCCCCCGCGCGCTCTATCCTGTCCAGTTTGGTGGCGCTGGCGCGGCGCAGCAGCCCCGTCTGCGCATCCACCATGAACAGCAGCGTTAGGTCCGGCATCGTGTTTCCGATGGCAAACGCGTTGATCGCCATCACCTTTTCCATGCCAAGCTCCCGCCCCGCGCCCTGGTATACGATGCTGGCATCGACAAACCGGTCGCACAGCACCACGCGGCCTTTGTCGATCGCCGGGCGCACCTTATCGCGCACATGCTGCGCGCGCGCGGCGGCGTACAGCAGCGCCTCGGTTTCGGCGCACACGGTTTTGGCGGGGTCCAGCACCAGCTCGCGGATTTCCTCTGAAATGGGGGTGCCGCCGGGCTCGCGCGTTTCCATCACATCATAACCTCGCCGGCGGATATGCGCGGCCACGGCGTTCATCTGCGTGGTTTTGCCGCTGCCATCCAACCCTTCAATGCTGATAAAGAAACCTTTCGGGGGCACCGGCGTATCAAGCAGCGCGTACATCGCATCCCGCACGGTAGCGGCGTACACATCCGCGCCGGTGGAAACGAGCTCCTCTTCGCTGCCATAGCCCCAGCCCGCGCCGATCGCGGTAATGCCCAGGTCTTTCGTCGCCTGCATATCAAATGAACGGTCCCCCACCATGGCGGCACGGGTATACCTTGCGGGCAGCGCATCGCGCAGCAGCGATACCTTGCTGTCCTCACGCCTTTCCAAATCCGCGCCGACCACGCGGTCGAAAAAGCGCATCAGCCCGAAATGCTCCAGCACGCGCCGCGCGGAGCCCGTGGGCTTCGCCGTCGCCACCGCGAGGTAGACGCCCTCATCCTTCAGTTGGCGCAGCAGGTTGGGAATGCCCTGATAAATTTGCGTATCGAGCACGCCGTTTTCCATATAATGCGCGCGGTACACTGCCACGGCCTTTTCGGATTCTTCCCTTGTCATCCCCGCGTAGCGCTGGAACGAATCGAACAGCGGCGGGCCTACAAAGCGCTCCAGCGTGCTTTGGTCCATTAGCTGAAAGCCCATCTGTTCCATCGTATAGCGCACCGAACCATGGATGCCGGGCGCGGACGCCGAAAGCGTCCCGTCCAGGTCGAACAATACCGCGTCGTACCGCATTTGAAAACCTCACTTTACACAGATCACTTGACCATTTTCCACGCCAAATCGCCGCGCCTGCGGCAGCGAAAGCAGCGTTTCCACCGCTTCCGCCGTGATGACCTCTCCCGGCAGCATCAGTGGAATCCCCGGCGGATACATGCCCGCCGAAACCGCCGCAATACGCCCCTCCGCTTGCGAAAGCGGCACCGCTTCCTGGGACCCGAGCGCCGCTTCGCGAAGAGACAGGCGCCTTTCGCCCGGCGGAGGCAGTGACAACATGGCCGCACTGGCAACCGATTCCTTTATTGGCAGCCGCGCCACCGCCTGGTACAGCCGCTCAAAGTCCTCATCCGTATCGCACACTGTGCAGATGAACACCACGCGGCGTTCATCCGCCATTTCGGCATCCACGCCTAGCTGGGATAACAGCGCCTGCGCCTCGAACCCGGTCACGCCACGGGCTGTCATATCCAGCACAAGGCGGGTGGGGTCCTTCGCGGAAGGGCGCGATGTCCGCAGAATCGCGCCGCTTTCTTTTTCTTCACATACGCCCAGCAACCGCACCAGCCGTTCGCGCAGCACATCAAGCCGCTTGCACAAACCTTGCAGCGCGTCGCGCCCATGTCCGTCCATCCATGCCCTGGCATGGTCAAGCGACGCCAGGATCGGAAACGGCGGGCTGGATGTCTGCACCATGCGCAGCACCCGGCGTGCGCGTTCGGCGTCCATCACACTGGATAGGTTCAGCCATGCCGCGCCGGTCAGCGCGGGCAGCGTTTTGTGCGCGCTGTCGACCCACGCGTCCGCGCCAAGCTTGCCGGCACTCTGAGGCGCATCCCACCACGCGAAATGCGCACCGTGCGCTTCATCGACCAAAACCCGCGCGCCTATCCGGTGTGCGGCCTCAACAACCGGCGGCAAGTTCATGCAAAAACCATAGTAATCCGGGCGCGTCACCAGCACGGCGCAGGCATCCGGGTGCGCTGCCATGGCATGCACCGGGTCATCCGCAAACACTGCGTCCATTCCGCCCCAGATCGCCGCCGACAGCGCCGAATGGTGCACATTGCGCGGCAGGATCACCTTGCCGCCCGGCGGCACCGCAAGCAGCAGCATTGTCAGCATCCCCGCCGTGCCGCCGCCGGTCAGCATCAAGGTGTGCGCCGCGCCCAGCGACCGCGCCGCCAGCGCCTCCGCCTCGCGGATCGCGCCAGACGGGGCGTACAGGTCGTCCGTCCGCTCAATTTCGGTCATGTCAAACGGATCAAGCTGCGCCTTGTGCCCCGGCATATGGAAGCGGGTGTTGCCCTGCGCCCGGCGAAGCATATCCGCCACCGGGCCTACCATATTGCCGCGCACTAGCTGTCACCCTCCGGCCTGCCGACGATCTTCTTATCCCACAGCCCATACTGCGCAGTGTTTTGCAGCGCGGACAGCATCAGTGTTTCCAGGTTCGGGTGCTTCTTCGACAAATGCTGGATCAATTCCTTCGCTTCCTGCCGCGCGGTATGGCCGTTTGCCGGGCAGGGGCTTGGGATCACGGGCAGGGCAAGCGTGCGCGCCATGTGCACGATATGCTTTTCAGGCAGGTAGACCATGGGCCGGATAACGGTCATCTGAGAGCGCGTAAGGTACGTCACCGGGTGGAACGTGTGCAGGCGGCCTTCATAAAACAGGCTCATCAGCAGGGTTTCCAGCACATCCTCGCGGTGGTGGCCCAGCGCCAGCTTGTTCGCGCCACTTTCTGTTGCCAGCTGGTTCAGCGCACCGCGCCGCATTTTTGCGCACAGTGCGCATGGGTTTTTTTCTTTCCGCTCTTCAAAGATGATGCGGCCGATATCGGTTTTCTGTATCGTCAGCGGCACTTCCAGTTCGCGGCACATCGCCTCTACACCGGCGGTATCGAACGGCTCCAGCCCCATCGTCAGCATCAAGGCAACAAGCGTAAAGTTTTTATGCGAAAAAAGGCGGTACAGAGACAGCGCTTTGAGCAGCAGCAGGCTGTCCTTTCCGCCGGAAACGCCTACGGCCACTGTATCGCCACTTTGCAGCATGTCAAAATCCTGATCGGCCTTGCGGATGCAGCCCAGCACTGTTTTCACGCGTTTCACCTCATATACGAATGCTGAAATGATAGCACGTTGCTCGAAGGGACGCAAGCGCCCGTGTTGTGGCGATGCATGCGCCGTGGTATACTTGAGGTATCCACAAGCGCAAAAGGAGTTTATTTTCATGTATTCAGCGGCATTCTCACAGGTTTGCATCACGCCCGATTTTCCAACCGAGCTGGTCGGCTGCGCCCGAAAAGACAGCAAGGTGCGGGGCGTTTTGGATGACCTGCACGTGCAGGTGTTGCTGTTAAAAGATAGCGGCGATGTTTTCTGCCTTATTGCGATTGACAACCTTGGCCTCACTGTCGCGCTGGCGAAGCAATTGCGCGAAAAGGTTGCGAACCGGCTTGGCACCACCATCCCCCATGTGATGCTGAACTTTTCGCATACGCATTCCGCGCCCTGCCCCGCGCCTTCCGCGCTGAACGGAACGCGGTATTTTGACTTCATGACAGAGCGCGTACTGGCCTGCGTCGATAGCGTTGCCGGGCAATTTGCGCCCTGCAAAGCCGGCTGGGCCTTAACCGAAACGGACATTGGCGAGAACCGGCGGGATGGGTGCAGCATTGTGGACAAGCGGCTTGGCGCGCTGAAAATCGCGGACGCGCAGAGCGGCCGATCCATCGCCATGGTGCTTCGGGTCACCGCGCACGCCAATGTTTTGATGGATGACAGCGCGCTGATCTCCAGCGATTACATCGGCGCCGCCCGCACTGCGCTTTCCGTCGCGCTTGGTTGCCCCATCATGATACTGCAGGGCGCGGCCGGGAACATCAAGCCTGTGGGCGTTAATAAAATACGCGGCGGCGCCGTTTCGGACATCCCGCCCCTTGTAGATGCGCTGAAACGCGCAGCACAGGCGCTGCAGTTTGACCTGCATGACCTGCGCGATGTGCGGATGCTATCCAAGGAAATAGAATACCGCAGCGATGTTCCCGGCCCTGAGCAAGCGCGGGCGGTCTCCGATGCTGCCGGCATGGATGCTTCAGATTGGCTGGCCGAGTGCGATAGGCTGCGCAGCGCGAACATTTCCGTGCAAGCGCAAATGGGTGAGATGCAATTCCTGAAAATCGACGAAGGCTGCTTCTGCGGCGTCGCAGATGAAATTTTCTGCGAACTGGCGCTGGAAACCGCGAAACAGACCGGCAATCCCCTTCTGTTCCTAAACGGCTATACAAACGGCTGCGCGGGGTATCTTCCCACCAAAGCGGAATGGCACAAGGGCGGTTACGAAATATTTGACAGCTACCTGATCTTTTTTCCGTTCCACGGCCATGTAATGCCTTTTCAGGATGACACGGCGGAAAGGATCATCGCGCTCGCTGTCGATACTTGGAAATCGATGCAAAAAAGCTCTTGACACGAACACATCTTCCTGTTATGCTGTCTGTGGATCAAAACTTCATATGGAACTCATCCAGAGTGGTGGAGGGAATGGGCCCGATGAAACCCGGCAACCGGCGCGCAGCGTGCGGTGCTACATCCCACGGCGCATAGCGCGTCGGCAGATGAGGCGGAGATTCAATCACACCGACCCCTCTGTTTGCAGAGGGGTTTTTTACGAGGAGGTTTCAAATGCGAACCTATTTCACATCCGAATCCGTCACGGAAGGGCATCCGGACAAGCTGTGCGACCAGGTATCCGATGCGGTGCTGGACGCGATCCTGACAAAAGACCCCATGGCCCGCGTGGCCTGCGAAACGGCGGCCACCACCGGCATGGTGCTGGTGATGGGCGAAATCACAACGAACACCTATGTGCCCATCGATGAGGTTGCCCGCAATGTCGTCCTTGATATCGGATACGACCGCGCCAAGTACGGCTTCGACGGCAACACCTGCGCGGTGCTAACCGCCGTGCACGAGCAATCCCCCGATAGCGCGATGGGCGTCGACGCCGCGCTGGAAGGCCGCGAGGGCGGCGAAACGGAACTGGGCGCGGGCGATCAGGGCATCATGTTCGGGTTTGCCTGCGATGAAACACCGGAACTGATGCCGCTGACCATCTCGCTGGCGCACAAGACCGCGCGCCGCCTCTCCGAGGTGCGGAGGCTGGGGCTGCTGCCGTGGCTGCGCCCGGATGGCAAATCCCAAATCACCGTGGAATACGAAAACGGCCGCCCCGTGCGCGTGGACTCGGTGCTGGTATCCACCCAGCACAGCCCGGATATCTCGCATGCCGAAATTTATGAAGGCATCCTGGATCTGGTCATCAGGCCCACGATTGACCCCGCGCTGCTGGATGCGAAAACCCGCTACCTGGTCAACCCCACGGGCCGGTTTGTCATCGGCGGGCCGGGCGGGGATTCGGGGCTGACCGGGCGCAAAATCATCGTGGATACATACGGCGGCGTAGGCCGTCACGGCGGCGGCGCGTTCTCCGGCAAGGACCCGACAAAGGTTGACCGCAGCGCGGCCTACGCTGCACGCCATGTGGCGAAAAACATCGTGGCGGCGGGGCTTGCAAGGCGCTGCGAGCTGGCGCTGTCCTACGCGATCGGCGTGGCGCAGCCACTGTCGCTGCGCGTGGATACGTTCGGCACCGCCGCAATCCCGGAAGAGAAAATCGAACAGATCGTGCGCGAAGCATTTGACCTGCGCCCCGGCAAAATCATCGAGGCGCTGAACCTGCGCCGCCCCA
This sequence comes from Eubacteriales bacterium, assembly GCA_031549905.1. Classification (GTDB taxonomy): domain Bacteria; phylum Bacillota; class Clostridia; order Christensenellales; family Aristaeellaceae; genus Avichristensenella. The sequence continues at coordinate 12,210 of JAVBPC010000027.1, forward strand.
TCTACCGTCAGCTCGCAGCCTACGGCCACTTTGGCCGCACCGACCTTGACCTGCCCTGGGAGAAGACCGACCGGGTGGGCGACCTGAAGAGGCTTGCGGGGCTGTAAGGAAAACGAATGGAAAAGATAGAAGCGCTCGTCACCACGGTGACATATCGGAACGAAGAAAACGGGTTCACGGTGCTGCAGGTGCGCCTGGATAACGGCAAGCGCACCTCGGCTACCGGCGTCATGCCCGCCGTGGCCGAAGGCGAGCGCGTCTGTCTGTCCGGCGAATGGATGGAGCACCCCCAGTACGGGAGGCAAATTAAGGTAACGATGTGCGAAACCATCCGCCCGACTACCGCGCGCGGGATTGAGCGCTACCTTGCCTCCGGGCTGATCAAGGGCATCGGCCCCACCACGGCCAAAATACTGGTGGAGACCTTTGGCCAGGATACGCTGGATATCCTGCAATACGCGCCGGAGCGCCTGTGCGAGATCTCCGGCATCGGCCCCAAAAAGGCCAGGATGATCGCCGAATCCTTCGCACAGCAAACGCAAATGCGCGAGGCGATGCTGTTCCTGCAAACGTATGGCATCCCGCCCAACCTTTCCATGAAGATATTCAAACGCTACGGTGAGCGCTCGCAGGCCGTCATCCGTGACAATCCCTACCGCCTGTGCGAGGACATACAGGGCGTGGGGTTCAAAACCGCCGACCAGATCGCAATGTCGCTTGGCATCGCGCCGGAATCCCCCGCCCGCCTGCGTGCAGGGGTTCTGTACGTTCTGACCGAGCAGATGATGACAAACGGCCACACCTACCTGCCGCGCGATGTGCTGGTATCGCAGACCGCGCGCCTGCTGCACGCGGAAATGGAGATGGCCGACAACGCGCTGACGGCGCTGGTGATGGATCAGGGGCTGGTGATGCGCCAGATGGAGGGCATCCCCGGCGACACCGCACCTGCCCAGGAAGATCACGTCGCCGTGTACCTGCCCAGCGCATACCGCGCGGAGCTTGAAACCGCGCGCCGCCTGCTGGAACTGCACGCCGCGCTCCCCTACCGCGCAAACCCCACGCTGGACCGTGAAATCGCCACCTGGCAGGCAAGGGCCGACCTTGCGCTCAGCCCCGACCAGGTTAAGGCCGTGCGGGCAGCCGTCACCGAGGGCGTCACCGTGATCACCGGCGGCCCCGGCACCGGCAAAACCACAATCATTCGCTGCATTCTGGCGCTGCTGGACCCGCAGGCGGAGGTGCTGCTCGCAGCCCCCACGGGCCGCGCGGCAAAGCGCATGAGCGAGGCGACCGGCCGCGAGGCCAAGACGCTGCACCGCCTGCTGGAATATGCCGGCGAAGAGGGTGCGTTCGCGAAAGACGCCGACAACCCGCTGGAGGCCGATGTGGTGATCGTGGATGAGATGTCCATGGTCGATGTCTTCCTGATGCGCGGATTCCTGCGCGCGCTGATTCCCGGCACGCGGCTGATCCTGGTGGGCGATGCCGATCAGCTGCCCTCCGTGGGCGCAGGAAACGTGTTGCGCGACATTTTGAGCAGTGACGCCGTGCCTGTGGCGCGGTTGACGGAAATATACCGGCAGGATGCGCAGAGCATGATCGTCGTCAACGCGCACCGCATCAACCGGGGCGAAATGCCGCTGTGGAACAACAAGGGCGGCGATTTTTTCCTGGAAAGGTGCGAAACGGGCGCGCGCGCTGCTGAGCTAATCTGCGACCTGGTCGTGGGCCGGCTGCCTTCCTATCTTAAGGTTGACCCGATGCGCGATATCCAGGTACTTTCCCCCATGAAGAAGGGCGAGTGCGGTGTGTACGCGCTCAACCAGATGCTGCAGGAGCGCCTGAACCCCAAGCGCGAAGGCGCCAAGGAGCGCGCGCACGGGGACACGGTATTCCGCGCGGGCGATAAGGTGATGCAGACGAGGAATGACTACCAAATGGCCTGGCAGCGTTCGGCGGGTACCTATACAGAGGAAGGGCAAGGCGTTTTCAACGGGGATATGGGGCTGGTAATCGCAATCGATTCGGAGGAGCGAACCGTCACCGTGCGCTTTGATGACGACCGCGAGGCCGTATATGAGGACGCACAGCTGGAAGACCTGGAGCTTGCGTACTGCGTTTCCGTGCACAAAAGCCAGGGCAGCGAATTCCCGGCGGTGGTGATGCCCGCCGTCGGCGGCCCGCCGATGCTGCTCACCCGCAATCTTTTTTACACCGCGGTCACGCGCGCGCGCCGTATGGTCGTGCTGGTAGGGCGCGACGACGCCGTGCGGCAGATGACGCAAAACGTTCACATCGCAAAGCGATATTCGGGGTTATGCTTATGGCTGCGCGCGGCACACGCTTGACTGAAATCCTGTACCCGGACGGCGCGGTCTGCATCGCGTGCGGTGCGCTGCATGTTTGCGATGCCGCGCGCCGCCTTTGCACCCGATGCGCAAGCGAAATGCCGCCGCCAATTGAAATTGTTACTGATCCTCTGGAAGATTCCGGGCTTTTTGCGTGCAGTTCCGCATACCCGCACCAGGGTATACCCCGCCAGCTGGTGCGGGCGCTCAAATACGATCAGGTGTGCGCGGCGGCGGAAGCGCTTGCGATGGGCATGTCAGAGGTACTGAACCCCGCCGGATATGACGCGCTGGTGCCCGTGCCGCTGCACAAGCGCCGCCAAAGACAGCGCGGGTTCAACCAGGCGCGCGTGCTGGCAGAGGCGCTTTCTTCTATGATCGGCCTACCGGTGCTGGATGCGCTCATCCGTACACGGGCCACCAAAACGCAAACCGCGTTTGCCAGGGAAGGCCGCCTGCAAAATGTGCAGGGAGCGTTTGAAGCCGTGCTGGCGGTACCCGGCGCCTCGCTTCTTCTGATCGATGATGTGCTCACCACCGGCGCCACCGCGACCGCCTGCGCGCAGGTTTTGCTGGAATCAGGCGTGGGCCGCGTATCGCTTTGGACGGCAACGCACGCCCTTGTGCACCTAAGCGATTAAATATTCGTGAAAAAAAGAACGATTTATCTGTTTTTGGCTTGCTTTTTTCAAATCCTGCATTTATACTAAGAATGGTTTTGGCGCGTCGGGTCTGTGGTTGCAAGTCGATGCCAGCCGCGGGCAAAGCGATCCACGTAAACCGTGCAAAGCGCGGTGAGCATGGCGCGGTCTAGATGTAAGTCCGTCCGGTTCCCTGTGAACCGAGAGAAGCGGCGTGACGGGAATACACCCCGAGCAATGCTACCAGACGGCGGGTGTGGGGTCAAAAACCAGGTCAGCCGCGCGCCGAAATCCATCAAAAATCGGGAGGAATCTTTTCCATGTACGAGGACAAAACGTTGGTATGCAGGGACTGCGGCGCAGAATTCGTGTTTACCGCAGGTGAGCAGGAGTTCTACGCAGAGAAGGGCTTTCAGAATGAGCCCACGCGCTGCAAGGCGTGCCGTCAGACACGCAAGGCCCGGCCTGCCAATGGTGAGCCGCGCGAAAGCTTTGAAACCGTCTGTGCCGCTTGCGGCGCGCCGACCCGCGTTCCCTTTATCCCCAAGTCGGACCGCCCCATCTACTGCAGCGATTGTTTCGCGGCGCACCGCTCGTAATTGCAATACAGCAAGGGAATGACCGTCCATACGGGCGGTCATTTTCTTTTACAGTTGATTCATACCAAATCCAGATAGGCTTTGCACGAAAGCTCGCGAGGGATTTTTTTGTCCGGCAAGAAGCCGGAAGGAGGCGTAGCGGGAAGCCATGCTAAGCGCCTGGCCATCGGCCAGGCCAAGGGCGGGCAAAGCATAGATTTGCCCGCCTGAAGCTCGGCGGCAGCCGCAGGCTGCTGACGGGGCGTACAGACTGGAAGGCGCCGCCGGGCGAAAAAAGATCCGCGAGATTTGTGCAAAACTTATTTGGAATTGGTGTCAATTATGCCGGTAAACATCCCAGCCCATGTAGTTTGAAAGCGCCTCCTCCAGCACATCCGCAACATTTGCCTGCACCAGCGCCACATGGTGTTCATAGCCATTCAGGGTCAGATGGCGCATCAGGTCATTCAGTCGCGGCACCTGGCACACGGCCACGCCGCCGAAGGTATCCAGCGGGTCATCGGTGAACTCGCCCTCGCCCAGGTAGCAGCGGATTTTGCCGGATGCGTCATCGGTTGATACTTTCAGGTACGTCATCGCCCCCGGCGCGACACGGCCCTTCAGCGCGCCGAACGACACATCCGTGCCAAGCGTCGTCGCCAGTATATCCAGGTTGCCCAGCGCAGGCTTTTCCGTGAACACCGCCGCCGGGTAGTTGGAGCAATGCACGTTGATGCACTTGTCCGCCTCGGCCTTGTAGTTGTTGTTCCAATCCTGATAGATGGGCGCCGCGCCGGATGCGCGCAGCAGCGCCAGCATCGACACCGCGCCCATTACATCCGTTTCGCACGCGGAAGGCATCCCCTTCATGCCCATCATACTCATCGCAAGGCACATCGCGCAGCCGTAGTTTGCCTCCACGCTGTCCCAACACTGTATGGCGCTGGCGTCGCAATGATGATCGCGCATCCAGTTCTCCACCGCGATGCACAGTTTCGCCTGTCTGACAAGTTTCTCCTCCCCGATTCCCGGAACAACGTTCGCATACGCGCGGATCTCCTCCACTTTAGCGGCAATCTGCGCATCGTCCGCTAGCGCGTCAATATCAGCCAGAATCTCGGAAAAATCCTCCGTCTCCACGGTGATGCCGCTCTGCTGCAGCAGCTTTTCGCTGTAGCGCACGGTGCGGAAGGGCATTACGCGCGCGCCAATCTGCGCGATTCGGGCGGTGCGCATGGCCTTCACCACCTGGCATACGGCGGCGAAGAACGCGACATCGCGGGCAAACTCTTCACTGTCTATCGCACAGGTATGCCGCGCCGTCAGCGTGTATTTGATGCCCTGCTGGCGCAGGTTGTTGCATACGGACAGCTTGCCGCAGAACGCATCCCGGCGGTTTGCCAGCTGCAGCTTGTCAAAATCATCATCGCACGCCTGGATCAGCACCGGCAGGTTCACGCCGCTGCGCCGGATGGCGTCCGCGATGGCGCTTTCCTCGCCAAAGTTCGGCAGGCACACAATGATGCCATCCATCTCTTCCGCGTGCCTGCGGAACAGCGCCGCACACAGCTCCGCCTCGCGGTAGGTCATCGTCTGCCCCATCTCTGTCTCCTCCGGAGAGAGCGTCACCACTTCATGCCCCCAGTCGGCAAGCTTGCGCAGCATCGCTTCGCGTGCGGTTTTTACCAGGTGCGCGGGGAAAAACGACCGGTTGCTGATCAATAGTCCAAATGTAGCCATAGGTGCCTCCTTAAATAAAAGCAATTACGGTTGATATTGTGTACGCCGCACGGCTGCCTGCCAGCCCGACCGGCGCGCGTCACGCTCTGTTTCGCTCATTTGCGGGGCAAAAGTGTCTCCGCCCAAGCCGCCCACCAGCGTGTCAAAGCCACCGTACAGCCCGGTCGCAATCCCACCCATGTAGGCTACGCCCAACGCCGACAGATTTCCCGAGCGCGCACGGGTGACGGGGCAGCGGATCATGTCGGACAGCAGCTGCAAAAGCAGGTTATTCTTTGCCGCGCCGCCGTCCACGCGCAGCGCCAGCCCCTGCTCCTCCATTCCCATATCCCGCGCCATTGCCTCCAGAACATCCATATCCTGGTAGACAAGCGATTCCAGCGCGGCCCGCGCCACATGCGCGCGCGTGGTGCTGTGGCTCATGCCGCACAGCAGCGCGCGCGCCTGCGCATCGTTATGCGGGGACCCAAGGCCCGCAAGCGCGGGCACCAGAAACACGCCCTGCGTATCCGGCACCGAGGCCGCCAGCGCGTTCAGTTCATCGATATCGCGAACAAGGCCCAGGCCGTTTTGCAGCCACGTCAGCGTGCTGGCGGATGAAAGGACATTGCCCTCCATCGCGTAGCAAACCTTGCCCCGGAACTGAAACCCCACCGTGGTTTGCAACCCGTGCGCGGAGAACACCGGCACGTCCCCCGTGTTCATCATCACGGAAGAGCCGGTGCCAAACGTCGCCTTCGCCTCGCCCCTTGTGTGGCAGCCGTGCGCAAACAGCGCCGCATGGCTGTCCCCCATCACGCCGCAAATCGGAATGCCGCTTGGGATACCCTCCGCGCATGTTTCACCAAACAGCGCGTCAGAGGGGCGAATCTCCGGCAGGCACATGCGGTCTATGCCAAAGATATCCAGCAGCGCGTCATCCCAGGCAAGCGTTTGCAGGTTCAGCAGCTGCGTGCGCGCCGCATTGGATACGTCGGTGGCAAACACGTTGCCGCCGGTCAGCCGGTAGACAAGGTACGCATCCACCGTGCCGATGCGAAGCCTGCCTGCCTGCAAGGCCTCCCGCGCCGCCGGATACTGTTCCAGCGCGCTCGCCGCCTTTGCCGCGCTGAAATACGGGCCCAGTGGCAGCCCCGTCTTTTCCCGCAGCACTCCGCCATGCTCCGCCAACCGGTCGCACAGCGCCTGTCCTCGGATATCCTGCCACACAATCGCAGGGCAAAGCGGCGCGCCGGTTGCCGCATCAAACAGCACGGTGGTTTCCCGTTGGTTTGAAATGGCCAGCGCTGCCACCTGCGCCGCCGGGATGCCCTCCAGCACGCTTGCCAGCGCCTGCACCACGTTCCGGTAAATCTGCTCAGCGTCATGCTCCACGTGGCCCGGCTGCGGGTACATCTGCCGGTGCACAAGGGATTTCTCGCGAATGATCTCACCCTTGGCATCCACCAAATACGCCTTGCTGGCAGATGTGCTCTGATCAATCGCCGCTACATACTGCTTCATTTGACCAGCTCCTTCAGCCGCATTTCGATGCGTGCGGCAATTCTGTTGCCCGTCAGCCCGTAATGCGCGAAGATTTCCGCGCTGGTGCCTGAGTACAGCGACTCATCCGGCAGGCCCAGGATCATCATCGGCACGGGACAGCGCTGGCACAGCACTTCCGCCACTGCCGCACCCAGCCCGCCGTGCACGCTGTGCTCTTCCACCGTGACCACAAGGCCCGTTTGCGCCGCCGCAAGCACGGCCTCTTCATCCAGGGGTTTGATGGTGTGCATGTCCAGCACGCGGGCGGAGATGCCGCGCCCCGCAAGCAGCCGCGCGGCCGCCAGCGCCGGGGCCACCATCTCGCCGGCGGCGATGATGCAGGCGGCATTGCCTTCCCGCAAAACGTTTGCCTTGCCTGGGATAAAGGGCGCATCCGCACCATAGATGTCCTCCACTGCGCCGCGCCCCATGCGCACATACGCGGGACTGCCTGATGTGGCGAGGTACTTCGTCATGGCAACCATCTGCGCCGCGTCCGACGGCAGAAACACCTCAATCCCCGGAAACGCGCGCATCAGGGCGATATCCTGCGTGGCATGGTGCGTCGCGCCCAGGGGGCCGTAGCTGACCCCGCCGGATACGCCGATCACCTTCACGTTCATGCCCGAGTACGCAACATCCACCTTGACCTGCTCCGCCGAGCGCAGCGAATAAAAGCACGCCGGCCCGCAGACGAACGGCCGCAGCCCCGCACCCGCCAATCCGGCAGCCACGCCGATAGCATTCTGCTCAGCGATGCCGCATTCCACAAACTGATTAGGCAGCGCCGCCGCAAAATCCGTCAATGTCACCGACCCGCGCGAATCCGTCGCCACCGCAAAAATCAAGGGATCGGCGCTTGCCAGCGCCTGCAAAGTTTCCGTAAATGCCATGCGCACCGCTTTCACAGCCAATCCACCTCCTTCACCTCAAACGCGGCAAACCCCTGCGCGGCCTGTTCATCTGTCGGCACCTTGTGATGCCATTCCTTTTTCCCCTCCGCGAAGGGCAATCCCTTTCCCTTCACCGTGCGGGCAACCAGCAGGCGCGGTTTGCCGGGCTCAGGCACCTGCGTAAAATACTGAAGCAGCGCGGCGTGATCGTGCCCGTTAAGCTCTGTCACAGCCCAGCCGAACGCGCGCCACTTGGCGGCAAGCCCCTCCAGCGCCATCACTTCTTCCGTTGTGCCGCTGATTTGCAGGCCGTTTCTGTCGATGATGGCCGTCAGGTTATCCAGGCCGTAGCGCGCGCCCGCCATCGCGGCCTCCCACACGGAGCCTTCCGCCTGCTCGCCGTCGCCCATCAGCACATAGGTGCGGTAGGGTTGACCCGTGCGCTTCGCACCCAGCGCCAGCCCTACGCCAACCGGCAGCCCATGCCCCAGCGCGCCGGTGTTCATTTCAACTCCCGGCACCTTGACGCTCGGGTGGCCCAGCAGGCGGCTGCCCGCCGCGCAGAATGTGGCAAGCTCTGTCTTTTCCATAAAGCCCAGATCCGCCAGCAGCGCGTACAACCCTTCCACACTATGGCCTTTGCTGAGCAAAAACCGGTCCCGGGCGGGGTCTTTCGCATTTACGGGATCAATGCGCAGCACCCCATAGTACAGCACGCTCAGTATATCCAGCGATGACATCGCGCCGCCGATATGCCCCGCGCCCGCATGGTGAATCAGCGCCAGCGCGTCCGCCCGACGCAGCGCGGCAAGGCGGGCAATCTCATTGCAGTCTTGAATCATCTTTCTTTCCATGCCGCGCACCTCATGTCAATTCCTTCGTCTGCAAACACCAGCAGCCAGTCGTTCTGGCCCAGCCGGCGTTCCGGTGGGGTGAAAGCCGCTTCCCCTTCCGCCCGCGCGCTGCCCGCGTAGCTCGCCACGCCTGTGACCGGATCAAACCACCACACGGCCATACACCGAACGGGCAGCGCCTTAAGGTTCACCGTCACATTTTGACCCTCATACAGGTACAGGCAGGCGGCTTTTTGCGTTCGCAGGGCTTGCACATGAAAATACCGCTCCCCTTGCCCACCTGCAACAAGTTCGGGGCACGGCTCCCCCGTCTCCCAGCCGATCACTTCCATCAGGCGGCGGGCGTGGCCCATCTGCGCGGCGCCCGGGTTGTGCAGCGCCACATTCCAATGCTGCACCGCGCCAAACGCGGGCCTCCCCACGCCGCCATAAAACTGCATCACCGCGTTGTCGCCGTAAGTGTGCCCCGCCGCGCCTGAAAGCAGCGCCCAGTACGCATACCGGCGCACATCATGCGCCTGCCAGTACGGCAGCGACGGATCGTGCAGCCCGTGCGGGATCAGCTCATACGACGGTTCACCATCCAGCGTGGGCTTCGCGGGCGTTTTCGCGCGGTCGCGCAGCACATATTGGTAACTGTCCTCACCCACCCACTCATCGTCTTCCACCGCGTCATCCCATGCATTCAGGCGGCGCTGCGTGTAGTCGCGGTGACCGGACTGGAACATGTTGAAATCAAGCCATGCGCGGTCATGGAACCAGGACGAAGATGTGCAGCGGCCAAAGGGGTGGAAGCCTATCAGCTGATGGGGGCAGCGCACGCGGAGCGTTTCCCCAATTCGGTCGAACACCTCGGGCGCGTCGCTGCCTCGCACATCGCCGCCCACAAGCCACAATACGTTCTTATACCCGCAAAACTGTTCAGCCAGAAATTCAGCGTACGGCCCGGCTTTTTCCAGCGAAAGTGAACCATCCTTGACCAAGCCACCCCATGACGGAAGCAGCGCCATGTACAACCCCAGCGAATCCGCCAGTTCCACCACGCGGCGCACATGCGGCCAGAATGCCCCCTCGGCCGAATCCGGGTTTGGGGTGGCAAAATCATCGGAAAGCAGCGCGGGCGAACCCTGTTTGTTCGCCATACCGTGCACATGCACCAGCGTGGCCTGTATCACGGTAAAGCCTTTCGCCGCGCGGTTTGTCAGGTATACGCGTGTCTCTTCAAAGGACAGCTTCTGGAACATAAGCCACGCCGTGTCCCCCAGCCAGAAAAAGGGGCGGCCGTTTGCGGAGAACCCGCGTCCATTCTTGCTGATGCTCAGTTCGTGCGTCATGGGTGACTCCTTTTCCGCTTGTATGCCTGATAAACTGTTTATAAACACGTTCAGTTGACAGATATACTTATTGTATGTATTATACGGCAGCTCTTCGTTTTCGTCAACGCATTTGCATGTTTTTTCTTTTGTTTACTGAATTTTTAGTTGATTTTTTACCGTATACTTGTTACAATACAACTATAGAAAATTGTGGTGCGAAGGAATGATGGTACAACGATGAAAACTACCATGCGCGACATCGCAAGGCTGGCGGGCGTTTCCCCTGCCACGGTCTCCAACGCGCTGAACGGGCGGCCCGGCGTCGGCCCGGAAAGCGCGCAGGAGATCCTGCGCATCGCTAAGGAGATGGGCTACACCGGTGTGCACGGCGCAAAAAGCGTTGAGCACGGCCATATACGCCTGGTCGTGTTCAAGCGCCACGGCCTTGTGGTCATGGATACGCAGTTTTTCATGGAGCTGATAGAAAGCATCGACCGCGAATGCCAGGCGGCGGGGCTTGATCTGCTGATAACGCACATTCACGCCCGGCAGGATGCGGATTATGCCGAGCGCATCCGCGCGCTGTGCCAGGAGCAATGCGCGGGCATCCTGCTGCTGGGCACCGAGATGCACCCGGAGGACCTTGCGCTGTTTTCGCCGTGCGCCTCCCCCCTGGTGGCGCTGGATAACCTGTTTCACGGCGAAAAGGTACACGCTGTGGTCATGGATAACCGCGGGGCCGGATACCGAGCCACGCGCGCGCTATACGAAAAGGGCCATCGCCGCATTGCCCATCTGACAAGCAGCGTGCCCTTCAGCAACATGGCTGACCGGCAGAGCGGGTACGAAGCGGCCATGCGGGCGTGCGGCCTGCCCGTTGCGGAGGATTCCATCTGGCAGGTGACGCCAACGCTTGAAGGCGCATACACGGAAATGAAAGCGCACATCGCGGCAGGGCGGGCGCTCCCCGGCGCATTTTTTGCGGGAAACGACATCATTGCCGTGGGCGCAATGCGCGCGCTGGCCGAAAAGGGCATCCAGGTGCCAAGCGACGTATCGGTTATCGGCATGGATGACCTGTCCATCTGCCAAATTGCTAACCCGCCGCTGTCCACCATCCGCGTATACCGGCGCGAAATGGGCGCGGCCGCTGTGCACACATTGCTGACCGTCGGCCGCGATTTGTCGCCCTGTGTACTGAAAACGGAGCTAAGCGTTGATCTGATACACAGAGACAGTATTTTGACTTTGTTACCCTCTTGACAATCTTGCATTTCTATCGTAGAATCATATCGATAAATTTTTATCGATATGATTTTCTCTATTGCGCGCTTTGTGCGTCACGGAAAGGAGGGCAACCGGATGGAAAAGCCGCTTGCCACCACCCAGCGCTTGCCCAAATACCTGGCGTACCTGAAAATCCGGCAAAAGCAGGGAATCGAATCGATTTCCACCAGCCGCATCGCGGAGGACCTGAACATGGCCGCCATCTCCGTGCGCAAGGATTTGGCGCGAATTTCGAACGCGGGGCGGCCAAAAACTGGGTATCCTATGGATGCGCTTATTGCGGACCTGGAGCGGTTCCTGGGGTACGGCAACGCGCGGGACGCGTTCCTCGTGGGGGCAGGCCGTCTGGGGCAGGCGCTGATGGGATACGCGCAGTTCGCGGAGTACGGGCTTTCCATCCTGGCGGGGTTTGACATCGATCCGGCGCTGATCGGATCGGAAATCGATGGAAAGCCGATCCTGCCGCTGGAAAAACTGCCGGGCCTTGCGCGGCGCATGCAGGTGAAGGTCGGCATTCTAACCGTGCCGGAAGACGCGGCGCAGGAAACATTTGCCCTGATGGTGGAAAGCGGCATCCGTGCCGTATGGAATTTCACCGCCATCCCCCTGTCAGCGCCGCCCGGCGTGGTGCTGCAAAACGAAAACCTGGCCGCATCGTTTGCGGTATTATCCAAGCGGCTTGCCGCAACCTTTGATGAGGAAGGGGTTTCCGGCGAAGTTCCATGCGGAACATTTGCGCCGCCTAACGAAAAGCGTGAGGGAGGACACCAATCTTGAACACGATGACCGGCAAATTTGACAGGGTTTGCCAAATCCTTGACAAGTACGATCACAACCCGGGCAAGCTGATCGCGATCTTGCAGGAGATGCAGCATGAGTACAGCTACCTGCCCGAAGAAATCATGACCTTTGTCGCAACGGCGCTGAAAATCTCCCCCGCGACCGTGTACGGCGTCGCAACCTTCTATTCGCACTTTACGCTAAGCCCCAAGGGCAAGCACATCATCAGGCTTTGCGACGGCACCGCCTGTCACGTCAAAAAATCCGAAGGCATCCTCTCCGCGCTGCGCAAGGAACTGGGCCTTTCCGCTGACAAGCCCACCACCGCAGATGGCCTGTTCACGCTGGAAACGGTTGCCTGCCTTGGCGCGTGCGGTCTGGCGCCGGTCGTGGTCATCGGCGATGACGTGCACGGCCTGATGACGCCGGAAAAGGCGCTGGCGCTGGTTCGTGAGATCAAGGCAAAAGAGGAGGGGAACCAGTGATGCGGATGTCTCTTGCCGAACACCGGGAAGCGTTTGAAGCACAGATGGAAAACTACAAAGCCCGCGTAATGATTTGCGCCGGCACCGGTTGCATGGCCAACGGCTCTATGGATGTGTTCCATCGCTTTGAAGAGGTTGTGCGCCAGCGGGGGCTTTCTATCTCCGTGCAGCTGGATCACCGCCCCACCGATTATGTTCTTTCCCGCAGCGGCTGCCAGGGCTTTTGCCAGATGGGCCCGCTGGTTACGATATACCCGGAAGGCATCTTCTATACGAAAGTCAAAGCGGCTGACGTGGAAGAAATCGTGGATACCACGCTCATCGGCGGCAAGCTGGTGGAGCGCCTCGCATACGCAGACGCAGAAACGCGGGCGCACGTCGCGCTGGTGCACGATGTGCCCTTTTACAAGCGCCAGCAGCGCCTGGTGCTCAAGAATTGCGGCCACATCGACGCGCTGGATATTGATGAATACATAGCCAATGGCGGGTACGAAATGGCTGAAAAAGCCGCGTGCGAGATGACCGACGCAGAAGTCTGCCAGTCCATGCTGAAAACCGGCCTGCGCGGGCGCGGCGGCGGCGGTTTCCCCACCGGCCGCAAGTGGGAACTGACCCGCGTGCAGCCCGGCCCCAAGAAGTATGTGATCTGCAACGGCGACGAGGGTGACCCCGGCGCGTTCATGGACCGCAGCGTCATGGAGGGCAACCCGCACAGCGTGCTGGAGGGCATGATCATCGCGGCAATGGCGATCGGCGCGGATGAAGGCTATGTTTATGTCCGTACGGAATACCCCTTGGCCGTGGAACGCGTGCGCGCCGCGATTGAGGACGCGCGCAAAAACGGCATTCTGGGCAAAGATATATTCGGCTCCGGCAAGGATTTTGACATTCATGTGATGGAGGGCGCGGGCGCGTTCGTTTGCGGCGAAGAAACGGCGCTGATGGCATCCATCGAAGGCCGCCGCGGCATGCCCAGCCCCAAGCCCCCGTTCCCTGCGCAAAGCGGCCTGTGGGGCAAGCCCACCTGCATCAACAACGTGGAAACGCTATCCTCCGTGCCGGTGGCGCTGCGCATGGGCGACGCGTACTCCGCGCTGGGCACCGAAACATCCAAGGGCACCAAGACCTTCGCGCTGACGGGCCATGTGGTCAACACGGGCCTGATCGAAGTGCCGTTCGGCGCGACGCTACGGCAAATCGTGGACGACATCGGCGGCGGCGTTACCGACGACGACGGCGCCGTGAAGAAATCAAACTTCAAGGCTGTGCAGATCGGCGGCCCCTCCGGCGGGTGCCTTACGCAGGAACACCTGGATATGCCGCTTGATTATGAAAACCTGCAAAAGGCGGGCGCGATGGTCGGCTCCGGCGGGCTGGTCGTGATGAACGGTCAGACCTGCATGGTCAAAATCGCGAAATTCTTCATGCAGTTCACGCAGAATGAATCGTGCGGCAAGTGCGTGGTTTGCCGCGAAGGCACCAAGCAGATGCTGGCGCTGCTGGATGACATCATCGAGGGGCGCGCGGATGAAACCACCATCCCGCTGCTGGAGGAACTGGCCGGGGCGATTCGGGTCGGCTCGCTGTGCGGGCTTGGCAAAACCGCGCCAAACCCCGTGCTCTCCACGCTGAAGCATTTCCGGGCCGAGTACGAAGCCCATGTGTTCGACAAGCGCTGCCCCACCGGCGAGTGCGAGGCGCTTGCCTGCTACAGCATCGACCCCGCGAAGTGCAAGAAGTGCTCGCTGTGCATGAAAAAGTGCCCGGTAGAGGCCATCAGCGGCGACCGGGAACACGGCTACGCCATCGACCCGGATAAGTGCATCAAGTGCGGCGCGTGCCAGGCGGCGTGCAAGTTCAACGCCATATATAAGTAAGGATTTCTTACGAAATCCTTTCATGGCGCGATATCTTCGAATTCGCGCCGCATAGCGAAGTAAAGCCATGCGTTCTATTGTGAAGTGAGGGAATAGCGATGAAAACGAACCCCATCGTTCGGATTGATAATATCCCCGTGCAGGTCGCCGGGGAGCGGAACCTGCTGGAGGTCATCCGCAAGGCGCACATCGACCTGCCGACCTTCTGCTACCACTCCGAGATCAGCGTATACGGCGCGTGCCGCATGTGCATGGTCGAAGTTGAGGGGCGCGGCCTGGTGCCCGCCTGCTCCACCCCGCCGGAGGACGGCATGGTCGTGCGCACCTCGACCAAGCCCATCCGCGATCTGCGCAAGGTCATTGTGGAATTGATGCTGGCCAACCACGACAACAACTGCACCACCTGCCCCCGCTCCGGCGATTGCAAGCTGCAGCGCATCGCGTCGCAGCTGGGCGTTAGGCGCGTTCGCTTCAAGCACACATCGAAGGAAATGCCGCCGGACCTGTCCAGCCCTGCCATCCAGCGCGACCCGAACAAATGCGTGCTGTGCGGCGACTGCGTGCGCGTGTGCAGCGAAATCCAGTCCGTCGGTGCGCTTGATTTTGCGTTCCGCGGCGCGGACGCCCGCGTGCTGCCGTGCTTCAACAAGGGCCTGGGCGAGGTCGAGTGCGTCAACTGCGGCCAGTGCGTGAAGGTGTGCCCCGTGGGCGCGCTGACGCCGCGCTCCGAAATCGAAAGCGTGTGGCAGGCGCTGCACAACCAGCAGAAGACCGTCATCGTTTCCATTGCACCGGCGGTGCGCGTGGCGGTTGGCGAGGCGTTCGGGTTCAAGCCGGGCGAAACGACCTCCGGCCAGATCGTGGCGTCGCTGCGCCTGATGGGCTTTGACAAGGTGTTCGATACGTCGTTTGCGGCGGACATGACCGTCATCGAGGAAGCGAATGAGTTCCTGGAGCGGTATGAGCACCAGCAGAGCCTGCCGCAGTTCACCTCCTGCTGCCCGGCGTGGGTCAAGTTTGCCGAGCAGTACTATCCGGAAATGCTGACCAACCTTTCCACCTGCAAATCGCCGCAACAGATGTTCGGCGCGGCGTGCAAAGAGGTGCTTTCCAAGGAAATGAGCAAATCCCGCGAGGATATCGTGGTCGTATCCATCATGCCCTGCACCGCCAAAAAGTTGGAGGCCAAGCGCCCCGAAATGGCGATTGACGGCAACCCGGATGTGGATCATGTGATCACCACGCAGGAATTCATCCAGATGATCAAAGAAAGCGGCATAGCGTTTGAGCAGCTTGATCCCGAATCCTTCGATATGCCGTTCGGGTTCACGACCGGCGCGGGCGTCATCTTTGGCGCATCCGGCGGCGTGAGCGAGGCCGTGTTGCGCTACGCGGCGGGCAAGCTGGGCGCGCCAAGCGGCGAATTCCGCCAGCTGCGCGGCGAGGACGGCGTGCGCACCACGGAAGTTACCGTGGGCGATGTGACGCTGAAGCTGGCGGTTGTCAGCGGGCTTTCCAACGCGCGTCAGCTGATGGACCGCATCAGAAACGGCGAAGTCAGCTACGACCTGATCGAGGTCATGGCCTGCTGCGGCGGGTGCGTCAACGGCGGCGGCCAGCCCGTGCATGAGCACGGAGACACCGTACAGAAGCGCGCCAAGGGCCTTTTCAACAACGACAAGATGCTGCCGTTCCACCGTTCGCAGGATAACCCGCACCTGCGCCGCATGTACGACGAGCACCTCACCGGCCACCGCGCACATGAGCTGCTGCACACCAGGTACGCAAACCGCAAGCGCATTGAGAATGAAGACGCGCTGCTGTCTGACGCGAGCGATGAAAACGCCGTCACCGTCACCGTGTGCTTTGGCACCAGCTGCTTCCTGCGCGGCGCACAGAAGCTGTACACGCAGCTGACGGAACATGTGGCGCAGCACAACCTGAACGCAAAGGTCGCGTTCAAGGCCACATTCTGCCAGGAACAGTGCCAGAAGGGCCCGGTTGTGGTTGTGGGCGACGAAAGGCTGACCCACTGCACGCTGGCCCGCGCTGTGGATGCCATCGAGCGGCATCTGTCCATCGTAAAGTAACAAACCGACGCGGGTTGCTAAACAGTTTTAGCAACCCGTTTTCGCAAACTGGCTTTCACATTTGAAAGGAGCATGCCTATGCCCGGCATCATCCAAACCGTTTCCGCAAACTGCCAGGACTGTTACCGCTGCGTGCGGGTGTGCCCTGTGGGCGCCATCCGCGTGGAGGGCAAGCAGGCGCGTGTGGACAGCCGCCTGTGCGTCGCCTGCGGCACCTGCGTGCGTGAATGCCCGCAGCACGCGAAGGTCATCCAGGACAGCCTGGATACCGTCAAGGCGATGATCGCGGATGGATACAGCGTCGCCGCCAGCGTTGCGCCGTCGTTTGCCGCGGTGTTTAACGGCTGGCGCGCCACGCGGCTGCCCGCGGCGCTTCGGCTGCTGGGGTTTTCCTCCGTATCCGAAACGGCGGAGGGTGCCAAGGCCGTCGCCGACGCATCCAGGGCGCACCGGGACGGAGCGGGCATCACTACCTGCTGCCCGGCGGTCGTTTCCTATATTGAAAAATACAGGCCGGAGCTGACAGCGCTGCTGACGCCTGTCGTCTCCCCCATGGTGGCGCACGGGCGGATGCTTAAGGATCGCCTGGGCGCGCACACGCGCGTGGTGTTCATCGGGCCGTGCGCTGCCAAGAAGGATGAGGCGCTCTCCCCCGCGTTCAAGGATGCGATTGATGCGGTGCTGACGTTTGACGAACTCAAAGCCTGGATGGAAGAGGAAGAAGTTTCCCTTTCCACCTGCCCCGAATCGCCTTTCGAAACATTCGGCGATGTATCCGCGGCGCGCCTGTTCGCGCTGGAGGGCGGGCTGCTCAAGACGGCGGGCCTGACGGTCGAAGTCGGCGATACGGGCGTGCTGCGCGTAAGCGGCGCGGATGATGTACTTCGCCTGCTGGATACGCCGGTGGAAGCGTGGCCCTACGGGCTTGTGGAGCCGATGTTCTGCCGGGGCGGCTGCATTTCAGGCCCTTGCATGCCGCACGATGGCGATGTGTTTAGCGCCGCGCGCGATATCGCCGCGTATGCGGCCTCGGCCGCTTCCATGCCCGGGGATTCCCCCACGGTGCCGCTTGCCGCCACACGTACCGCCGCGCCGGTTTCCGCACTGCTGCCGGCCGTCAGCGAATCCCGCATCCACGAGATCCTTGAATCCACCGGCAAGGGCGATCAGCAATCCCAGCTGGATTGCGGCGCCTGCGGGTACGGCTCCTGCCGGGAAAATGCGATTGCCGTCGCGCGCGGTCTGGCCGAGCCCGGCATGTGCGTATCCTATGTGCGCATGAAGGCCGAGCAGCGCGCCAACCACATCATCGACCACAGCCCCAACGGCATTGTCGTGGCCGATGTGAACCTGAACATTTTGCAGATGAACGCAAGGTTTCAGCAGATGTTTGATGTGCAGGGCGGCATGGTGGGCCAGCCGCTTTCCACCGTTGTTGACCCTGACGGCTTTGAAAAGCTGCTGGCGGGTGCGGAAGGCACCCAGGAAGCCATTCACATACACGGCGGAACGAAAAAGTACCAGGAGCTGGTGTTCCGGCTGCCCGGCGACCGCGAGCTGACCGGCATCTATGTGGATGTTTCCGGCTCAACATTCGATCAGAAGCAAGTGGATTTGATCAAAGATCAGTCGCTGCGCCACGCGCGCGATCTGCTGGCGCATCAAATTCGCTTTTCACAGGAAATGGCGCACTATCTGGGCAAAAGCACCGCGCAAACGGAAGAGCTGGTGCGGCGGCTGATGGATATGTACATGGAGGGCGAAGCGCCATGAAGTTCTTCGAGGACACCGTGCTGCAAGCCAGAAAGCGACGGCATTTGGTGTGCGGCGATTTCTACTTATGCAGCAGATCCCCCTCCGGCACGGTCGCGATCCTGTGCGACGGCGTGGGCTCTGGCGTGTATGCCAATGTCGCCGCCATCACCTGCGGAAACCGCCTGATGGAGATGGTCAGGGGCGGGCGCTCGCTGCGTTCCGCGTGCGGGCAGGTCGCGGAATCCATGAACCGCGCCCGCACCGAGGATTCCCCGTTCGCCGCGTTTGTGGCGATGCGCATCCTGCCGGGCGGGCAGTTTACCTGCTACGCGTATGAAAACCCGGGGCCGATCTTTATCAGGGGCGACAGCGCCACCGCGATCAAGCAGCAGATGATCGCACTGAAATACGAGATGATCGCCGAATCCACCGGTATGCTGGAGGATGGAGACTCGGTGCTGCTATGTTCCGACGGCATAACCCACGCAGGGCTTGGCGGCGGCTTTGCCACAGGTTGGGGCACGGAGGGCGTTGTCGGCGAGATCAACGCGTACCTGCGCCGCGATGGGCTGAGACAAAAGCTTCTGACCCGCGTGCTGCATACCGCGTTCATGATCTCGGGCAAGGCGTACTGGGATGATACATCGCTGGCCATGATCACCTGCCGCCCCGCGCAGGAGCTGTGCCTTTTGACCGGCCCGCCGTCAAGCCGCCAGGATGACAAGCGTATTCTTTCGATGTTTGACCAGATGCCGGGCAAAAAGGTCATCTGCGGATCAACCACAACGGACATTGCCGCGCGCATGCTGGGCCGACCGGCGAAGATGGTGACCAAGGATGTTTCGCTTGACAGCCCCCCGGAATACCAGATGCAGGGCATTGACCTGGTGACGGAAGGGGCGGTCACGCTGAACCAAGCGATGAACCTGCTGGAAGCGGATGTGGACCTGACCGTGGGCGACTCGCCTGTGTTCAGGCTCTGCCGGATGCTGGTGGCGGCGGATGCCATCACGCTGATCGTGGGCGGCGGGTACAACAAGGAGCAGAGCGAGGATAGCCTGCTTCGCCAGCTTGGCGTCAAGCCGCGCCAGCGCATCGTGGAACGCCTTGCGGAACACTTGAACGAGCGCGGGAAGCTGGTATCGGTGCGGAAGGTGTAAGAATCTGCATTCCTGTATTCACATATTCCAACAAAAAGGGGTGCGCGTCTAGCGCACCCAAACCTTTTTTCCAGCAAGGTCAATCTGGCACGGCGGCCCTGAAACCAGCGTCAGCGCCGTCCCCGCGTGCGTCATTTCCACGCGGATACGGCTGCCGCACGCCAGCAGCGTGAAGCGCAAATCCGTCCATTCCTTTGGCAGCGCCGGCGCAAGGGAGATCGCGCCCCCATCCGTTTTCAGCCCGGCAAACCCATAGATCAGCGTAATCCACGCGGCGGCAAGGCTGGTGGTGTGCAGGCCCTCCCCGGTGTTGTTGTTGTAGTTATCCAGATCCAGCCGGGTGGCGAACCCGAAGAAGCGGTACGCCTCCTCCGGCCTCGACAGCCAAGACGCGATGACCGAATGAATCGACGGCGACAGTGAGCTTTCGTGGATGCAGCGCGGCTCGTAAAAGTCATAGTTGGCGGCAATTTCTTCTATGTTGAAGTCGCCGGGGTGCAGGAATATCGCCATCAGCACATCCGGCTGCTTGATCATATCGGTGCGGTAGATGCGGTCATAGCTCCAGTGATGATACAGTGGGAATTCGCTTTGCGGGATGCTGTGAATATCCAGATGCGGCAATTCGCAGTATCCTTCATGCTGCGGGTACACCCCATCCGGCCTTTTCGTCAGAATCATGCCATCCGCCATGGCGCGCCAATTTGCCCTCTCCGCGTCGGTCACGCCAAGTCTTACCACATCCGCCTGCGGCAGCGCCTCAAGCATTTTCAACGCGAACAGCAACGCCTTCCTGCCCATAAAGTTCGTGTAGAAGTTGTTGTTCACCATCAGGTGGAACTCATCCGGCCCCATCACGCCGTAGTAACCGTAGCCGGTATGATCCTGATTCCACGCCCCGCGCGATGCGCAGTAGCGGGCAATCTCCACCAGCATTTCCGCGCCCTCGCGGTACAGGAAATCCATATCGCCCGTAACCTGCGCGTAGTATTCGATGGCATACGCCACCGCCGTGGACGGTTGCATTTGCAGGCTTGCGTGCTGCCACAGCGCGCAGGCCTCTTTGCCGTTCAGCGTGGCGATGGGATAACACGCGCCCTGCAAGTCCAGCTGCCGCGCGCGCTCCTTCGCCTGCGGCAGCGTGTGATAGCGGTACAGCAGCAGGTTCTTGGCGGCCTTTGGGTCGGCAAACAGATACTGCGCCAAGCAGTACGTTTCCGTATCCCAGAACGCGTGGCCGTTGTACGCCTCGCCGGTGAGGCCCTTCGCACCGATGTTGCTGCCGGGAGCCAAGCCGCGGTATGTCTGATGCAGCTGAAACAAACAGAAGCGAATGCCCTGCTGGTTGAATGCGTCGCCGCCGATTTCAACATCGCTGATGTGCCAGAAGGCATCATAATGCGCGCGGTTTTCCGCAAGCAGCGTGTCAAAAGAAGGGGCGTTTTCAACAAGCGCTTGCGCCCGCGCCATATCCGCATCGCGCAGCACCGCATTTGCTTTTTCGATGATGACCGGTGTGCCGGGCATTAGCGTCACCGCGATTTCGCCCAGTGCCTGCTTGTCTTCGCAGGGCAGAGGCTTCCCTTCCGGAACTGTGCGGTACGCATAGCTTAGCCGCTGCCCGGTGGTTTCCGTTTGCAGCGAAAAAGCCCGCTCGCTCTTTTCAATCGGCTGCCAGCGGTTTCGGTTGCCGCCCTGGTGCTTTACCGTGCCATCGATGCCCAGCGTCAAAGCAAGCCGCATCGGCGCATCGCTTTCCAGCGTGATACGCTGCGCGGCAATCTCCTTGCGCTGCATCGAAAGCAGGCGTTCTACCTTTACACGCAGCGTGCCCACCCCCGTGCGGTATTCGACAGCACGCGTCAACAACCCGGTGCGCATATCCAGCATGCGGGAAAAGGAAATGCACTCCATGTCCGGCAGCGAAAACTTCAGGTAGAACATGTCGGCGCAGGTCACCATGTAATGCGTCTGCTTGATGATGCCCTTGTACCCGCCGGGCCCTTCCTCCCCATCCAGCTCATACACGCCGTTCAGGTAGGTCCCGCGCAGGCTCTTCTCCCCCATGCCTTCATCGATGTACCCGCGCACGCCCATGTACTCGTTGGCCAGCGCGAACACGCTCTCCGCCACCAGGCTGTGCCCGGGGTCGAACCCCTCTTCCACAATGGTGAAATCCGCGCCCCCAAAGTACACATCGGCCTTTTTCGCCATGCAAGACACTTCCCTGTTCTTTTAATCGATGGAGAAGCCTTCCCCTGCCAGGTTGATGATCTCCACTCCGCCGGTGTTGTCCGCAAGCGTTGCCGCACCCCGCGCCTCCGCGTCCACATGAATCGGCGCATCCAGGCGGTTGTTTTCGATGCGAATGTTGCTTGCCGCCGCGCTGCCGGTAAACGCGATGCTGTAATAGGTGCTGTCCAGGATGATGTTATCCGCGATGATCACCGCGGCATCGTTGTCGTGCCCGGCCACTGTGTTCACCCAGATCGCGCCGTAATCCTTGGGAATATCCCAGTCGCGGCTGCCCGCGCGCAGGAAGGTATTCCGCGCAACCAGGATCGTGCCCTCAAACGGCTGCGGTTCAAACTTGCTGCTGATGTTCACGCCGCCGCCAAAGCAAACGGTGTCGGTGATCAGGTTATCCGTGATTTCAAGGTCCGCACCGCCGTACACGGCAATGTTGTTCGCAAGCCAAGGCAGCGCAACCGTGTTGAAACGCACCTTGTTGTTCCTGTCCGCGACGGCAGCCGACCACTGCGCGATGCCGTCGTCCCCATTGTTTCTAAAGGTGCACTGCTCAATCACCGTGTTTTTGGTGCCGCGCCGCAGGTTGATGCCGTCGGCATAGGTATCGCGGAAGCGGCAGCCAGTGATGTGCATGCTGTCGATGCAATTGACCCACAGGCCGATGTTGTAGTGCTCGATCCAGATGTTGTGCACATCAATGTACTTGATATCAAAGCGGTTGTAGTCGGATGTGATCGCGGTGGGGTATGTATCCCTGCGCAGATCAGCCCGGCCTATCAGAGAAAAATCATGCAGTGCGATGTTGCTGGCCTTAAATGTGAAATACGCGTACGGCCCCGTCAGCACCGTGTGCCACATGCCCGCGCCGCGGATCACCGTGCCCGGCCGGTTCAGCCAGATGCCGTTGACCAGCACGGGGTTGCTCACCTCAAAGGTGCCCGCCGGGATGAACACTTCCTTGCCCTGCTTTGCGGCCTCCAGGATGCAGGCGCTGATCGCGCCGGAATCATCCAAGCCGTCATCCGCAATTGCGCCGAAATCAACGATGGACAGGCTGTTTTCCGGCATTTCGTGCGGGGCGTCCGCCAATTCCGTGTCGATCAGGTCGATGATGCAGCAGTCCGCAGGGGCGTTCCACGTCAGGCGCAGGGTTTCGCCTGCTTCATATGTCCTTTCCAGCTTCACGCGTACATCATCAAAGAATACATGCGCATTGCCATCGGCGGGGTTGTTGCTCCAAGGGAAACCGCCGTACAGCCAAGTGTGGCGCGAAGTTAGCGGGATGGT
Organism: Eubacteriales bacterium; assembly: GCA_031549905.1. GTDB lineage: Bacteria > Bacillota > Clostridia > Christensenellales > Aristaeellaceae > Avichristensenella. The sequence continues at coordinate 35,078 of JAVBPC010000027.1, forward strand.
CATCTCATCCGCGCCGTTCGCGGTGAGGATGATTTCCGTTTCGATACCCGTGCCCTCGGCGTTGTCGGGCACGCAGTAACGTATCACCAGCGCGTTTGCAGGCTCGGAAAGCGTCAATTCCACATAGTCGCCCACAGTAGCGAGCTTCACGCACGCACGGCCGGATGCCTCGCTCGTCACCGTGCGGTATGCGCGGTCACCGCTGAGCAGCTCGCCCTGATAGGCCAGATCTTCCGCCTCATGGGTTTGATACGGCGTGGTGGCGCCGCAAGCCAACGGGGCTTCTTCATCCAGCAAGATAACCTGTTCAATGCCCTGCCCGCCCGAAAAAGCAATCGTGTTGGTTCCCTTTTGCAGCGCAAGCAAAAGCGGCATGTCGGCAGGCAGTGCCCATTCGCCCTGGGGAATGCCGTTCACCGCCACCTCTCCTTGGCCGGCTTGACCCGAAAGCTGCACCTGCGTTTCTCCCCCATGGGAGGAAAACACCGTGAACGTCCGGGTATCACCACGATCAAAAAAGACGGTATATACCGCGCCTACATTTTGCGCCGCAACATGCCCCAGCGGCATCAGCAAAAGGAGCGCAAGCAGCGCGCAGCCAAAGCGCTTCATGGCATTCACCTCACGCCTTCAGATTCCGCACGGATTCGCGCTCTACCAGTTCCACATCCAGCACGATGTTCTGCACCGGCGCGGTTTTGTCCTCAATCATGCGGATCACAAGGTCCGCTGCCAGTTCGGCCTTCCGGTCGATATCCTGCGCGATGGTGGTCAGCGGCGGCATCGAAAACTCCACCTGTTCCAGGTTGTCAAACCCTATCACCGAGCAGTCGCGCGGCACGCGGATGCCCAGGCTGTGCAGCGCCTTGACCAGCTTCAGCGCGGTGATATCCGCCGTAGCAAAAAACGCCGTGGGCGGGATGGGCTTTTCCAATACGCGTCGGATCGCGTTCAGATCCACATCATCACTGAGGATGCTGGAATCCGTGAGCAGCACGTTTTCTTGCCCCAGCGCGCGGCGGAACCCGCGCAGCCGGTTGCGCACGACCGGGCTTTCCTCCGCATTGCCGCCGATAAAAGCGATCTCGCGGTGACCGTTTTGCAACAGGTGCCGTGCTGCCAGCTCGCCGCCCTTGTAGTCATCAATGCCCACGTTGTTCAGCTGGCGGATGGTGCTGTACGAATCCGTGAACACCAGCGGGATGCTGTTATCCTCGCGCAGCTTTCTCATATCGGAATCGAACAGCCCCAGGAACACCGCGCCATCCACCCGCCAAGACCGGAGCTGCCGCGTCACGGCGCGGTAGTCGGTCGCCTGATAAAACAGCGCGGAGTAGCTCTTTTGCTGCATGTAATGCGTCATGCCGCCGGTCATCAGCGCATTGTATGGGTATTTCAGCGGGTTGCCAAGGCTGCCCGTGATGATCGCGATCAGATGCGATGAATTCGAAGACAGGCTTCTTGCGGAGGAGTTGGGCACATAACCCATCTCATCCACCAGGCATAAAATGCGCCGTCTCGTATCCTCTGACACGCGCGAGGGCACCTTGTTCACCACCCGCGAAACGGTCATGGCGCTGACCCCCGCTGCCTGCGCGATATCTTTCAGTGTGACCATAGACATCCTCCGCCCGTATGCAAGTTAGGTTACCGATATACCTATCAGCTTTACAAACCTCATCAATGAGTCTACACCATTTCCGCAATAAACGCAATACTGCTTATGAAGGTTTTTATTTTTTAAAATAATTGCACAAAACAGTTGACAGCCATACAACGTTGGGTTATCATTGAGAAGGGTTAGCGATAAACTCAAATGCAACACTATGCAGAGCGAGGGATGCACATGGATGCCAGCGCATATGCCCACAGGGTGCGCCGCACGGCCAGGAAAATGCGGCAAAACGCCGGTTTGTATCTGCTGATTCTTCCGGCGCTGATCCTGATCATACTGTTTGCGTATAAGCCGATGTACGGCATCGTCATCGCCTTTAAGGATTACAAAAACACGCTGGGCATCATGGGCAGCCCGTGGGCAAGCCCGCTGACGAAGTACTTTGCCAAGTTCTTTAACTCGTACCAGTTTTCAAACACCGTGCGCAACACCCTGGTGCTCAGCTTCTACAGCCTGCTGGCCGGGTTCCCCTTCCCCATTATCGTGGCGCTTACCTTAAACCAGATGCGTGCGCAGAAGTTCAAGCGGCTGTATCAGACCATTTCGTACCTGCCACACTTCATCTCCACCGTGGTCATGGTCGGCATTATCATCATCATTCTGTCCCCCAGTACAGGGCTTCTGGGCGCCCTATACAAGCTATTCGGTGGGCAGGCGCCAAACCTGATGGGCATGAAAAGCGCGTTCGCCAGCATCTACGTTTGGTCCGATGTATGGCAGCATACGGGTTGGAACAGCATCATTTATTTTGCCGCGCTGTCCTCCATCGATCCTTCGCTGTATGAGGCCGCCACCGTGGACGGCGCAAGCCGCGTGCAGAAGATTTTCAGCATCGATATCCCCATGCTGCTGCCCACCGCCAGCATCCTGCTGATCCTGAGCGCGGGCAACATCATGAACGTCGGCTTTGAAAAAGTGTATCTGATGCAAAACAACCTGAACATGCAGGTGAGCGAGGTTCTTTCCACCTACACCTACAAAATCGGTCTGACGCAGGCGCAGTACAGCTACTCCGCGGCGATCAACCTGTTCAACACCGTGGTGAACCTGACGCTGCTGATCACCGTCAACTGGTTTTCCAAGCGTTTCAGCGAAAACAGCCTGTGGTGAGGGAGGAATAAAGCCGTGGTTAGCATGCACGCGCACAAAAGCAAAATCAGGCATTCCGCCTCCGATACGGCGTTTAACATTGTGGCCTACTCGGTCGCGGTGATCAGCCTGCTCATCGTCGTATATCCGCTGTATTTCATCATCATTGCATCATTTTCGGACCCCTCGGCCGTCACCGGCGGCAAGGTGTGGCTGTACCCCGTAGGCGTAACGCTGGACGGTTACAAGGCGCTGCTGGAGCACGAGCGCATCTGGATCGGCTACAAAAACACGATCTTCTATGCGGTGGCAGGCACGCTGTTCGCGCTGGTTGTCAACATCCCGGCGGCGTTTACGCTATCCAAAAAAGACTTGCCGTTCGGCAAGCTGCTCAACGCTCTTTTTCTGGTCGTGATGTTTTTCTCGGGTGGGCTGATCCCCACCTACCTAACCGTGAAGCAGCTCGGGTTTTACAATACGTATTGGGTGCTGGTCGTGCCGTTCAGCGTTTCCATATACAACGTGATCGTGGCGCGCACATTCTTCCAAAGCAGCATTCCCGGCGAGCTTAGTGACGCCGCCTCCATCGATGGCTGCGGGAACATCCGCTATTTTGTATCCATCGTGCTGCCGCTGAGCAAGGCAATCATCGCGGTCATCGCGCTGTGGACGGCGGTCGGCCAGTGGAACTCGTACTTCACGGCGCTGATCTACCTGCAGGATGAATCCAAGTATCCCTTGCAGGTGATCCTGCGCAACATCCTGATCACAAACCAAATGCAAAGCGCCATGGGCACCGGCGAAGCGCAGCAAATCGCCATCCGCCGCGCGAACCTGATGCGCTACGCCGCGATCATCGTATCCACGGTGCCGATCATGTGCTTCTACCCCTTCATTCAGAAGCACTTCAACCAGGGCGTGATGATCGGCGCGGTCAAAGGTTGATGTCTTTGTGCGGAGGGATCCTTCATCCGCATGAACAATAGACATAAAACGAAAAGGAGAGCAATCAGATGAAAAAGACAACCGGTTTTCTGGCGCTCGTGTTGGTTCTGTCGCTCTGCATCGGCCTGGTTCCTTCCATTGGCCTTGCGGATGAGCCTGTTGAACTGACCGTGCTGACCATGCGCTGGGGCGACATGGGCGATTCCTTCAAGAGCAATCAGTTCCTGGTTGACCTGGAGGCGGAGCTGAACGTGAAAATCAACTGGATCGCCCGCTCCAACAACGACTGGAACGAGCAGAGGGGCATCCTGCTGGCCGGCGGAGAGCTGCCTGACATCTTCATCGGCAATGAGACGATCAGAGACGGCGACATCATGTCAAACCTTGACTTCTTCCTGCCGCTGGATGATATCATCGCCGAGTACATGCCCAACTATCAGCATGCGCTGGAAGTGTACCCGGCTTTCCGCACGCTGACCACCTTCCCGGATGGCACCATCCGCTCCTTTGCGAAAATCCAGCCCTGCCGTCCGATGACGCGCAACCAGCCCATCATCAACAAGACCTGGCTGGATAACCTGGGCCTGGAAGTTCCCACCACGACGGAAGAGCTCAAAGCCGTGCTGATCGCGTTCAAAGAAAACGATCCCAACGGCAACGGCATCGCCGATGAAATCCCCTTCTCGCACAACGGCGACATCCACATCGACATGCTCAATCCCTTCGGCATTGTGGATATCAACGAATCCCTGATGCTGCTGGAGGGCGACACCGCCGTGTTCTACCCCACCACCGAAGCCTACAAAGAGGGCATCAAGTACGTTCGTGAGCTGTGGGAAGCCGGCGTCATCGACCCCGAAACCTTCACCCAGGACTGGAGCATGATCACCGGCAAGTGGAACAATGAGGAAATCCCCGTTGTGGGCCTGACGTTCCAGTGGACGCCGGACGCCGTGATGGGTAAATGGTCTGACCAGTACATCGCCATCGCGCCCCTCGCCGGCCCGGACGGCCAGCGCTACGCCGGCGGCGACAAGGATGGCGTGTTCGCCATCATGGGCCACGAGGCCGAGATCACCAAGGATTGCAAAAACGTTGAAATGGCCGCCCGTTGGCTGGATGCGTTCTACACCAACGAAGCCTCCATCCAGAACTTCTGGGGCGCGATCGGCACCGTCATCACCAAGAACGACGACGGCACCTATGTGCTGAACGATCCGCCGGAGGGCACCAGCGCCGACGCGTGGTACTGGGACCAGAGCCTGCGCGATTTCGGACCGAAGTTCGTGGAGCCCGGCTTCTCCGACAAGATCCTGCTCTCCAAGGAGAGCGGCGACGGCCTGAAGCTGGAGCTTTCCAAGATGGCCGACGAGTATGTGAAGCAGTCCTATCCGTCCCTGATCTTCACCGAAGATGAAACCAGCGAACTGGCGCTGATCGGCGGCGACATCTCCTCTTACGTTGCGCAGATGCGGGCCAAGTGGATCACCGAAGGCGGCATCGACGAGGATTGGGATGCGTATGTGCAGCAGCTGAACGCGATGGGTCTGGAACAGTTTGTTAAGATCAAGGTGGACGCGCTGAGCCGGTAATGCGGTAAGAGCAATGAGGCACGCCAAGGGGCTTTGCCCCTTCGAACCCCACTTAAGGGCCTAAGGCCCTTAAGAATCCCTTCTTGCGCCTGCGGGCGCGGGGAGGGGTTTTCATTTACACAATAACGCGAATGCCCCGCCCATGGAGCGAAGCATTCAGAAAAACCAGGGTTGTTGCCCTGCCATAAATCAGTTCATTTTCCCAACCCGCCGCGAGGCGAAGCAAGGGTTCTTAGGGGCATTATGCTCCTAGAGCAATTTTCGGAAACATTCGGAATGGATTTGCCAGAGTTTTGCCGCTTCGCTAAGCCGAGGGAGCAAGGCGTAGCAGCGCTACGCCGCGTGGACGAGGCAACGCGAGGCGGCAAAAGATCCACAAAGGCATTCTGAATGTTTTCGCAAAATGCTCTAAGCAGGGTCGGGGACGGAGTCCCAGCGTTCCCTCTCCCCCCTCGACCATCCCCTTTCCACTACCCCTCTGTCCGCTGCGGCGACTGTGCCTTTTGAAGCCTTGCAATGATCTTCTCTGTCAGCAGCGGCGCGCGCCACGCGAGGAAGCGGTGCAGCGCCACAGCGGCCAGCGCCAGCGGCATATACATGAAGGCGTTTCTGCTCAGCAGCCCTTCCAGCATGAAGAACTCCCCGAACGTGTAGATACCCACAAAAAAGCCTGCCGCCATGCCGCAAAGCAACAGCTTTTCCCAGTTGCGCAGCGGTTTTGAAACCTCATACAGTAGGGAAAGTCCTACCGAGCCGATCAGCACCACATCCATGGATGCCAACTCCGCCCGGTGTATTTTCAACAGCGAGCCAAGCCCCTGCACCGCCAGCACCGCGCATACGATGGTCAGCGCCGCGGGCAGGGAGCGCTCCACAATGCCCGCCACAAACCGCCCCTCGGGCTTGTGGTAGTTGCCCCGCAGCGCCAGCAGGAACGTTGGGATGCCCACCGTGAACATGCTGGCCAGCGTCATCTGCAAATTTGAAAACGGATAATGCCGCCCGATCACCAGATAAACAAGCGCCAGGATTGCGGAATAGATGGTTTTGACCAGATATACGCTGGCAACCTTTTCGATGTTGTTGATCACCCGCCTGCCTTCGCGCATTACCTGTATCATCGCGGAAAAATCAGATGTCATCAGCACAAAATCACAGGCGCCGCGCGCGGCCTCGCTGCCGCCGATCATCGCGACGCTGCAGTCGGCCGCTTTCATCGCAAGGATATCGTTGACGCCGTCGCCCGTCATGCACACGGTGTGTCCCTCCGATTTCAGCGCCTGGATCAGCCGCTGCTTTTGCCAGGGCGATACCCGGCCAAACACCGTGTAATCGGCGGTCAGCGCGGCAAAGTCCGTATCCTCCTGAACCTCGCTCATGTCCACATACGCGGCGGCGCACGCAATACCCGCCCGCCCCGCAATGGTGGAAACCGTCAGCGCATCATCGCCGGAAATGACCTTGAGCACGACCCCCTCCGCCTCAAACCGGCGGAATGTTTCGATCGCTTCCGGGCGGATGGTGTCGCTGAGCACCACCAGGCCAAGCGGGGTCAGCGTTTCGGGCAGCGCGGCGGCGGTATCCAGCGCCTCCTGCGCATGCGCGAGGCACAGCACCCTGTATCCCTGCGCCGCATAGCGCTCCACCGTATCAAAGAAAGGACGCTGCCGCCAATCCTGGAACATGAAGCCGGGCGCGCCCAGCAGGAAGCTGCCCTTGCCCGCAAAGCTGACGCCGCTCCATTTGCGCCGCGAGGAAAATGGCACCCGCACCTCCGCCGTCCACTGCGCATCTCCCGGAAATGCCTCGCGCAGGCACACGGCTGTGGCGTTTTCATCGCCAAGCGCGCCCATCATCTCGCGCAGCGCATCGCCCAGCGCGGCGGCATCCGATCCTTCCAGCGGCTCCAGCCGTTCAAAGGACAGCGTGCCGTCTGTGATCGTGCCGGTTTTATCCAGGCACAGCACATCCACGCGCGCAAGCGTTTCTATGCTGGGCAGGGACTGTGAAAGCGCGCCCTTTCGCGCCAGCTTCACCGCGCCCAGCGTCAGCGTAAGGCCCGTGAGCAGCACCAGACCCTCTGGAATCATGCCCAAAACCGCCGTCGCAGCACCCAGAATGGACTGGGTCAGGTTACCTGAAACGCCGATCTGGCGCAAAAACAACAGCAGCCCCACCGGAACGATGGCAAACGTAAGCGTGCGAATAATGCCATTCAGCGTGCGCATCAGCGGGGTGGGCGGCCTTTTGCCGCGTTTGGCGGCTACGGTCAGATTTCCGGCAAAGCTGCCCAGTCCCACCGCCGTCACCAGCACACGCGCCGCGCCCGCCACCACAAAGCTGCCGGATAACACATTCATACCCGCTTGCTTCCGCACAGGCTCGCTCTCGCCGGTCAGCGGCGATTCATCCACCTCCAGCCCTTCGCCCTCCAGCACCACGCCGTCCGCGCACACCTGCGCGCCGCTGCCGATGACCAGAATATCATCCAGAACCACCTGTTGCTGGTCAACCTGCTGCGCCCGGCCATCGCGAATCACCGTAACCTTTCCACGCGCAAGCACCGCCAGCTTATCCAGCGTGTGCTTGGCGCGCAGCTCCTGCACGATGCCCATCAGCGTGTTGGCAATCGCGACCATCATAAACATCAGGTTGCGCAAATGGCCCGTGGAAGCGATGGCCGCGGCAATCAGCACATGAATGAGGTTAAACCAGGTGAAAATGTTGGTAAACAAAATGCGCCCCACCGTCTGCGTGATGCCTTTGGGCGCTGTGTTGCGCGCGCCGGCGGCGATGCGCTGCCGCACCTCTTCGGCTGTAAGCCCCTCAGCCGGAGATGGCGCGCGCCGGTTAAACCACTTTTCTTTTCTTTTGATCATTCGCATCACTCCCATCCGCTTTTGCAACGTGGATAGGATACCACTTGGAAATAAAAGGTTCCTTTGCGTGGCCTTAGAATTTTCTTAGAGCCTGTTGAGGATCTTTGAAAAAGGAAACCTGTGGAAACAGGATAGTACATTATTCCTCAACAGAGCAGGATTGTCAAGAAAAAACAGCCGCACCGGATGTATTCCGGCGCGGCCTTGGTGCATGCGTGACGGCTGTCTTTACTCGTGCATGTACAGCCATGCGCGCTGCTCGATGGCTTTGGCGGCCTCCTCCGCCGTAATCTCCCCGGCGAAAAGCGGATCTATCTGTTCCAGTATGAACCCAAGCACTTTTGTATCAACATCCAGCGGTTCGGTCAGGCCATCCATTACTGCGCGCAAGGCAGCAAGGAACGCCTCATCAGGCACATGATAAACATAAATCTTTCCCGTCACGTCGCCGATGCTTGTTGTGTTCCGTTTCTCATCCCGGCTGCGTTCCAACGCATCCTGAAACACCATATCCAGGCTTGTTTGCACCGTCGGGAAATTGACCGCAAAACCATACGACAGCATTTCCTCGCTAAGCACAAGGCGGATGAACTCCTCCGAAAGCGCCTGGTTCTTTGCGACTGTGGGAATGCTCAGCAGAATGCCCGGCACATATGCCTTGCCGCGCTCATGCATGGATGGCATCGCGATCACGCCGGCTTCCTCTTTCCCAAACAGGGTGTAATATATATCCAGATTGAAAAAACTGTACGCCTGGTGCGGGTATAAGGCGATATTCCCGTTTTCAAGGTCTGCTTTTTCCTCATTCAGCAGCGTAAACCCATCGGCATCAGACTGCATGTCCATCTCGCTGTTTATGTCGCACAGCAGCTCAAGGAAAACGATAAAATCCGGCGAGGTAAAGCTGATCTGCCCTTGCTCATCACAAAAATCACGCATGCAGGATGCGATGAGCAGGGCCGTTTGAAACTTAAGCGCATAGGCGGACAGGCGCGTCTGATCCTGCCCGACAGGAACGGCAAGTATATCAGCGAAGGTATGGATATCCGCAATCGCATCTTTATTGCCCCATAGCAGGTTGGCGGCAAACTCCGCGGGGATGGCATACACCTTGCCGTCCGTGTGCTTCGAACCTTCCGCGATGCCGGGCAGCAGCCCCAAGTCAGGCACAAGGTAGGATAGGTCGCGCAGCATACCCCTATCAATGATCGCCTTTACGGGCAGTGAATCCAGTACCAGCACATCGCCGCCCCCACCTGCCAGCAATTCCGTATTGATGGTGCGGATAAGATCATCCGTCAGCATCCCGCCGGTATGGTAGTTGTTCAGTGTGCGCAACTGCACATCCAGTTCCGGGTGCGCTTTTTGAAACGCGGATGTAGCCTTCTGTATCAGCGCGGTGGATTCGTTCATCCTTGTGATGACAAACGGTGTGCGGCTTGTGGTTTCATCTTGTGGACGATACACGGCGATGTAGTTGCTGTCGGCGCCCAAATTGCTCCTTATAACGCCAATCGCTAATGCAGCCGTATCTATAACGAAGCTGCCATCCGGCAGGGCGTAAAGGTGCAATATATCCATATCCGGGTCGCCCAGCGCGGTGCCAAACGCTTTCATGCGCTTCACCGCTGCGCCTTCCGCAAGGTTAAGCGCATATATCCCGTCATCGCTTGTAGTGTATATTGTCCCGTCAGGCCCTACCGCTGTCTGCCCGGAGGGGCTCATCGAAAGCGGGTAACTATACATTCTTTCATTTGCATCCAGCGGGATGGCAAATATTGCGCCGGACGCAAAGACATACAAAGTATCAGTGCCGGAAAGCATCCCCTGTATGTATTGTATTGACTCCCGCCTGACCTCCGCACCCTTTTCATCATAGATCACCAAATCGTTATTCCCGGTCTGGCTGCGAACTGCAATGCGTCTTCCAGGCAGCGCCTTCCAACTAATATAGTCGCTGTCGTACCGAAGCTCAAGCCGCGTGGTTTCCTGCCCGGATGCATCCGCCCAAATGAACTGCCGGGGCGTCGTACCCGAATCATCAGCCTCCGGCTCGCCGACCGACAGCAGTATTCCTCCATCCGGCGCGATGTCCATGTTCCATACTTCCAGCCCTTCAAACGAAACAGGAATCACCTCCGGGGCCATCCCAATATCCCGCCAGCGGAGGAAACAGTGCGTGTTTTTCCCGCTAAGCGACCGCGCCAGAATCGCCCCATCCGGCTCCGCACCCATGGAAAGGAGCCTGTGCCCTTCCGGCATGGATAGGATGGTTTCCTGATAAAACTGTCCCTCATCCTCCTGCGCGCGGGTTACAGCAGTCACGGCTGCGATCTGAAACAGTACCAACAACAGCGTCAGTATCCTTTTCACGGTTTATCCCTCTCTTTCGTTTTTCCGGCTTCCGCCCGGGCCTATTTGTACTTCGGGCGGCCACCCTTCGGCAGCCGCCCACAAAACCGCTTTGCAATTATCCTTTATTCGTTCAAATACAGCCACGCGCGCTGTTCGATGGCCTTGGCAGCCTCTTCCGCCGTGATGCTTCCCTCCAGGAACGGCCCCAACTCCTCAAACACGAACTCCCTCAATTTACTGTCGGCGTCAATCGCCACAGACAGCTCGTCCATTTGTGCGCGCATGTTTGTCAGGAACGCCTCATCCGGGGTGTAGAAGATAGCCTCGCGCCCATCCGAGTACCGCACGCGCGTTTCCCGCATGCGCTCGTGGCTGCCCCGCTCCACCTGGTATGCCACCGCGGCATCCAGCTTGCTCGCAACCGTCGAAAATGTATCGTTGGACATGCCAGCCGGCTCTTCATCCTGGAACACCATGCGAATGTACTCTTCCGATATTTCCGGATTTTTCGCTTTCGCGGGAATGCCGAGCAGCGTTTTAGGCTGATACGCCTTGCCAACCCCGTGCAGGGACGGCATCAAAATCACCCCGGCTTCCTGCTGGCCAAAGTGTGTGTAGAACTCGTTCACGCTGAAGAAGGCGGACAGAGATGTCGGGTACAGGGCAAAGTTGCCGTTCGCCAAAGCGATCTGTTCCGCATCATAGAGCGCCATAACATCTTGATTGGCCCCACTGTCCACGCCGCCGTACATTTCGTAAATGGCTTCCAGGAAGGCGACAAAATTGGGTGATGTGAATGAAATCCGCCCCTGGTCATCGAGGAAATCCCGCATGCAGCAAGACATGAACTCCCAAATGTAGTACTCCCTGGAAGTGGTTGGCAACAGGGTCTGATCCGGCCCAACCGGGACTGCGGGTATATCCGAAAAGCCCTTGATGCCCTCCAGTGCATCTTTTTTTCCCCACAGCATGTCTACCCAAAATTCCGCCGGGATGCCGTACACCTTGCCGTCCGCATGCTTCGACCCTTCCGCGATCCCGGGCAGCAAACCCAAATCCGGCACCAGATGGGCGATATCCCTAAGGATTCCCCTGTCCATGATCGCCTTGTAGGGCATGTTGTCCAGGATCAGCACATCGCCACCCCCTCCGGCCATCAGCTCTGTGTTGAGGGTGCGCACCAGGTCTTCCATAGGCTGCCCGCCGCCCGCCATGAAATCGTTCAGCTGGCGTATCTGCACCTCCAGCTCCGGGTGTGCCTTCTGTAGCTGGGACGCCGCCCTCTGAACCGAGCTGTTAAACGTATACATCGCGGTAATCACAAAAGGCGTTCGGGTTTCCGCATTTTCCACCTGCCGGTAGATAGCGATATCGCTGGTGGATTGAACTTGCCCAGTACTTGATGGGGCGCCATAGTTGTGCACCAGCACAGCAAAAGATCCATCGGGCAGCACGGAAAAGCCGCTGGGCGAGTATTGCGTTTCCCCAATCAGGGTGCCAAGCACGTTCATGCGCTGCACCGACGTGCCGTTCTCAAGGTTGATCTCATAAATGCCCTGATTGAATGTGTAGAGCTTTCCATCCAGCCCCATCGCGCTTTGGTTAAAAAAACGCCATGAAACAGTATGCGAGGCCGCTTTTTCCGTGGCAATCGCATCCAGCGGCCACGAATAGACGGTGCCGTCCGAAAGGCCGTACAGCGTATCCGCATCGGTAACAACTTCCCGGATGTCCACGGTGTCAATTCTCCTGATCATCTCACCCTGTTCATCATAGATGAGAATCTCCCTGCCATTCATCCTGTCCGTCACCGCGGCAAGCCTTCCGGGAAGCGCCTTGGCTGTGGGATATGAGTCTTCATTTTCAACATAGATGCGCCCGGTTTCCTTGCCGGCCTCATCTATCCAAATGAACACTATTTTACTGTTCATCATCTCGCCTTCGCTTTGTATCATCTCGCTGCCGCTCAGCAGGATGCCGCCATCCCCAGCGATACTCAGCCCGTTGATGAATATATCCGGAAACGCAATCGGGATTTCCTCGGGCATTTCAGCCAAGTCGCTCCAGCGCAAAAGAAGTTGCCCGCCTTCCATACCCCAGGTCATGGCAAGGATCGACCCGTCGGGGCCAACATCCATTGCGGATACGTCATAGCCTTCCGGTATCTGCAGCGTGGTCTCCTGGTAGGTCAGCGTTCCACCTTCCTGTGCATACGTTGCGGTGGCTACGGTCGCGATCTGAAGCAGTATCAGCAGGCAAGCAAATGCCTTTTTCACGGTCTATCCCTCCTCTTTCGCTCACGGTTGTGGTGCCTGTGCCTTTTGCATCCGGAGCGGCCGCCCTTTGGCTGCCGCCGAAACTCCGCTTTGCCGTTATCCCCCCTATTCGTTCAGATACAGCCACGCGCGCTGCTCAATGGCCTTTGCGGCTTCCTCCGCCGTGATGCGCCCCGCAAAGAAAGGCTCGATCTCTTCCATTACAAATTCGACAATTTGGGAAACATCCTCAACCGGCCGGGATACTTCACCCAACTGCGCGCGCAACCCTTCAAGAAAGGCTTCGTTCGGCGTGAACAGTTCCATTTCAAACCCATCCGCATATCTGATACTTGATCTGCTGTACGCATCTTTGCTGCGCTCGATTTGATACGCAAACAGCTCATCCAGCTTGCTTCCTATGGTAGAAAAGGAATCGTTCATTATCGCCGAAGGCGGCGTGTCATCCTCAAACACAAGGCGGATGAACTCTTCCGAAATTTCCGGCTGCTTCCCCTTAACAGGGATGGCCAGCAGTGTTCGCGGGCCGTACGCTTTGCTTGGTTCACTGATAGATGGCATCAGTATCACCGCGGACGCCGTTTGGCCAAAGAAGGTATAGTATTCCGTTAAGCTGCGAAAGTACCCCATTTCCGCCGGGTACACCGCGTAATTTCCGTTCCGCAACCCAATCGTTACCGCATTATAGATCTGTGAGCCGTCTCCAGCCGGCGCCTCCGGCGCATCGGCAAACATCTCGTACATCATTTCCAGGAACGCGATAAATTCAGGCGATGTAAAGGAAGGGCGGCCCTGGTCATCCTGGAACTCCCACATGCAGCTAGCCAGAAACCGTCCGATGTGGGAACTCACATTGTAGGCGGGAATCAGCGTCTGCTCCGGCTCATATGTGATGTCCAGTATATCCGCGAAAGTCTCAACCGTTGCCAGCGCGTCTCTCTTCCCCCAAAGCATGGTCACGGAAAACTCCGCGGGGACGGCGTACGTCTTGCCGTCCGCGTGTCTCGAGCCTTTCTCAATGCCGGGCAGCAGCCCCATTTCCGGCACCATGTGCGAAATATCCCTCAGGATGCCCCGATCCATCATCGCCTTGTACGGCAGATTATCCAGCACGATTACATCCCCGCCGCCGCCCCCCAGCAGCTCCGTATTGAGGGTGCGGATGATATCTTCCCTATTGAATTCAACACCCGTGTTAAAGTCGTACAGTGCGCGTATCTGCACCGCCAACTCCGGGTGTGCCTTTTGCAATTCGGAAGCCGCACGCTGAACCAGCGTGTTGTAGCTGTAAAAACTGGTAATGACAAACGGCGTGCGGTTTTCCACCATTTCGGTCTGCCGGTAAACGGCGATGCTGCCAGCTCTGCTTGTCCCCGAAAAGTTCATCAGCATCAGGACAAAGGAGCCATCCGACAGCACGTTGAAGCCGTTCATCGACATCGACGGATCGCCAAAGAGGAAGCCCAGCGCGTTCATACGCTGCACCGCACTGCCATCCTCCAGGTTGACCGCATATATCCCTTGCTCTACCGCATACAAGTTTCCTTCCCCGTCTACCGCACCGCGGTTTAAGAACGACCATGAAACAGTATGCTTGGTCGCCTTTTCGGTCTCGATTGCATCCAGCGGCCATGTGTACACCGCGCCGTTCGAAAGGGCATACAGCGTATCGGCATCCGAAAGGAGCACGCGCGCATCCACAGGGTCAATCCTGCGCAGCACCTCGCCCTGGCCGTCATAGATGATGATCTCTTCTTCCCCCGTGTACTCCGTCACTGCCACGCGCTTCCCGGAAAGCGCCTCCACCCTGGGTGAATAGTCGCTGGTTTCAACGGTAAAGCGCCCCGTTTCGTTTCCGTCCACATCGCACCAGATGAGCAGGGTCTTCCGCGGTCCGTCCGGCCCCGCGCTTTGCCCCATCTCGTTTCCGCACAGCAAAATCGCGCCGTCCGCCGCAATATCCATCGTGTTGATGTACACATTCGATAATGCAAGCGGGATCTCTTCCGGCACTTCCTCTATGCCTTTCCAGCGCAGCAAAGACTGTGACAGCATGCTGGTCGCGCTCCGTGCCAGCACCAGAATGGAGCCGTCCGGTCCGACATCCATCGCGGACACCTCGTACCCTTTCGGTATCTGTAGCAGAATTTCTTCATACGCCATAGCGCCCGCCTCTTCCGCATGGGTCACGGCAGCGATGGCAAACAGCTGTGTAAGCACCACAAGAAGCGCAAACATCTTTTTCATTCTTTTTCCTCCCCTTCGCATACTCTTTATAGATGCCTTGCAAGTGCACAAGGCAATGTTCTATGCATAAGACGGCAGAAAAATGGTAATTATTGTCTTCACAGCGAAAAAATACAAAAAAAGGGACCGCCCTACATCAGGCGGCCCTTCGCAAGTTTTTCTTCTAGCACATCGGCAAACCGCTGAATGTGCGGCCCCAGTGTTTCCATCCAGGCAAGTGCATCCGCGTCCTTACCATAGCGCTCCGGGTTCTTGCGCACCTCCACCGCGCGGCGCAATACCTCCGGCTCCGGTGCAAAGCCTTTTTCCAGCGCCCATTCCCCCGCGCGGGTCTTGGCAACCAGGTCAAAAGTATCCAGCGTATACAGGCATCTTGCGATATCCAGCAGCCACCCGCAGCTATAGACGTGCGGGGCTGTTTCCTGCGCATGCTTCCGGATGGTCTCCAGATGCCGTGCAACCGCTTGCACTATTTCATCCTGACTGGGCATCTGAATGCGCTCCCGATAATCCGGACCGAACAGCAAACGGCCGTGGCGCTTGAGAGAGATGGTTGAAAACACGTCAAACACATAGGAATCCGTAATGCGCTGCCCACTGGTGCCCCAATATACGGCAGGGTCCTTTGCGCGGGTCAGCAGCGTTTGCCAGCGCAGAATCCCCCCCTCAAACGCGCGAAAGTACGGGTTTCCAGGGTTCTCTGCAAGCAGCACCTGGCGAAGCGTTAGCAAGGTATCCGCCTGCTTGGGGGTAACCGGCGTTTCCGTAAGACAAAGGATGTCGATGTCGCTCCATCCGGGTTTGTAATCGTCCATCACCACGGAGCCAAAGAGGTAGAGGGTTGGTGCGGTACCGGAAAGAATGGCGGTCATTCGGCCTGCCATTCGCTGTATGCTGGTTTCCACGGCGATCCCTCGCTTTCTCTTCCTGCGCACTGTAGGTATGTAGAGCTTACCATGGCGGACAGGGATTGGCAAGGGAAATGGGTTTTTCCGTATGCACCTACAGCAAATCCCTGTTTTTACAGTTTTTTTAACAATTTAACGGGAAAATACGGCGGAAAAGACTTGCTTTCCCTTTGCTTTTCCCGCAGAAATGCAGTATACTAACAGCGGCTTTGTACAGGAGGTGACAGCGGCCCAGATGTTCAACGTAGGTTTTGCGGAATTGATATTGATCCTCCTGGTCGCATTTTTGATAGTGGGGCCAAAGGATCTGCCCAAGGTGGCGCGGGCCCTGGCCCGGGCGGTTCGTTACATCCAATCGCTCTTCCAGGAGTTTAAAGATGAAACGGGCCTGGATGAGACGCTTCAGGAGCTCAAGGGCGCGGAAAACGATCTGAAAAAGACGATGACCGATGCCGATCCCACCAAAGAAATAAGGCAAGCCCAAAACGAGGCAAGAAAAGCAGTCCAGGATGCGAAAAAAGGCATCAAATCTACCCATTTGGACACGAAATAGCGCAAGGAGGAAACTTTCATGAGACTGGGCATGACGGAAATTTTGCTGATTCTGGTATTGGCGCTGGTGTTGTTTGGCGGCGGCAAGCTCGCGGGCGTGGGCAAGGCGCTGGGTCAGAGCATCCGCGAATTTAAGAAGGAAGTTACACCGGGCGATAAAGAGGGCCAGGATGCCGAAGTAAAGGCCGAGGAAAAGCCGGAAACGAAGGCCTGACAGTGGAAGAAGTATTGACCAAAAGACAGGTGATCGCCGAGCATTTGCGTGCGCTCCGCAAGGTGATCATCGTCAGTGCGATAGCGCTTGTCATCGCTTTTGTCGCTATCTTTTATTTTGCGTGCGAACCGCTGGTAAACTTCATTCTAGCGCCGCTGCGCGCGCGCGAAATTGAGGTCGTCGCCACGCATGTATCCGAGGCGTTGGTGATGCAGCTAAAGGCATGTTTGGTGGCTGCAACTGTCTGCGCCATGCCCGTGATCACGCAACAGATCTGGTCGTTTGTCGCGCCCGCGCTGTATGCGTCGGAAAAAAAGCTTTTTGCGATTTTGTTTGTCATCGCGCTGCTGCTGTTTGTACTTGGCGTGGTGTTTTCTTACCTTTACGTTTTCCCGCTGGCAATTGATTTGTTCTTTGAGGCGGGCGAAGGCGTTGCCACTACGCTGTGGTCGGTGGATCAATACTTTGGTTTCGTGCTTTCCTTTGTATTGCCCTTTGGGCTGATGTTTGAAATGCCGGTGGCTATTTTCATGCTGGCGCGCAAGGGCATCGTGGACTATGCGAAGCTGAAGAAAAGTCGCAAGTATGTGGTGCTGGCCATTGCGGTCGTCGCTGCGGTATTGACCCCCCCGGATGTAATATCACAGGTAATGCTTGGCGTGCCGATGTTGGCCCTTTTTGAGATTGGCGTGCAGGTGGCCCGGTTTGTAAAACCCGCGAAAAAGAAAAGCGAGCTGGAAACCGCATCGTAGTATATTGATTTTCTAAGATTTGCCTCCGCATGCTATAGTGCGGAGGCTTTTTCTACATATTTCGACATTATTAGCCAAAATTCGACCGAATTCGATTGACACCCTTCTGCCCAAAGGCTATACTACACCATAAGAATGGGCAAAGGCGTGTGCTGCGTGATGCACTTTATACAAAAGACGATCAAACGCGGACTTGATGTGCTGGTAAGCCTCTTTGGATTGCTGCTTCTCTGTCCCGCCATGCTGTTCATCGCTGTGGTCATCAAAACAACATCCAAAGGGCCCGTATTTTTTCGCCAGGTTCGCCTGGGCCGATACGGCAGGCCCTTTTCCATCCTGAAATTCCGCACAATGGTGCCTGATGCGGAGCATATGGGCGACGGCATCTTTGTTTTTGGCCGCGCCGACACACGGATTACTCCATTCGGCCGCTTTTTGCGGGTATACAGCCTGGATGAACTGCCACAGCTTATCAATGTTCTGCTGGGCGACATGAGCCTGGTTGGTCCCAGGCCGCCGGTAGCCTATCACCCTTATGACGGCTACGGCGCATATCCCGCGTGGGCCAGACGCAGGTTTGCGGTACGCCCCGGCATCACAGGCCTGGCGCAGGTACGAATGCGCGCGAGCGCCCCATGGAATGCACGGCTGCGCGTAGACACGGAATACGTCGACAATTACCGTCTATGGCTGGATGTGAAAATTCTGTTCCAAACGCTTCCCAAAGTAATCAGCAGGACAAACGTCTACCCGGATTCTCCGCAGGCGCTTCGCCCATGATCCTATAACAGCACGCAGGAGCCTTCATGCAATTCACAAAAGATATCCTTGATATGCCAACGCGTCCGTTTGCCAATGCAGTAGAAGCGCGAAAAAAGCAGGGACTGGAAATCTTGTCCCTGGGGCGCGGCGAGCCGGACTTTGTGATGCCCGCATACATCCGGGAAGCCATGATCGACGCGGCACGGCAATGCGATACCGGATATGGCGCGTCGCAGGGTTTGCCTATGCTTCGGGCATACATTGCCGACAGCCTGAACAGCACATATGGAACCGCATACGACGCTTCCCGCGTGATCATTGCCCCCGGCGTCAAGTCCGTGTTGCACTTGGCGCTTTGCTCTCTGTTGGATGCGGGGGATAGCGTTGTGTTCCTTACGCCGCACTTTGGCAACTACCCCGCGCTCGTCAAAATGGCGGAACCGACGGCGAAGGCCGTTACCGTTTCGCTACGGCAGGATTATACGCTGGATCTTCCTGCGCTGGAAAAGGCTGTCTCACAGCCGCGCGTCAAATGCCTGCTGATCAACATGCCCCACAACCCGACCGGCGCTGTACTTACACAGGAAGATATGGACGCGGTTGCCCGCCTGTGCTCGGAGCACGGCGTATACCTGATCAGCGATGAAGTATACGAAAAGCTGGTATACCCGGGCACCATACACCGCGGTTTTGCGGCGTATCCGGCGCTTCTGGGCCGGCTGTTGGTTCTGGGCGGCTACAGCAAATCCCACGCGATGGCCGGCCTGCGCATTGGGTACGGCGCGGGACCCGCAGACCTTATTGCCACAATGAACCGGCTGGCGCAGCATCTGTATACCGGCACCTGCACCTTTGCACAGGCAGGCGCTTGCGCCGCATATACGCACGATGCGTTGCACCTGCCGCCCTATGTGGAACAGTTGGCGCGCCGCGCGGAAAGGTTTCACGCGTGCGCCCAGTCCCTTCGGCATATGCACGGCGTGCCGCCTCATGCGGGGTTCTTCTACTTTGCTGACATTTCCGCCACGCGGATGGATTCCAATGCCTACTGCATTAAACTGCTTGAAGAAACCGGAATTGCCGCCACGCCCGGCATTGCCTTTGGCGACAGCTGGGACCGACATGTCCGCTTCTCGCTGGCGGCGCCGGATGATGTGCTTGCACAGGCAATGGAACGGCTTGCGCGGTTTGACAGGGCATTTTCGTAAACCTTTCCACACTTACAAAAGAAAAACGGGAGTCTGCAAAATGAACATCCTGGTATTAGGTTGCGGCACGCGCGTTAAAATCATCGAGTATTTTGCCCGGGCGCTTCATGAAGGCGGCCGGGTTATTGCTGCGGACGCAAGCCCTGACGCGCCCGCGCTTGGCTTTGGCGATGCCTGCTGTTTGGTACCGTACGCCTCCGATCCGGGGTACATTGACGCCGTTCTTTCCGTTTGCCGCACGCATCAGGTCACCGCGCTTCTTTCGCTGATCGATCACGAGCTTTCCCTGCTGGCAAGGCACCGGCGTGCGTTTGCGGAGGCAGGCGTTACGGTAATCGGTTCCAGTGAAATGCTGTGCGAACGGTGCCTGGATAAATGGGCCATGCATGAATGGTTGCTTGCTAACGGCTACCCGGCAGCCAAGACATATCGCACACTGGAATCTTTTGAAGCGGCGCATGCATCGGGAGAAATCAGGTTTCCTGTTATTATCAAGCCGCGCAAGGGCAGTGGAAGCCTTCATGTTGCCACCGCAAATACAATGGAAAGCGCCAGATATGAATTCTATAAGCAAAGCGATATGCTGATCCAACAGGTGTTTGAGTATCAGGAAATCGGCATCGATTGCTACGCGGATATGATAACGGGGAAGTTGGTATCTGCCTTTTCAAAGCGCAAGCTGGAGATGCGCGCGGGCGAAACGTACCGCTCCGTTTCTTATAAAGATGAGCGGCTGTTTGCTTTCCTAAAGCGCTTTGTTGAAGAAAGCGGTTTTCGCGCACAGGTGGATATCGATCTGTTTGATGTGGGCGGTACCTATTATATCACCGATGTGAACCCACGCTTTGGCGGCGGCTATCCGCATGCGCACGCTTGCGGTGCAGACCATGTCGGCATGCTGATCCGCAACCTTCGCGGGTATGCAAATGCTCCCCACATCGGCCAATATGAGGCGGATATTACAATGATGAAATACCCGGATGTCCTCTTCAAAAGGCCGGGCGGCAGCAAGTGCTTTTATCATGATAAAGATTGACAAACCGCCATCCGCATGTGATAATTGGAATTTGCAAAGGAGTGATATAAGGTGAGACCTCAAACCGCGGACGAGCTCCGCACGATGTTCATTGAATTTTTTCGGGCACATGGGCACGCGGTGATCCCCAGCGCGTCCGTGATTCCCGAGAACGACCCCTCCGTCCTGTTCACCACGGCGGGCATGCACCCGCTGGTGCCTTACCTGCTGGGCGAAACGCACCCTGCGGGCAAGCGCCTGACGGACGCGCAGAAGTGCATCCGTACCGGCGACATTGACGAAGTGGGCGACGCGTCACACCTGACCTTCTTTGAAATGCTGGGCAACTGGTCGCTGGGCGATTATTTCAAAAAGGAAGCTATCGCCATGTCGTGGGAGTTTATGACCTCCCCCGAATATCTTGGCCTTGATCCGAATATGCTGGCCTTTTCCGTGTTTGCGGGCGATGAAAACGCCCCGCGCGATGAAGAGTCCTTCGCGCTGTGGCAAGAGATGGGCGTGCCCAAGGAACGCATCTTCTTCCTGCCCAAAGAGAACAACTGGTGGGCGCCCGGCCCTGTCGGCCCCTGCGGCCCGGACAGCGAGATGTTCCTCATCATGCGCGATGAGCCGTGCGGCCCGGACTGCTCCCCCGCGTGTGACTGCGGCCGCTATCTGGAATTCTGGAACAACGTATTCATGGAGTTCAACAAGCAGAAGGACGGCCAGCTGGTCAAGCTGCCGAAGCCCAACGTCGATACCGGCATGGGGCTGGAGCGCACCCTCTGCGTGCTGAACGGCGTGAAAAGTGTGTACGACACCCCGCTTTTCACCGATATTTTGGAAAAAATCGCCGCCCTCACCGGCGCGAAGTACGGCAGCGATGACACGACGACCCGCGCATTCCGCATCATTGCCGACCATATCCGCACCTCCACTTTCATGCTGGGCGATGCGCATGGCATTACCCCCTCCAACGTGGACCAGGGGTATGTGCTGCGCCGTCTGATCCGCCGCGCGGTGCGCTACGGCATCCGCCTGGGCGCGCCCGATGGGTTCACCGCTGAGATTGCCAAGGTCGTCATCGCGAAATATGCGCATGTCTACCCGGAATTGCAAGCAAATGCCGCCTTCATTGCCGACCAGCTGGTCATGGAAGAGCAGCGCTTCGCCAGAACCCTGAAGCAGGGCGAGAAGGAATTCGACAAGATCGTGCAGTCGATCGAGAAGTATAACCTACCCCGCCAGATCGACGGCAAGCGCGCGTTCAAGCTGTACGATACCTACGGTTTCCCCATCGAAATGACGCAGGAACGGGCCGCCGAGCACAACCTGCCGGTGGATGTTGATGGCTTTGCGGAGCATTTCAAGCAGCACCAGCTGCTGTCCCAGGCCGGCGCGGAGCAGCGTTTCAAGGGCGGCCTTGCCGATACGGGCGAAAACACCGCGAAACTGCACACCGCCACGCACCTGATGCATGCGGCGCTGCGCAAAGTGTTGGGCGATGAGGTAGCGCAGAAGGGTTCCAACATCACCGCCGAGCGCCTCCGGTTCGACTTTTCTTTCGGTCGCCGCATGACCGACGAAGAAATCGCCGAGGTGCAGCGCCTGGTAAACGTTGCCATCGCCGCCGATGTGCCGGTTGACTGCGCCGAGATGAGCGTGGACGAAGCCAAAGCGCAGGGTGCGATCGGCCTGTTCGAGAGCAAATATGGCGATGTTGTCAAGGTATACACGATGGGCGCGTTCTCCAAGGAGATCTGCGGCGGCCCGCACGCGCACAGAACCGGCGAACTGGGTTCGTTTACAATCCAGAAAGAGGAGTCGTCCTCCGCAGGTGTGCGGCGGATCAAGGCCGTTATCAGCTAACTAAGTGAAGTTACGCCAGGGGCCCTGCCCCCGGACCCCGCTTAAGGGCTTTAAGCCCTTAAGAATCCCTTTTTCGCCTCACGGCGGGTTGGGGTGGGGTTCAGGGAATGCGTCCCTGGTGTTTTTATCCCTATCAAACTATAAGGAGGCGGAGCACATGAGCAAACCAAACCATCCTGCGTGGCAGGAAGAGGTGGCGCGCCTGAACGAAACGCTGGCCCTGGTACACACGGAAACCCGGCGGCTGGAAGAGCAAGTGGAACAACAGGAAAAATCGGTGATGATCGAGCGCCTGAGCGCGGGCGGCATCTATTCCAGCGACCTGATCGTCGCGGAGCAGCTGTACGGCTTCATGGCAGGAACCCTGCACCATCTGCGGCTGGCGGCAGACCGCGCGTACTTCACGCGCGTGGACTTCACGCCCGACGGAGATGATCGGCTGCGCACGTATTACATCGGCAAGTGGGGCGTCATCAACGGCGAAACGCTGGAGCCGGTAATCATCGACTGGCGCGCGCCGGTCGCTAACCTGTACTATTCGGGGCAGCTTGGCCCCGTTCGATATAAAGCCCCCGATGGGGAGATTCACGGCACGCTGTCCCTAAAGCGGCAGTTGGGCGTCAAGAGTGGGCAGCTGGAAACCATATTTGATACCGATGTTGCCGCACAGGACGCCTACCTGATGGGCGTGTTGGGCGAGGTGCGCGGCGACCGCCTGCGCGATGTCGTTTCCACCATCCAGGCGGAGCAAAACGTCGTCATCCGCCACAAGCCTGACCGCGCGCTGGTGGTACAGGGCGTGGCGGGTTCCGGCAAAACCACCATTGCGCTGCACCGCATCGCGTACCTGCTGTACGCTTATCGCGAAACGTTGCAGCCCAAGCACATGATGATCCTCGCGCCAAGCCCGCTTTTTTTGGACTATATCTCCGCCGTTTTGCCCGATCTGGGCGTGGAACAGGTCATCCAGACAACGTACTCGCTGCACATCAGCAAACTGCTTGGCAAACACATGCCGCGCCTTGACGAGGCGGACAGGCTGGAAACGATGCTGACCCTATCCGATGCCGAGCGCGCGGACAGGGAAGCGCTGCTCCGCTTTCAGGGATCGCTCCGATTCCGCGCGCTGCTGGTGGAGTTTCTGAACAGGCTGGAAAAGCGGCTGATTCCGGAAGGAGATGTCCGCTTCGGCCCGGCGGTGCTGTACACCAACGAGCAAATGCAGCGCATCTTCCTGGAAGAATTGGCCCCCTTCCCCTTTGAGCGGCGCATGGCGGAAATCCCCAAATATCTGACGAAAAAGCGCAAGTGGGCGCAGGAACAGGCCGCCGCGTGGTACGAAGCGGAGTGCGCAAAGCGCGCCGAGCGTATTCTGTTTGAAATGCCGGACGGCCCGGAACGCCGCCAGCGCATGATCGCGCTGTACGACAGCCGCGACGCGCGCCTTGTGGAAATCAAAGAAAAGGGCAAAACATTCGAAAAGGATGAAATGGCGCGCTGGCCGAAGGTGCCGCTGCTGGAGACATACCGGCAGTTCCTGTCGGACGCGTGGAATCCGCCGCTGGCCCCGGAGGAAATCCCCCTGTGGCGCAGCCTGTGCGAAGAGAAAGCGGCGCTGCTTACAAAAAAACACATCGAGCCGGAAGACCTCGCCCCCCTGGCGACGATGGCGCTGCGCCTGTACGGCCTGCCGCGCACCGAAATCCGCCACACTGTCATCGATGAAGCGCAGGACTTCTCGCCGTTCCAGTTCCAGCTGCTGCGCGATTTGTCGGGCACGGATTCGTTCACGATCGTCGGCGACCTGATGCAGGGCGTCCATGCGTTTGAGGGCCTGCGCGACTGGGAAGAAATCCTGACGCCGGTGTTCGATGGCCGCGCCACACTGCATCCGTTGCGCACAAGCTACCGCAGCACGGTGGATATCATGGTGTTTGCCACGCGCGTTGCCCTGAACCGCCCGGTACCGGGGCAGCAACCCGCGCGCCCGGTGCTGCGCCATGGCGAAGCGCCCACGATGCACGCGTTTCAGGATGCAAAAGCGCGCAACACATTCCTTGCCGAAACGCTGCACGCGCTGAAAGGTGAAGGGTACCGCACCATCGCCGTCATCGATAAGGATGCCGAGCGCTGCAAGAAGCTGCACAAGGCGCTGCCCGCAGACCTTTCCGCGCACCTTGTCCGCGCGGGGGATACGCATTACGAGGGCGGCGTATTGGTGATCCCTGCCACGCTGGTCAAGGGACTGGAGTTTGACTGTGTGTTGATCGCGGATGCGGGCGAAAGCGTGTACCCGGATACGGAGCTGACCGCGCGGTTGTTGTACGTCTGTCTGACCCGCCCGCTGCATCGGCTGATCTGCTGCCATATCGGCCCGGCAAGCCCGCTGCTGAAGGAACCCGAGGTATAATCCTTCGGCACCATTTTCTAGCGGCTATACTGCCCTGTCATAATTTCCTTTATAAAAGCATCCCCCATGGGGAGGTCGGGTACGGCTTCGGTCAGCCGCACGGCCTCCTCACGGTCGTACTCCAGCTGCACAATTGTTACGGACAGCGCTGTCCGGGTTTCCCCCATGTCCCCCTCCAGCAGCGCATATGTCGGGTATGGCTGGCGCAGCAGCGGGTTGCCAACGCTGCCGGTGTTCAGCAGCACGCCAACCTTTCTGATCTGCTCATAGAAAGGGCGGTGGATATCCGCGTAAGCAACGAAATCCGGGGTGTAGCCATCTTCATCGCGAAAAAAGGCAACCTTTTCCTCAGCGGGTGATTCGGGATAGACAACCCCCGGCACAAAGTTCCGCCCATGCACCAGCCGGACTTTTCTGCCGGAAAAGGCAAAGCGATGTTCCATCGGCAGCTGCGCCAGCTTTTCAAGCCGCGCCTGCCCCAGCTGCGCCCGGTACCACATGCCCGTTTCGGAATCGCTTTTGACAATCCCTTCATCCCAGTTGCCCATCAGGATTACCTGGCAGTTCGCAAACGCCCAATCCATTGTCCACGGCGAATCCGGGCCTTTGCCCACCAAATCGCCCAGGCAGTAGAGAGCGTCCGCACCCTTTTTTTCAATATCCTTCTCCAGTGCGGCGGTTGCGGGCCGGTTTCCGTGCAGATCGCCAAAAAGCGCTATTTTCACGCGTGCCTCCTGTATGCGGTAATTATCTGCTTACTGTACACGAACAAGCCCGCAAAATCAAATCATTTTCGCGCCCTGGGATGGTTTTCTTGCGAAAAGCGTTAAGTGTATGGTATACTAGACCATCTGCCCGGGTAGCGATATGCTTAGGGAGGTATGGATCGTTGGTTCGGCTCGCAATTCTGCTGGTGCTTGTAGGGCTTTCGCTGCTGGAATGGCGGCGCGGCGTAAACAAGCCTCTCTATTGGTTATCGCTGGTAGTGCTTGGCGTTTTCTTTTCGCTCAGGTACGGCCAGGGTACGGATTACCTTACATATATGGGCATATATGCGGCCGTGCCGCCGCTTAGTTCATTCCCCAACTATCTTGCTTTTCAGTTTAACAAGATAGAAATCGGTTATTTCTACTTAAACAGCGTTTTCCGCATGCTGGGGGCGCACTATTCCATATTTATTGCGTTTGTTACGGGGTTCGGCCTGTTGTCTCTGAATCGCTTCATCCGCAAATTTTGCCCCCTGCCGATGTTTGCGCTGACGGTGTTCTACGCCGTGTATTCCATTACCTACATGGAAAGCGCGCTTCGGCAGATGCTCACGCTGTCCATCGCGATGGGCTTTGTGTTTGTCGATTGGCATGAGGGCAAGCGGCTGCGGGCGATCATCTGCATCGGCATCGCCACGCTGCTTCACACTTCCGCCGCGGTGCTGATCATCCTGCCCGTGCTTTTCTGGAATCCGCGCCAGCTGTTCATCCTGGAATGGAAGCTGCGCACCACGCTGATCCTGGCCGTGCTGTTCGCTGGCGCCGCCGCGGTCGTCAACTTCGTTGACTTCACCCCCATCATCAATAAATTGCCTTCGATGCTGTCCTATACCATCGGCAGTTACTATGAAAAAAGCGGCATCAGCTACCTGGCGCTGGCAAACCGCGCGCTGTTCATGGCAATCGTGTTTGCGTTGGCCTGGCGCGCAAAGGACAGGCTGGGCCGGGCGGAAAAGCTGCTATTCAACCTGTACATGGTAGGTTTCGGGCTGTACTGCATGTTCCTGCGCTATGACCTGATTGCCTCGCGCACAAACGTGTACTTCCGCATCGCGGATGTTGTGCTGATCCCGATCCTGTTTGAAAAAAACCGCGACCTGGTCAAAAAAACCTTCGTAGCGGTGCCGGTGATGATGATGCTTCTGTCCTTCCTCTATGTGAAGGATATCACAGCCATCATGGACTTTGCCGGCTATTACGGCAGCAATCCGCTTAACTACCCCTATGTCACGCTGTTCAACGCAGAAACGCTGCTGGATCACAAGTTCGTCAACGTTAAGAACGCAAAAGCCATGAACGCCTATGCGGCGGGCGGGTTCAACTGGGATGATTACTATGAATCCCTGCAGCGCAAGCCGCAGTCGCGCAGCCCCATCGTACCCTATTAACACACACTGACAGGTGAAACATGAAGGCAAACGATAAGCCCACCAATGGGGTTAGCGCCATGACGAACTCCATGTTGATCGTCATGGCGCTGACTACGATCAGCAAGGTTTCCGGATTCCTCAGGGAGATGCTGCAGTCCGCCAAGTTTGGCGCCAACGCGGTCAACAGCGCGCTAAACACGGCAGTGGATGTGCCGTGTCTTTTCCTGTCGGTCATCACCATTGCGATGGCCACCGCGCTTATTCCCGTCTACACCGACCGCATGCGGGAAGGCAAGGCTTCCGCGAACCGGTTCATGAACAACCTGCTGACCATCGGCATGGGGCTGTCCGTGGTGGTGCTGGTCTTCACGGCTGTTTTTGCGCAGCCGCTGATCGATAACATCCTGATCCCCAAATCATCGCCCGAGGTCAAGCAGCTGGCGCTGGAACTGACCCGGCTGATGCTGCCGATGGGCATCTTTGTGTTCCTGGCGCGCGTCTGCAGCGCGTATTTGCAGGCCAATTCCAACTTCACCGTGCCCGCCGTTTCGCAGATTTTGCTGAACCTGGTGGTCATCGTGGCCATTATGCTTTCCGGCCCGGATAACGCCACCTATGTCGCCATCGGCACGGTGATCGGCTGGGCGGTGCAGTTCTTCTTCCACATCCCGTGGATCAGGCGGCAGGGGCTGTCCTACCGCCCCACCGTTGATGTAAAGGAACCGGGCCTTGCCCCGATGATGCTGCTGATGCTGCCGATCATCGTATCCGGCGCATTTGATCAGCTGATCCTCAGCGTCAACCGTGCCGTGATCTCCAGCGTGGAGGCGGACATCGTCCACCTGGGCAACGCCTCGAAGCTGAGCACGATGGTCAGCGCCGTGCTTCTGACGACGATCGCGACCGTGCTGTACCCAAGCTTTGTGCGTCACGCGGCCGAGCGCGATAAGATGGCATCCGACCTGTCTTTCGGCATCAACATCAACCTGCTGATCGCCCTGCCCGCAACCGCCGCGCTGCTGCTGCTGAATGAGCCGCTGACACGCCTGACGCTGGGCCGCGGCAATTATTCGAGCGAAAGCGTGGAGGTCACGGCTGCGATTCTTGCGTGTTTCGCGCCGGGCATCCTGGGGCTGGGCCTGCGTGAGCTGTTCAACCGCGCATTTTACGCGCACAAGAATACCGTCATCCCCACAGTGGTGGGCATTGGCACCGTGCTGCTGAATGTGGCGCTGGATTACGCGCTGTACGAAGCGCTGGGTGTGGCAGGTGTGGCGATTGCGGGTTCAATCGCCGCGCTGATCGGCGCCGCGCTGCTGCTGTTCCTGCTTAGCCGCAAATACAGCATTTTTCACGCGAAGCGCGTGGTCAGTTGCCTGTGGAAAACGGGGCTTTCCACCCTTTTGATGTCCGTACCTCTCTTCCTGCTGGCGGAGGTAGCGCACCTGGGCACGGCAAGCGGGTTTACGCTGCTGATCGATATCGGCGGGCTGTTCGTGGTGGGTGTCGCGGTATACCTGCTTGCGCTGTTCCTTCTGCGCGAAGAGGCGTTCATGGGTGCGCTTGCCATGGTCAAGAGCAAGCTTCGGCGCAACAATACCGGCACCGGAACCTGAAACGTCAAACCCCTGCATCCGGCACACGGATCAGGGGTTTTGCATACATCATTCGCGTAGATTTGCATTTGGAACCAATCATGATATAATACACCGAACTTAGGTAACCACTGATCTATTCGCACGGCGTCTGGCGGTCGAATTTCCGCCATCCACCAAACGAATAAATCAGCGGTTACCTAGAAAGAGGAAGGGTAAAACATGCGGATTGTCATCATCGGGGACGGGAAAGTCGGATACACCCTGACCGAAAGGCTCGCCGCCGAAGGGCATGATCTGGTTGTCATCGATAACAACCCCAAAACGCTGACGGTGCTGTCGGATGCGTTGGATGTGATCACAGTGCTGGGCAACGGCGCTTCCTCCGCCGTGCAAAAAGAGGCGGGCGTGGAGCATTCCGACCTGCTGATCGCCGTCACATCCATGGATGAAATCAACATGATCTGCTGCCTGGTAGGCAAAAAGCTGGGCGTCAAGCACACAATCGCCAGGGTGCGCAACCCCGATTACCTGGCGCAGCTGGTGCTATTGAAAGAAGAGCTTGGGCTTTCCATGGTGGTCAACCCGGAGCTTTCCGCGGCGGAAGAGATCGCGCGGCTGCTGCGTTATCCTTCGGCGCTCAAAATTGAACGGTTTGCCAGGGGGCACGCAGAGCTGGTCGAATACCGCATCCCTGCCGGCAGCCTTCTGGACAGTATACCCCTCAAGCGCATGTATCAAGTGCTGAAGGCGCATGTGCTTGTATGCGCGGTGCAGCGGGATGATGATGTGTTCATCCCCGCGGGCGATTTCGTGCTGCGCGCTGGGGATCACATTCACTTTACTACCCCGCCCGCGGAGCTTGCGGGGTTTTTCCGCAAGCTGAACATCCCCTATCACCGGGTGCGCGATGTCATCGCCATCGGCGGCGGGCGCATCGCCCATTACCTGGCGCGGGCCATGATGGATGTCGGCGCGCAAATGAAAATCGTGGAGAAAGACCCCGCGCGGGCTTTGGCGCTGAGCGAAGCGCTGCCAAACGCGCTGATCATACAGGGCGACGGCACCGACCCCAACCTGCTCACCGAGGAGGGCCTGGAGTCCGCGGATGCGTTTGTGGCGCTGACAGGAATAGACGAAGAAAACATCATCATGTCGCTGTACGCCAAGGCGCGCATGCGTGAAGGCAAGGTCATCACCAAGGTGGACCGCCTCCCCTTCATCGGCATGCTGGGTGGGCTGGGCCTGGAAAGCCTGATCGCGCCGAAAACGATCACGGCAAACGCCATCGTAAGCTTTGTGCGCGGCATGCAGAACTCCCTCGGTTCCAACGTGGAGGCGCTTTACCCCATGCTGCATGGCAAGATCGAGGTGCTGGAATTCCGCATCCGCCAGGGCGCGGACTACCTGGGCCGCCCGCTGCGCGACCTGCCGATCAAGCCGAACCTGCTGATCGGCTGCATTGTGCGGCGGAATACCCCCATCATCCCGGACGGCAACGCCACCATCGAGCTGTACGACAGCGTGATCGTCATCAGCGAGCAGGGCAGCATGAATGATTTCAACGATATCTATCGCACCAGGGAGCGTTAAAGCAGTATGAACCATCGACTCATCGCATTGATCCTCTCCCGGGTGGCCCTGGCGGAGGCGGCGCTCATCGGGCTTTCCGGCGTGGTCGCGCTATGCTATGGCGACCCGCTGCTGATGCCGTACGGCGTGCCTATCGCGCTGTTGCTTCTGGCCGCGTTTTTGCTTTCCCGCTTCAAGCCAAAGACAAAGGATTTCTACGCGCGGGAAGGACTGCTGACGGTGGCGCTTTCCTGGCTACTGCTCTCCGCGTTCGGCGCGCTGCCGATGTACTTCGGCGGGATGTCCACATCTTACATCGATTGCCTGTTTGAGGCCGTTTCCGGCTTCACCACGACGGGTTCATCCATCCTCACAAGCGTGGAAAACCACCCGCACGGGCTGCTGTTTTGGCGCAGCTTCACCCACTGGATCGGCGGCATGGGCGTGCTGGTGTTCCTGATGGCGGTATCAAAGCTTGCGGGCGAGCGCTCCATCCACCTGATGCGCGCGGAATCGCCCGGGCCTTCCGTGGGCAAGATCGCGCCGCGCATCAGGGCCACCGCGGGCATTCTGTACACGATTTATCTGGCGATGACACTTTTGATGATCGTGATGCTGCTTGCAGGCGGCATGCCGCTGTTTGACAGCGTGGTGAATACCTTCGCCACCGCGGGTACGGGTGGTTTTGGTGTGAAAAACATTAGCATCGCGGCGTACCACAGCCCCTATGCGGAAGTGGTCATCACCGTATTCATGCTGTTGTTCAGCGTGAACTTTGCGGTATACCACTTGATTTTGCTGAAGAAATTCAACGCGGCGTTCAAGTGTGAAGAGATGCGCTGGTTTTTCGGCATTTTTGCGGTTGCCACGCTGATCGTCACCATTGATATCCTGCCGCTCTCCAGGGGGTTTGCTGAGGCGCTAAGGCTGGCGGCGTTTCAAAACGCCTCCATCATGAGCACCACCGGGTTTGCCACGGCGGACTTTAACAAATGGCCGATCATGTCGCAGCAGGTGCTTGTGGTTTTGATGATCATCGGCGCATGCGCAGGCTCCACAGGCGGCGGGTTCAAGGTGTCGCGGCTCATCATCCTGCTGAAATCGATTCGCAGGGAGCTTTCCAGGATGCTGCACCCGCGCTCGGTTGGCACGATCAAGTTTGAGCAGCGCACTGTCGAAAGCGAGGTCTCCCACGGCGTGCTGGTGTACTGGGGGCTGTACATGGTGCTAGTCATCGTCGGCTGCCTGCTGACGGCAATAGATGGCTTTGACCATGTGACTACCGTAACCGCCGTGCTGACGACGATCAACAACGTGGGGCCTGGCCTTGCGCTGGTCGGTCCGGCGGGCAATTTCTCCATTTTTTCGCCGATGGTAAAGCTGCTGCTAACGCTGCTGATGCTCATCGGGCGGCTTGAAATTTTTCCGATGGTGATGCTGTTTTCCCCCGCCGCGTGGAAGCGGAAATAAGCGAATTTTGCTGAAGAAGGAGTGATTTCAAATGCGCAACGCCCGTGCGGCAATCATCCCTGTGCTGCTGCTAGCGGCGCTGATAGCCCTTTCGTGCTTTGAACTGCAATTTGACCGCCTTGCCAACTTCCCGTTCATCTGGGATGTGCTGCTTGGCGCGGCAGCCGGTATCGGACTTTCCATGCTGCCGCAGCTGTCCGGCTTTTCGCAAAAAAAGAACGCGGCGACCTCCATGTACTGGATATGTGGGTTTGCCGCGCTGATGGTTATATTCTATCAATACATTACATCGGTTACCGGCATGGGCTTCCCGCCGGTGGCATTCCTGTCCAGTGCAGGTCCGCGTATGCGCATCATCGAAGGTGTGGTGCTGGGGTACTGCAGCACCGTGGCGGGGCGCGGCAAAGTGTAACCGCGCCCAGGTACTTCCATCTCATCCATTTTACATCAACTGCGGTTACATTTATAACCATAAATTCCTCAAAATCCCTTGTATATCAACAAGTTCCAGCCATCTATAGCCTCCTTTTCCATTGACTATCTATTACAATAGTGTTACAATCATATAAGATTCGTCAATCCTCGCGGCGGGGAGAAAGGGGCTATGATGAGGCGGAGGTATGCGCTGCTGCTCACCCTGGCAATGTTCTTCACAGGGATTTCGCTTCCCTTGCGCGGGCAGGCAGGCGTGGCGGTGGAGGCAGCTTCTTTGGCGGAGCGGGCCGGCAGCCAGGATGGAATGATCCGCGTGGCGCTGTCATCCATTTCGGGCAAGGGCACCTATAACCTGACGCTGACCGGTTCGTATACGATGGGCGGCACGTCGCTGGCAAGCGGCAGCAGTGTAAAGGTGGAGTTCTCGGGCGGTACGGTGTATGTCACGGCGGGGGGTTCCTGCCAGGCGATGGGGTCCAGCGCGACGCTTAGCCGCAAATCCGGCGGCGTGAAGATCAATGAATCGCTCGCGCCCTCCAGCATCTATCCTGGCGACCTCCGGTTTTTCTATTCCTCCAGCGGCACGGCGATGATCGTCTGCACGCTGTACATCGAAGACTATGTGTACGGCGTGCTTCCGTATGAAATGGACAACAGCTTCCCCCTGGAGGCCCTCAAGGCGCAGGCCGTCGCCGCGCGCACTTACGCGATCCGCGCGAAAAGCAGCTCCGGCAGCTATGACGTGACCGATACGACGACGCACCAGGTGTTTAGGGGCGTCAACTACTCAAAAACGCGGTGCATACAGGCTGTGGATGAAACATGGGGCATCGTCATCGAATACAACGGGACATACGCGGGCGCATACTACAGCGCCTCCAACGGCGGGCAGACGGAGGACAGCCGCCATGTGTGGGGTGGCTCCAGCATTGCATATCTGGATATTCACGATGATCCCTTTGACGTGGCAAACCCTTATTCTGTCAAGAAGAGCTACATGATCTACCGTTCCGCCGCCGAGGGCAACAGCCTGAGCGCATACAACATGATCAAAAGCGCACTGGCATCCAAACTGGGCGGCACAGCGGATCAGTATTCCATCGAAATGGTGACGGATGTGCTGCTGCACACCCCGCTGTATGCCGCGCCCAGCAAGCTGTACAGCCGCATGCAGGTAAGCGTGCGTTACAACAACGGGCAAACGGCAACCGTGGATATCCCCATTTTCCCAACCGTTGAAAAGACGCTGGGGCTTTCCATCAACGGCGGCAACAATGAACTGTATAGCGTAGACATAGAGGAAAAAGGCTTCCGGGTTAGCGCCCGGCGCTTCGGACACGGCGTGGGCATGAGCCAACGCGGCGCGGAACAGATGGCAAACGACGGTTACAGCTATGCGCAGATCATCGGCTTTTATTACCCCGGCGTCACGCGCACACGGCTTGATTTCACCACCAACTGGCCCGGCAGCACCACTGTGCCCGTCAAAGCGCCCGACGCAGCCGGGGTCATGGCCGAAACAGAAGCCATTGTGACGCTGGAAACCCAGGATCACCGGCTGAACGTGCGCAAAAGCGCAGATGAAAATGCTGACATCCTGGTCAAGGTTGCAAACGGCACAACCATCACAGTGCTGTCGCAGACAGGCGACTGGGCCAAGGTGCGCGTGGACGGCGTGACCGGATATGCCGCGGCGCAGTATCTCAAAACCGTGCAGGCCGAGCCCGTAGCCACGCAAACCCCCGCGCAGGGTCCCACCGCAACCGTGAGCCTGACCAACAAGAATGAGACGGTGAATTTACGGCTGAACCCCTCGCTGGATGCGCCGGTGCTTTCACAGCTTTGGAATGGAACGGCGGTAACCGTACTGGAAAACGGTGCGGAATGGACAAAGGCGGCTGTCATGGGGTCAACCGGGTACATCATGACGCAATACCTGACGGGCGATGGCGTTTCGGCGGATGGAAGCGCTGTGCCGGTAGCAAGCATCGCGCCGGTCGTCACCACCCCGCCGGTGGAAACCGCGCAGACAAATACAGCCTTCGTTGCCACGAACGACGGCGACCGGCTGAACCTGCGCCGCTCTACCTCCTCCAGCGGCACCGTGCTTGACCGAATCCCCAACGGTACCGAAGTGGAAGTTGTGGAAACGGGCGACAAGTGGACGAAAGTGCGGTATAATGGGTTCACCGGCTATGTTGCCACCCAATACCTGACCAAAACGCGCGCCGCCGCGCCGCAAACAGGCCAAACGGCCGCGCCTGCGGATGACAGCACCCGCTATGTGACCACGGAGGACAACAGCAACGTATACCTTCGGCGCGAGGCATCCAAGACATCCGACCGGCTGGCAACGATTCCGACCGGCACTGCGGTAACGCTGCTGGCAGGAGGCGAAAGCTGGAGCCAGGTGTTTTACAAAGGCCAGGTGGGATACATGGCAAGCACATACCTGACGCTCACCCCGCCGCAAGGCGCGCAGCCGGCTGTATTGGAAAGCAATGCCACTGCTGTTCAAGGCGATGCTTCCACCGAAAGCGTGATCCCGCCTGCCAATCCGCAGCCCCAACCGGCATCGGATACAGCGCAGATTACCGGCGACAAGACGCAGGTAATCAACACCGGCAAGGCGAAGCTGAACTCCCCCACGGCCAAGCTGCACCTGAAAGCCGAACCATACGACCTGGCGGATGACACCGGCGGGACCCTCAGCCAGGGCGCCCAGGTAGAGGTGCTGCAATATGTGGGCAGCGACGCGATGTGGGTATATGTGCGCTCCGGAAGCGCGCAGGGGTATGCGCTGCGCGAGCACTTCCAGCTGAACCAGGGCATCGCGGCGGTGGCGCTTGGCGATCCCTCCACGCAGGTAACGGTGCGCGCGAAGGCGAATACATCATCCGATGCGGTGGCGAAGCTATCGCACGGGACGCTGGTGACGGTGACATCCACAGAAAACGGCTGGAGCAAGGTAAAGCTTGGCGACGGCACAACAGGGTACATTGCAAAGGAATATTTGGCGGAGAGATAATGGATGATGTGATTCCCCCAGCAAGGAAGGTTCCCCTGACAGATGGGCTTCCCCTTCCCGGCGAGAGGCTGGATGATTTGGCCCGCGACGGCATGCGCATCCTGCAAAAGGCGGACGGGTTCCGGTTTGGGATGGATTCAGTGTTGCTGGCATCCTTCGCGGCGGAACGCGCGCGCGGGGCGCTTGCTGCGGATCTTGGTACGGGCAGCGGCGTATTGCCGCTGCTCGTTTGTGCGCGCCAACCAAAGGCAACCTTTGATGCCATCGAGATACAGCCGGATATTGCAGGCATGGCAAGGCGAAGCGTCAGCTTGAACGGCCTTGACGCGCGCATTCGCGTGCACGCAATGGATGTGTGCGATGCCCCGGCACGCCTTGGGTACGAGAAGTACGACCTGGTCGTATCCAACCCGCCGTACGGGCGCAGGGATGCCGTGCTGCTAAGCCCCGACACTGCCCGTCGCACCGCACGCCACGAGGGCGAAGCGGACATCGGGGATTTCTGCCGCGCCGCGTTTTCACTGCTGCGCAACGGCGGGTATTTTGCCGTGGTATTCCCCGCGCCGCGGCTGCTGGAGCTGATGGACGCGATGCGCGCCGCGCGGCTTTCACCAAAGCGCGTGCTGCTGGTGCACCCCTCTCCTGACAAAGCGCCGAACCTTGCGCTTGTAGATGCGGGAAAGGCGGCGCGGCCAGGGCTGCACTTCCTGCCACCGCTGTTTGTGCGGGGCGAGGATGGGCGGGAAACCGAGGGGCTGAGGGCAATGTACGAGCGGTAGGGAAGCGTTGCTTGTGTTGTATAACACGTAGCGAAGCGTTTTCCAGCGGGAAGACGCCTTTGTTTCTGTATCTGGTTGACTCGCCCATGCACTGCCACGAAAAACAGCTGACTTCTTTACCGGCGAGTGGCGAAGCCCTTTTGCCGGGAGGATCTTTTAACAAGCTGCGTATGGGGAAAACTGTGACGGATCATTGCCTTATCCCCATTTCCCCCAGGTCTCCCCCACGCCCGGCCCGCATATCCTGTCCCATGATGAACGCAGCTTGGGCGGCCATGTGTTTTGTTGGCCTGATCTGGGGCCTTGTGGCAGGGCGGGGCGCGCTGCTGACGGAGGCTGTGCTAGCGGCCGTGATGGATGCGGTACAAGCCGCCATCCGCATGGCGGGCGGGTTCGCGCTGTGGAGCGGCATGCTCGCGATCCTGGAGCAAAGCGGAGCGATCCGCGCGGCGACGCGGGCGATGTCCCCGCTGCTGTCGCGATTGTTCCCCGGTGTCAGCAAGGACAGCCCCGCCCGCGAATACATGGCGATGAACATGGCGGCCAACATGCTGGGCCTTGGGAACGCCGCCACCCCGATGGGCCTTGCGGCCATGCGGAGCCTTTCCGATGACGCGGGCAAATCGGACACGGCGACGGATGCGATGTGCATGTTTCTGGTGATCAACGCGTCGTCGCTGCAGCTGTTCCCATCAACCGTGATCGCGATGCGGGCGGCTGCCGGCTCCGTAGCGCCGGCGTCGGTGGTGCTGCCAACGCTGATCTCCACGGCCGTTTCCACCCTGGTGGGCATCACCGTATGCGCGCTGTTTGCACGCATCGGGAGGGCGCGCCATGGCAGATAACCTGATCCCGCTGATTCTGCTGGTGATGCTGCTGACGGGGCTTTGGCGGCGCGTACCCGTGTATGATACCTTCCTGGAAGGGGCGCGGAAAGGGCTATCCACGGCGGTGACGATCCTGCCGTGCCTGGTCGCGATGCTGATGGCGGTAGCGCTGCTTGGCAGTTCCGGCGCGATGGAGGCGCTGTTCTCTTTGCTGCGCACGCCGCTTCGGTGGCTGGGCATCCCGGAGGGCACGCTGCCGGTGCTGCTGATGCGGCCATTTTCCGGCTCCGCAACGCTGGCACTGCTGGAAAAAACGCTGACATCCTATGGACCTGACAGCCCGGAAGGGCAGATCGCTTCCACGATGATGGGTTCCAGCGAGACGATCTTTTACACCGCGTCCATCTACCTGGCCGCCGCCGGGGTGAAGCGCGCGCGGCACGCCGTTCCCGCCGCGCTGATCGCGTGGATTGTGGGCGGGCTGGTCAGCGCATGGGTTTGCGGGGTATTGCTGTAATGTAGTCATTTGCTGTTTACGGAGGATGCCTTATGGATGTAACCGTTTTTGCCGTACCCGATCTTGCTATGCAGGATAAGCTATCCGGCGCTACCGCCATCGTCATTGACGCGCTGCGCATGACAACTGTTGCCGCAGCGGCCATCGCCGGCGGCTGCGCGCGGCTGCACGCCGTGGCGGAAATAGAAGAGGCGTTCGCGCTGGCTTCGGCGCATGGCGCACTGCTGGGCGGGGAACGCGGCGCGCTGCCCATTCCCGGATTCGACTTCGGCAATTCGCCGGAGGAATACACCCACGCGCGGGTTGCTAGGCGTGCGCTGGTGATGACGACCACCAACGGTACCAGGGCGATCCTGAAGGCGCAGGGGGCGGCGCGCGTGCTGCTCGGCGCTTTTGTCAACGCACGGGCGGTTGCCAAGGCGGCGCTTGACGCGGACAGGCTGTGCATCCTGTTGGCGGGTACGAACGGGGCCTTTACCCTGGAGGACGCGTTGGCCGCCGGAGCAATCCTTCGGCAGCTTAAATCACTTGGCGCGGCGCTTTCGTTGGATGACATGGGCATCGCCGCGTGCACGCTGTATGATGGCGCGCAGGGAGATCTGCACAGCCTGCTAAGCTGCACACACCACTATCAACGGTTGACATCATTGGGGCTGAAAAGGGATCTGCGCTACTGCTTAACAGAAGATTCGCTGTCTGCCGTGCCTGTGCAGGGCGCGGACGGATGGTTTGAAGGGGTGAAAGTATGATAGAAATCCGTGACGTTGTCTGCATGGATGAAAAAGCCGCGATATGCGAATCCATCCTGCGTGCGCTGCCCGACTGGTTCGGCATTGAGGAATCCCTGGTGCAGTATGTCGCCGATTCAAAAGAATTGCCGTGCTATGCGG
Source organism: Eubacteriales bacterium (assembly GCA_031549905.1). Classification (GTDB taxonomy): domain Bacteria; phylum Bacillota; class Clostridia; order Christensenellales; family Aristaeellaceae; genus Avichristensenella. Next base: position 73,076 of record JAVBPC010000027.1, read on the forward strand.
CCTTTGACGGAGATGTGCCGGTCGGGTTCGTTTCTCTTTGGCAACATACACCCTATGCCGCTGAAGTTCACGTCATGGGCGTGCTGGAAGCGTACCACCGGCAGGGCGTGGGCCGCGCGCTTGTGCGGCGGTGCATTGATGCCTGCCACACGGATGGGATCGAATTTCTCACCGTGAAAACACTCGACAGCGCGCACCCGGACCCCGGGTACGCGAACACGCGGAGGTTTTACACCGCGATGGGGTTCCGGCCGCTGGAGATTTTCCCGACCTTATGGGGGGAGGAAAACCCCTGCCTTCTGATGGGGATGTGGATAGGAAACGCCGGTACGCAGGCGCAGAAGTAGCAAGGCAGCAAATCAGCGGCTGCCGAAGACCTTGCGCAGTTCCCGCTTGATTTCGGTCATGTCCAGGGGCTTGGAAATGTGCCCGTTCATGCCGGCCTCCATACTGGCGGCCTTGTCCTCCTGCATGGCGTTCGCCGTCATGGCCACAATCGGCGTGCGCCTTTCACCCGCCTGTGCCTCAAGGGCGCGTATCCTCTTTGTGGCCTCGATCCCATCCATAATGGGCATGCGAATATCCATCAATATCAAATCGTATGTGCCAGCCTCAAACGCCTCCAGCGCCTCTTCCCCATTCTGGGCGCAGTGGATTTCCATGCCAAACTCGGTGAAAACCGCCAGCGCGATTTCGCGGTTGATTTCGTTGTCCTCCGCAAGAAGCACCTGGAAACCGCGGTAGTCCTGTTCCACGCTGGCATCCTGGTCGGCTGCATCGAGCAGGGCCAGATCACCCTGGTAGGGGTCGAACAGAACGCGGAAGGTGAAGGTGCTCCCCTCCCCCGCACGGCTTTCCACATCAATGGACCCGCCCATCAGCTCAACCAAAGCCTTGCTGATGGAAAGCCCCAGCCCTGTACCGCCAAACTCCCTCACCGTGGAGCTATCCCCCTGCGAAAAGGGTTTGAAGAGAAGATGAATCTGCTCCTGCGACATGCCGATGCCGGTATCGGAAACAGCGCATGTAAGCTTTACGCGGCCGTCCTTTTCCGTTTCGGCCTTCATGGAAAGCGAAACATGCCCCGCCTTGGTAAACTTGACCGCATTCCCAAGCAGGTTCAGCAAAATCTGAGAGAATTTAAGGCTATCCCCGATGACCGCTTCAGGCACGGACCCATCCACTTCAATCCGAATGTCAATATTCTTCTCATTCACCCGGGGCAGCATCAGCTCGCGGATGTTATCGACAACCTCCCGCATGGCAAACGGGCGCTTTTCCAGTTCCAGCTTTCCTGCCTCAATCTTGGAAAAATCCAGGATATCATTGATGATGCCCAGCAACAGCGCGGCGGAAGACTGGATTTTTTTCAGGTATGTCATGCCCTGTTCTTTGTTATCCGCCTGCATGGCCAGCCGTGTCATACCCAGCACGCCGTTCATGGGCGTTCTCAGTTCATGGCTCATCCGCGCCAGGAAGTCCCTTTGCGCCAGGTTGGCGGCCTCCGCCAGCAGCAGCGCCTCATGTTCCTTGGATGTTTTCTCGATATGATCCGCCATTGAGTTGATGCTTTCGGCGACTTCACCCAGTTCCCCGCTGATTCCGCAAACCCGTTTTGTCAGATCAAACCGCATATCCTTGATGCCCGCCACCAGCTTATCCACGTTCCTCATAAGCCGGCGCGAAAGGTAGACGGCAATGCAAATTGTCAGGATAAAGAACGCAACGAGAAAAATGATGATTCTGGATGCGATGCTTCCATATTCCCTTTCAATCTCGGTTGTCAGCTCATTCGCCCAAGTGTAGCCAATGACAACGCCATTGCGCTCGATTGGGTACATGGCGTTCATGATATCCCCGCGCACCATCGACCCCATTCTGACGATGGGTGTATTTTCGGCCATCACCGTTCGGCCGGGGTGGTCGGGCTTTATGGAAACGCCAACGTTCTCGTCATATGTCTCAGAAGGGCCGTATGTAACAATTGCATCCAGCTCCAAAGCATAATAGCCGACGCCCAAGCCCGGATAAATCGTGGCGATTTCATCCGTTACGCCTTCAAGCGCCTGATGCAGCACGGCGATCTTTTCTTCCCTGGATGCCTGCAGCGCACCGGCATCCGAAAGAATGTCGTCATAGTCGCGCTCCCCCAGCCGCCGCTCCAGATAATGCGCAATCCCCAGCAGCTTATCCTCTTTGGCTTGCAGCATAACGGTTTGGGACAGATACCGGGTTGTATAAATAGACGCCAGCAACATAAGACCCATCAGAATCATCAACAGCGCAACGATTCGGCCTTGCACGGAATGTAAAAAATACCTTCTCATAGGCTCGCCAATACCTTCCTATTCACTTACGAAGATATCTGATAGCGGGACAGCGTGCCCAAATGCCCGAAAAGGCACTCATCCCCTGCATCCGATTGTCAACATATAGTATACCAGAAAGGCTTGACATAATAAAGGGAAAAAGCCGCAAACACGCGCAATGCGCACGCTGCGGGATAAAAAGGCTCTATCCCATCGCCGCTGCAGGCTGTTGCGGCTTCTTGGCGCGGTCATTTCCGATGTCGTACCCAATTTCACTCACATTGGTATACAGCGCATCTTCGCGCAAAACGGCCCCTGTCTTCACGTCAATCGTCTGCCGAATCACTTCTACCGATTCATAGGTTTTCCCGGCGCGCGTAACATACTGAAGGTTTTGGTTCATGACGGCATAGCGCCTTTTGGGGGGATGGTTTACCAGTATCCTTCCATAATAATATGCATCATCCATGGTCAGCTCAATTTGCATTGCTTCCTCTGTATTATTTCGCACCTGCAGGTCAAGCCACCCTTCCAGGATCGTCGCGTCTACGCCGCAGGGATCATCCGGCGATGGGTTAGGAAACTCCTTCACCTTATGCATATGCCTCTCCACAATCGTAAGGGGCGTGTGCAGGAACAGCCAGAACAGCATGTTGCTCAGTTGACACAGCCCGCCGCCGTATACGGCGACCAGCTTTCCGCTGTGCACACACAGGCCGTCCCTGTATGCCTCCCGCCTGTCCGCATGGCGCGCCAGCCACCACAGCGAGAACGTTTCCCCCGGGTGGATCACAATGTGTGACATGGTTTGAGATGCCAGCCGCAGGTTATGCACCTTGTTGTATTGATACCGGATGTCAGCCCCTGTGTGCTCATTGATCAAAAGGGACTTGTCGCCCGCCAACTCATAGGGAAACAGTGGCTCCTTGCGCGATGCATACCGGTTTCCATCAAAACGCATTTTGAGGTAATAACATTTTTTGCGCTGCCACAAGCGCATCGGCATCAAAAACGGGCAAAGCTGTGTCAGCAATTTTCTTGACATATCAAAAACCTCCTGCATCAAATCTGAGCAGAATTCTAGCAGAATGTGCGCCCGCGTCGTTTAAGCGCATCTGGAGAAACCCTTACGTTTTTCTGAAGAAGTGTCGTAATAAGAAATTCTTAAGGATTGCCTAAGAGAAATCCTCCGAACGGCAGATGCCAACTGTAGTTTAATGTCGGCATAGGAGGTTCGATATGGCTGATGGAATGATGACTGTTTTCGGTTGTGAAAAAGACGAACGGCGGCTGTTTGACCAATACGCTGTGCATTGCGGCATTGATATTCTTTGTATGGAAGAGACGCTGCGGCCCGACAATGCCCGCGGCGTTATGCTGGGAAGCGCGGTCAGCGTGAATCACAAAACCCCTATCGATGCCCGGCTGATCCGGGCGCTGCAGCGCCGCGGCGTGCACTATCTCTCTTCCCGCAGCGTTGGGCTCGACCACATTGACCTGATCGCGGCAAAAGCTGCGGGCATTCATGTGGAAAATGTGACTTATTCGCCGGAAAGCGTTGCGGAATATACGGTTATGCTGATGCTGATGGCACTTAGAAACGTGGGGTCCATGCTGCGCCGCATGAACGGCAACGACTTTCGCCTGGAAGAAAGGCGCGGGGCGGAGCTTCGCGATGTGACCGTCGGCGTGATCGGCACAGGGCGGATCGGAAAAGCGGTGATCGGGCTTCTGACCGGCTTTGGGTGCAGGATTCTGGCCCACGATCCGCACCCATCCGCAAATGTGACCTATGTGGGCCTTCATGATCTTCTGGAAGACAGCGACCTGGTAACGCTGCACCTGCCGCTGACCGGCGCCACCCGGCACCTTCTAAGCCGTGCCCGCATCGCAAAAATGCGGCGGGGCGCAATCCTTGTCAATACTGCGCGCGGTGCGCTGGTGGATACGGCAGCGCTGACGGACGCCCTTGCGCATGGCAGGATCGCATGCGCGGCACTGGATGTCGTTGAGGGTGAGGACGGATGGTTTTACCAGGATTGCTCCGCGCTTCCGCCGCCGCCATTTGCACGCCTGCTTGCGCTGCCAAACGCCATTGTAACGCCGCACACCGCATTCTACACCGAACACGCGCTGCGCGACATCGTGCATAATACGGTTCACGGTTTTCTGGATTCCATAGGGGGTGCAAACAGATGGGTAGGTTGACGATGCTGGTTCTATTCGGGGGAATGTCCGAAGAGCACTCCGTATCGGTAAAATCGGCAAGGGAGCTTTCGAAAAACCTGGATGCGGCGAAATACGCCGCGATCTATGTGCGCATCGGGCGGGATGGCATCTGGCGGATGGTGGATTCCCCGGAGGGAAACCCCGAGGCGGGCGTGTGCGTCTCGCCGTCAATTGGCCGGGGGGATAAAGCGCTCACGGTGCTCAAAGGCGGGCGGTATGGGTTGCTGCCTGTGGATATCGCGTTTCCGATGCTGCATGGAAGGTATGGCGAGGATGGCGCGGTACAGGGGCTGCTTGAAATGGCCGGTATCCCCTATGTAGGGTGCGGGATCGCCGCATCGGCGCTCTGCATGGACAAGGCGCTCACCTATCTGACCGCGTCAGGGGCCGGTGTGCGCGTGCCGCGCCACGGGCAGCTATTCGAAGGCGATGATATCACGCCCGGCGATTTAAAATACCCGCTGTTCGTCAAGCCGGCGCGATCCGGGTCATCGTTCGGCGTCACCAAAGTGTGCGATCCCTCTTCGCTTGCATCCGCCGTGCGCGAAGCCCGGCGCTACGACAGCAAGGTGCTGCTGGAAGAGTCCGTCGCCGGGGTTGAAATCGGGTGTGCGGTGCTTGGGGCCAGGGAACATTTGCTCGTCGGTGCCCTTGATCAGATCAACCTATCGGGCGGCTTTTTCCGCATTCATCAGGAAATCAGCCCGGAAACGGGGTCGGAAAACGCAACCATCCGCGTGCCTGCCCCCATTTCGGAGCAAGCGCGCGCCCGCGCGGTGGAAACCGCAAAAAAGGTGTACCGCGCGCTTGGCTGCCAGGGGCTTGCGCGTGTGGATATGTTCCTGACAGAGGATGAGCAGGTGGTGCTCAATGAGGTCAACAGCATGCCCGGCCTTACCTCGTACAGCCGCTATCCGCGCATGATGGCGGCGGCCGGCATCCCGATGTGCGAAGTGATTGACCGCCTAATCGATCTGGCGATAGAACAAGGAGATGGCAAGCCATGAAAAGGTTTTTTAAAGGAATACTATGCGGTATGGTGGTCTTTTCCTTGCTGGCAGTAAGCGGCAGCATTCTACGGGATCAACTGCCCGGCGTGCCCGTCATGCTGGCAGAGTCCGCGCATGCCGCGCCCAAAAGCGTATTGCTGGTCAATGCGTGGCACCCTCTGCCGGCCGGTTTTGCCGCGGATGATCTTGTGAACCTTTACGGCGAAAAGCGGCACTTCAAGCTGGCGGCCAGCGATATCTGCCTGACGCGGGAAGCATTTGAAGCGGCGAACCAAATGTTTCGGCAGGCAAGCCGGGATGGGATTGACGGATTTACCATCACCAGCGGCTATCGCACGGCGGAAAAGCAGCGCGCGCTATACGAAAACGATGAAAACGGCACGGCGGCAATGCCTGGCACAAGCGAGCACCAGAGCGGGCTTGCTTTCGATGTCACAACGCGCTACGATAGCGGGAGCTTTGCGGATACCGCGCAGTTTCGCTGGCTGAGCGAACACTGCTGGGAATACGGCTTCATTCTTCGATATCCAGAAGGCCGGGAGGAGACCACCGGCGTTCCCTACGAGCCCTGGCACTACCGGTATGTGGGCGTTGAGATTGCGCAGGAAATACGCGCAAACGGCTGGACGCTGGAGGATTATTGCGAAAGGAACGGCGCATAACATGATGGAAGGGTTTGTCTACCTGGATGATGTGCTGCCCGGCGTGTTTTGGGATGCGAAATATGCCGGTGCGGATAATCTGACCGGCGCGGCGGTGGACGGCTATCATGTCAACCGCATTATCGGCACGTGCGAGATGGCCGAAGCGCTTCTTGAAGCGGTTTCCCTTGCGGCAAAGCAAGGCTACGCGCTGCTACTTTGGGATGGTTACCGCCCGCAGCGCGCCGTGGACTGCTTCCTGCGCTGGGCAAACTCCCCGGAGGATGGGCGTACCAAGGCCAGACATTATCCGAACATCGGCAAGCAAGAGATCGTTTCACTGGGTTATGTAATGGCAAAATCCGGGCACAGCAGGGGCAGCGCGGTGGATTTGACGCTATGCGACTGCCAAGGGCGGACGGCAGAGATGGGCGGCGGTTTTGACCTGATGGATGTGCTTTCACATCATGGCGCGGAGGGTCTGCCCTGGGTTGCGACCCGAAACCGCGGAATTCTGCGCGAAATCATGGAAGCTTCCGGGTTTAACGCCTACACGCAGGAATGGTGGCACTATTCGCTGCAAAGCGAACCCTACCCCGACCGGTATTTCGATTTCCCGATTGAATAGAAGCGGGGAAGTGAAACAAAGCCTCTATTGACAAGCCGGCGGCATGCCCCTATGCTGTTTAGGGCGGTGGTGATGAGATGAACGAGAAAATTATGATCGTGGATGATGAACGGGAAATCGCGGACCTTGTGGAGTTTTACCTGAAAAACGAAGGGTACGAGGTTCTCAAATTCTATAACGGTGCGGATGCTTTGCGGTGCGCACGCGAGCAGCCGCTTGATCTCGCCATACTGGATATCATGCTTCCTGGCGCAGATGGCTATGAAATATGCCGCTCCATCCGGGAAGAGCATACATATCCTATTCTGATGCTGACGGCAAAAGAAGAGGAGATCGACAAGATTACCGGCCTTGCGCTTGGCGCGGATGACTATGTCACAAAGCCGTTTCGCCCGCTGGAACTGGTGGCACGCGTCAAAGCGCAGCTTCGGCGCCACACGCGGTACAACGATGGGCACACCGACCGCCGCGAAAATGTGCTGACGGTGCGCGGCCTTGCGCTAAACCTGGATACGCGCGAATGCACGCTGGATGAGAAGCCTTTGCAACTGACGCCGATCGAGTTCTCCATTCTGTGGCTGCTAAGTGAATCGCCCGGCAAGGTCATCCCTGCGGAAGAGATATTTGAGCGCGTATGGGGCGAAAAATATCTGAATAACTCCAACAACACCGTCATGGTGCACATACGGCACCTGCGGGAAAAGCTGCATGATTCGCCCGAGAGGCCAAAGTATATTCGGACCGTATGGGGAGTTGGATATAAACTTGAAAAATGATGAAGCAAAATTCCTGCGCAAATGCGTGCTGATCGCACTTGCCATCATTATGTCGGTCATGGTTGTGCTATGGGTGTGCGACACGATGTTCAACGGCGCGCTGCTGAACCTCTATGCCTTTCTTTTTGTCAGAAACTTGCCCGCCCGGTCCGTGCTGCTTGGGCTGGGTGTGCTTTTGATGCTGCTCGTTTCGCTGGTTGGCGTTGTGGCCGCGTATAGAACCTACATGTCGCAGCATGCATTGTATCTGGATGCCAAAGCCGAGGCGGAGCGCGCAAAAGCGCTGTCAGAAATAGAGATGCAGCGCAAAAGCGATTTGATTACCTACCTCGCGCACGACCTCAAGACGCCGCTTGCATCGGTTATCGCATACCTGAACCTGTTGGATGAATCGCCGGAGCTTGCGCCGGAGCAACGGGCCAAATACGTTGGCATTGCGCTTGACAAGGCGTACAGGCTGGAGCATCTCATCGAGGAGCTGTTTGAGATCATCCGCTTCAACCTTCAGACGATTTCGCTCAACGAGGAGAGCATCAAGCTGAAATTTATGCTGGAGCAGCTGGCGGATGAGTTTTACCCTATCTTGCTTCCGCAGGGCAAGCGCATCTGTGTTTCATGCGATGAGGGCATCATCTTGCACGGCGATTCGGACAAGCTGGCCCGCGTTTTCAACAATATCCTGAAAAACGCCACCGCTTACAGCTACGAAAATACCGAGATATCCGTTTCCGCACAGCAGAACAATGACGGAACCGAAATCCGGTTTGAGAACCACGGCGACCCCATCCCCAAGCAAAAGCAAGAAGTTATCTTTGATAAGTTCTACCGGTTGGATGCATCGCGTGCCACAAAGACGGGCGGTGCCGGACTGGGGCTTGCCATCGCTAAAGAGATCGTCCAGGCGCATGGCGGCAGCGTATCGGTGGATAGCAGTGCGGCAGCGACGGTTTTTACCGTGTTCATTCCAGTCTTGCCCGAATGAGGCGAGAGCCTTTGTTTCCTGTGGCTTTCTGCACCTTGCCATTGTAGCGTGTAGGCAAATAGCGTAACAAAAATGGCATGTGATCGGGCAAAAAGCCGGACAGGTTTCCTGTGCACGGCATTCATCCATGGCGGGAAACGCTAAGCCGCTGGACGCGGGAAGGAAAGCCTGCGGGCGTACACCACAACCAAGCGCTAGGGCTGGATCAGGACTATGACACCGTGATGCTTCCTCTGAACCTTGGTATCTCGCCCCACTGTTTGATGTCACCGTACTTGAGCGTACTGCGGAGCGCATCACCGTACGAGACGAATTCGGCGTAGTGCGCCGTATGTTTCATGAGGAGTACGCTATCACAGGCGGAACCATGATGCTCACCGGTGAAACCGGTTGCATGAGTGAGTTTTTGTCATACCCGCTGACCGATAGGGCGAGTTGGGAAAGGCTTTGGCAAGACCGTTTTGCCGTGGATTTTTCATTGCACGTGCCGCGCGATTGGGAGGGCCAGGCGGCTCAGCTCCGCGCGGCCGCAAAAGAAAAATACCTCATGGCGCGGGGCTATTCCATCATGGGGGCCGTGGGTGGCCTGCGGCAAATGATGGGACTCGGAGATTTTGCCTATGCGCTTGCGGATGATCCGGATTGGATTCGTGAAATGTGGCGTCAGCTTATCGCCCTGTGGAAGAGCATCTTTGATAGGGCCCTCAAGGATGTGCCGATCGACCACGTCATCTTTTTTGAGGATATGTGCGCCAAACACGGTCCCCTTATCTCACCACAGATGTATCAGGATTTTTTCGGCGGCGGGTATAGTGAACTGATCGCTTTTCTGCGCGAACGCGGCGTACACCTGTTTGATCTGGATACGGACGGCAACGCGGTGCGCATGATTCCCGCCTATCTCGGGCTTGGCGACAATATGCTGTCCCCGTGTCAGGCGAGCGCCGGCATGGGCGCGGAAGAAGTTCTGCGGGCGTATCCAACGCTGCAGCTGCACGGCGGTATCGACAACACGATTCTGGCATTTGGTGACAGGCAAACAATCGAGGATGAGGTACGCCGCAAGTACGCCGCGGCCTGGCGCTATAGCCGGTACATTCCCGCGCCGGAACATGGAATCGCGCACAATGTTTCGTGGGATAACATTCGGTACTTTGCGGACGCCTGCTTGCGGTATAGTGTACAGGCGCCACAGGAAGAAACGGTTGAGGCACGATTGTTTTTTCCTGGGCGAGTCAGGGTAAAAAGGGGGAGATTTGTCATGGTTGCACGCCACATACCGTCAAAGCGCTGGCAAAGGGTACTTCGCAACTGGCGGCTGTACCTGCTGCTGCCGGTGGTGGTATACTTCATTTCATCGTGCTCTCCCTGCTGCTCAACGAGGTGCGCAGCAAACGGTACAAAAAGCTTGTGCAGACCGTAACCTACGCGCCGCACTTCATCTCCATCGTGGTGTTCGTCTTCATGATCACTACCTTCCTCAACCCTTCCACCGGCATCATCAACATCCTGCGCAGGATGATCGGGCTTGAGAGCGTGCACTTTATGCAGTACGCCGGATACTTCAACACCATCTATGTGCTGTCCGGCATCTGGCAAGGGGCCGGCTGGGGTTGTGTCCACATTGCCGCGCTTTCTGCGGTCGATCCTGATCTATATGAGGCGGGGTGGCCGCTGATCCTGCCCGGTGCGGTGTCTGCGTACAATATCATCGTCACGCGCACCTTTTTTGAAACTTCCGTCCCGCATGAACTGTTTGATTCCGCCCGCATTGACGGCTGCACCGACTATGGGTACCTCCTGCGCATACCGCTGAAATCATCAAGTACGGGCTGATCATTGTCTCGTCCATTCCCATGATGGCGGTGTATCCATTCATCCAAAAGTACTTTGTCAAGGGCGTCATGATCGGTTCGGTAAAAGGGTAAAACCGGCTCGCAAGCGTTGGGTAGAGAAAACGAAAGGGGCATGTTACATGAAAAAGCTCGTCTCCCTCCTTCTGGCGCTTTGCCTGCTGGGCCTTGGCTCCGCTTTGGCATAGATCCCCGCCACCTTCCAGGCGGAAGGGTATCCTGTTGTTACGGAACCGGTCACCCTTACGGTGGGCTATATGCGCGTTGCGGAAGCGCCGCCGTACAAGACCATGCAAGTCCGGAAGGATTTCCAGGAAATGACCGGCGTTACCCTGGCGTTCGAGGAACTTCCGGTGAGCAACGCCAATGAGACGTTCAACCTGCTGATGGCCACAGGCGAGTATCCCGATATCTGGTACAGGCGCATCGCGGGCGTAGAAAACAGCACGGTAGACGCTATCTACGGCCCGGAAGGCATCTTCCTGCCGCTCAACAACCTGATCGGCAAGTACGCGCCCAACATCAAGAAAATGCTTGAAACCGAAAACATGGTTCAGGAACAGATTCCGGTGGATGGCGTCATCTACTCTTTGCCCCGCGTAGGTCACAACAGCCACATGTATGTGGAGGACAAGTGGTACATCAACGATGTCTGGCTGAAAAAACTGGGGGCTTGAGGTGCCGACCACGCCGACGGAACTGCGTACCGTGCTGGAAGCCTTCCGCGACAATGACTGCAATGGCAACGGCGACCCGAACGACGAAATTCCGCTGGCGCTGTGGGCAGGGTACTATGGCATGGGTTCGCTCTACAGCCCGTAGGGCGTTGTCTACAACCAGTTTGACCACATGATGGTGAAGGATGGGCAGCTCATCTTTGTGCCCATGGCCGAGGGATACCGCGAAGACCTGGCCTACTGGAACGGCATGTACAAGGATGGCCTGCTCTGGGACCAGTCGTTCACCATCGGCAACAATGAGCTCAACGCGATGGCGCAGAGCGAGGACGCGGTTTATGGCAGCTATATCCGCCACGTCGGCGATTATGTGGTGGGCATCAACCGGCATTCCGGCATGCAGACCTGTTTTCGATACGGGGAGTTTTTGTTCCCATGATGCCATATGAGGTGGGCGAATGTCTGGCCAATGGGCCTGGGCATATCTTGCGCAAAAAGGAGTGGGCGCTGGGTGATGACTAGCAAGGAAAGGGTCATGAATGCGGTGAATCATCGGCCCGTGGACAGACTGCCCATCGATTTATGGGCGGATAAAGTGGTATGGGAAAGGATGGCGGAATACTTCGGGCAAACATATGAAGGCGTACAAACCCTGCTGGGCGTGGATGTGCACAGCATCCGCCCTGTGCAAGCGGCGCAAACGCCTGCCATGCCTGGTGCAAGCGGCATGTGGTACGATGAGTGGGGTGTCGGGGACCGGCGGGTTTCTACTGCAACCGGGCATCATGACGACTGTGTTTTTCATCCGCTGGCGGAGGCGAAAACCGTACGGGAAGTGGAAGCCTATCCATGGCCGGACCGGACGAACTTTCGCTTTGATACCGCCCTGCCCCTATGCAAGCAGTTTGATCAGTACGCCCTTGTCGGCGAGAACGGCCATTTTTTCTGCCCAGGCACAGACCTGCGCGGAAATGAAACATGGTTCATCGATATCCTGGAGCAGTCGGCCGTGGCGGAAGCCATCATGCGCCACATGCAGCAGTATTGGCTGGCATACTCCGGCGCCATGCTTAAAAGCTCCGAAGGCATGCTGGATATCTTTTACCTGGCCGATGATTACGCCAGCCAGTTGGGCCTGATGATCAGCGTAGACTGTTGGCGCTCTTTTTTCCGCCCGTACCTGTCCGAACTCGTGGCACTGGGGAAAAAGCACGGCAAGAAGATATTCTTCCATTCCTGTGATGCGGTGCGCAGGCTCATTCCGGAGCTGATCGATCTGGGTGTGGATATCCTAGAGCAATTTTCGGAAAGATTCGGAATGGATTTGCCAGGGTTTTGCCGTTTCGCTAAGCCGAGGGAGCAAGGCGTAGCAGCGCTGCGTCGCGTGGATAGCGCTTGACCGAAGGTCAAGCCGAGTGGGTAAAGAATCGAAGATTCTGCCCACGATGCCCGGCGGCAAGTTTACGCCGCCGCCGGGGCGTCAGAGGCAACGCGAGGCGGCAAAAGATCCGCAAAGGCGTTCCGAATGTTTTCGCAAAATGCTCTAAACCTGCACCAAATGCTCCCCTGCATCAAATTCATAGCGCGCCAGATTAACCGTCAGGCGGAGCGGCGCCTGGCATCTCACCGTCACCACCCCATCCTGATACCAAAGATCAATCATTTGGCCCTGGACGTACAGGTTTTCGACGCCGTGCGGTTCGGTCCGGCGAATCTGCCAGCGTATCTCACCCGCTTCCACTGTAATGCCCAGCACGCCTTCAATCGCCATCGCAATGGGGGCAACGCCGGAAAAACCGATGAACTCGTTGCGCACCAGCTGCCCTCCAAGTCGGCCGGGCGCGATAACCGTGGGATCATAGCTCTCCCAGAAGGTGCCGGTATCAGCAAACACCTGCGCTACCGCCTGCACATGCCGATAGCTGAGCGAATGCGCCAGATCGGCAAGCCCGACATGCTGAAGCCCCAGCATCAGCATGTATTCGGTGATGCACCACACGCCGCCCCGCCAGTAATCCCCGCCCCGCCCCGCAAAATCGGGGTGCGCGGCAGTGAGGCTGCGGGTGCCCATGGGCGCGCAAAACGCCTTTTCATCCAGCAGCGGGGCGGTAAACCGCGAGAGCCGCTCTTTGGGCACCACGCCGGCTAGCAGCGCCCAGTATGCGCCGATATGCATCACGCCGGTAGGATGGCCGTGACGATCCGTATCCTCGTAGAAACCGTCCGCCTCGTTCCACATGCTGCCGTTGATGAGGGCGGCAAGCTGTTCGTACTCCTCCGTCAGTTCCCGGACGCCTGTTTGGGTCCCGCAAATTTGCGCTATTTGCAGCAGTATCCGGGCATTGAGGGCCTGCTGAGCCGTCGTATCGATAAAAACCAGATGGCCGTGATCAAACTCGCGGCTGTTCGGACCGCCCCGGGGCAGATTATCCATGCCGCAGCCCCAGCCGCTGGAGAAATACCCGCCGTTTTGCCAGGTGCGGTGCTTGCGCAGCCAGCGATGATATGCCAGCAGGGGCGCATATACCCGGCGCAGCCGGTCGGCATCACCGCTATGCTGATAGTATTGCCACTCCGCCAGCGCCAGAATATTGGGGCCTGTGGAGGATGGATCGTGCTTATCAAACTGGTCATTCCCGGAATGAATATCAATCTGGCGGCAGATGAAGCCATCCGCGTGCTGTTTCGCGTAAAAATTATCCAGCATTTCGATAAACGGGAACAGATGAGAGGCGTACTTGCCAAACATCGTGACAAATGAAATGCCCCACATAAAGAACGCGTCGGCAAACTCCGTATACAACAGGCGGCGCGGCAGCCCACTTTCGGCATCGGGACGCAGAATCTTTCCGCCCGCAATTTCAAACGCGCGCGCCATGGCCAGGCACGCATGGGGTTGGCCGCTCCAGTACAGACGGGGAACATTTTCGTGAAAGCCCCGCGGGTCCGGCAGCGCAGCGTCATCGGCAGGCATGCTCTGAAACGGGCTATCCATAAGCAACGGCGACGGTGCGCCTGTTTCAAAACGGTGCGTCTGCCGCAGCGCCTTGAGCACTTCATCCGAAACGCCAAAGTCCATACTGGCAGTCAGGCTTTTCAGCCGCTCGATCACCTGCGGAATATGGTAGGCAAATGCGGGTACCTCGCCGGTTTTGCACATTGGCGCGTCACGCAGGAACTCGCCATTGTATGCATAGCGGAAATAGGCTTGCAACTGCTCATCGAAGAAGGGTTCATAGACCTGCGTTTTCCCATCCACTGTCACATAGACCCGGCTCATGGGGTTGATATCGCACACAACCCGCGTGTCGAACACCACGGGGTCTTCGCTTTCATCCGTCGTGAAAAAGCCGTTCGCGCCACGGCCATTGTACATCACATCAATGGATACATGGGCGCGAAAACGGTCGTTGATGAACGTGGTGTTGCGTACATAGATGGGGTTGCCCACCGCCACATTGCCCGCGTCATCCCGCAGAATGCACAGCACATAGCCTTCCCCCGGCAAGGTGACATGGCAATCCGCCATGCCGTTTTCATCCGGCGCAATGCGTGCAAGCGTCTTCCCATTGACAACGACTTCAAACTCTTTCAGGTTTCCTTCATAGCAGCGCCAGCCCTGCATATGCAGCGCATACGCACGGCCCACTTCATACGGCAGCACACTGCCGGGGCGCGCGCCATCCAGCGTCAAATCCAGCAGCGGGCCCGATGTGGCAAAGCAGTCCCCTGCCCGCACCGCGGCAGACACGTCATCAAGGCCAAGCCGATCACAGCGGGCGTAGGTGCGGAAGGGCTCGACCAGGCGCTTGCCGGACAGGTGGTCGGGGTCATCCCCGCAGGTGTCGGTTTCCGCAATGCCGGTCATGCGGTAGCCCGCATCCAGCAGCGCATACCAGACCCCGCGGTACCAGGGTTTATCCGCGCCATAGCCTTCCACCACAATGGCATCCACCATGCCCGTCAGCCCGTCAAATGCGCAGGTAGAAGCGATGTTGGTGACGAAGGATTCGTTGCGCTCCTGCCGCCACCAGCTGGTGGGGTGGGCAAAAAACGCAAAGCTGTTTTCATCCCGGAACATTTTCAGCGCGCGGGACGGCGGCACATTGATGAACGGCGGCGGCTGGGTGCAGGGCACATGCCGGTCGCGCTCATAGGCGTGATACAGCGGGTCGCGGAATTCATCCACCGGGGGCGTTTCATCAAAATTGGCCAGCACGATATGCCCGTAGCGGTATTTGATAAATTCCCCGCCCGGGTCCACCAGGTAATCCGGCCGCGCCAGCCTGTCGAGCAGCGCACGGTAGTACTTTCTGTAGGTGCCGATGGGCGGGCAGTAGCTTTGATAGACATGCAGGTGGTTCTCACCGTCGTACGGCTCTCCGGCAAAATACACGTTCCAATCCTCGCCCCGGGCGCGCACCGACATTTTCTCCAGGTCCATGACCGCATCCGCGCCCAGGCGCGCGCGGGAGATATGAGTATGCGCCTCAAACGCGTAAAACCCCAGCAGCTTGGGGTCATGCACCCGCTCCAGCCGGTATTCTACCGTCTTATTTCCCACCACCGTAATTTCCCGCTTCAGCGGCCAGTATTGCTTGCCGCGCAGAATGATCAGGTTGTATACGCCGTCTTCCAGGGGAATATCGCCCGTTTCCCCGACATACGCGCGCCACACCCGCGTGCCGTTTTGATACACGCCCACGTTGGCGCAACAGGGGGCGCCGTGCTCATCAAATAGCTTCACATGCAGCATAGCCGCCGGCCTCCTTCAAAGAAATGGGGCTGCCGCGCAGTTGCGACAGCCCCGGAATGTGTTGCCTATTCCCTGGTCAGGTACGCCTGGTAGTTGGCGTTCCAGAAATCCTCCAGCGCTTTAAGGCCCATGCCCTCCAGATCGGCGATATACTTGGCAAACAGCTCTACGCACTTTTCCGCGCTGTCCGCCAGGATGGATTCGTACACTTCGTTGGAGAACGTCTTGTCAATGTTGCCCAGGCTGTACAGCAGGTCATCGGACGCGTTCGCGTTCATGCCCGCAAAGAAGGTTGTGTCATAGTCGTAACCGATCAGGCGGCTTTGGCGCTCCATATCGCGCGCGCTGCCGGTGTTCGCGGGGTCATCCTTGAGCGCCATGTAGGTGCCCCAGGTGCTGACGCCCAAGGTTTGCGTAAAGATGTTGTTAAAGGTATCCGCACCGGATACGTTGTAGTTGATGACTTCGGCCGCCGTCAGGCTCTTGTCGGCCAGGCGGTCCAGGTAGGTCTGGCTGAGCACGGGCTTGCCCTCGGCGTTAAACTCCCAGTTGATGCCTTCCAGGCCGTTGATGACCACAAAGTTGTTGTACGGGTCCGCCAGCGCGTTGATCAGGCTCATCGCGGCCTTAAGCTTTCCTTCATCGCCGGCCAGCTTGTCGGTGACCACCAGGTACCCGCCGCCCATACGGCTTTCCGATACCAGGTTGGGTTGCTGCCCCACTTCCGCCACGCTGATGGGGAAGTTCTGCCAGTAGCCGTTCTCAACGCCCAGCGCGTTCAGGTTGGGCACCTGGGAATTGACATAGTAGTGAATGCCAAAGTAGCTCTTGATTTGATCCCCGCCCAGCTTCTGGGGGGAGAAGGTGGTGCGGTCCATCGTGAATGCTTCGGGGTCCAGCAGCCCTTCGGTGTACACCTTGTTGTACCACGAAATGATCTCCTGCGCCCAGGGCGCGCGCACCCAATAGCTTAGCTGGTTGTTTTCATCGATGTAGTAGCGGCCGTTGTAGCCGCCCGCGCTTTGAATCAGCGTTTCCAGCATGTTTTGCCAGCCCTGCACAAAGCCGCCCAGCGGGTAATAGTCGTTGCCCTGAATGTTCTTGGGCTGCACTTCCTTCATTTTCACCAGCACATCGTATACATCATCCAGCGTTTTGATCTCCGGGCTGCCCAGCGCCTGCCACATATCCTCGCGCAGGTTGAACGTCCAGCCCGACCAGGTGGCGGGAATGACATCTTCCGAATAGCTGCTCTCGCCATAGCCAGACGGCAGGGAGTAGATGTGGCCGTCCTCACTGAACAGATACTTGTAGCTGTCGCCAAACGCGGCCTTGACATTAGGGGCGTACTGCTCAATCAGGTCCTCCAGGGGCAGTGCAATGCCTTCGTTGATCATGGTGGTCATGATGTTGGCGTTGCTGTGGCGGATGAGGTCGGGGTACTCATTGCCCACCAGCAGCATGTTCAGCTTTTCATTCGCATCGCCGATGGGGATCTGAATATCCAGGTACACCCCGGATTTCTCCTGCAGGTAGGCGTGCATGGGGTTCTGGTCATTCAGCCGCGCGCTGTCGCCTGTAATGAACAGGGATAGCTTAACCGGCTCTTCCGCCGCCGCGATGCCGGTCAGCCCCGCGGCCATGACCAACACCAGAAACAGGGCCAGGAATCTTTTCATGTGGAAAACCTCCTCATATTTCTGTGCGGCATCCGCCGCCAAATGCCTTACCCCTTCACCGCGCCCAGCATAATGCCCTTGACAAAGTATTTCTGCAAAAATGGATACACCATGATGATGGGCAGGGTGGTGATCATAATGGTGGCGTTCTTGATGTTTTCCGGGGTGATGGTCTGGGCGCTTTCGATCAGCTCGGCCGTATTCTTGGTGTTGGTGAACATGTTGGCCTGGGCCTCTTTGAGGATGTTGATCAGAATGCCCTGCAGCGTGATCAGGTGCTCTCCGGTGGTGTAGATGTAGGTATCATACCAGGTATTCCACTGCCCCACCGCCACGAACAATGTCACCGTGGCCAGCACGGGCTTTGCCATGGGCAGCATGATGCGCGTGAACACCGTAAAGTTCCCCGCGCCGTCAATGCGCGCCGATTCCGAAACCGAAGCGGGCAGCTCTTCAAAATAGGCGCGCATCAGCATCATGTTATACACGCCCAGCAGGTTTGGAATCACGTACACCAGGAAATTATCCAGCAGGCCTATATCCCGTATCAGCAGATACTTGGGCACCAAACCGCCGCTGAAGTACATGGTAAACACAAACAGGAACATGAACACCCGCCGCCCCACCAGGTCGCGCTGCGCCAGAATATACGCAAGGCCCGCCGTGAACATCAGCGACAGGGGGGTGGTAACCACCGTGCGCAGCACCGAATAGAACAGCCCGGTCAGGATGTTGCTGCGCTCAAACACGGTTTTCATGGCGGAAAGGGAGAACTTGCGCGGCCAGATATGGATGCCGCCGCGCATGGCGTCTACGCCGTCATTGAAGGCCACCGCCATCACATTCAAAAAAGGATAGAGCACCAGCGCCATGAACAGCACCATGAACAGCGCATTCAAAACGGAAAATGCCTTTTCACCCCGGGTCATTTTCATCTGGAGCCCCTCCCTTCATCAGAAAATGCTCATCTGAATTTTTTTCTTGGCAATGAAATTGGTAAGGCAGACCAGCACAAGCCCGCACACGCTTTTGAACAACCCCACCGCCGTGGAATAAGAAAAGTCCATTTTTTGCAGGCCGACTTTAAACACATAGGTGTCGATGACCTCAGCGGATTTATAGTTCATGGGGTTTTGCAGGAATAGCTGCTGTTCAAAACCAACGGACAGCAGATAGCCAAGCTGCATGATGAACAGCATCACAATGGTGGGCAGCAGGCACGGCAGCGTAATGCTGACCGCCTGACGCACGCGCCCCGCGCCATCCAGCATGGCGGATTCATACATTTCGGGGTCCAGGCTTGTCATCGCGGACAGATAGATGATGCTGCTCCAGCCGATTTCCTTCCAGATGCCAAGCACCGTTATCAAACCCCAGAACATATCCGCCCGCCCCAGGAACAGGATGGGGCTTTGAATCAGGCCTAGCGACAGCAGTATCTGGTTGACAATGCCCGTGCTGGACAGCATGGAATTGACCAGCCCCGTGATGACCACCCAGCTGATAAAGTGGGGCAGGTAGCTGACCGACTGCACCACCCGCTTGAACCGGTTGCCGCGTATTTCATTGAGCAGCAGCGCAAACAGGATGGGTGCGGGGAAACCTACCGCGATCTTGAGAAAACTCATGCCCAGGGTGTTGCGCATCACCATCGAAAAATCCGGCGAGGTAAAGAAATACTTGAACCACTTGTACCAGGGATCGGCCCAGGGGCTGCCCACAATGCCCTTGCGAATGGAGAAATTCTTAAAAGCCAGTACCACGCCGTACATGGGGTAATACGAAAAAATGCCGATATACACCAAATAGACCAGCAGAACCGCCAGCAGCCACTTTTGCCTGTATAGCCGCCGATAGAGCGCCGTGCGGCGATGGCTGCGCAATGCCAGTTCGGGTTGGCTACGGCTGATCAACACACTCACGCCCCTTCTTTTCCTTTAGCATACCGAAGTGATTGCGCGGCGGCAACGGTCAATACTATCCAGCAGGATGCGATATTTTTGTGCTTTTGGGGAATCTCTCACTGCGTTTAGCTTGCAGGCCCCCCAAAGCGCCGGAAAAGCCGTTTCGCACTCCGGAATCTATCTCATATTTCACTTTTCAATCCGTCGGGCAGCGCAGCTTAGTCCTTCACCTTACGATGGAATCAGCGCGCCCTGATCGCGCAGCAGCGCTTGCAGCGCAGAAACATCCAGCGTGTGCAGCGTTTTGCCCGTATGAAGCGCCAGCGCGCAGGCCGCGCCTGCCGCCTGGCCCGTAACCGCGCAGGCGGGAATCGCCCGGGTAACATCCCACAGGTCATCGTCTACGGCAATGCAGCGCCCGGCGGTTATCAGGTTATCGCGCGATGCGGCGGGCAGCATGCGGTAGGGCAAGTCAAACACCGGGCCGGGCGTTTGCCAGTCGCCAATCTGGCCGATGGCATCTTCGAAGCGCCGCCCTTCCGCCGCCCGGCCCAGGGAAAAGCCGTTATTAAGCCGCCAGGTCTTTCGGAACTGCGGCAGCAGGCCAATCCACGCGGGATAATCCCCCTGTGCCAGGCGCGCATTCGCATGGGCGCGGATTTGCTGGCGCTCTGTCAACAGCAGCGCCGTCACATCTTCGCCCGTCATTGGCGCGCCCTTTTCGCCACCCGTGTGGGTAATCAGCTGCAAATGATCGCCTTGGAATGCCATATACCAGCCGGATGCGCTGTGCGTGGTATGAACCGCTGTGCTCTCCCCCGCCATGCGGCACAGATCGGCGTCCCCGGTGGCATCCACAAACATGCGCGCCGCCAATCCCTGGCGTCCTGCCTTGCTTTCCACAATCACGCCTTGCAGCAGCCCTTCCGGCTGATGCAGCGCGCACACGCGCGTATCATACCGAATGTCCACCCCATCCGCCAGCAACAGCTCTTCCAGCGCCAGCATCATCGGTGCGGGCTCGTAGGGGGCTTCCAGCCGGCCCTTCTCCGGCCAATCATAGGGGTAGCAATCCGGCCCATAGTAGTATGCCGCATGGAACAGCTCCTGCGCCAACCCGCCCGCCACCTGCCGTCCATGTCCATCGCACAGCGGCAAATAGACCACCACCAGGCCCAGCGTAGCCAGGCCGCCCAGTGCGCAGGCGCGCTCCACCAGGCATACTGAAACGCCCCGGCGTGCCGCCGCCAGCGCCGCCGCAACGCCCGCGATGCCGCCGCCTGCAACGATTACATCATACGCCTGCGCCACCGGAATCTCTTTCGCGCTTTCCTTCCACAGCATGCCGCTTCACCTCATGATGAGAACATAGCACACACGGCAATGCGGGGCAACGCGCAATGCCGCAGCGCGCACTCAAGGGTTTCTCTGCAATTACGCCGCAGAAAATAAGATAGTGGAGTTTGAGAGATATTTCGCACCTGCGTGCCGTTCGCTTTGAGGCCGGAAAACAGATGATCAGAATAAACTATAATTTTACAAATTGGTTTGGTGTAAACCATGATATAATGAAACCATTCCGCTCAGTCTGTTCATTGCCGTGGGCGGCACCGCCCGGTATACTGAAAGCGACGGGAGGTTGGGTATATGAGGCTGTCTTTGCTCATCATGGATGATAACAGCTATGAGCGGGAGGCGCTTAAATCCTGTATCAACTGGCAACTGCTGGGCATTGAAACCATTTATCTGGCCGAAAACGGACGGCGCGGCTGGGAGCTTTTCTGCGCCCATCAGCCCCACATTATTCTTTCCGATATCAAAATGCCGGAAATGGACGGCATGGAGTTTGTCAAAAAAGTGCGCGCCGTGTCCTCCCACGCCCGGGTGATCTTTCTAAGCGCATATGATGATTTCCGGTACGCACAGTTTGCCCTGTCACAAAACGCGTACCGCTACCTGCTAAAGCCCGTGAATGCCAAAGAGCTGATCGATGTGGTCCGCCAGGCCGTGGAAGATGTGATTACAGAAGAGCTTGGCGCGGAGGAGCAGGCCAAGTTCTACGCCGTGCTTTCGGATATCCGGGAGGCCGGCAAAGAAAAATATGTGAAGCGCTATTTGCTGGACCACATGACCGAAGAAGAGCGCGGCGAGCTGTACCTGCAGATGAACCGGGTATGCGGCCTCAGCCTGTCGCCGCAAATGGCCGTGATTGTTGCCAGCATGCGGGAGGCGCTGGAATACCAAGCGCTGCAAGCATGCCTGCGCACGCTGTCCGGCGCGCTGACGCCCGCCGCGGCATTCCCGCACGGCACCCAGCAGCTGGTGCTGCTTCTGCACCAAATCAGGCAGGAAAAGGCGGCCTTTGAAGCCTTTGTACAATCCGCGCTGGCAGGCTGCGCGGAGCATCCGCACATGGCGCTTGGCATCAGCAGCCTGACCGACAATGCGCTTGAGTTGCCCCGCCTGTATGATCAAGCCGCCGCCAGCGCCCGCCAATGCCAACGCCACGGGTACGGCCGGTGTTTTTTCTACGGAAGCGAGACCGCGAAAAGCGCCCACCCTTCCGGGGCCATAGAGCAGGCGCTGGAGCACATCGAGGGCAACCTGCGGGCAGGCTATGCGCCCAGCAAAGAACTGGCGCGCATCGAGCGCACGCTGGGGTCGGACTGCGATCTTGTTTCGCTCAAGGGCACGCTGATACGCTTTGCCAGCAAGCTGATGCACAACCCGCAGGTGCGCTGGGTATGCGACGGGGATGCCGAATTGCTGAGCGAAGAGACGCTGTACACCGCGCTCATCCGGGGCGACAGCGTACCCGCGCTGCTGGAAACGCTGGGCAACTGGCTGGATGACATCGCCGAGCGCTTCGCCTTTCAAAGCATGGATAAAAAGCAGCAGATCGCCATGGAAATCAAGCGTATCATTGACAATGAGTATGCCAGCAATATTACCCTGAAGTACCTGTCCAGCCGCGTATACATGAGCAGCAACTACACACACATCCTGTTCAAGTCCATCTTTGGCTATACCGTCAACCACTATTTAACCCAGGTGCGCATTGAAAAGGCCTGTGAGCTGCTTGTGCAAACATCGTATCCCATCGCGCAAATCGCCCCCATGCTGGGCTATGAGCACAGCACCTACTTTTTTTCTATCTTCAAGCGCGTCACCGGCACCACCCCCGCGGAATACCGCCGCCTGCACCAAAGGGGGGGCGCGAAATGAAAATACGCCTGAACAGCCTGTTTGCCAAGCTAAACTGGATGACGGTGTTGGTCAATCTGGCGGGGTATGCGCTGGTGGCGCTGGTGCTGTATACCCAGCTCAACGCCAGCGCGCGCATCCAGACCCGAAACTTTGTGGAGGCCACCGGCCGACAGGTGAGCAGCGCCGTATCCACCTTCACCGCGCGGTACGAATGGAACGCGGAAATGCTGAGCGCCGATCAGGATATCAACAGTTTTCTCAGCACCCGCCATGATAAAAACCAACTGCCCTATGCGCTGTTTGTGCAATACAAAAATATAGGGTCCAGGTTTTCGCAGCTGCTTTCGGTGGACCCATGCGTGCTGTCGATATACCTGATAAAGGATGACCCCAACTTGCTGGAAGACGGCAAATATGTGGTGCGGGCAAACGGGGCGTTTTCGCAGCTGATCGCGCAAGGCGAAACGCTGAAAAACCGGTGGATCACCACAAAAGATGGGCTGTATCTGATCAACACGCCGCGTTTGGTCCGCGGCAGTCTGCTGGTATTACAGCTGCAAGAAAAAGACCTGTATGAAAGCATCGGCGTGGACGGCGAAGGCATATTCGACTATTATGTGCTCGCTGGCGATAACAAGGTGCTGTCCTCCAGCCAGCGGGATATGCTTGGCAATGCGCTGCCTGATGACCTGCTGCCGCTGCTCAGCGTGAAGGGCGTTGCGGAAACGGCGGGCGATGTGCTGTACTACACCGCCGGCATAGGGGATCTGAGCGTGCTGGTGGCATACGATGTGTCGGATATCCGGGCGAACAATGCCCGCACCCTGACGGGGCTGATGCTGCTGGTGGCGCTGGTCATGCTTGTATCCATATTACTGATGACATGGATGGGGCGCTCTTTCTCCCGCAACATCAGGCGTATTTTAAGCAAGCTGCGGCATATGCGGGAAGGAAGCTTTGCCCAGGCCGTCAGCATCAAAACGGCGGATGAGCTGCAGCTGATTGACGAGAGCATCTGCGATCTGGGCAACAATGTGGCGCGGCTCAATCAAAGCCTGGTCGATGCCGCACAGCGGCAAAACGCGCTGGAGCTTCGGTTTTTGCAAATGCAGATCAACCGCCACTTTTTGCACAATTCCCTGTCTTCGCTTCGGTGGATGGCGGTGCGCAGCGGGCAGGAGAAGCTGTCTGACCTGATGGAAAGCCTCATCGCGTTTTACAAGGTCACCCTGTCGCAGGATGACATTCTTAGCCTGCAGGATGAAGTAACGCTGGTGGAAAACTATGTGCGGCTGGAAAACGTGATTCATCTGGGCGATTTGCGCTTTCACTGTGACATTCCAATGGAGCTTTTGAATATTCGCGTATGCAAAATGACCTTGCAGCCGTTTGTGGAAAACGCCATTCACCACGGCAAAATACAAGGCAAGCCCCTGGACATCTGGCTGACCGCTGAAGAAATATCCGGCAGCGTCATCCTTCGCGTGGAGGACAACGGCCACGGCATGACCGATGAGCGCGCCGCGGAATTGCAGCAGATTCTGCAGGGCGACATGAGCGGCGGGGATTCCATTGCCATGTACAACACGCTTTCGCGCCTGCGCGGCCTGTACGGCAAGGATGTGGACATCGCCATCATGGTGCGCGAAGGGACACTGATCGAGATGATACTGCCGCTTCAGGAGGAATCATAAATGTATACGGACAAAACGCCCTCCATCAGCGAATACTTTACCTGGATTAACAACACCAATGAGGGCAGCTGCCAGGAACAGACGCTGATCAACCTTCGGTATTTCGCATGGCTGCGGCAACAGTACGGCCTGGCACTGGATATTTACGCCTTTGACGCGGGCAACCTTGATGGCGCGGCAGGCACGTTCGGCAGCCTGGATTCGCCGCGCTTTCAAAGCCGCTTCCCGGGCGGGTTTGGGCCTATTGCCGACACCGCCGCGCAAACGGGGACGCGCCTTGGCCTGTGGGCGGGCGCGGATGGTTTCGGTGACACGCCGGAAGATGAGCAAAAGCGCCGGGAAACCTTTATCCGCCTGTGCAGGGACTGGCATTTCCGCCTTTTCAAGTTCGATACGGTATGCGGCGACTTGCGCCGGGGCAAACAGGCCGCGTTTGCGGGTATGCTGCGCCAGTGCCGCAGCTATTGCCCGGATTTGATTGTGCTCAACCATCGCAACGACCTGGGGGACGCAGGGGATGCCGCCACCACCTTCCTGTGGGAGGGCAGCGAAACCTATACCGATGTGCATGCATTCAATGCCGTTTGCGCACCCCATCACCGCGCGGCGGCGCTGACCCGCGGATACCCGCCTGATGGTCGGCGGCTGTGCGAAGATCACGGCGTGTGCCTGTCATCCTGCCCGGACTATTGGCAGGATGAACTGGTGGTGCACCTGTTTGCCCGCTGCCTGCTGCTCGCGCCCCAGCTGTACGGCAACCCCTG
>JAVBPC010000021.1:0-37817 GCA_031549905.1 Eubacteriales bacterium
ACGATATCTGTGTAACCAGCTTTTTACTGTGTTCGTTGGCACATCCAGCGCCGTCGCGATTTCTGATAGCCCACGCCCTTCACCATAATACATGTTCAGCGCCTTTTCCCGTTCTCGTATGCTCCGCATGCTATCCCCCCCCTTATGGAGGATAGTCTCTCCCTTTTTGGTGCGTTTTAACACTGTCTGTTTGCAGGGCGCACTTTTATGGTTCATTTCTCTCTGTCCGTTCTCTTGGGGGCAGTGCCCGGGTGGTTGCATTGTTAAGGAATAAATTCGGCCTATTTGAAGGTTGGAATGGCCTCGGAAGGGGTGTGGAGGGCGTGTGAGGATGGGTGCTCCCGCTGTGGATATGATGGACGATATTGCTGGTATTGCAGAAAATACTCGTATCCGGCAGATTCAATGCCAAATATGACGGATGCCAGTAAAAAGACCATCGTTTTTGACGATGGTCTTTTTGTATCACTATTTCAGTGATAAGGTGGTACACCATCAGGGACTCGAACCCTGGACACCCTGATTAAGAGTCAGGTGCTCTACCAGCTGAGCTAATGGTGCTTGTGGAGCGGTAGACGAGACTCGGACTCGCGACCTCCACCTTGGCAAGGTGGCGCTCTACCAACTGAGCTACTACCGCTTGGGGTGCGCTTGAGGGGGATCGGATCGCTTGGCGATGAGATTTGCTCAAGGGCGTGGGTGGGGGATAGCGGGTTTGGCGTGTGGCCGCGACAGGGAACCGCGTGGCGATTTGTCGCGGCACAGCCGCTGGAGCGGGTGATGGGAATCGAACCCACGTATCCAGCTTGGAAGGCTGGCGCTCTGCCATTGAGTTACACCCGCGAGGGCGCGGCATGTGGCCGCATGGAGCGGTAGACGAGACTCGGACTCGCGACCTCCACCTTGGCAAGGTGGCGCTCTACCAACTGAGCTACTACCGCGGGGCGCGCCATGAAGGATGACGGCGGATGTTCTCGCTGCGCAAGGGGACCTCTATCGTGGCGATCGAGATGCGCGAAGCGAACCGGGGTCCAGGGGCTCAGCCCCTGGTGGTGCGGGCGAAGAGACTTGAACTCATACGCCTTGCGGCACTGGAACCTAAATCCAGCGCGTCTGCCAATTCCGCCACGCCCGCTCGCCGCGTACCTATGGGTCAACGGGGGATATTATACCTGTTTCCAAGGCGCGTGTCAAGGGCTGAACGGCGGAAAAGCGTTGATTTTTTGCGATGGGAGGTGCTGGGTATGCGGTTGCGGATCGTGATGGTACGTGATATAATGACGTGACCTATTGATTTGGAGGGTTTTATTTCGTATGCGTAGATGGCTGATGGCGGCGTTGGCGGCGCTGATGTGTGTGTGCTTTGCTGTGCCCTCGTTGGGCGAGACGAGCACGGCGCAGGTCATTCGGCTGGCCTACGACGACGACGCGCAGACGGCGGCGCTGACGGAGCTGGCGGAGGCGTACATGAAGACGCACGCGAAGGTGACGGTGCAGCTGGTGCTGATCGCGGAGTCGAGCTATTATACGCGGCTGGAGTCGATGGCGATGGGCAGCGTGCTGCCGGACGTGTTCATGATCCACCCGAACCGGGTGATGGATTTCGTGTCGGCGGGGGCGCTGATGGACCTCTCGAAGGCGCGGATCGACGTGTCGCGGTATCCCCAGGCGATGACGGACCTGTATCGGTACAACGGCGTGCTGTACGCGGTGCCGAAGGACGTGGACGGGGTGGCGCTGGCATACAACAAGGCGCTGTTCAGCGCGGCGGGCGTGGCGCTGCCGGACATGACGTGGGACTGGCACAAACTGCGAGAGGCGGCGCTGGAACTGACGGACGCGGAGCAGGGCTGGTGGGGTTTCGGCGCGCCGAACGACGGGCCGGGCGGGTACTATAACCTCGTGTATCAGAACGGCGGGTACATCTGGAAGGACGGGCAGAGCGGGTACAATCTACCGGAGACCCAGGAGGCGGTGCAGTTCTGGGTGGACTTTGTGCTGCGCGACAGGGTGTCGCCGACGGCTGCATATTATCCGGACATACAGCCGGACGAGTGGATGATATCGGGCGAGGTGGCGATGCAGTTTGTGCGGGCGAGCCAGGTGGCGAATCTGGACGCGGCATCGACGCTGCGCGACAATTTTGACGTGATTATCCTGCCGACGTTAAAGCGGCGGGCGACGATCTGCGAAGGGGCGGCGTTCGCGGCGGCGGCGAACACGCGGAACGCGGCTGCGGTGCTGGAGTTTATGGGGTATCTGGGGACGGTGGACGCGGCGCGGCTGTTGGCGGCGGGCGGGGGCGGGCTGATGGCGGCGGACTCGGGGGCGCGGGCGGGGTTTGGGGACGGGGTGCCGGGGGTGACGATGAAGGTTTTTGAGGATATGATGGAGTATGCGGTGGCGTTGCCGGTTTCGCCGATGCGGTCGGTGTGGGCGGGGCTGGAGCGGGCGGCGCTGGAGAGCGTGTATGCGGGGGAGGCGAGTGTCGAGGACGCGCTGAACGCGCTGCACCAGCAGATCATGGCCCTGGAAAGCGAATAACCGCATCGAGCGAGGCACGTGAAGCAACAAGGGGTTCCAAGGGGATTTAATCCCCTTGGTGGGGTCTGGGGCGAAGTCCCAGCGTATCCCCAGCGTATCCCCCCCGCCTCTAGCAGGAAACCTCCACACCCGCGTCGAAGTGAGCCCGCATGAGTGAGGCTGTGCGTGTGCTGGTGGCGGATGCCCAGAAACCCGAGCGTGACGCGCTGACAGAGGCGCTGTCGCGCTTGGGTTATTCGGTTTTTGAAGCGGAAAGCGGCGCGAAAACGCTGTACACGATAGAAGCGTTGCAGCCGGACGCGCTGGTGATCTCGCTGGAGCTGCCCGTGAAGGACGGCTACGGCGTGCTGCAGTCGCTCGGCATGAAGACGCTGGCGCGCTACCCGTATGTGGTGATGACGACGGCGATGGGCCGGGCTGCATGCGAAAAGGCGCTGTCGCTGGGTGCGGATGAGGCGCTGGAGCGGCCTGTCACCGCAGACAGGGTGGATGCCGCGCTGAAGGCTTGCAAAGGCAGAACGGCCCCTGCGCTTGCGCTGCGCATAGCGGCGGCAAGGGAAGCGGCGGTGGGCGCGCAGCTTAGCAAAATGGGCATGCAGGATGCGCTGAAGGGCTACCAGTACCTGCGCCGAGCGATCGCGCTGGTGTCGGTGTCCGATCTGCTGCTGCACCAGGCCACCAGCCGCCTGTATCCGCTGATCGCAAAAGAGGTTGACGCAACCGACCACAGCGTGGAGCGCGCCATCCGCCATGCGATTGAAACGACGTGGACGCACGGCAACATGGATGCCCTGCACGAGGTATTCGGCAACACCATAGACCCCCAGCGCGGCAAGCCGACCAACACGGAATGCATCGCTATGCTGGCGGAAAGTATAAGAAAAGGCACATGAGCAGAATGCGCGAAAGAAAAGTAACCCTGATCGTCCTGGATGCCGTAGGCTGCGGCAACGCCCCAGACGCCGCGCAGTACGGCGACGCGGGCGCAAACACGCTGCGCCACACGGCGGAAAAGGCAAACCCGGCGCTGCCAAACCTGTGCGGGCTGGGGCTTGGCAACATCCCGGATTCCGGATTCATCCAAACAGAAAACCCTGCCGGCGCGTGGGGCCGCCTGACGGAGCGTTCCGCCGGCAAGGATACCACCACCGGCCACTGGGAGATCGCCGGCCTGCCGGTGGAAACGCCGTTTCCGACATACCCGGACGGCTTCCCTCAGGATGTGCTGGATGCGTTTGAGGCCGCCATCGGCCGGCAGACGCTGGCCACCGGCCCCGCCAGCGGCACGGAAATCATCGACAGGCTAGGCCCTGAGCACATGGAAACCGGAAGGCCCATCGTCTACACATCCGCCGACAGCGTGTTCCAGGTGGCGGCGCACGAGGGGATCATCCCGCCGGAAGCGCTGTGGCGCATGTGCGAAATTGCGCGCGGCATCCTGACCGGCCCGCACGCCGTGGGCCGCGTGATCGCGCGCCCGTTCGTGGGGCAGCCCGGAGCGTTTCAGCGCACCGGCAACCGGCGCGACTTCTCACTGGTGCCATTCGGCCCCACGGTGCTGGATGTGCTGCATCAGGCGGGCATCCCCACAATGGGCGTGGGCAAGATCGAAGACATCTTCGCGCACAGGGGGCTGTCTTACAGCAACCACGCGTCCGGCAACACCGCCTGCATCGCTGAAACGCTCTCCCTGATGGAAAAGCCCGGCTCGGCGTTCATCTTCGTGAACCTGGTGGATACGGATATGCTGTACGGCCACCGGCGTGACCCCATCGGCTTTGGTCGGGCGCTGGAAGAGATAGACCGCGCGCTGCCCGAAATGATCGGGCGCATGGGGCAGCATGACCTGCTGATCCTGACCGCCGATCACGGCTGCGACCCGACCTATCGCGGCACCGACCACACCCGCGAGCGCGTGCCGCTGCTGTGCTATGGCCCGTCGGTCCGCCCCGGCAGCGTGGGCGACAGGGCGTCTTTCGCCGATATCGCGGCCACCGTGCAGGAAGCGTTTGGCGTGCCCGTCGGTACGGCAGGGGAATCGTTTTATCAGCAAATCATAGGTCGCTAACACATGATACAGTCATCACAAAAGGAGGACATACCGCATGACCAACCCCAAACACTACAGGATTCTTCGGGCGGCGGAGACCATCGAAAACGCCGTGGGCGGCGCTGAAATCGGGTTGATCCTGGGCTCGGGCCTGGGGGACAGCATCCCTTCGCTGACGGACAAAAAGGTTATCGCCTATAAGGATATTCCCGGCTTTCCGGTCTCCACCGTGCCGGGCCATCACGGCGAGTGGATCGGTGGCAAGATGCACGGCCACCGCGTTGCGATCATGCGCGGCCGCTTCCATTTTTATGAAGGATACGGCCTGGATGACGTGACCCTGCCCGTGCGCGTGATGCACAAGCTCGGCGTCAAAACGCTGATCGTCACCAACGCTGCCGGCGGCGTCAACACCGCATTTGGCGCGGGCGATCTGATGCTCATCAGCGATATGATCAACTACAGCGGCATGAACCCCCTGATGGGCGCAAACCTGGATGACTTCGGACCCCGCTTCCCAGACATGTCAGAGGCGTTCTCAAAGCGCCTGCGCGCGCTGGCGAAGGATATTGCTGCGCGGCATAACCTCACCCTGCAAGAGGGCGTGTACATGTGGTTTAGCGGCCCCTCCTTTGAAACCCCCGCCGAGATCCGCATGGCCCGCACCCTCGGCGCGGACGCCGTCGGCATGTCCACCGTGCCGGAGGTCATCGTTGCCCGCCACATGGGCATGGAGGTGCTGGGCATCTCCTGCATCACCAACATGGCTGCCGGTATCCTGGATCAGCCGCTGAGCCACTCCGAAGTGCTGGAAACCGGCGAGCGCGTGAAGGCCGGGTTTGCGGGGCTTGTGGATGCGGTGGTGGAGAGGGTGTAAAAAAGAACGCCCAGGGGCTTTGCCCCTGGACCCCACCAAGGGGCCTAAGGCCCCTTGGAACCCCTGCTTCGCCTCACGGCGGGCGGGGGTCTTTTTTACATTTTGCATTCGTAAGGCGCGACGTTTCAGCATTTTGAAACCGTCGCGCCTTGCAATAAGCACACCTTTATGAAATCCCCTATGAAGGGATTCTTAAGGGCCTTAGGCCCTTAAGCAGGGTCCAGGGACAGCGTCCCTGGCGTGCCCTCCGTTCCTCACGTCTCACACCTCGCAGGCAATAACCCCCAGCAGCCCAGGCCCGGTATGCACGCCCAGCACCGGGCTTACCGGCAGCAGGTACGATTCTTCCACATTCATCATGCCTTTCAGGCGTTCCAGCAGCTTTTCGCCTTCTTGCTGCGCCGCGCCCTGCACCACGGCCAGGCGCACGCGCGCTTTGCTGAACCGGGAGGTGACATCGCGCACCAGCGCATCCAGCGCGTTGGAGTACCCGCGCGCCTTCACCAGCGTTTCGTAAATGCCGTCCTTGTTCACAAAGATGACGGGCTTTAGCTGCAGCATCGTGCCCAGCACGCCCTCCACCAGGCCGATGCGGCCGCCCTTGCGCAGGTATTCCAGCGTGCGGATTACAAACATGCCCAGGCTCTTATCCCTAAGCGCGATGGCATGCGCGGCAATCTCGTCCGGGTCCTGCGTCTGCGCCAGCATGCGCGCGCAAGAGAGCGCGATAAACCCTTCCTGCATGGAAAGCGTTTTCGTATCCACCACGCGCACGTTAAGGCGCGTGTACTCCTGCGCAACCAGGCGCACCATGTTATATGTGCCGGACAGACCGGAAGAGATGCAGATGTGCACCGCATCGGTGTAGCCCTGATCGGCCATGCGGTTGTACAGCGCGGTCACATCTTCCGGAAGCGGCAGGGATGTCTTGGGCAGTTCTTTCGCCATCAGATCGTATATTTTTTCAGGATCGACCTCTATCCGGTCGCGCAGCTCGCCGCTGTGGCAAACGATGCGCAGGGGGATGAAATGGATGTTGTACTGTGCCATCAAATCATCCGGTATATCGCACGCACTGTCTGTCAGGATAACGGTTTTTCTCTCCTGCATGGTATCACGCTCCAATCCTTGGTATTATACCACAGATACAAAAAAAACAAAGCGCTTTTTTGTGACCAAACTGGGAACATTTCCCTGGAATCTTGCTTCCGCTGGTTTTTATTTATGCAGTACTCGCCCCATGTGCTTGACGCGCGGCCCCTGTTGTGGTATTCTCGCCGTTGGAACGCGAGGCTGCCGGGCGGTCGCATGCTTTGGCATGAGGAAAGTCCGAGCTCCATAGGGCAGGGTGCCGGGTAACCCCCGGCGGAGGCGACTCCAGGGACAGTGCAACAGAGAGATACCGCTGTGCGCTTTAACCGTGCAGTAAGGATGGAAAGGTGAGGTAAGAGCTCACCCGCGGCTTGGCGACTTGCCCGCGATGTAAACCCCACCCGGTGCAAGATTGGAATGGGAGCGCATATGGCGGCCCGTCATGCTCCCCGTAATCGCTGGAGCCTTCCGGTAACGGCAGGCCTAGATAGATGATCGCCTAAGACAGAACTCGGCTTACAGACAGCGCTTGCGCTCCACGCAACCGCATGAACTGAGGTTCATGCGGTTGGAAGATACGAAGAAGGAACATCCTCCCCTGAAAACCTCACGGTTTTCCGGGCGGGGAGGATGCAAGGAAAAAAGTCCTTACGGACTTTTTGTCCGTTCGGCGGCAGAGCCGCCGATGCCGGATTGTAATTAAGGGGCTTTGGCCCCTTAAAAATCCCCAGGGTTTTCACTGCTTGCCAAAACTGCTCGTTTCCGTTATAATGATTCAGGTCAATTCCCCGGCAATGATCAAAGCTGCGGCAATCTCATCCCTTCAGAGAGCCGGTGTGCGGTGCGAACCGGCGGGCATGGATGCCTTTCCACTTTGGGAGCCACCGGCGAAGAACCGGAGGGCCGCGCCCTTTACTGCGCGACAGAGAGGCCGTGCATGCGCGGCAACTTGGGTGGCAACGCGGAATATCTTCCGTCCCTTGTGCGAATAGGGGACGGAAGTTTTGTTTTCCCGGCCAAAAGACGAACACAAAATCAGCGCAAAATAAGGAGGCAAACCCCATGCTGGACATCAAACTGGTACGCGCCGAACCGGAACTGGTGCGCGAAAACATCAAAAAGAAATTCCAGGATCACAAGCTGCCGCTGGTGGATGAGGTGCTGGACATGGATGAGCGCTTCCGTGCGGCGAAAACCCGCGTGGATGAACTGCGCAACGGGCGCAACGTGACTAGCAAACAGATCGGCGCGCTGATGGCGAAAGGTCAAAAGGCGGAAGCCGAGGCCACAAAGGCGAAGGTAGCCGAGATGGCCAAGGAGCTTGCCGAACTGGAGGTGCTGGCGGAAACCCTGGAAGCGCAGATCCGTGAGCGCATGCTTGTGCTGCCCAACATCATCGACCCGACGGTGCCGGTCGGCAGGAACGACAGCGAGAACGTTGAGGTTGAGCGCTTCGGCGAGCCGCTGACCCCCGCGTTTGAAATCCCGTATCATGTGGAAATCATGGAGAAGCTGCGCGGCATCGACCTGGACAGCGCCCGCCGCACCAGCGGCAACGGCTTCTATTATCTGCGCGGCGATATCGCCCGCCTGCACTCGGCCATATTAAGCTATGCGCGCGATTTCATGATTGACCGCGGGTTCACCTACTACATCCCGCCGTTCATGATCAGACAAAGCGTCGTCAGCGGCGTCATGAGCTTTGCCGAGATGGAAAACATGATGTACAAGATTGAAGGGGAAGACCTCTATCTGATTGGCACCAGCGAGCATTCGATGATCGGCAAGTTCATCGATACCATCCTGGATGAAGAGGAACTGCCTCAGGCGCTGACCAGCTATTCGCCGTGCTTCCGCAAGGAAGTGGGGGCGCACGGCATCGAGGAGCGTGGCGTGTACCGCATCCACCAGTTCGAAAAGCAGGAGATGGTCGTCGTTTGCCGCCCGGAGGAAAGCCCTATGTGGTTTAACCGCCTGTGGCAGCATACGGTGGATTTCTTCCGCTCGCTGGATATCCCGGTCAGGACGCTGGAATGCTGCTCGGGCGATCTTGCGGACCTTAAGGTCAAGAGCGTCGATGTGGAAGCCTGGTCGCCCCGCCAGCAGAAGTATTTCGAGGTCGGCAGCTGCTCGAACCTGGGCGACGCGCAGGCCAGGCGGCTCAGCATCCGTACGCGCGGTGCGGACGGCGGCAAGTTCTTGCCTCACACGCTCAACAACACGGTGGTGGCGCCGCCGCGCATGCTGATCGCCTTCCTGGAGAACAACCTGCGCCAGGATGGCAGCGTGGCAATCCCCGCGCCGCTGCGCATGTACATGGGCGGAAAAGAAGAGATCAGGTAAGCGCGGTTTCGGGGTTTACAAGGGCAGGGCTGTGTCAAGCGTCTCTGCCCTTTTTTTCACAAAGCGGGCGAAGACCCGTGCAAGCGCTCTTGACGCGTCCGGCGGCTGTCTGTATAATGAATCTATCCATGCGAATACCCTTCATCGCAATGGAAACAAATGGATGAGGAGAAATGCCGAATGAAAAAGCTTGTCGCGCTCCTGCTCTCCCTGCTGATGGTGGTGGGCCTTGCCTCCTTTGCCTCGGCGGACCCGGTTGCCAAAGAAGATCTGAAGATCGGCTTTGTTCACATTTCCGACCCCAGCGACATGGGCTACACCTACAACCATGATGTCGGCACCAAAGCGATGATGGAAGCCGTTGGCCTTTCCGAAGCGCAGATCATCAACAAGTACAACATCCCAGAAGGCGCGGAGTGCGCCACCGCGATCAACGAACTGATCGACGCGGGCTGCCAGATGATCTTCTGCACCAGCTTTGGCTTTGGCGATTACGCGCTGGCCGCCGCGCAGGAGCACCCGGAGATCGAATTCTGCCACGCCACCGGCTACTATGCCGCCATCTACAACCTGCCCAATTACCACAACTATTTCGCTTCGATTTATGAAGCGCGCTACCTTTCCGGCATCGCCGCGGGCCTGAAGACCGAAAGCAACAAGCTGGGCTATGTCGCCGCATTCCCGTTTGCGGAGGTCATTTCCGGCTACACCGGCTTCTACCTGGGCGCCAAGTCCGTCAACCCCGATGTGGAAATGATGGTGATGTACACCAACAGCTGGAATGATCCCACCGTGGAGGCGCAGGTCGCCAAGGCGCTGATCGACCGCGGATGCGATGTCATCTCCCAGCACTCCGACTCCACCGCCCCCGCCACCACGGCGGAAGCGAACGGCGTGTTCCAGGTTGGCTACAACTCCGATATGATCCCGGCCGCCCCGAAGGCGTCTTTGATCTCCCCGCGCGTTGACTGGTCGAAGTACCTGATCTTTGCGGTAGAAAGCTACCTGGCGGGCGAAGCGATCCCCACCGATTGGAGCGCGGGCCTTGCGGAAGGAGCCGTGTACCTGTCCCAGCTGAACACCGAAATTGCTGCCGAAGGCACGCAGGAAGCTATCGATGCCGCTGCCGCCAAGCTGATCTCCGGCGAACTGCAGGTGTTCCAGGGCCCGCTGACCGATAACACCGGCAAAGTCGTCGTTGAAGAAGGCGCGTTCTACGAGGAGCAGGTGCATGAGTCTGCGCCGAGCTGGGAATCGATCCTTGAAGGTGTTACCGTCATTGAAGGCTAATTGAATTACGGAGCAGGACCGCCCAGCGCGGCCCTGCTTTCTTTTAGGCAATACCGCGCAGATGACGGGCACGCCGGCGGTATGAGTTTTTGACCAGGTGCGCTTGCGGAAACCGAAGGCGTAGCAGCGCTACGTCGAGGTTTTTGCAGGACAAGCGTTCGCCTGCAAGGCGAACCGAGGGGTCGAATTTTCAATTCGATCCCCGATGCCCGGCGACGCCGAAGGCGTTGACGGGGCGCAGGTGCACATGGGCGAAAAATCGTCCGCCCGCGTGCCATGGCATTTGTGCGGTATTGCCTTTACGTTTTCCATCCCACATGAAGCGGAGGCGATCCCCTTGCAGGAACAGCCATGCGCCATTGAGGTGCGGGATGTCACCAAAACGTTTGGTTCGGTCGTTGCCAATGACCACATTTCCTTGTCTGTCAGGCGGGGGGAGATCCTGGCGCTGCTGGGCGAAAACGGCTCAGGCAAGACCACACTGATGAACATGCTCTCGGGCATTTACTACCCGGACAGCGGGCAAATCCTGGTAAACGGAAGACCCGCCACCATCCGCTCGCCAAAGGACGCGTTCGCGCTTGGCATCGGCATGATCCACCAGCACTTCAAGCTGGTTGATGTGCTGAGCGCAGCGGAAAACGTGGTGCTGGGCCTTCCCGGTTCCGTGCGGCTGAACCGCAAACAGCTGTCAAATGAGATTGGCGCCATCAGCCGAAAATACGGCTTTTCGCTCGATCCAGAGCAGAAAATATATAAGCTATCCGTATCGCAGAAACAGACTGTCGAGATCGTCAAGGTGCTGTACCGTGGCGCGGACATCCTGATCCTGGATGAACCGACCGCCGTGCTCACCCCGCAGGAGACCGACCGTCTGTTTGATGTGCTGCGCGCCATGCGCGACGACGGCAAGGCGATCATCATCATCACGCACAAGCTGGCCGAGGTGCTGGCCGTCAGCGACAGGGTGACCATCCTGCGCAAGGGCAAGTACATCGATACCGTTGCCACGAAGGCCGCAGGCGTGCAGCAGCTGACCAACATGATGGTCGGCCGCGCGATGGAGCTGACAATCCGCCGCGAGGAAGCCGAAACCAGACCGCTGTGCGAAATCAGAAACCTATCTGTGCGGCACAAGGACGGCCACATCGCGCTTGATGATGTCTCCTTTGACCTGATGGGCGGGGAGATTCTGGGCGTGGCGGGCGTTGCAGGCAGCGGCCAGAAGGAGCTGTGCGAAGCGCTGACTGGGCTGGAGGCGATCCTGTCCGGCACGGTTACAGTGCGCGACAAACAGATTGCGCACTTCGATCCCAACAGGATCGCGAAGGCCGGCGTGCGCATCAGCTTTGTGCCGGAGGACAGGCTTGGCATGGGGCTTGTGGGCAGCCTGTGCGTGTCCGAAAACCTGCTGGTGCGCGGGTACCGCAAGCAAAAAGGTGTCATCCTGAAAAGAAAGCCCGCTGTCAGGCAGGCCAATGAGCTGATCAAGTGGCTTTCCGTCAACACGACAGGCCCCGGCCAGCGCGTCAGCAAGCTATCCGGCGGCAACGTGCAAAAGGTGCTGCTGGGTCGCGAACTGATGGAGGAGCCGGAACTGCTGGTGGTGGCGTACCCGGTGCGCGGACTCGATATCGGCGCGTCGTACACCGTCTATGACCTGTTGCAGCAGCAGAAGCAAAAGGGCGTGGGCGTGCTGTTCGTGGGCGAGGACCTGGACGTGCTGCTGGAGCTGTGCGACCGCATCCTGGTGCTGTGCGGCGGCAAGGTATCCGGCGTGGTGGATGCCAGATGCGCCACCCGCGAAGAGATCGGCCTGATGATGACAAACGCGCACGGTGGAAAGGGGGAGACGCCATGACTACAAGTGCGCAGGCCAAACAGGGCCGCGAGCCCATCGTGCGCATGGTCAAGCGCGAGGCGATTTCCGGCGGCATGACGGTATTGATCCGCGTGGCGGCGGTGCTGCTGGCGCTGGTCACGGGCGGCATCATCATCCTGTGCCTGGGGCATAACCCGATCGCCGTGTACCGCGATATGATCGTGGGCAGCCTCGGCTCCAACACCGTGCTGAATGAGACGATCCGCGTGTCGATCCCGCTGCTGGTGACGGCGCTGGCGATCTCGCTGGCGTTCAAGATGCGCTTCTGGAACATCGGCGGCGAGGGGCAAATCCTGTTTGGCGCGATGGCGGCCACCTACTTTGCGCTGTTTTACTATGACAAAATCCCCAAGGTTCCGCTGCTGCTGATCATGGCGCTGGCGGGCATCGCGGCGGGGGCGCTGGCGGCGCTGCTGCCCGCGCTGTTCAAAGCCAAGTGGGATACCAACGAAACGCTGTTTACTTTGATGCTCAACTACATCGCGCTGTGCTTCGTCAAATACCTGCAAAACGGCCCGTGGAAGGACCCCAGGCTGCGCGGCTTCCCCAAGATCGCGATGTTTGAGCCGATCGCGCGGCTGCCGAAGGTCTTCGGCGTGCACATCGGCTGGATCATCGCGCTGGCGGTGACGGCGCTTTGCTATCTGTATCTCAACTACACCAAGCACGGCTATGAGATCACCGTAGTCGGCGAAAGCCCGCGCACCGCGAAGTACGCGGGGATGAACGTGGGCTGGGTGCTGATCCGCACGATGCTGATTTCGGGCGCGCTGGCGGGGCTGGCGGGGTTCATCCAGGTGGCGGGCGCGGACTATACGCTCAGCGAAACGACCACCGGCGGCGTCGGCTTCACGGCGATCACCGTGGCGTGGCTGTCCAAGCTGAACCCGATTGTCATGGTGTTTGTGTCGTTTGCCATCGCCATCCTGAAAAAGGGCGCGAACAAGATACAGACGACGTTCAAGATTCCCGCGTCCGCTGCCGATGTGCTGACCGGCGTGATCCTCTTCTTCATGCTGGGGTGCGAGTTCTTCATCAACTACAAGCTGGTGTTCAGGAAGGAGCGGGCCGATGGATAGCATCATCAATTTCTTTTGCGCCGCCGTGCTCGCCGGCACGCCGCTGCTGCTGGGCACGCTGGGCAATATCTTAACTTCCAAGTCCGGCAACCTGAACCTGGGCGTAGAGGGCATGATGTTCATGGGCGGCGTCGCGGGGCTTGCCGGTGCGTACTACTACGAACAGTGGGCGGTGGCGACGTTCGGCGCATCCAGCGGGATCATCGCTGCGCTGATGGCGCTTGCGGCGTCGTTCGCGGTGGGGGCGCTTGGGGCGCTGATCTATGCGTTCCTGGTGGTGACGCTGCGCGCGGATCAAAACGTGACGGGTCTGACGCTTGCGATATTTGGCGCGGGGTTCGGCAATTTCTTCGGTGAGTTCATGGGCATCAAGGCGGGCGGGTATGTGGCCGTCGGCGCGGCGACAAAGTCCGCATTCGGTAGCCTGAAGCTGCCGCTGCTGTCGGGCATCCCGTATGTGGGCAAAATGTTTTTCCAGTATAACTGGATTGTCTACTTTGCCATCGCCGTGGCGCTTGCGCTGGCGTGGTTCCTTAGCAAAACGCGCACGGGCCTTAACCTGCGCGCCGTGGGCGAAAATCCGGCTACCGCGGACGCCGCGGGCATCAGCGTGACGCGCTACAAGTACCTGGCTACGGTAATCGGCGGGGGCATTTGCGGCGTCGGCGGCATGTACATGGTGATGGTGACGTGTTCCGGCGTGTGGGTGCACAACTGCATCAACGGGTACGGCTGGCTGGCCGTGGCGCTGGTGATCTTCGCCGCGTGGAGCCCCGCGCAGGCGCTGCTGGCGGCGCTGATCTTCGGCGGGCTGTCGATCATGCGCATGTATGTGACGCTGCCGTTTTCCATCCCCATGCAGATTTACGACATGCTGCCCTATGTGGCGACGGTGCTGGTGCTGATCCTGACGAGCCTGCGCCGCAACATCGAAAGGATGCAGCCGGCTGCCTGCGGCACCAACTATTTTCGCGAGGAAAGGTAGCGGATTTTGTCAAAAAAGGAAGGCTGGGACCTTCCTTTTTTTCCTTTTTACCCATGTGAATGAATAACCAATATGAATCGTTATATGGATGTCTGCGAAAAGAGGCACGTTTTTCGGCGAAAAAGCGCCGGAAATCCGCGCCGCACTTGACAGTAAACCGTGAATGTTCTACAATATTCATAGGTTTATAGTATCCAATCATATTCCCGTTGTGGCCGGAAGGGAGGCGTGCGTCCAGGTGGCGCACCTGCATATGAGAAAGCTCTCCATAAAGCTATCGGTACTGGCGGCGTTGACCTTGGCGCTCCTGCTCTTGTGCGCTGGGGCTCTTGCGGGTGATGTCATCCAGGGCACTGTTGCCGTATCGCCGAAAAACCTTACGGGCACGGGTACGGTTACCGTCAACATCACCGTTTCAAACATCAGCGACGATCCGGATCCCGTGGCGGTAACGCTGTTGGACCCCAACGGCAATATCGTTCAGGATTTTGGCAGCGGCGGCGTTGTATACCTCAAATCCATGGAAAGCAGAAACTATACCGGCACTTGGGCCGTCACAGAACAGCAGTTGGAAAAGGGTCGCGTGATCTACCAGCTGAAGTACACTGCGGTCACGGCCGACGGCGTCAAGACGCCTATCAGCGAGCCCATTGCCGATACCATTACGTTTACATCCGCAGAACCGAATATCCTGGTGGACCGCCGGACGCCCAACGGCAGTGTGGTGGAGGGGCAGGCTGTCAAGATCGGCTATGTTGTGACGAACACGGGCGGGGTCGATCTGACGAACATTACCATCAAAGACCCTGAGATCATTACCGGCGACCCGTTGACCATCGCGCTGCTCAAACCCACGGAAACCGTTGAGCTGTCGGCCAGCTATACGGCGGGCGCCACATCGAAAACATCCATCATCACGCTGAGTTACAGCTATTCCAAGAATGGCAAAACCGAGACGCTGGAGAACACATCCAGCCCGTACGTCATCGATGTTACCATGCAGGATATTTCTATCCAGCTGGCGGCGTCGCAGTCCATCGTCAACAAGGATGACAAGATCGACCTGATTCTGAACATCACCAACCGCAGCAACCTGTCGTACACAAATGTGACCATTACGGACCCCCTGCTCGGCACGGTGGAGCCGGGGATTACGCTGCGCCCGAACAGCACCGAAAAGATTACGCGCAACGTTACCGTGGCGAAATCGAACGTGTACCGCTTTACCCTGACCGCGAAGGATTCCACCGGCGCGGAGATCACAGTGGTATCCAACGATTGCTCTGTGCAGACCATTCAGGATCAGGGTTCGGCCGTTACGGCCATTACGCCGTCCAACCTTGCGCTGGAAATTGTTGCCGAGGCGGACAGGCCCTTCATCTATACCCAGCCTTCGGATATCATTTTCCAGATCAAGGTGACGAACAACAGCACGGCGGCGATAGAGAACATCACCGTTGCCGCGGTACCTCCGCAGAGCGGAACCGCGACAACCATCAAAACAATCGAAAAGCTGGAACCCGGCGAATCCGTTACGTTTTCTAAGCTGCTTCGGGCGTCTGTCGGGGGTCAATACGCCTTCAGCGCCAATGTGAAGGGCGCGGACGGCGAGGTGGCTAAGCTGGCGGAATCGACACCCATTCAGGTGACATTCCAGGTGACCAGTGCGCCGCCCACGCCGTCTCCTGAGCCGACGCTGCCGCCAACGGTCCCGCCCTCCGCCGAACCCACAGTGGACCCCGCCGGCCGCCCATGGGATGATCAGGGCGACAGTGAAGGCGGCCAAAACCGCACGCTGCTGTATGTGATAGCGATTGTGCTGGGCGTGGTGATTGTAGCGGTGGTGGTCATCGCCGTGATGGATACGCGCCGCAGGCAGCCGCAGGGCCCCTCTTACCGCCCGCGCCAGCAGCAAGGCCCGACAACGGTCATCGACAGCTTGCAGCGCACGGAACGCCGCGATTATGCGCGCGCGCCCAAGCGCCAGAGCAACCGCCCGCAGCCGCAGGGCCGCACTTCCGCGCAGGTGCAGGAAGATCCTATGCCGCCAGAAGAAGAGACCGATTTTGAGCCGCAGGTCCAGGCCGAGCCAAAGCGCGCCCCGCGCCTGCGCATAGAAGAAGAAACCCCTGCCGCGCCCGAGCGCAACCTGTATCAGCGCCCGCAGCAGGAAGCCGCAGCGCAGCAGCCCAAGCCCGAACCTTCGGGCGACAAAACGGAAGTGCTGGGCCAAGAATACCTGACCCGCATTCGCCGGGCTACCGCGCCCCGCGGGGAATCCGAAGAGGAGACGCCCGAAGCGCCACAGGCGAAGCCCGCCCGCGTCAGCGATGAGGATGCCGCGCTGCTTTCCGGCAGCACGGGCCAGTACCGCCTTTCCAGAAAGAGCGGCACCGTGCGCGAAACGGCTAAGCCTTCGCAGCAAGGCGAAACCCGCAACAGCAGCGCTTACCTGAACCGGCTGCGCTCTGAAAACGATAGCAGGAAGAGCGTCGCCAAGTTCTACGATGATGATGAGGACGATGGAAAAGATTCATAATCCATGAGGGGAAAGTATCCCTTCCCGCCGGGGGAAACCCCGGCCCCCTTCTTTTCGCCGATGGCAGAAGAAGGGGTTTTTTCGGGTAAAGGGTAGTCAGAAATGAGAGGTGAACACTGTGTTCCAGGGCCTTGGCCGTGACCTGCCTTTGTTTTTTGCCAAAATGCGCTTTGAAAACACGCGCGAAAACTATGAGGAAAACCGCGCGCTGTTTGAGCGGGAGATAAAAGAGCCGATGTACCGCCTAACGGAAGCGCTGGCGGAGACGGTGCTTGCCATTGACCCGCAGCTTGATACCCGCCCGGCCAGATGCGTATCGCGCATTCGGCGTGATACGCGCTTCACGCACGACAAATCGCCCTATCGCGACCACATGTGGCTGGATTTTCACCACACTGGCGAAGACCGCAGCGAGGGCAGCTGCTTCTATTTTGATATCAGCGAGACCGCGATGCACTGGGGCTGCGGCATTTACCACATGAACCCCGTGGTGATGCAGTCGCTGCGCCGCCTGATGGAAGAAAAGCCCGGCGATGCGCTGGCCGTGTTCACGGACCCCGTGCTGCTGGAACAGTTTGAAATAAAGGGCGAAACATTCAAGCGCTGGCGCAAAACGCCGGAAGGGATGCCGGAGGCGCTGCAGGCCATCTACCAGCACAAAGAATTGTACGCGGAGCACACGGAGAAAGACTTTGACCTTGCGTTTTCGCCCGAGCTGGCGGACAGGGTGGCCGAAGGATTCAAACGGATGACCCCGCTGTATGAGCTGCTGAGGAAGTGCCAGATAAGGTGCTGATTCCGGACAATTCGCCCCGAATCCGCATAGCGCATAGAGGAGGCATGACATGACGGAAGCGTTTCGGAAACTGAAAAGCGGCACGGATGTGCGCGGCGTCGCGATTGCTGATGCAGGGGAAAGCGCACAGCTGACAGAAGAGATCGGCGCGGCGCTGGGCCACGCGTACACGCTGTGGCTTGCCGAACGCACGGGCAAGAACGCAGGCGCGCTGACGTTGGCCGTAGGGCGCGATCCCCGGCTGTCGGGCCCTGCGCTTGCGCGGGCGATGATGGAAGGCATGCTTGCCGCGGGCGCGCACGTGCTCGATTGCGGGCTGTGCACCACCCCTGCGATGTTCATGGCGACAAAGCTTGCCGGTGCG
This sequence comes from Eubacteriales bacterium, assembly GCA_031549905.1. Classification (GTDB taxonomy): domain Bacteria; phylum Bacillota; class Clostridia; order Christensenellales; family Aristaeellaceae; genus Avichristensenella. The sequence goes on from JAVBPC010000021.1 coordinate 17,842, forward strand.
GATGGCGCGGTGATGGTTACCGCCAGCCACCTGCCATGGCGGCGCAACGGGTACAAGTTTTTCACCGGGGAAGCGGGCCTTTCCGGCGCGCAGGTGGCGGAAGTGCTGGAGATTGCGTCGGGGCTTGGCGAGGCGGAGCGCACCGGCCGGCAGCCGGAACGGCTCAATTTCCTTTCGGTGTATATGGATTTCCTGGAGGACATGATCAGAAAGCAGCTGCCCGGGCAAGCCCCGCTGAAGGGGCTACATGTGGCGGTGGATGCGGGCAACGGCGCGGGCGGCATGTATGCAGGTCTGCTGAAAAGGCTTGGCGCGGACACAAAGGGCAGCCAGTTTCTGAACCCGGACGGGCGCTTTCCAAACCATATCCCCAACCCCGAAGACCCGGCGGCGATCCATGCGGTGGCAAAGGCCACGCTGAACGCAAAGGCCGACATGGGCGTTATTTTTGACGCTGACTGCGACCGGATGGCGCTGGTGGATCATGAGGGGCGCGAGGTCAACCGCAACCGGCTGATCGCGCTGGTTTCCGCGCTGCTGCTGAAGGACCTGCCGGGCGCGACGATCGTCACGGATTCGGTGACATCCGCTGGGCTTTCCGACTTCATCAGGGAGATGGGCGGCGTGCATCACCGCTTCAAGCGCGGCTACCGCAACGTTATCGATGAGGCGCAGCGCCTGTGTGCGGAGGGGATACTCTGCCCCCTGGCGATTGAGACGAGCGGGCATGCGGCGCTTCAAGAAAACTATTTTCTGGATGATGGAATGTACCTGGCGACCCGCCTGATCATCGAAGCAGCGCGCCCCGGTTTTGGCGCGAGGCGGCTGTTTGGGCTGACTGAAACCCTGCGCGAACCCGTGGAGCAGCGGGAGGTGCGTCTGAAAATTCATGCGAAGGATTTCAGGCCCGTGGGGGAGGCGGCGGTGCAAGCGCTGTTAAGCGCTATAAAGGGAATTCCGAGATGGCAGCTGGACGCGGGCAACCGCGAGGGCGTGCGCGTGCAGTGCGGAAAACCGGACAGGTGGTTTTTGCTCAGACTTTCTTTACATGACCCCGTGGTCGTGTTAAACTTGGAGAGCGACGAGGCGGGCGGCGTGGCCCAAATGGCCGAGGCCGTAGGCGGCGTTCTTTCCGTGTGCGAAGGGCTGGATCTTTCCGGGCTATAAAGTCAGAGCTTAATAAGCGTAACAATGTAGTTCACATAAGGAGGTTTCCCATGAAGACCATCGAACAGCAGGTCATTGACACCATCCGCGTGCTCTCCGCAGAGCAGGTGCAGAAGGCAAAGTCCGGCCATCCCGGCACCCCGATGGGCGCGGCGCCGCAGGCGTTCGTCCTGTGGGATCAGGTGATGCGGACGAATCCGTCAAATCCCAAGTGGATCAACCGCGACCGCTATGTGCTGTCTGCCGGCCATGCGTCCGCGCTGATGTACACGCTGCTGCACCTGTACGGCTATGACCTGACGATGGATGACCTGAAAAACTTCCGCCAAACCGGCAGCAAGACGCCCGGCCACCCCGAGTACGGCCACACCGTGGGCGTGGAGACGACCACCGGCCCCCTGGGGCAGGGCATCGCCAACGCCGTGGGGTTCGCGCTGGCGGAGACTGTGCTTGCGGACAAGTTCAACAAGCCCGGCTTTCCGGTGGTGGATCACTACACCTACGCCATGTGCGGCGACGGCTGCATGATGGAAGGCATCGCGTCGGAAGCGGCGTCGCTGGCCGGCACGCTGAAGCTTGGCAAGCTGACCCTGCTCTACGACAGCAACGCCATCACCATTGAGGGCGACACGAACATCGCCTTCCGCGAGGATGTCGGCATGCGCTTTGAGGCATACGGCTGGCAGGTGCAGAAGGTTGCGGACGGCAATGACGCTGCCGCGATCCTCTCCGCTGTGGAGGCCGCAAAGGCGGATGACCGCCCCTCTTTGATCATCGTGACATCCACCATCGGCTACGGCTGCCCCGACCGCGCGGGCAAGGCCTCCGCACACGGCGAGCCGCTTGGCGATGAAAACCTTTTAAAGACCAAGGAGTTCCTGGGCATGCCGGCGGAACCCTTTGCCGTGCTGCCCGAGGTATACGCGCATACGAAGGCCGTTGCGGAACGCGGCGCCGCCGCCGAGGCCGCATGGAACAAGATGTTTGCCGATTACAGCGAAAAGTTCCCTGAGCTTGCCAAGGAATGGGCGCTGTGGCACGATGACAAGATGCCGGTTGACCTGAAAACAGACGATGCGTTCTGGCACTTTGAGGGTAAGGCCGCCACGCGCAACAGCTCCGGTGAGGCGCTGAACCGCCTGGCCGCGATGCTGCCCAACATGATCGGCGGGTCGGCCGACCTTGCGCCATCCAACAAGTCCAACATGAAGGGCCGCGGCGATTACTCCGCTGAGGACCGCTCCGGCAAGAACATGCACTTTGGCATCCGCGAGCACGCGATGGCGGCCATCTGCAACGCGATGGCGCTGCATGGCGGGCTGCGCGTATACTGCGCAACGTTCTTTGTGTTCAGCGATTACATGAAAAATGCGATGCGCCTATCCGCGATGATGCGCCTGCCGGTGACGTACATCCTGTCGCATGACTCCATCGGCGTGGGCGAAGATGGCCCCACCCACCAGCCCGTGGAGCACCTGGCCGGCCTGCGTGCGATCCCGGACCTTCTGGTGATGCGCCCCGCCGACAGCCACGAAGTTGCCGCCGCCTGGACGGTGGCGATGACCGACGGCCGCCCCACCTGCATCGTCACCACTCGCCAGGACCTGCCGCTGTACGAACAGAGCGGCAAGGACGCGCTGAAGGGCGGATACGTTCTCAGCGACTGCCAGGGCACGCCTGATGTGATCCTGATGGCATCCGGCTCCGAAGTGCAGCAGATGATGGAAGCGCAGCCTGTGCTGGCCGGGAAGGGCATCAAGGCGCGCGTGGTATCGATCCCGTGCTTTGAACTGTTCGATGAGCAGCCGAAGGAATACAAGGAAGCCGTGCTGCCCTGCGCGGTGCGCGCGCGCGTTTCCATGGAGGCGGGCGTTACCCAGCCGTGGTACAAGTATGTTGGCCTGGACGGCATGACGCTTGGCATCGATACGTTTGGCGCATCGGGCAAGTTCAGCGACCTGTTCCCGATGTTTGGGATCACGACGGAAAAGGTTGTTGAGGCTGCTGTGAAGGTTGCCGGGAAGTAATTCGGATAGGTTAGCAACGCCCCTGTTTCCAAAACGGAAGCAGGGGCGTCTTTTATTAAAATGGAAACGGTATGGGGTTACAAATCCAACAAATACCGTCCCACCAGCAGGCAATACCGGCCAATTTTATCCGGCAGCGTGCCCGGCAGGCGGCTGGTGGCGTTGTGGATTTCATAGGCAAAATCGCCTTCATAGCGGATTTTGCGCAACACAGGCATGATGTGATCATCATAGTAGCCAGAGTTATCCGCCACATGCGTGGTCTTCGGTCGCTTTCCGATGTACCGCAGCGCGCCGGGCTGGTCAAGGTCCATCAGGTTGGCATAGCCGAAATCCCAGCAGATGCCTACGCTGCCCCGGTCCATGGAATCCACCAGTACGCACGGTTCCACCAGCCCCGCGCCAAACCGGCTGCAGGGACGACCCCGAATGGCGGTAGGGGGGGGCAGCCATGTTTTCGATGGCGATGCCCGCGCCGTATTCCGCCGCAAGATCCAGGTAGGGCTTAAAATACTCGCGGCTGCGCCGCATGGATTCGCTCAGATCCGCGCTGTCCCCGGGGAATGTGCGGCGGGAGAAGGGGAAGGGCGTGTAGGGCATTCCCAGCTGAATGCATAAAGGGAGAGGGCGGCCGCGTTCACGGTCGCCCTCTCTTTCTTTGGAAAAGGGTTGGCCAAAAGCATCACATTTCCAGCGTCAGCGCCGCCATCTCGCGTACCAGGTCTTCCGCCTGGGGGACTACGCCCAGCTTATCCAGGAATGCGTGCATTTGCCCCTTGTAGCGGATCAGCTGCACGGGCACGCCGGCATCCTGCAGCACCTTTGCGTACACCTCGCCCTGCAGGCGCAGGCCATCAAACTCGGGGGTTACGATCAGCGCCTTGCACAGGCCACGGAAGCTCTTTGCCAGCAGGGGGCTGACATGCGGGTCATCCGCCAGCGCTGGATTGCCAAGATACATCAGCAGCATGGGGTTATCAGGGCTGCTCGTGCCTGCCATCGCGGACATCGCGGGCGCAAGGATGGGGCGCATGGCATCCGCGATCTCGTACGCGTCAATCGACCACTCGTAGCCGGGCGTGTTCGCCGCAAGGGTCACGGCCGGGTAGATGAGCATCTGCAGCTTGATGCGGTGCGCGCCATCATCCCGGTCGCGCAGTGCGCACACCGCCGCATAGTTGCCGCCCGCGCTGTCGCCCGCAACGGCGATCTTTTCCTTGTCGATACCGTATGCGTCAGCGTTTTCATACACATGCCGAACCGCGGCGTAGCAGCCGTTCAGCCCGGCGGGGTAGGGGGCCTCCGGCGCAAGCGGATAATCAACGTTGATCACCACGCAGTCCGCAAGCTCCACCAGCAGCTTGCAGGGGTTTTCCACCGTGAATGTGGAGCCGCCGACCCAGCCGCCGCCATGGAAGAAGAGGACGCACGGCCTGCCGGTTTTGCCTTCCGGCTTGCGCGGGTAGTACACCCACAGATTCACGTGCACGCCTTCAAAGTCGTGCTCCTCATAGCGGGTATGGATTTCAATGGTGTTCAGGTTCCGGTTGGGGAAGCCCATCATCTGGCGCAGCCCTTCCAGCGACATCGGCCCGCCAAAGCCCGCCGTGCCCGCAGCGCGCGCTTCCTGCATCATCGCAAGCTCGCGCGGCTCCAGCCATCCGGCGCGGGGTTCATCCGGCATGGATTTCACGCGGATATTGACGCCATTCACATCCAGGGTGCTCTTTTCCGCCGCAAGGGCCTGGGTCAGCTTGTCATCGTATGTTTTCACGCTATCGCCTCGTTTCCGTTGATCATCGGTTTACAGGTGCGTATCCCATTTTCCGCAGAACGCGTCTACAGGGCTTGTGCCCGTGAAGGCGCTGCGGCCCATCAGCTTCTCTACCAGATGACGGGTGACCGTTTCATTTGCTTCATAGCAATTGATGAAGGTCTTTACGCGCGGCACATCCAGCAGGTGATATGGGTTTGCCATGGAAATGAAGATCGTCGGGATCTGCTGGATCAGCTGCGGCACATTCATGCCCATCGGCTGCGCCCACTCGATGCGCACGGTGGTCTGGTTGCTCTTTGTGGCCAGGTTGGATAAATACAGCATCAGGTCATACTTTTCCGTCATCGCGCCGATGGGCTGCATCAGCCCCTCAAAGCTGCCGGGGCCGGCCTCAAACACCGTCACCTGGAACCCTTCTTTTTCCAGCATTTCCTTCAAAACAGAAACCATGCTGGGGCCGCGGAAAAACGCCATTTCATCACTGGCCTCAATGGGGTATATCAGCACGCGCGGCGTCTTTTTCGCGTCAAGCGGCAGCACGCCGGTTTCTTCCTTCACCAGCGTGATCGCGCGGTCGGCGCTTTGCTCGGCCCATATCTTGTGTTCCGCGCAGCCAACGACCTTGGATGCCGCCTCCACCGTCAGGTCCGTCCATTCTTTGTGCAGCCCAAGCGAGGCTTTCAGCGCCAGGATGCGCGTCAGCGCGTCGGTGAGGCGCTCCTGGGTGATGACGCCGCTTTCTATGCCTGCGCGCATCGCCTCGTAGTCCTCCTGAATGTTCTTGGTGAACAGGAACATGTCCGCGCCCGCCGCGATGGAAAAGGGAACCGCCTGGCTGCGCGGCATCGGGATGGTGAAGCCTGCCATCGTTGTTGCGTCGGTGACGATCAGGCCGTTGAAACCGAGCTTTCCGCGCAGGAGGTCGCCCATCAGTTCCGGCGCAAGCGTCGCGGGCATGATGTCCTCATCGGCAATGCCAAGGCAAAGCTTCCGGCTGTACGCGGGCTGCATGATGTGGCCGACCATCACGGTTTTTGCGCCCGCATCAATGCACGCCTGGTAGGCGGCGCCGTAGGTGGCATCCCAATCCTCGCACGATAGGTCGTTGATGGAGGTGACAAGATGCTGGTCGCGCTCATCGCAGCCGTCGCCCGGGAAATGCTTGATGGATACCGCCTGTCCGTACTGCTGCGCCGTGCGGACGTACGCTTCGCCCATTTCGCGCACGCGCGTGGGGTCGGAACCGAATGTGCGGATGTTGGTGATGGGGTTGCGGAAGTTGTAATCGATATCAATGATCGGCGCAAACGCCCAGTTGACGCCCACGGCCATGCCTTCCCGGCCGCAGACGTGCCCAAGTTTTTCGGCAAAGGCAACATCATCGGTGGCGGCAACCTGCATTTCGGGGCCGATGCAGGTACCTTCCATTGCCGCGCCGTTGCCGCCCTTTTCCAGGTTGGCGGCGATCAGCATCGGAATCTTGCTGCGCTTTTGCAGGCGGTTTGCAAGGCCCACCGCTTCAGCCATGGGGAACGGGCGGAACATCGTGCCGCCGGGCTGCATGATGGAAAACATGCCGTCAAGCGCCATGTCGGAGCTGTCAAAGTTCACCAGGCAAAACAGCTGGCCGATCTTTTCCGCGTCGGTCATCCCGGCAAGGGTTTTGTCAACCCATTCAATATCCGCGTCACTCAGGTAAAAAGGCTTTTGCTTCAGGTTTTCCTTGGTGATCATGTGTCGGTCCCTCCTCGTCAGTCTAGTCTTTCGCTTAGCTTTAACATCATCATCGCCATGCCGGCGTGCTCCTTGGGCAGTATGCTTCCCACAAAGCGGTAGATATCCTTTGGCGCAACGCGCGTCAACCCGCCGGCTTTCGCGAATGCGGCAAACGGCATGGATAGATCCCTTCCGTGCATGAACGCGCGCAGTGTCTGCATCTGGCTGATCGCCGCTCTGTCCCACGGCAAATCCTCAAGGCAGGGCGGGGCAAAGCTGCCGTCGAACGCCGCGTGCTGCGCCTGCAGGTCTTCCCGCGTCATGCCCGGCCAAAGGCCCATGCGCTCATACTGCTCAGCGGGGGCGTCGTTTTGCTGCATGCGTTCCATCATGCGCGTGATCAGGCGGTGCTCGGTGTCGATGTCATCGATGGGCCGCGTCTGGCCCGGATCGGCCGCAAGGTCGTACAGCTTCGCGCCAAACCGGTATGCGTTGCCAAACGGCGAGTTGTGCGCGGCCATATCGATCTTCAGCGTTTGCAAACCCTTGGTAAACTGAAACGGCGGCGCAAGCGTGACATCCTTCAGTTCCTTCACATCGGCGCGGGCACCCATCCTGGCGGGCATCAGCGTGTATTCGTACAGCGGCGCGTTGCCGGGTGAAACCGGGCCGCGCAGGTAGGTGTACCGCCCGTCGGTGATATTGACAGCGCCGCCGAAATATCCGTACAGTATCGCGTCGTGAATGGGCGTATCGTTTTCCAGCACGGGCCGAAGCGGACGGCCTTCCATATCCGCAGGCAGCGGCACATCGAAGAAATCCAGCAGCGTGGCGGCGACATCGATATTCTGCGCAAGCGCGCTGCGGCTTTCGCTTTTCGCCCCGACGCGCGGGTCCCAGATGAAGAATGGAATGTTCGCGACCTCGTTGTACAGCGGCATCGCGCCCTTGCTCCACCAGTCATGTTCGCCCAGCAGCAGCCCGTGGTCGGTGTTCACGATCAGCATCGTGTCTTCCCACAGGTTTTGCGCATCCATCATATCCAGCAGGCGGCCCACATTCCGGTCAACCATCGAAACCAGCGCCTTGTACTGATTCTGTACATAGGCGATGTAATCCTCGTCCTGGTCGGCGGTTCCCGGCATCGGCCAGTCAATGTGGCGGCCCTCGTACTTACTGGGGTACAGCTCCCTGTATTGTTCATAGGTGAAGAACGGTTCATGCGGGTCAAAGCATTCCAGCTGCAAGAACCAACGGTCTGCGCCGCGGTTCGCTTCCAGGAATGAAAGCCCCGCGTCGAAGCACAGCGTTTGGCAGTGGTTTGCCTCCTCCGCCATGTGACTGCGGTTGACGGTATCCTGCCGCATCATCTGCGCGAAGAACGGGGGAAGAGCCTCCGCCATCGAAGTATTGATGAACGGCGTCAAAAGGTCACCCTTCCAGGGGTCGCCCTCCTGGCCGCGGATGTGCTCGTAGGTGGAATAGCGCGTGTGGTAGTTCGCGCCGCCATCGCGCCAATAGTGGTGATGATCGGAAACCAGATGCGCATGCACACCCTTTTCGCGCAGCATCTGCGGCACGGAATCATCAAACGGCTCCAGCGGCGACCAGCCCTCGTGGAACAGCCCGTAGCGGCCGGTGTGCAGCTCGCGGCGCGCGGGCATGCACGGCATGCTGCCGACGTAGAAATGATCAAAGCGCACCGTATGCTCCGCCAAGCGGGAGAAATTCGGTGCGATGATACCCCCGCCGTACGGCGGCAGCCAATCTTTTTTCAGGGAGTCAAACATCAACAGGATGGCTTTCATGGGGGAGCCTCCTTTGCCAAACCGGGGCGGATTGCTCCGCCCCGGCCGTGCGTTTCTTTGTGCTTACTTGCCGCCGTACATGCGGGTGTACACTGTTTGCACTGTCTCCAGGTAGGTGGAAAGGCCCATGCGCTCGTACTCCGCGGCGTAGGTATCCCACTGCTTGTCGTTGTACGGATCCCAATCGCCCGCCACAAAGTTGGCGATGGAGCGCAGGATGTAGGTATCGATATCGTTGCGCGGCATCTGGATGGCTTCCATTTCATCGGGGGTGTAGACCAGGTTCGCGATGAACTCATCGGGCACCACGCCGGTTTCATCCAGCTTCATGACGCCGATAGCCTTGATGTAGCCGCCCTCCATTACGTTGCCGCCCCACTGCACGCCGGTGGCGATTGCGGGATCGAGGATGAACGGGCTCTGCTGCAGGAAGTTCATGTTCTGGCCGGCCTGCGCCCAGGTGTTTTCCAAGATTTTGAGGATGGCGGGCGTGCCGTAGTAGCTGATGCTGCCCTCGTCCGCGTCATCCCAGTTGACGCCCTTTTCGCCGTAGCGGGTGATGAGCGAACCATCATAGGTCATCATCTCATCCAGCACGCGGAAGGCGATTTCGGGGTACTGGCACTTGGTGGTGATGACGCCCGCGGGGCGGATGCTCGGCGCGGCCCAGGTGACGAAGTGCAGGCCTTCGGGGCCGGTCAGCGCGGGCATGCTGTTGTAGCGGGCCAGCACTTCCAGGTTGTTCGCCGCGACGACCGCCTCAAAGCCGAGGCCCTCAAACGCGCCCAGGATATCGTTTTCGTTGGTGCCAATCTGCTGCAGCGCCGTGCCATCCTGCGTGAAGCTGCCGCTGTAGAACAGCCCGTCTTTGCACAGGTCGTGCAGGTACTTCATGGCTTCGCGCCATTCGGCGGTGGTGGGGGCAAACTTGACTACGCCGTCTTCCACATACATGCGGGAGTTGCCGGTGTCATTGTAGATGAAAGCGTTGATCAACGAGTCATAGCCGATGGTGCCAAGGGTCGCCCCGGCATTCTTCGCGCCGGCCAGCGGGATTTCATCCGCTTCGCCGTTGCCGTTGGGGTCGTCGTTCTTGAACGCAAGAAGGACGTTGCGGAATTCTTCGGTGGTGGTGGGCATTTCAAGGCCAAGCTTATCCAGCCAGCCCTGGTTGATCCACAGCTTGTTGGGGTAGGAGTTGGTCAGCGACGCGCTGAACGCGGGCAGCGCATAGATGTTGCCGTCGGCGGAAGTCATCCACGGGCGGATGTTGTAGCCGTACTCCAGCGCCTTGTCCAGCGCCTTGTTGATGTTCACGCCGTAGTTGTCAATCAGGTCATTCAGCGGGATGATCATGCCCTGATCGTACCACTGCGGGGCAAACGCGGGCCCGAAGAGGGTATTGTTGCTGGTCATGCCGATGGATAGGAACATATCCGGCAGGTTCGCGCTATCGTTGGTGGACAGCGCCAGCATCACCTTCTCCTGCGCATTGTCGGAGGGGAACTGGATGAAATCCAGCTTCACGCCGGTGCGGTCTTCCAGCCATTTGGTGAAATAGTTCGTCTCATAGTCCGCAATAAACGGCGTCTGAATCACGCCGACCGTCAGCGTGATGTCGGTGCCTTCCGCCACGATGGGCAGCTCTCCGGCGGGGGAGGTTTGGATATCCGCTGCGAACGCGGGCAGCGTGACCAACACCAGGATGAACGCGAGCAGGATGGAGATGGTGTGTTTGCGGGCACAGTTCATGGGGATCCTCCTTTCACATTCGCGGGGGTGGGGCTTGGTTGCGGGGTTGCCTATGATGACGGGTCAGCCCTTGATCGACCCGATCATGACGCCTTGCACGAAGTACTTTTGTAGGAAGGGATAAACCATCCAGATGGGCAGGCAGGCTACGATGATCAGCGCGTAGCGCAGCACATGGATCATGTTGAAGTCAACGGTGCCGGTATTGGCGCCTTCCAGCATTTCGGGGGAAACTACGCTGGAGAGCAGAATTTCTTTCAGCACAATTTGCAGCGGGTACAGCTTGCTGTTGGTCAGGTACAGGAAGGCGTTGAAGAAAGCGTTCCAGTGGAACACGCCGTAATACAGCCCGATGACGACCACGATGGCTTTGGACAGCGGCAGCACCATCGATACCAGAAACCGGGCATCCGAACACCCGTCCAACTGCGCTGCTTCCAGCAGCTCCTTTGGGATCGTGTTCTGGAAGAACGTGCGGCAGATGACCATGTTGTACACGTTGATTGCCATGGGTAGTATCATGGCCCAGCGGGTGTTCAGCAGCCTCAGATCTTTCATCAGTATGTAGTTGGGGATCATACCGCCGTTGAAGATCATGGTGAAGGCGAAGAGCATCATGATCTTGTTCCTGCCCGGCATGTCCGCGCGGCTGAGCGGGTACGCGGCCAGTATCGTCAGCAGCATGTTCAGCGCCGTGCCGGATACGGTGTAGATGATCGTGTTGACATAGCCGGTTATAACCTTGTTGTTCTTGAAAACGGCCTTGAATCCTTCCATGCTGACGCCTAACCTGTACCCTGATTCCGTTTTGTTCAGCGGCCAGAAGGTCACCTTGCCGCCGGCCACCGCGTCGCTGTGGGAAAACGCGTTGGCGAACAGCGTCAGGGTGGGCAGCAGCACCAACAGGAAGAACAGGATCAGCATCGCGCCGTTGATGAAATAGAATATCCGGTCGCTTTTCGTCAGGCGGTCATGGTTTCCGTGGAACGGCCTGTGCGCCTTGATGGGCATTTTTGCGGCGGGTGTATTGTTCATGATTCATCCCTCCTTTGATCAGAACAGGCTGGAATCGCCCATCTTTTTGGCGGCGGCGTTCATGGTAACGATCAAAAGCAGGTTGATCAGCGAGTTAAACAGGTTGATGGCCGTTGAGTACGCGTAGTCCGGCACGCCGGTCAGGCCAACCTTGTACACATACGTCGAGATGATCTCGCTGGTGGCAAGGTTCAGGTCCGTCTGCATCAGGAACACACGCTCAAAGCCGATGCTCATGACCTGGCCCATGCTCAGGATCAGCATGATCGTCGCCGTTGGGATGATGATCGGCAGATCGATGTGCAGCACCCGCTGGAACCTCGTCGCGCCGTCCACGATGGCGGCTTCGTGCTGTTCTGGGTCTACGCTGGCCAGCGCGGCCAGGTAGATGATCGATGACCAGCCGGTGCGCTGCCATACGTTGCTCCACACATAGAGATGGGGGAACGCGCCGGATGAAGCGAACAGGTCGCTGACGGGAAGCCCCAGCAATCCGCCCACCGCAGCGATGAGGCCCAGGCGCGGGTGCAGAAGCTGTTTTAGGATACCGACCATGACGACGGTGGAAATGAAGTTGGGCATGTAGGTGGCAAGCTGAACGGTCTTCTTGAGGCCCTTGCCGCGTACGGCGTTGAGAGAGAGGGCCAGCAGGATCGGCATGGGCAGCTGTGCGAGGATAGAGTAGAAAGAAAGAATCAGCGTGTTTCTGAGGATGGGCCAGAACTGGTACGAGTTGACGAACCTGGCAAAGTTTTTGAGGCCCACCCACTCGCTGCCCCAGATGCCGAGCCTTGCGGCGTACTTTTTGAACGCCAGCTGCACGCCCGTCATTGGGTAGTAGGAAAAAACCAGCAGGTAGAGTACCGGCAAAAGCAGCATCGCATAAAGCTGCCAATACCGCCAGATGGGTTTCTTGTTCCGGGATTGTTTTTTTGAAACGGTGACCGGCGCGTCCATACCCCTCACTCCATTCAGGAAATGATTGCCTTTTTCGGTTTCTACGGTTATCATTATAGCGAGGGGAAACGGTTGACGATATAGAAAATATTGTGCATAATATGGATAATGTTGACTTATTTTCGCCTGTTTTGTGCGATAATTCCTAAAGTCCGTTTTGCGGAGGAGGAATGCTTCTGTGTTTTCCGCCTATCTTGTGGATGATGAACCGTTGATCCTAAGCGATATGCTGCGCTCGGTACCCTGGGCCGAAAACGACTTTAAGGTAGTAGGAACACAGTCGGACCCTGCGCTGGCAAGGGAAGAGATCCTGAGCCTTGCTCCAGATGTGGTATTCACCGATATGAAGATGCCGCGGATGACGGGGCTGGAGCTGGTTGCTGCGCTCAAGGCGGACGGCTGCGCGGCGGAGTTTGTCGTCATCAGCGCGTATGATTCCTTTGAATATGTGCGCCAAATGATTGTGCTGGAGGGGTTTGACTACCTGATCAAGCCCGTGGATGAGGCGCAGTACACGGAGCTGTTCACCCGCCTGCGCAAAAAGCTTAGCGGCAAGCGCGGCAGGGAACGCCGCCCGGCCACCAACTCGCCGGAGCTGAACCAGATTATCGCATATCTGAAAGAACATTTTGCGCGGAAGCAGTCCCTTTTGCAGATCGCACAGCAGTTTTCCATCAACCCGCAGTACATCTGCCGCCTGTTTTCAAAGTACATGGATACGACGTTTTCCACATACCTGGCAAAGCTGCGCATGGAGCACGCGGCGCACCTGCTGCGCACCACCGAGAAATCCATCAAGGAGATCGCTGTGCTGTCGGGATATGATGACTATTTCTATTTCTGCCGCGTGTTTCGCGAGGCATACGGCTGCACGCCGACGCAGTACAGGGGCGCGCCGTGAATCCGCGCCTTTCGCAAACCGTATACCGCCGCACCGTCTGGGCTGCGCTGCTTTTGATGGTCATCATGCTCATCTGGCAGCTGTTGGTGCAGCGCTTTTTTGTCGGCAGGGTGCGGCAGATACACGAAGCCAACATGGATTATGCCGTCAGTCAGGTTGTATCGGATATCCAGGCGGTGTTTTCCTTGCAGGTCAACGCCGTGGAGCAGATTGCGGACCATGTGGACATCAAGGAGTACGCCGCGGCCGGCAATGTGGAAGAGCGCTACCGCAAGGCGTACAATACCGCGCGCCCCATCGTGCAAATAGCCGTTGCAAACACAAGCATCAACCATGCCATCATCTTTGATAACACTGGGGCGTGGTATCAGTTTATCGGCGGGCTGACGCAGGCGGATTGCCGGGCGCTTCTTGCCGAATTTATGGGGCAGACTGCCACGGTGAGCACGCTTCTTTCTATGGAGGACGGCCTGCATCTGTGCTCTGTTACGCCCATCATCCAGATGGATAGCCATTTTCAGCTGCAGCATGTGGGGCTGGCCGCTGTGCTGTCCCATATTGAGCAGTTTCGCTCCGTGCTGGGCGGGCTTGGCGGGCTAAATGAAAGCACCATTCTGCTGCATGACGGGAAGACCGTGCTGTTGAGCAACCGGCCTGATCTGGAGGGCCGCGCGTACGCCTCGATTGCCATGGATGCGCGCAGCCACTACATCCGCAATGAGAGCGCGCTGCCGGGTTCGCTGTATATCACGCTGATTTTTCCAAAGGCGCAGATTTTCCCGCAGCAAACGGCCTTCACGCTGGCACTGCTTGGCGCGGGGCTGGTGTCGCTGCTGGTGCTGGTGGTAGGGTGGCAGTTGATCAGCTGGTGGTTGGTGCGTCCGTACGGCAGGCTTCTGATAGGAATAGAGCACCTGGGCGAAGAGAACTTAAGCGGCCGCCTGTCCTATACGGGGCTTCGGCATATCGATACCCTGGCGCACAGCGTCAACCGCATGATGGACCGCGCGGAGGAAGCAAGCCGACGCGCGGTGGAGGCGCAGCAGACCCTTTATGAGGCAAAGCTGTCGCAGCAGCAAATGGAAATGGTGCTGCTCAGGAAGCAGATAGACGCGCATTTCCTATATAATTCATTGATCGGCATCAAAAGCCTGTGCGATCAGGGCGATGCGGATAAGGCATCGGAAATTTCACAGGGGGTGGCGGCGCTTCTGCGCTACACGCACGATGTCAACGAAAAGGTAGCCATATTTGAAGAGATGTCAATCATCCAGCGGTATATCCACATCATGAACATTCGTTTCGCGGGCCGTTTTTCCGTATGCTTTGATGTGGATGACCGCTTGGCGGACTATCAGATGCCCAAGATGATTTTGCAGCCGCTGGTGGAAAACGCGCTGGTGCACGGCCTGGAAGCAAGCGAACCGCCCAGGATGCTTTGCATCGGCGGCACGCTGGAAGAGGATCAGATTGTGCTGACGGTATGGGATAACGGCGTGGGGCTGACCCCGGAAGCGCTGGAGGGGCTGCGCGCAAGGCTTGCGCAGAAGGACAGCGAGTACCGCTTTTTGGAACTGCAGGGCATATCGCTTAGCAATATCCAGCGGCGGATTACGCGCGTTTATGGTGCGCCGTACGGGGTAACGGTGGAAAGTGAGGCGGGCGTGTGCACGCGGGTCACTGTTCGGATTCCGAAGATGCCGCTTTCGGAGTAACCGCTGACGGGCCGGCGGTTTTGAGGTACGCATCCGCATACCGCCCGCCAAACACGCGCAGGGATACGGCGTCAAAGTGAAGCGCGTCGCCCTTGTCTGTCAGCCCGGCGGAGCTCACCAGCGCGCAGGCGGGCCTTGCGGCGGCGACCCTTCTGAGTTGGCGGTTGACCAGCGCAGCGTAGGGACTGTGCCCATTTACAGATAGATAGCGACCCAGCTCCCCAAGAACTACGGGAAGGTTCGGCGCGCCAAGCCGCGCGGCAAACGCGCGCAGCATGGCGCACAGCCGCATTGCGTAGGTTTCGGCCAGATGGCGATGCAACCCGTCGGCCTCGCCTTGGTGCCATAGAATGCCGCACAGCCGGGCGCTTTCCGCTTCCGCCGCTTTGGTCACGGCTACTGCCGTTTCAAACAGCGGCATGCCCTCCTGCCATTCGGATAGCGCACTGCCGCCCATCGCGCAGGGGATCAGCCCGACGGCGCGGCCGGTTGCCCGCTGAACGGCGTCACCGAAAGCTATGGATAGCCCTTCGCCCGCAAAGGGGCGGTCCCGGTGTACGGGTTCCGCCGCCGAAATCCACGCGCCATCCCGGAACATCAGCACATTTGGACTCATAAGGGGCGGAAGGGCGCCAAGCTCCCCCCGCCCCGCCATATTCGACTGTCCGATCAGCAGAAACGCGTCGATCATTTGCCGTCAAACCTCGCGGATGTCAACGGACTGAATTTGTGCCGCGCCGGAAACACATTTGACCCGCACGGATGCGGCCCCGGTCTTCGCGGGCAGAGTGATCGCGTCAAGCGCGACATAGCGCCCGCCGGTGGGGGAGACGCGCAGCGTTTTCGCGGTGCCGCATGCCATGACCTCAATTTCCGCTTCCGTATTCGCCAGCACAGAAAGCGTAACTGCCGCGGCCTTGCTGCGCACATGATACGCGTATTGCGCGTGTTCGCCTGTGTACAGCTGCAAATCATACGTCACCCACGGGTGGTCCAGCCGCACGTTGCCATCCCCATGGCGGCGCGTCAGGTCGGTCTCCGGCCGGGTGGCCAAGCGGTACGCATGACGCATCCCGTCGCCGCTGCGGAAGGGGCGCTCCATCGTGCCGGTGCCGGCGTGCCCGGCATAATCATAGGCAATGCCCGGGATGGATACCGTGCCCTGCCGCAGCACCGCGTCCAGCACCTCCGGTACATAGTCTGTGTTTTCAAACCGCACGTTGTGCAGCCACTCTTCGTACATTGCCTGGCACGCGTCGAAGCCCGGGTGCGGTCCGCCGCTTAAATAATCCAGCACCAGCGTCCAACCCTCCGGCTGGCGGACGGTGCTGGGGGAATTGCGCCGGATCGCCTTTTTCCATGGCCAGAAATTCCAGGAGATGTTCAGTTCATCCAGCATCGGGAACAGCGTGGTGAACCATTCGTAGGTGTTTTCGCCCGTTTCGCCCAGCCACAGCGGGATTTGCAGCTTTTCCGATACATCGATATACGGTTTGATGATGGAAAGGTGCGGCAGCGTCCAGTAGGTGTGGAAGTGCAGGCACATGTTGGGGTCGTACACATGGTCGAAGATCGTCAGATCCCGCGCCCAGTGCGCGCCTTCCAGCGAAATCATGTGCCTAGCATCCACCTTGCGGATGGCGGCGATGCAATCGGTGTAAAACTGGGACAGCGCGGGGATGAGGAAATCTACATCCTGGATGGGTGCTTCCGCGCGCGGGGGACGGATCGGCTCATTGAGCAGATCATACCCGCCGACGATCCAGCGGTCCTGGTAGCGCCGCGCGATTTCCGCCCACAGCGCAACACCCTTGTTCCAGCTGTCGCGGTCCGTGAAGAGCCTGGGCACGTCATCCACCGTGTCGTCGATGTTTGCGCCGGTTTGCCCGCCAGGCGCGCCGTGCAAATCCAGAATGGCGTAGAGGCCGTGTTTTTCACAGTATTCCAGGCACCGGTCGATCTGCCGGAACCCTTCCTCCAGGAAGGTGATGCCCGGCCCTTCCGCCATCAGCACGCGCCAGTGCAGGGGAATGCGCACGGAATTGAGGCCTTCTTCCGCCATTTTGGCGAAATCGCCTTCGGTGACAAAGGCATCCCGGTAGCGGGGAAAGAAATCCTGGGCGTATTTCGGCCCGCACAGCTGCGCCGTGAGCGCCTCAATGGTGCGCGTGCGGTCAACTTTTTTGCTCATGAAGTTCCACATGTAGCCTTCCAGCAGCATCCAGTTGCCCAGCGCTGCGCCGCGCAGATGAATCGCTTCGCCGTCTCCGTTGACGAAATGCGTGCCCTCCGTGCGCAGAAATCCCTTCACTTTTCCGTTAGTCCCGTTCATCTTCTTCCTCCTTCGGCGCCTGATCCAATGCGGCGCCGCGCTTCATTTGGCGGTACTGATTGGGTGTGGTGCCCATCGCCTTTTTAAATACGCGATAAAAATATTGCGGATCCAAGAAGCCTACCTCTTTCGCCACCTGACCCACCGGCAGCGCGGTTTCCGTTAGCAACCGGACCGCGTGTGCCATCCTGGCGGCCTGTATCCCATCGGACAGCGTGACGCCGCACCATTTCTTATATTCGCGGCTCAGGTGCGCGATGGACAGCCCAAACGCCTCGGCAATATCGGCCTGTGAGAAATCCGGCTGGCTGTGGCGCGCCTCAATACAGTCGGATACCGCCTGGAACAGGCCGTCCCGGCGCGCATCGTGCCGTGCCTCAACGTTTCGGAACGCTTCATCAATGCCGGCGGACAGCGCCCGGTGAATATCCGCCACGGACTGCTGGCCGGATACCGCGTACCACAGGCCGCCGAACGACGCCGCGCCCGGCATGCCGTTGTTCTGGTACAGCGTGGCGATCACCTCATCCAGCGTGGCGAGCAGCTGCGACAAGCCGATTTGAAACGCGCGGTATGATCCGCCGGAGAGCGCCGCCAGCACATCCGACAGCCGCCGCTCCGTTTCCTGCGCATCCAGCTGCATCAGCGCGGCGGTCAGCCCGCGCACCGTGGTTTCCGGGTATACGGCTGGCTGCGCTTCTCTTGCGGCGATCTCTTCCTGCGTGATCAGCGCGTCCTTTCCCATCAGCTGCAGATACGCCATCGCTTCCTGCGCCCAGGCGTACGCCTCGGCAATGCCGTCGGCCGCGTCAAACGGAGCGGACACCACGGCCGCCATTGCAACCGGCCAGCGGGACGCGGCCTTTTCCCTAAGCAGAGCGGTCGCGCGCCGCAGCGCATCTATATCGGGCGTGTATTCCACCAGGATGACAAAGCGGTGCTTTTCGGTATGCAGCGCGAAGCCGGGGGAAAGCGAGGCAAACGCCTCCTCTGCCAGCGCGGAAATGGCCGTGAGCAGCGCATCCGCTTGGGACAGCCCCACGCTTTGCAGCAGGCTTTCCAGGCCATCCGGCACGAGCAGCACCAGCTGACGCGCGCAGGTGATTGGCGCGGCACCGGCGCTTTCCAGCAGCGCAGCCGCCGCGGGGTCGCCGGGCGTGGTGCGCGTGTTGATCAGCCGAAGCAGCAGCTGCCGCCTTTGCTGCTGAGCAAGCCGCTTCCGTTCGGATTCAGCCTGGCGCAGCGCCTCCGTTCTTTCGCGGAATAGGCGCAGCCACTTGGAAAGAAGCCGGATGGACAGCAACACCATCACCAGCAGCAGAACCAGCAGCAGCTGCACCCGGGTAAGGTTTCCGCCGGCCTGCATCGCCATCTTGATTTGGTCGATATCGGTGCGGGAAATCAGCCACCAGTAAGGCGAAAAGGACTTATCGTAACAGACGACAGCGCCCTCGGCGTCGATGTAGGTGCCCCTCTCCCGCCCGGCGGCGATTGCACGGTCCAGGAAGCGCGTATCTTCCGGCAGGGAAAACGCCGACAGCAGCACGTTGCTATCCTGCATGAACAGAATCGCTGCGTCTTCAGCTGCTTCCGTCGCGCCCAGGTATTGAAACAGCGCATCGGCGCGGATGTTGATGATCATCACATTGTCGGGATCGCCCTTTGCTAGGGCGTTGTAGCGCAGAAATGTCACATAGGTGATCGTCTCCATCTTGGGGTATGCGACGGTCACATCACGCACGATGGGTTCAAGGTTGTCATATGCGCGCAGATCGGAAAGCAGGTCGTTCACGCCCTGGTCGAACATCAGCCTGCGCGTTTGCTCGGCCTGGGTGCTGTGATCGCTGCTGATAAAGTAGGTATCGTTCAGACCGTTGTACAGATAGATGGAGTCGATCAGAGGATTGCTGCGGCGGTACGCGTTCAGTTGGCGAAGGCCGGTCAGCAGTTCGCCCGGCTCCCGGTTGCGGTAATACAGCAGCTTGGCAAGCGGCCCATCCAGCGTCATCTGGTCAAACAGGCTTTTGGCCGCGCTTTGCACGGACTGCACGTTTTTGACCAGCATCGCGTTCGTCGTCAGCGCAAACTGCGCCGCCTGATATTCCACAATGCCGGTGAAAAGATAATACGCAAAGCCGACGATCAGCGCGAAAGTGAGCACAAGGCACACGGACAGCACCACAAACCGGTGGCTGTTGACGCGCGCGTTTTCATCGCCCCGCTTCCGCATAGGATCATCTCCTTTGATACAACGAAGAAGAGGGGGAAAACCCTCTTCTTCGCGCGCAGGCCGTGTGCGCTTTGGGTAGATAGATTAGATACCTTTCTCCGCGCAGTAGGCAAGCACCTGCGCCTTGACCGTTTCCACCAGCTTTTCCACGCCGGCTTCAATCAGCTTCGCGCGGTATTCGGCCACGGCCGCGTCCACATCGCTGACAAGGCCCACGGTGATCGGCAGGCCATACTGCTGCATCACCTGGTTGACGGCGGCCAGTTCCGGCTGCACATCGCTGTAATCCAGAGAAATCGCGCCGTACTTGTTGGCAATCGCCTTTTCCTTGATCTTCGCGTTCAGCGCGGGCAGACCGTCCCAATCCTTGACGTTGGCGCGCATTTTGCTGGCCACGCGCATCGCCCAGCTAAGGGAGGAGGCGTTGTAGGACACGGAGGGGTCCTGTCCGGCAGCGGGGGTGATCAGCTCGCCGTCATCGGTGAGGTCAAAGTGCACGCCCTGCACGCCGTACATCCACAGGTCATACAGTTCCTGGTCGTTCTTGATGGCCTCAACG
>JAVBPC010000006.1:0-63778 GCA_031549905.1 Eubacteriales bacterium
GCCCGTCCACCAGCAGGCCGCGCAGCGAGAACGGCTGCGCCATGCGCACCAGCGCGTCGTATACCGACGAGTCGCCGTGCGGGTGGTACTTGCCCAGGCAATCGCCGACGATGCGGGCGCATTTGCGGTGCGGCTTGTCCGGCGCGAGCGACAGCTCAGACATCGTGAACAGGATGCGCCGCTGTACGGGCTTGAGCCCGTCCTCCACGCGCGGCAGCGCGCGCTCGAGGATGACGTGCTCGGCGTACGGCATCATCGCGTCGCGCATGACCTCTTCCATGTTCGCCGTAAGGATTTCCGCGCGCGGCGGCTCTTTGTTTACATCCTTTTTCGCCATGCCGCCTTACCCCCTTTGTCCCGCAGCGTTCTGGTCGAATGTATCCACACGGTTGAAATTGGCGTGCTCGCTAATGTATTCGCGCCGGGGCTCGACCTTGTCCCCCATCAGCACGGTAACGATGCGCTCCGCCTCCGCCGCGTCCTCAATGCCCACCTGCAGCAGCTTGCGGTTTTCGGGGTTCATCGTGGTTTCCCACAGCTGCTCGGGGTTCATCTCGCCTAAACCCTTGTACCGCTGAATCGTATAGCCGGATGTCGCGCCCTTCGTCAGGCGGCGCAGCTCAGTATCATCATAAGCATATTGCGCGTTTCCGCCCCGCTTCACCTGATACAGCGGCGGCATGCCGATGTATACATGCCCGTCGGTGATCAGCCCGCGCATGTAGCGGTAGAAAAACGTCAGCAGGATCGCGCGGATGTGCGCGCCATCCTGGTCAGCATCCGACAGGATGATCACGCGGTTGTATTTGAGGCTGGATAGGTCAAAATCCTCGCCGATGCCGCTGCCAAGCGCCGTGATGATGGAGCGGA
Organism: Eubacteriales bacterium; assembly: GCA_031549905.1. Lineage (GTDB taxonomy): Bacteria > Bacillota > Clostridia > Christensenellales > Aristaeellaceae > Avichristensenella. Next base: position 871 of record JAVBPC010000006.1, read on the forward strand.
ACTCCTCATTGCCCAGCACCTGATCCAGCCGCTTTTTCTCAACGTTCAGCGGCTTTCCGCGCAGCGGCAGCACCGCCTGGAACCGCCTGTCGCGCCCCTGTTTCGCGCTGCCGCCGGCGCTGTCACCCTCAACGATCAGCAGCTCATTTTCGGCTGCGCGCCGCCCTGTGCATGCGGATAGCTTGCCCACCAGCGGAGCGGCCTCCAACTGGTTTTTCTGCCGGGCAACCTCTTTCGCCTTGCGCGCGGCCTCGCGCACCTTGGCGGCCTTGACTGCCTTTTCCACCACCAGCGCGCCGAAATCCTGATGGCGCAGATCCTCCAGGTACGCGCCGAGCATCTCCAGCACCAGCGCCTCCACGATGGGGCGCACCTCGCTGTTGCCAAGGCGGCCCTTGGTCTGCCCCTCAAACTGCGGCACCTTGACCATGCAGGATAGCACGCACGTCAGCCCTTCGCGGTAGTCCTCACCGGAAAGGTTGTTGTCCTTTTCTTTCAGCGCACCCACGCGGCGGGCGTAATCGTTGAACACCTTGGTGTATGCGGATTTGAACCCCACCTCGTGCGTGCCGCCCTCATGCGTGGGGATGTTGTTGACGTATGAAAAGAAATTTTCGGTATAGCCGTCGGTGTACTGCAGCGCGGCCATCACGATGATATCATCCTTTTTGCCGGAAAGCAGTACCGGCGGCGCATGCAGCGGGCCCTTTTCCTGGTTCAGGTATTGAACGTAATCGGAAATGCCGCCCTCGTACAGATACATGCGCTCGCGCTTTTCGGCGTCTTTGGTGCGCTCATCAAACAGGGTGATCTTGATCCCCTTGTTCAGGTATGCCAGCTCGCGCAGACGGTGGGCAACGGTTTCGGCGTTGAAGGTCACTTCGTCAAAGATGGATTCATCCGGCATGAACGTTACGCGCGTGCCCTTCTTGCGCGTGTTGCCGATCTTCTCAATCGGGCCGTCCGGCACGCCCGCCATCACTTTTTTCTCTTTCGGGTCATATGCGCTGTGAAAGGACATGCGCCAGTGCGACCAATCCACATAGCAATCCACGGTCAGCCACTTGGACAGCGCGTTCACCACCGACGCGCCGACGCCGTGCAGGCCGCCGGAATAGGCATAGTTTTCGTTGTTAAACTTTCCGCCCGCGTGCAGGCGGGTAAAGATCAGCTCCACACCGGGCACGCCCTGCGTGGGGTGAATATCCACGGGCATACCGCGGCCGTTATCCTCGATTGCGGCGGTCCCGTCGCGCCGAAGCTCTACGCGCACCTCCGTTGCAAAGCCGCCCATCGCTTCATCCATCGCGTTGTCCACGATTTCCCACAGCAGATGATGCAGCCCCTTGGCGCCGGTGGTTCCAATGTACATGCCGGGGCGCATCCGCACCGCGTCCAGCCCCTCCAGCACCTGTATGTCTTTCGCAGCGTAGTCCTTAGCCAAGCGCATGAACCTCTTTCCCGTATAGACAATATGGTTGTGATAAACCGATTGATTATACCACAAAAAAGCATCAAGTGCAAATCCCTGTTCGGTTTATAAAGCGAAAAAATGCCCGGCGCCACCCAAAAGCGACGCCGGGCTGTGTCAAATCACGCCTCCTTCCGCTTTCCAATTCTATACAGCACATACAGCGCCCCGCACAGCATTGCCATCACAATCACGCCGCCCAGCATGCCGTATCCCATCACCGGAAGCGTTTTTACCAAAGCCGCCACATCAAATCTAAGCTGCATACTGCCCTCCTATAGCATGCCTTCGATCATGCGGATGACAAGCCCACCCGCGATAACCGATGCGATCTGTCCCGCCACGTTCGCGCCCGCCGCGTGCATCAGCAGGAAGTTTTGCGGGTCTTCCTTCAGCCCCATCTTGTGGATCACGCGGGAGGACATCGGAAACGCCGAAATGCCTGCCGCGCCGATCATGGGGTTGACCTTGTTCTTGGCAAACAGGTTGATGAACTTTGCAAACAGCACGCCGCCCGCCGTATCCATAACGAACGCCACCAGGCCCAGGCCGATGATCAGCAGCGTTTCCGGGGCCAAGAATTTATCCGCCACCATGCCGCTGGCCACCACAATGCCCAGCAGGATCGTGATCAGGTTCGCAAGCGCGTTTTGCGCCGTTTCGGACAGCGCGCGCAGCACGCCGCATTCCCTGATCAGGTTGCCGAACATCAGGAAACCGACAAGCGCCACGGAGCGCGGCGCGACAAGCCCCGCGATCACCGTTACGATGATCGGGAACAGGATGCGCACAAGCCTGGGAATCTCGCGCTGGTTGTACGGCATCCTGATGAGGCGCTCTTCCTTCGTGGTCAGCGCACGGATCACCGGCGGCTGCACGATGGGCACCAATGCCATATATGAATATGCCGCCACAATAATCGCGCCGATGTATTCGCTTTTGAAATACTCCGCCACAAAAATGGATGTCGGACCGTCCGCCGCGCCGATAATGGAAATCGCCGCCGCATCCTTGAGCGGGAAGCCAAGCAGCGAAGCCAGACACAGCGTAAAATAGATGCCGAACTGCGCCGCCGCGCCGAAAAACAGCAGCTTCGGGTTCGTCAGCAGGGGGCCAAAGTCTATCATCGCGCCGATGCCGATGAACAGCAGCAGCGGAAGCAGCTCATTTGCGATGGTCGCCTCATACAGCACCGAGATGATGCCGTGCTCCATCTGCCCGTTCACCAGCTGGTTGATCGCACCGGACATCGGCAGGTTGACGAGAATCGCGCCGAACCCCATCGGCAGCAGCAGTGACGGTTCCATTTCCTTGGCGATGGCCAAATAGATCAGCACTCCGCCAATCCCCCACATCACCACCTGTTGCCATGTGATGTTCGCGAAGTTCCCAAACAATGCCTCCATTTGATCAAATCGCTCCCCTTTCTTTTTTCCATAGTAGTACCAAATCCTGATAGGTTTTGCCGAGAAGATCGCAAGGATTTTTTTTGTCCGGCAAAACCTACCAGGATTTGGTAGATATTAAGCGGTTACGTCGGCGCTGAAAAGAGCATCTCCTGTGCGTTCAGCGCTTCCTCACCGCGCGGCACCCTGCGGTATTGGCCGTCCCCTTCCATGATCCAAACCTTTACGGTGTCCTCCCACTGCAGGTCCAACACGCGCTGTATGCGCCCCTGTACCCTAAGGTCCAGCACCGGGAACATCAGCTCCACGCGTCGGCCTAAGTTCCTGGGCATCCAGTCCGCGCTGGACAGGAAATAGCGCGGCTCCCCGCCGTTTTCAAAGCGGAACGCCCGGCTGTGTTCCAGAAAACGCCCCACCAGCGATTTAACCTCTATCGTTTCCGAAAGGCCCGGCACGCCCGCGCGCAGGCAGCAAACCCCGCGTATCATCAGGCGGATGGGCACGCCGGCGCGGCTTGCATCATACAGCAGGTGAATCAGACCAGGGTCCACCAGCGAGTTCATCTTTGCGTATATTCCGCTGGGGCGCCCCGCCCGCGCGGCTTCCGTCTCAGCTTCAATCAGCCTGGCAAGCTCTTCGCGCAGCATTTTAGGCGCGTAAACAAGCCGCTTCATCGCGGGCTCCCGGCTGAACCCGGTAATCATGTTGAAGAAAGTCTGCGCATCCTCCCCCATCGGCGGGTCGCTGGTCAAGAGCCCCATATCCGTATACACCTTGGCGGTGACATCGTTGTAGTTGCCGGTGCCAAGGTGCACATAGTGGCGCAGGCCGTCTTCCTCGCGGCGGGTCACCAGCGTGATCTTGGAATGTGTTTTGACGCGCGGCACCCCGTACAGCACCGTGCAGCCCGACTTTTCAAGCAGTTCGCCCCAACGGATGTTGTTCTCCTCATCAAACCTGGCCTTGACCTCCAGCAGCACGGTCACGCGCTTGCCCATCTCCGCCGCGTCACACAGCGCTTTGATGATCGGCGAATCGCCGCTGACGCGGTACAGCGTCTGCTTGATCGCCAGCACGCGCGGGTCTGACGCCGCCTCACGGATGAAGCGCAGCACCACATCAAAGCTGTCATAGGGGTGGTGCAGGAAGATGTCGCGGCGCAATAGCGTATCCATCACGGACATGCCCTCTTCCAGTTCCCGCGGGATGCGGCCCTGGCGCGGCGTATATTTCAGCTCCGCGGGGGTGTCGGCAGTGCACAGTTCCTTCGCAAGGAATGTCAGGTTCAGCGGCCCGGCCAGGCGATATACCCACTCATCGGGCACGCGCAGCGCATCCCGCAATGTGTGAATGAACGCGTCCGGCGCATCGGCATCCACCTCCAGGCGCACAATATCGCCCGTTTTGCGCTGCTGCAGCGATTTCTTGGTTTCGCCAACCAGGTCCTGCGTCACGTTCGGGGGAACGGTAAAATCCTGATCGCGCGTCACGCGGAACGGCCAAGCGGCAACCACGCGCGCACCGGGGCACAGCTGCCCGGCAAAGGCCTGCACGATGTTTTCCAGCAGCAAAATGCCGCCGCCCAGCGCGCGGGGCAGTTTCCATACGCGCTGAATTGCGGCGGGCAACATCACCGTTGCAAGGTACGACGACACCTTTGCGGATTTATCTTTTCCCTTTGTCTCTTCCAGCTGCATGCACAGGTGCACCGCCTTATCCTGGGGGACAGGGGGCAGCTTCCGGTGATGCTGCACGGGCGGCAGTTTGGGCTGTATTTCTTTCTTGAATGCGCTTTCCGCCCAGCGGCGCTGCGGCTCCGTGGCCTGCGCCATTGCCACCGGCGCAAGGCCAAGCTCGGCAAGAACGGTTCTGATGTGCGAATGGTATATTTCCATTTGCGCATCCATCAAAAGGCGCGCGTCTTCTGCAATCAGGCGCATCTGTTCCACCGGGGTTTGGCCGGAATAGTCTTTTTCCGTGTCCCCGATCAAAACGCGCGCGCGCAGCGCAGCAAAGCGCACCATGAAAAATTCATCTAAATTGGAAGCGGTAATCGAAAGGAAGCGCAGCCTTTCAAGGGGTGGATTATCCAGGCTGGCCGCTTCGCTGAGCACCCTGCGGTTGAACATCAGCCAGCTGAGTTCACGGTTGGTGTACAGCTCGGTTTCATCGCGGCTAAGCCTGTCCTCGGGGGTCTGCGGGTCGGTCGGCAGATCGGTCAAATCCGCAGGGGTTTCTGTGTCTATGAAGGGGTCCGGTGCCGAATAGTCCGAATCGGTGCGCATGGTTCAACTCCGTTGCAATGTCCTGCTTTGTGTGATATAGTAATTGCGTTTTCACACAAGGAGGGTTTCCAAGTGGCTAATAATGGAAAGAAACGGGCAAACAAAAAACAGACGGTTGTGCGCGTGATCGCGCTGGTGCTTGTCGGGCTTATGCTGCTAAGCGCCGTCGGCGCCTTGCTCAACTTCTTTGGCTAACGGGTTTGCCCATTCCGCAAAGCCAGGGGTCATATCGTAGTACACGCGCTGCACGCCGTTCATCTGGCGCAGGCGTTCCACCGCGCGCTCCAGCATATCGTACGGAAGCCTGGCAACGTTCATCGCAGGTTCCGCGCCCTGCATCGCGCGCAGCAGGATCGCATCCTGCCCGTTCACCCGGCTGAGCATCACAAAGAACCTGGAAAGCCGCTTGTCCAGCCCCGCATCCCGGAGCAGATCGCAAAAGATCGCGTCCGCCTGGCGGAGCAGGTTCAGGCGGTTTTCGGTTACTTCCCCCTCAATGCGCGCGGCAAGTCCCACGCCGGGGAACGGCTGCCGCCCCAAAACCGCGGGGGACAGTTGAAGGCTCTCGCCGATGCTTTTGATTTCTTCCTTGAACAGCTCGCGAAGCGGCTCCACCACGCAGGCAAACACGCCGTCCGGCGCTTCCTCCACGCCATCCCCTTCGCCCAGCACATCCACATAGTTTGTGCCCCGAATCAGCGCCTTCGCGCCCGGGGTTTCCTGCGCTTTGACAAGAATGGCACGCTTGATCTCCCTGTCGATCACGCGCCATTTGTCGCCGGCGTCCGTCAGGCCCGCCAGCGCCGCGAACACCGTCGCAGACGCGTCAACCCTGGCGCATTCCAGCCGAAGATCCACATTGAACCGCCGCTGCGATTCATCCGCCTCACCCTGGCGCAGCAGGCCGGTATCCACAAACACGCACCGTACGCGCCCGCCCAGCGCGCGCTTTGCCAGCAGCGCCGCCACCGTCGAATCCAGCCCGCCGGACAGCGCGCACACGGCCTCGCTCTCCCCCACAGCCTGGCGGATTGATTTTTCGGCCTCGCCGATCATGTTGTCAACCGTCCACCACGGCGTGCAGCCGCACACGGCATCGGCAAAGGATAGCAGCATCGCCATCCCGTCCGGGTCGTTGCGTTCTATCTGGAATTGCAGCAAGTAGTGGCCTTTTTCGTGGTTTGCAAACGCAAGCGGATAGCCCGCGCCGTCCGCGATGACCTGATATGTCTCCGGCAGCTGATACATTTCCGCGCGGCCGATCCAGCGCTCACCCGCCTCCACATCCTGGAACAGCGGCGTGCTTTGGTACGCCACGGGCGCCACGGCCTGTACAAAAGGCGCCTTTTCGGTTTTGTTGCCAAGACTTGACAGCAGCGTGCGCGCGGAAGAACCCAGCGCCAGCACCGGCATGCCCAGCGACATCACGCCGGGATCGGGCGGCATCGCGCCTTCCGATTCTTCCCCCGCCAGGATAATCCCGGCGGCGGACTGCTCGGCAATCTGCGAAAGGCTTGCGTCGGAGCTGATCAACTTGCAGCAATAGTGTTCCATGCGCAGCTTCAGCGCAACCGCGCGGCCCGAAGGCACCTCCGCACCCACCACCAGCAGAACATCCCTCATATCGCAGCCTCCCCTCTCACCCGCGGCGCAAATTCGCAAGGTATTGCGCCATAATGGGATTTCGCCAGAAATCCCTGCTTTGTTTGCCCAGTAGTCCACGAAGCCTAATCCATCGTGTATAGCTTGATCTTTTTCCGCCCGGCGGCGGCACTCTCCGCATGACGTAGCGCGCTACGTCATGCGCTGGCTTCTTGCCGGGCGAAAAAATCTCCGCGCCATACCCGGCGGTTTAGACTTCGCGGACTGCTAGCGTACCTGCTAGTATGCCAAAGCACAGCGGTTGTCATGAATCGCACTCCCCGCAAGGAAACTGCGCAATGCGAAGCGCCGTTTTGCCATAGGGATGCAGCACAATTTTTTCGATGGTTTCATGCGAAACATACGGCGCAATCGGCGGTGGCTGCGGCCGCCCATCCCGGGCGGCCCATCCGGGCACCGGCGCGGCATACGCGTGCACGACGGGCAGGCCGTTTTCATTCCCCGGCTTGAAACCGCGCTCCGGCAGAAGCGCCCAGTTCCACGGCGCGCCAGCCGCCACCTGCAGCGTATACGCCACCGGGCCGCGGTATACCGCGACGGACTGGTGATACAACCGCGCGGCGCGCACAGGCATGGGCAGCGTAAGCAAGACCGTATCCCCCTGCCGCCAAGTTCTAGCAATCGGGAAGAAGCCGGGCGCGGCAGGAATCGCTTCCCCGCCGCAAACGGAAACAGACGCGCCTTCCGCCCAGGCGGGGATGCGCAGATACAGCGGGAACTCCGCCGCTTCTTTGATTTGATCAAATGTAATTTGCACGGTTTCGGCATAAGGATACGCGGTATCCACCGCCAGGCGGATTGCCTGCCCCGCCACGCGCCAGCGCACCTCGCACGGCGCGTACTGCGCGCACAGCAGGCCGCCATCCTGCGCCGCCATCCACAGCCCCTGCGCAACCTGGGCAATTCCGCCCGCCGCCTCCCCTGTTGAGGAAGTGATCTGGTTTGCCGCGTGGAAGCCGCGCGCGACGGGCAGAACGCCGCAGCGAACGGCATCCAGCACATCAAAGGGAAGCAGTTCTTCCCCTGCCCAGCACAGCGTAAGCAGAGACTCTATCATCGCGGATACCGTCTCCGGCTCCACCCCGCGCGACGGGTTTGCCCCCGCCAGAAGCGGGTCTGCGTTAAACAGCCCATGCGCCGCGCCATGGTAGCGCATCAGCTTTTCCCACGCGACGGAAAAAGCGGTTTCATTCTTGAGCCCACCCTCAAACAGCGCCTGCAGCGCTGGGGTCTTCAGGGCGGATGCAAGCGTGCGGCCATCCACGCGCCAATACGCGTCCGTTTCCTTGTCGGGCGCGGCTTTGACGGACATTCCGGGCAGCGTGTGCAACGTGCTCATCCAGTCCGGCGCCTGCGCTTTCAATAGAAAGCACAGCTCCAGCGGGGCTTTTTGGCCGGTCAGGTTGTATAACCACAAAAGCACGCTTGTCCAGTCGGAAAGGTCGGCCGCCTGCCAGGCGGGCAGCCTCTCCCCGGCGGTAAGCCGGTCGCGCAGCGCCTTCGCCTGCCCCAGCAGGTAACGGGGAATGCGCGCATCGGTTTTCGCGCCGTAATAACGCCGAAGCGCGCGCAGTACGGCGGCATCCGACGGCGTATCGGAAAGGAGAACTTGCTCCATTTCCTGTTCAGTTTGAAGCAGCAAGGGCTTATCGCCCAGCAAGAAGGCGCGCGTCCACCGATCATCCAGGGTATGCTGCGGCGCAGCCTTTACCGCCTGAAGCAGCGCGCCCCTCGGACGCACCGCGGTGAGCGGCAACGGCGCAAAGCGCCTTGACGGCAGCGGTTTTCGGTTCCAGATGATCGAAGCGGGCATGAGGTCACCTCTTCCTACACATTGCACTTATTTTACCGCATTTACCCCGGATTGTCCAATCATTCCGGTAGTATAGTCATTCAACCCGAAAACTGGCCAATGTGAGCGGATCTTTTTCCGTCCCGCTGCGGCGCCTTCCAGTCTGTGCGCCCCGACACTTCGCCTTCGGCGGGTGCCGGGCTTCGGGTGGCAAATCTGCGGTTTGCTCACCCTCGGCCTGGCCGTGGGCCAGGCGCTTAGCGCAGCGGCCTGCTACGCATCCTTCCGGATTCTTATCGGACGAAAAAATCCCTCGCTCACATTGGCCAGTTTTCGGGTTGAATGACGATAAAAAAACGAGCCCCGCTGCCGCAGGCTCGTTTCCTCGTTTCCGGCACATGATGCCGTTACAGCAAAATGCAGATCATCCCGCCGCCGCCCTCGTTGACGATCTTGGTCAGCATCTCCTGCACCTTTTCCTGCGTATCCCCCGGCATCTGGGACAGCTTGTTGTTCAGCCCCTCGCGCACCATCTCGTGCAGCGATTTGCCGAAGAAGTTGGTGTTCCAGATGCGCTGCGGATCGTTCTCAAACTCGCTGAGCAGGTAGCGCACGAACTCCTCGCTCTGCTGTTCGCTTCCGACCACCGGGGTCACTTCCGTCGTAAGGTCAGTCTTGATCATGTGCAGCGACGATGCGCTCGCCTTCAGCCTAACGCCGAAGCGGTTGCCCTGGCGAACGATCTCGGGGTCTTGCAGTGTCAAATCGGACAGCGTGGGCGTTACCAGCCCGTAGCCGGTTTCCCGCACGGATTCCAGCGCGTCGGCCACGCGGTCGTATTCCGTCTTGGCCGCAACCAGCTCCTTGAGCAGCGACAGCAGGTGCGCGTCGCCGTGAATCTCCGTGCCGGCCTCTTCGCCCAGAATCCTGTTGAACAGGCCCTCCTTCAGCGGCAGCACAAGCCCCAGCTGCCCATCCGAAAGGGATGAATCGCCCCGCTGGATCGGATCGGCATACTCGGACGCGGCAAATGTTTCCGCGAACACCTTGTCATCGCGCATGCGCAGGCTCTTATCCGCCACGGCGCGCATGTTTTCAAACAGGGAGTTCAGCAGCCAATGATCGCCATCCAGCGCCTGCACCCACGCGGGCAGCTCAATGCGCACCTCGCGCAGCGGGAACGCCATCAGCATCTGCTCCAGCAGGGCGTTGATCTCCGGCGACTCCATGGTCTTGGCATCCAGCGCGATAACCGGCGCGTCGTACTTTTCTTCCAGCGCCGCGCGAAGGCGCTGCGTATCAGCTGCCTGCGGCGTCGCGCTGTTGAGCACCACCGCAAACGGCTTGCCCAGCTGCGTCAGTTCCTTCACCACGCGCTCCTCAGCTTCCGCGTACGCGGAGCGCGGGATGTCGGTGATGCTGCCATCAGTCGTCACCACTAGGCCCAGGGTGCTGTGGTCGTTGATGACCTTTTGCGTGCCGATCTCGGCCGCTTCCTCAAAGGGGATGTCCTCCTCGAACCAAGGGGTATGCACCATGCGGGGCACATCGTTTTCCTGCGTGCCCAGCACACCCTTGACGAGATAGCCGACGCAGTCGATCAGCCTGACCTGCGCAGGCGTGTCGCCAACCATGACCTCCGCCGCGGCATCCGGCACGAACTTGGGCTGCGTGGTCATGATCGTTCTGCCCGAGCCGGACACCGGAAGCGCGTCCACCGCGCGGGCGCGCCGGTGCGCGTTGTCCAGCAGCGGCAGCACCATCTGCTCCATGAACCGGGTGATGAAGGTGGATTTCCCCGTGCGAACGGGGCCCACCACGCCAATGTAAATTTCACCGTCTGTGCGGTCGGCTATATCCCTGTATAGGTCAAAGGACTCCGTCCGCTGTTTTGTCTCCAATCCCCGCCACCTCCGTTCAAGTCACAGTATGACGCGGGATGAAAGAATATCACTTTTGAACTTGGAATTGCCGCCGCCAAACGATGTATCTGGCGATGCAAATCAGCAGGCAGTACACCCAGGAAACCATCTCGGCATAAGCGATGATGCGGTTGCCGAAAGTATCCGCGAACAGATAGGAAAGCAGCACGCGCACCGCAAGGCTGGATATCGAGGCAAACGCCGCAAACTTCACATCGCCCATGCCCTGCAGGAACCCCAGGAACGCCTGCTGCACGCCGAATATCGGATAAAATACTGCGCAGAAAAATAGGAAATCGCGGCCGATGCGCACCGCCTCTTCCGTAATGCCGAACAGGCGCAGCAATGTGCCGCCCAGCAGCACCACAACCGCCGTGGTGACCAGCGACGAGACCAGCGCGATCAGCGCGCCCGCCTTAAGACCCTTGTGCGCCCGCGAAAGGTCGCCGGCGCCCTTGTTCTGCGCCACCAATGTGGATACGCCCGCGCCCGCGTTCACCACCGGCAGCAGGATCAGCGAATCGATGCGGTATGCCGTGGTAATAGCGGCAACCGTTGTGGAACCGAAACCGTTCATCACATTTTGCAGCAGCAGCCCGCCCACAGAACGGATGGCCGACTGAAACGTAGTGGGTACGCCCAGCGAAAACCCCCGGGAAAGCACTGCCCTGTCAAATAAATCTTTTCTAATTTTATACCGCAGCAGCGGATGCTTTCGGGGCGCATACCAGATGAGAAACGCCGCCATCGCCCACTGCGAAAGCGCGGTTGCGATGGCTGCGCCCGCAACGCCCATCGGGATCACCGCCACCAGCAGCAGATCCATCAACACGTTCGACACGGCGGAGATGGCGATCGCCATCAGCGGGGTGCGGCTATCCCCCACGCCGCGCAGGGCCGCGCTGTAAATATTGTATATTGCAAGCGCTGGCAGGCCGGCAAACACGATGCAAAGGTATGTACGCGAAAGGTCAAAGATATCGGACGGCGTGCGGAGGAGCCGCAGCAGCGGCCCTGCCAGCGCAATGCCAAGCACAGCCAACAGCACGGATGCCCCTGTCAGCAGCAGCGCAAAAGCGCCCGTCACGCGGGAGATGACATCCTTTTCACCCGCGCCGTATGCCTGGGATACCACAATGGATACGCCGGTGGAAAACCCAAGCACCACCGACAAAAAGACACCTGTCACGGTGCCTGTTGCGCCGATGGCGGCAAGCGAACCCTCGCCTACAAAGTTGCCTACAATCAGCGCGTCCGCCCAGCTATACAGTTGTTGCAGAAGGCCGCTGAGCACCAGCGGAATGGAGAAAAGTACCAGCGTGCGCGCAATGCTGCCGCGCGTCATGTCCCTGTCCAATGCTCTCCTCCAGGTTACCCGATGGGTGTATTTGATCTACCCTTGCCTTTGCTGCTTGCGCTCCCGCTTGTTGCGGTACATTCTTTCATCCGCAATGCTGAGAAGCTCGCCCTGGCTGCGCGGGTCATTCGCGGCAACTTCCACTACCCCAAAGCTGATGCTGCGGGTATACTCGGGGCCATCCGCCGCGGACAGCGCCTCGCTTACTTCCTGCATGCACGCGGCTGCATGCGCCTCGCTCCAGCCTTCCGCCAGCACCATCATCTCATCCCCGCCCAGGCGCGCGGCCACCGCGTCATCCCCAAAGGAATCCAGCAGCGACGCCGCGTCAATGATGTAGCGATCCCCCTCCGCGTGCCCGTACTGATCGTTCACAAACTTCAGATTATCCAGGTCTGTAAAGCACAGGCAGAACGCCTTGCCCCGCTTCAGCCACTCGCGCAGCAGCCGCATGCCATAACGGCGGCTGAAAAGGCCGGTCAGTGGATCTATATTCGCCGCTATTTCCAGCTCCTGCTGCCGGCGCTTTTCGCGGCTCACATCCGCAATGACATACGCAACCGCCCGGCGCCCCCACCAGCGGGTAGGGTAGGCGGCCACGGAGCATATATGCGACTCCCCGTGAAATACCAGCTCAACTTCCGTCATCCGTGCATCGTCGATCAGCCGCATGCTTTCCCCTTGATCTGTAAGCCATTCCCGCCAAACAGCGCAGCTTTCCGCATCCCTTGCCATGACCTCCCGCGCGGCGCCATTCAAAAAAAGGCGGTCGCCGGTCATCGCATCATCCACTACGATGTATTGCGCGATTTTCTCCGTAAGCGCCTCAAACAGGTTGTTGCTCTGTTCCAGCGCCTGGGCCTTTTCCCGCCCGCGCTCTATTTCTTCCACCAGCGCGTTCTGCCGCTCTTCCAGCTGCACGATCATCGCGTTGAACGCAACGGAGAAATCCCCCATGAAATCCACGCGCTGGCTGTAATCGCCAAGGGCCACCTGCTGCGACTGCCACGTCAGGTGGCGAAGACTGGCGTGCAGCCCTTTAAGAGGGGCTGCAAACTCGTTGAGCGGGGCAGGCGGCGGCACCGAAAGGTTGCCGCTGCCAAGCGCCCGCGCAAAATCGCGCGCCTCATTCACCATTCGGATAAAGCACTGTAAACCCTGGCCCAGCTTTTTGAAGTCCTCCGGCAGGCTTTCCAGATCCAACACGGCCACTTGAGGGCTGTACAGCGCATCTTTCAAATACTGGAACAGTATATCGGCCGTCCTATCCATCGGGCGTCCCTGCTTTCTATAAAAGGCACCGCTCTAGTCTCTCGCATCCGCGTGGAAGCGGCACACGCGGTCCCCGTTGGCCCAGCAATCCACCTCGCGCACGTCGTACTCTTTGCCGGTATACGCCTGCAAAATGCCAGCGATAAAACCCTCATCGTATACGCATACGTTTTCATTCGTTACGGGCAGGCCGCTGCAATCCAAATCCTCTCCCACGGTCAGCACGATGTTGCCGGTATCGGGATCAAACGCCTCCATGCGCAGGATGCCGATCTTCAGATCCTTCAGTGCCTTTTGCAGCTGCGCCACAAAGGCGCTAAACTCCCCGGTCAGGTCCAGCGCGTTTTTTGCCAGCTCGCTGCCCGCCAAAAAACCGGCAGCGCGGAAGTAGTCGTTTGCTTTGTCCTCGCCAAGCGCATGGCTCAGCACATCCATCATGGTATATTGCATCAGCCGGTATACCAACACGGGCATCTCCTCGCCAAGCTGCCCGCGCCCGGCTTTGATGTCGCCAAGCCCATCCCACTGAAACTTGCTATGCTTTTGCCCAGACGCAAAAATATTCTCCATGCACGATCACTCCTTTCGCTGCGCTAAACTGAACGACAGTTTACCATAATACCATATTAGTACGGATAAGACAGTTTGTCAATTTCTGTCAACTTATTTTTGACGGGAATATAGGGCCCAATTTGCACGTTTGTTCGCCAAGTGATATACTGCGTTTGTTTGGAGGTGGGCCTATGTACTCGTTTAAGCGCGAACCCTCAATGCGGACCATGCGAAAGACCATTCGCGCGCTCATTTTCGCTTGCGCCGCGCTTGCGTTCCTTTCCATCGTGCTGTTTTTTCTGTTCCGCCCGGCCATTTCAAAAAGTAACAAGCTGGACAGCGCCATGATCACCAGCGTCCAGCAGGATATCACCAGTGCGCAAAAGGCGGTTTTGCAGCTTACGCGCACCGGTGGCAGCACCACGCGCCGCCTGTTGACGGAGATTGCGCAAAGCTTGTATAGCGTAAAAAGAATGAACGAGCTATCCACGCGCATCGGTGAAGCATCCCTAATTCCCCCCGATCTGCTGGAATCGGCGCTGAGCGCTATTGTCGAATGCGAATCCCTGCTATCCGCTGCGCGCAGCATAGACGCCCCACAGGCAACCCTGATCCAACTGATGGGCGAACTGACAACGGGGGCGGCGGCGCTGCGTTAGCCGCTTTTCCTACATACCCCCTTCCTTTTCATCATAAGGTGAAAGGAGGAGGGATACGATGCGCGTGTGGATCAAACGGCTGAGAACGGCCCTGGCGGCGTTGGCAGCCGTTTTTTTGTTGTGGAATCTGCCGGTAACGGTAGGCCCGTTGCTGACGCCAGGGGAAGACTTAGGGCCGGCAAAGCCCGCGGTGAGCATCCTGCGCTGCTGGCTGGCGGAGGATTTCACCGGTTCTGCGATGCAATGGCTGAGCAAACAGACGGCGGCGTTTGAAAAGGCAAACCGGAACGTGCGCGTGGTGATCCGCCGGGCGCAGCCGGGCGATTGGACGCAGGAAGGCGCTGTTGCGCCGGATGTGCTGATCTTCGCCGCGGGCACGGTTCAGGACCCGCGGGGTGTGCTGTCGCCGCTGCCCGGCAATCTGCCAATAAAAGAAGCGATTGCGAAAACCGGCGATTATCTGGGCCAAGCATACGCCGCGCCGCTGGCGTTTGGCGGGCCGGTGAAGCTTATCAACCCAGCAAAGCCGGACAGCGCGGAGCTTGTTATGCTCTCTCAGGCGGAATACCAGGATTTCCTGTCACAAAAGGCCCACAGCCTGATTGCCAGCATCCGCGAGGCGCGCAAGCTCTCCGCATTGGAAGCAGCCGGGAAAGGTTTTCCGTTTACGGCGGAGCCATATGGCAATACTACTGGTCAACTGCTGATGGCCGGCATTTTTGATATGGATACCGGGCGGGATGATCTGGCGGAAGCGTTCATCCGGCACTTGCTTTCCGCCGCCGCGCAGGATGCGCTGTGGGAATACGGGCTGCTGCCCGCCGGAAGCGCTGCGGAAGCTGTTTCAGCGGAGAGCGCGCCGCTTCTTGCCGCAATGGAAGCACAGATGCTGCGCTTTGCAAATGCGTTTGACGGAAGCATGCCCGGTGGGTTAGAATAAGGATAGAGAGGTGTGCACATGACCGACCGGCTGTTTGAAAGGCTTTCAGCCCTTGCTATTCCTGTGCAGCGCGGGGCGCTGATGAAAGAGAGGACGACGCTGAAAGTCGGCGGCCCGGCGGAGTTGCTTGTGGATGCGCGCGGGGAGGCCGACGTGGCCGCGTGCCTTGCGCTTTCGGGCGAAGAAAATGTTCCTGTAACTGTGATTGGCAACGGTTCCAACACGCTGGTGCTGGATGGCGGCATCAAAGGGCTGGTGCTGGCCGTGGGTTCCGCGATGGCGGATATAGAAATCGACGGAAACACGCTGCGCGCGGGCGCGGGCCTGTCGCTTTCGCGGGCCGCACAGGCGGCGCAGGCGGCGGGGCTTTCGGGGCTAGAGGCGCTTTCCGGCATCCCGGGCGCGCTGGGCGGCGCCACCTGCATGAACGCGGGCGCGTACGGCAGCGAGATGTCACAGGTGGTGCAGCAGGTTATCGCGGTGGACAAGGCCGGGGTTTCCCATACGCTGGATGCATCCCAAATGGCGTTCGGCTACCGGCAAAGCGCGCTTTCAAAGCAAGGGCTTGTCGCGACCGCGGTATCGCTGTCGCTCATGCCCGGTGATCCCGCCGAAATCGGCCGCGCCATGCGTGAGCTCGCGGCAAAGCGCCGGGAAAAGCAGCCGCTCACCTACCCCAGCGCAGGCAGCTTTTTCAAGCGCCCACAGGGGCATTTTGCGGGCGCACTGATCGAACAGGCGGGGCTGAAAGGCACCACTGTCGGCGGCGCTCAGGTTTCACAAAAGCATGCCGGGTTCCTGATCAACATCGGCGGCGCGACCGCGCAGGACTTTCTTGATCTGTCCGCGCTGGTCAGATCGCGCGTGGAGGCGGAATTTGGCGTTGCACTCGAAGCGGAGGTGCGGATAATCGGATGCAATTCATCCTGCTGACTGGCCTTTCCGGCGCTGGCAAAACCACATCGCTGCGCTATCTGGAAGACATGGGCTGCCCGTATGTGGACAACCTTCCCCCCGCGATGGTGCTGCGGTTTATCGATTTATGGCAGGAAACCGCGCCTACCACCCGCACGGTGGTGCTGGCCGTGGATATCCGCAGCGGCGATATGTTTGATGCGCACGTTGTGACCAACATGATCACGGCGGAGCGCTCCACCGGCGTATCCATCCGCGTGCTGTTCCTGGAGGCATCCGATGATACGCTGCTCAACCGCTTCAAGGAAACGCGGCGCGAACATCCCCTGATGGAACAGGCGGGCGACCTGCCGCGCGCCATCGCCATGGAAAGGGAGCGCCTGCAGCCGCTGCGCGAAATGGCTGATATCGTGGTGGAAACCACGGGGCTGCGTACCAAAGGCCTGCGCGAAAAGCTATCCGAGGTGCTGCATTTAGAGGGTGAAGAGGATTTGCAGGCGATCCGCGCGGATCTGGTATCGTTCGGGTTCAAGCGGGGCATTCCGCGCGACGCCGATCTGGTGCTGGATGTGCGCTTTCTGCCGAACCCTTTCTACATTGATGATATCCGATTCCAAACCGGGCTTCAGGCCGGCGTCAAGGAATACGTTCTGGGCGCGCCGGTGACAAAAACATTCCTGGAAAAGACAATGGACCTACTGCTGTTCCTGATGCCGGGCTATCAGGCGGAAGGCAAGCGGCGGCTGGTTATCGCCATCGGGTGCACGGGCGGGGCGCACCGCTCCGTCGCCATATCCGAGGCGCTGGGCGAAAAGCTGCGGCAAAACGGGTACCTGGCATCGGTACAGCACCGGGATATTGAGTACGAAAAGGAGAACTGGAGGCACCTATGAAGAGCTTCGCGGCAAAGGTGCGGGATGCGCTGGCGCGGATGGACGCGCCAGCCAAACCGTGTTGCCGCCTGGCAGAATGGACTGGCTTCGCCCTTTCCTGCGGAACGGTGTCTCTTTTGTCGGGCGGCGCTTTCCGCCTGACGGTGCAGTCGGATCACCCGGGTACTGTGCGCCGCATGACACAGATGCTGCGGCAGGATTTCCGCATCACGCCGGAAATGCGGATCAAGCAAATCAGCCAGCTGGGCGGACGCCGCAGCTATGAAATCCGACTGAACGGCGAAGATGCGCAGATGGTGCTGGCAACGCTGGAGCTTGAGCCGCCGCGCCGGAACATTCCAAAGCACTGCCGGGCGCGCAAGTGTTGCAGGGCGGCGTTCCTGCGCGGGGTATTCCTGGGCTGCGGCACAATTATCGACCCGGCCCGCGGGTATCTGCTGGAATTTGTACTCCGCGATCCCGGGGATGCGCGCGCGCTGGCCGGTTTCCTGGCCGCCGACGGGATGGGCGCGGGCGTTACCGAGCGCAAGGGCGCGCACGTCGTGTACATGAAGGATGGCGATGCTATCATGCACGCGCTGTCGATGCTGGGGGCGCACGGCGCGATCCTGGAATTGGAAAACATCCGCATCCTGCGCGATGCCAGAAACCGCGCCAACCGCGCCGCAAACTGCGATCAGGCGAACATCACCAAGATGCTGGATGCATCGGACAGGCAGCTGGCCGCCATCGCGCGCATCGAGGGGGCGATCGGGCTTTCTTCATTGCCTCAGGTGCTGCACGAGATCGCCCTGGAAAGGAAACGCTATCCGGATGCTTCGCTGGAGGAGTTGGGCGCTGCGCTCGATCCCCCGGTGGGTAAATCCGGCGTATATCACCGGCTGCGGCGCATTGAGGCGCTTGCCGCCACGCTTACGGAACCTGATCAAACAAACACAACAAGAAGAGGGGAGGAAGGATGATGATCCGAAAGGAGCTTCAGCTCACGGGGCAGGAGCGCCTGCAGTCACGCCCGGCCGCGCTGTTGGTGCAGGAGGCGTGCAGGTATGCTTCACGCATCCTGATTGAACAGGGCGGAAAGACCGTCAACGTCAAATCGATGATGGGCGTGCTGTCGCTGGGTGTACCCACCGGCGGAGAGATGGCCCTGGTGGCGGACGGCGAAGACGAACAGGCGGCGATGGCCGCGCTGGAACCGCTGCTGGAAGGGCTTTTTCTCAGGAGCATGGAAGCATAGGCAAAATAAAGATATTTGCGGCGCGGCTTTGTTGCCGCGCCGCCATTTGGTTATGAATAATATGGAAAAGATGGATGATTTCTTCACCGCCCGCGTGGATGGGTACGATGCGCACATGCTGGCAAACGTGACCGGGTGCAAGGAAGGTTACCAAAGAATGGCGGCGCTGCTGCCGGATGATGCCGCTGTTTTGCTGGATCTGGGGTGCGGCACAGGGCTTGAACTGGATGAAATCTTCAGGTGCAAGCCGGATATCGCGGTTACGGGGATTGACCTGACAAAATCCATGCTGGATAAGCTGCGGGAAAAGCATCCCGGCAAGAATATGCGGCTGATCCACGGCAGCTATTTTGACTGCGATTTTGGCAAATCGGCTTTCGATGCCGCCGTTTCGTTTCAAACCCTGCACCACTTTACGCATGCTACAAAGCTTGAACTATACAGGAGAGTATGCGACGCGCTGAAACCCGGCGGCGTCTATATCGAATGTGATTACATGGTTTTAGCCCAGGCGGAAGAGGACTTTCTACTTGCCGAAAACCGGCGGATACGGCGGGAACTTAGCATACCGGATGACGCGTTCTACCACTATGACACGCCGTGCACCATCGATAACCAGCTCCGGCTGCTGGCGGAAGCAGGGTTTGCTCCTGTGCAGCTCATTTGGCGCGAAGGGAACACGACGATCATTGTCGCACAAAAATAGCGCCGCCTACTTTCCATAAAAACAGGCGGCGCATTCGGTTTGTCTACCTTTTCCCATACCGCAGACCGGCATCGATGAAGCGCAGGTAGTTCTCCACCGCGCATGCAGGCAGCCGCGTTTCATACCGCCCCGCCGTGGGCGACAGGATGAACCGGCTGTCCCCCGCATCCCGGATTACATCGCGCACCTGCGCTTCGATTTCTTCCGGCGCAAGGCGGGTCAGATCGTCATACTGCACATTTCCGATCAGAACGGTTTCCGGCAGTGCCCGGCGCGCCAGCGTCATCGGGCAATCCCCGATGGGCGGCGCTTCCACCGTGTGCAGGCCATCCATGCCGATCGCCCGCATGCCGGATAGAATGCGCGAAAGATTCCCATGGTAGTGCACGATCGAAAGCTTGCCGTACGAGCGGCGGCCCCGCAAACTCGCACCCCACAATGAAATAGCAGTCGGCTGCCTCCGCTTCCAGGAAGTAGCGGTACAGCGCCAGCACGCGCTCCTCCATCGCATCCAGGAAGTCAAGCAGCGAATCATAGTCGGTGGCTGTCGCCATGGAGAAGTCTGTGCGCTCATCAGGTGGTAGAGCGGTGCCAACGGATCGCCCAAATCCAGCATGAACAGGCCCTTGTCGCCGAACTCTCTTCGCTCTGTCTGAAGCGGTTCCAGCGGCGGGCGCGGCGGTACATACGGCACCGATAGAATGCGCTTCAAATCCTCCGGATCTTCAATGAAAACTTGACCCGCGTGTCGGCGCTTTCCTTAATGACTTCTTTGGTGAGCGACAGCCCCGGCGCGCGGATTTCCGTCCTGTCCCCCACCGTTACCCGCTGAATCTCCGGGTTCGCGTTGTAGCAAAACCCGCTGTCCACGCTGCGCCGGTCAAAGCTGTCCACATCTCCCGCGTCGACGCGCCGCACAATCGGCGCATAGCCTTCAATGTTCCACACATCGGCATAGCAGCCAGATGGGCGTGCGGTCCGTATCCTGCCCGGCAAATGTGCGAAGAAGGCGTTCGCGGCTTGTCAACTGATGCATACCGTGCCCCCTACTCCACATCCAGCGCGAACAGGTGGCAGTCCTCCGCACCCCAGGTTGTAAGCGGCACAAACCGGATCGCCACTGCCTCCACATCCGCCGTATGACGGCGCAGGCGCTGGTAGTTGTTTGTTTCTTCCGCCAGCACGCGCACGCTGCCGTCCGGCAGCTCGGCCTCAATGCGGTATGCCTTCACCAGCGTTTGCGGCACGTAAGAATCCGGCCAATCCAGCGGACGGTTGTGAATCATCGGGCGGTTCAGCTTCGCTTCGGACGCGGGCAGGGTTTCGCGGTTCAGGTCACTGTCAAACACGATGCGCACCGATGAAACGCGCGACGGACCTGCAAAACGGTAGCAAACCCCCGCGCCGACGGGCGTACGCCAACCGTTATCTTCACCGCCGATGGGCCGGTCCAGCCCGCTGCGCAGCGCCTCCGCGCCGGGCGCTTCGCTTTCGATGGCACAATTTGCCGTGAGCGCGCTCACACCGCGCCGGCCAAACGGCAGGTAGCAGTCGTCCTCCATCAGCTGCTGTTTCAGCTGTGGAACTTTTGCCTGGTACACCCCGCGCGGGGTAATTCCTTCCCGGATCGCGATGGCCGCGGCAGTACCCGCAGCCTGCCCCAGCAGCGCACAGGTGGCCATCACGCGGGTGGAACTCATCGCGCTGTGCGTCACGCTGATGTTGCGCCCGGCAAACATCAGGTTTTCCACCGTGCGGGAATACAGGCACCTGTACGGAATGCCGTACGGCGACGGCGCGGGGTGGAAGATGGTCGGCTTTTCGCACGTGGAAAACCCGCCCGGGTGGTGATCATCCATCGCCCAGCCGCCGTACGCGATCAGGTCGTCAAACCGACCCTCCGCGCGCACATCGTTCTGCGTCATGATGTAATCGCCCTCGTAGCGGCGGCTTTCCCGCTTGCCGGGCAGCATGCCCATCCAGTCCAGATGCCAGTTGGCGTTTTTCTCCTTTTGCGCGGGGTCGTTTTTCAGGTAATCCCAAATGCCGAGCGCCGTGCGGTACAGCGCATCGCGCACGGTTTCCGTATCGGCGATGCTGTCCCCTTCGCCGCCCAGCTCCAAATACCAGAAATTCTCGCCGTGACTTTGCAAGTTCGGCCGGCGGTGGGGCAGGTCATCCTTCGTGTACCTGTTTGCCCACTGTGGCGGGATGAACGCCCCGGTCCGCTCCGTTTCCCGCGCCTGGATCATACAGCTCATGCCCATTGTCTTTTTGTCCGCCGTCTCGGGCGCGATGCTCTCGCCAAACTCCGCCCTTCCTTCGCGGCCAACACGGTAGGGCGCGCCCGTCAGCGGCGCAAGCACGCTATCCCCGCTGCAATCGGCAAACAGCTTCGCTTCTATCTTATGGAACTGCTGCGTGGTCATCTGCCAGCCAGTGATGCTTTGAATCTCATTCCCGTCCATCTCGGCATCCATGCACGAGCAGTTCAGCAGCAGCGTGATATTCTTCTCAAACCGCACCTTTTCATACAGGATGGTATCCCATAGGCTGTAATTCTTCTGCGGATTTCTGTACTGGTTTTCCAGTAATATCTCTTCAATGATGCCGGTTTCCCGGTTGTTGTCGCCATCCGCGCCGCACACCCACATGCGGATTTCGCTGGATGCGTTGCCGCCCAGCATCGGCCGCTCATGCATCAGCGCCACGCGCGCCCCATGCCGCGCCGCCGCGATGGCCGCGCACATCCCGGAAAGACCGCCGCCCACGACGCAGAAATCCGCCTGATGGTTAATGGTAGGAAATGCGCTCATATTGCCCTCCATGATGAAAAGGGGGACCGAAGTCCCCCCACAATGCCGGTTTGCTTATTTTTCCGCGAAGAACGCGTGGTACCACTCGTTCATCTCCTGCTCCACGATGTCGAACCCGCCCGCGCGGTATTCCTTCACGAAATCATCCCAGGATTCCACGGGCTTTTCGCCGTAGAGGATATCCATGATGACTTTCACTTCGCGGTTTGTCCAGTCGCCCTTGGCCAGCTCATCTTCGTACGGCACGCGGTGGCCGATGTGCGCCTGCATGACATTGACGGTGGTGGCATATTCCAGCACCTCGGTCACATACTGAGCGTCATCGGCGGAAAGGGCCTTGGAAACATAGAAGTCGATATCCGGGCGACGGAGGAAAGCGAAGTAGTTGCGCCACTGGTTGTACGAGTCAAATTCGGAAGTGTAGGTGTAGCTGCCATCCGCGTTCACGGTGTAGTGGATGCCTTCCACGCCGTTGACCAGGATGTTCCAACCCTCATCGGACAGGCACCAGTCGAAGAAGTCGACAACCTTCTGCGGGTCCTTGCACGCGGCGGTCACGCCGTAGATCCACCACACGCCGGTCACCGTGGAGTTCATGGCCTTTGTTTCGCCGGTTTCCACATTGGCGGGCGGATATGCGTAGGTGACCTGCGCTTCCGGAACGTTTACTTTCAGCGCGTCGCGGTCACGGGGCAGCCAGCCGACGTACTCACCGCGGATGGCGATCTCGCCGTTCAGGAACTTTTCACGCGCAGTCTTGTTGACCAGCATTTCTGGGTCGATGACGCCATCGGCCATCAGCTTGCTTGCAATCTCAAGGCCCTTCTTGAAGCCCTCGCCGGTGTACTTGGAATGATAGATGTTGCCCTCGGCATCCACCTGCCAGCCAAAGTCCGCGCCGTATGCGCGCGCAAACCAGGTAACGATGCCATAGCCATCCTGGTTATCCGTCCAGGCGTAGGTGTCATCCAGGCCGTTTCCGTCCGGGTCTTCCTTGGCAAACCGGTACAGCATTTCGACGAACCCGTCGATATCGCGCGGCACTTCGGTAATGCCCAGCTTATCCAGCCAGTCCTGCCGGATCATGAAACCATCGCCGCGGTTCAGGGACGCGCGGGGAATGGCGGTGATGGAGCCATCTTCATTGGTGACGTACAGGAACGCGATTTCATCGGTGTACTTGTTAATGTTCTCGGCGCTGGCCAGGTACGGGGTCAGGTCGATCAGCATGCCGTCCTCCACAGCGGCCAGGTACTGCTTATCCGTGGTGGCGTCAAACATGACGACATCGGGCAGATCGCCGGAAGCCAGCATCATGTTGCGCTTCTCGGCAAAGCTGGTGCTCGGGGGCACGATCAGCTCCAGCTCCACGTTCGCCAAGCGGTTGATTTCTTTGAGCACGGGGTTATCTTCCTGATATTCGGTGGGCAGGTTGACGATCATCTTGATCTTTGTCGGGGCCTCTTCCGCGATGCCAAGGGACGGAACCAGCCCGATCACCATCAGCAGGCAGAGCAGCAAGGGAAGAATCCTCTTCATGTAGGGTACCTCCTTCAATATTTGGCAGCATGTGAATGCTGTCATTATCCTTTGACCGCGCCGATCATGACGCCCTTAACGAAATACTTTTGCAGGAAGGGATAAACAACCAGGATTGGCAGCACCGTAACGATGATCGCGGCGCTTTTGAGCGTTTGCGTGTAGACCACCGCGCCGACCTCGGCCATATCCGGGGTGATCGTGGAATCGCTCTCCATGATCATCTCACGCAGCAACAGCTGCAGCGTCCACAGCTCGCGCTTGGTGGTGTACATCACCGCGCGGTAGAATACATTCCAGTTTGTTACCGCGTAGAACAGGCCGATGGACGCGATGGACGCCATCGAAAGCGGCACGATGATGCTGACCAGGATGCGCGCATCCGACGCGCCGTCTATCCGGGCGCTCTCCTCCAGGCTCTCCGGGATGGCCGCGAAGAAGTTCTTCATCAGGATCATGTTGTAGGCGGATACCGCGCCCGGCAGGAACAGCACGGGCAGCCTGTCGATGAGCCCCAGGCTGCGCATCAGCATGTAGTTGGGGATCATACCGCCGTTGAACAGCATCGTGAACACCACGAGCCCCATCACCAGGCGGTTGCCGCGCAGGAACGGCTTGGAAAGCGGGTACGCCATCAGCACGGTCAGCACAACATTCAGCGATGTGCCCAGCACCGTCGTCAGCACGGTGTTCCGGTAGCTGGTGTACAGCAGCGGGGCTTTCAGGATGCTCCGGTATGCCGCAACGTTCAAGCTCTGCGGGATGAACATCGTGGGGTTTCTGACATAGGCGGAGTAATCGCTCATGGAGGTGGCCAGCACGTTCAGAAACGGGTACAGCGTCATGATGGCCAGCAGCACCAGGATCAGCGTGCGCAGGCACACGAACAGCAGCGACAGCGGGGTCTGCCGTATCTTGTTCCTGCGCTTGATGGCGGCAGGGTGAATCATCAGAAGATACCCCCTTCCCCCATGCGGCGCGCAATTGTGTTGGTAATCACCAGCAGCGTCGCGCCCACGACGGACTGGAACAGGCCCACTGCCGTCGCGTAGTCATAGCGCATTTCTTTCAGCGCGATGCGGTACACATACGTTTCAAACACATCCGCCACATCGGAAACAAGCGCGTTAAACATAACGTATACCTGGTCAAAGTTGTTGCCCAGTATGCTGCCCATGCGCAACAACAGCAGCACCACGATGGTGGATTTGATGCCCGGCAGCGTTACATGGCGCGTTTGCTGCAGGCGGTTCGCGCCGTCGATC
The DNA here is from genome assembly GCA_031549905.1 of Eubacteriales bacterium. GTDB lineage: Bacteria > Bacillota > Clostridia > Christensenellales > Aristaeellaceae > Avichristensenella. The sequence goes on from JAVBPC010000006.1 coordinate 25,560, forward strand.
ACGGCGGCTTCATACAGCGAAGGATCAATGCCGGACAACGCGGCAAGGTAGATGATCGTGCCCCAGCCCGCCTCTTTCCAGATATCCGCTGCAACAACGATCGTGCGGTAATACTCTTTTTTCGCCAGGAAGAAAATAGGGTCGCCGCCAAAGCTCTTGATCACTAGGTTGATAACGCCGTTGTTGGGGGACAGCAGCTGCGTCAAAATGCCGGAAACGACAACCCATGAGATAAAGTGCGGCAGGTAGATGACCGTCTGGATGCTGCGCTTGAACCAGGTTTTGCGCACCTCATTGAGCAGCAGCGCGATCAGAATCGGCGCCGGGAATCCCCACAGCAACTTGTATACGCTCAGCAGCAGCGAGTTGCGCAGTAGGTCCAGGAACTTGGTCGCGCCGAACAGCTCTTTGAAATGCTGCAGCCCCACCCACGGGCTGTTGGCGATCCCCTTGAACATGCTGAACTTTTTGAAAGCGATGGTGATGCCGTACATCGGCGCATAGTGAAACACCGCAAAAAACGCAATGCCGGGAATGAGCATCAGGTACAGCCAGTAGTGCTTGCGCACATGCCGCAGCAGCGGTTCGTGCCGATATCTCACTTCGATCCCTTTGACGGACACGGGCATCTCTCCCTTCCTGGACCCGTTTCATCATAATCTACAAAAGCGCAGATTAAAACACCCCTATTTTCTCTAAAAAGTACACTTTGTTATTTTTTTACCTCTTTGCGGCAGGTGCAATCCGTTGTGGTTAAAATATTGCACCATGATGCAGAATTTGACCCACCTCCTCTCATTGACAGGTGGAAAAGCGCACCCCTATAATGGGTATATCCGTACTTGGGAAGGGGGATGCCGATGTACCGCCTCATCATCGCCGATGATGAACACTACATTCGCGAAAGCCTTGTTTCCCTTGTCAACTGGGAGGGCCTTGGGTTTGAGGTGGTCGGAGAGGCGGCAAACGGCCGCGAAGTGCTGGCCATGCTGGAGCGCCTTGAGCCCGATGTCATCCTGATGGATATCAAGATGCCGCACATGACCGGCATCGATGTCGCGCAGCACATCCACGCCAACAAACTGCCCATCCGCACGGTGCTGCTGTCCGGGTACCAGGAATTTGACCTGGCGAAGGACGCCGCGAACTTTGGCGTATACAAGTACCTGCTAAAACCCACAAAGCTGGATGACATCCAGCGCACATTCCACAGCCTGAAACTGGCGCTGGATGAACAGCACGCCAGCACCATCAAGTACGATCAGATGCTTACCGCATACCATGATTCGCTCAGGATGCTGCGCTATCAGGCGCTGCATGATCTGCTGTTCCTGCCGCGCGCAACGGTGATCCTGCAGCACATCCGCATGATGAACCCCCCGCTTTTCCTGAAGCATTTTACCCTGTTGCAGATCACTTTCCCCGACCTTTGGAAACAGCTTGCCGAGAAGTGGCAGTATGAGCGCGACCTGTTTGATCAGCTGCTGCTCAATGTCGCCCGCGGCGCCTCCAAGCTGATGCACATCAGCGTGTTTCCCATTGAAGAGGACACCTATCTGCTGATCGCCAACGCCGATACGCCCGCTCTTTTTTCAGGCTATCAGGAGCGGCTTGCCAGGGAACTGACAACGCTGGTCAGCACGGAACACATCCTGCGCGCCGGCCCAATTTTCACCGATATTGGCGATCTGCACCAGGAGTTCATCCGATTCATGCCAAGCGCTGCGTTTGTATCCGATCAGGAAAACGAAGGGCTGCTGCTGACCACGCTGGTGGAGGGCGATACGGAACGGCTTTCCATGCTGCTGACCGCCGTGCTGCTGGAAAAGCCGCCGGAGCAGCAAGGCCCGCTGATCGCCAAGCTGCAGGCAAAGGTGCTCAAGGGTCTTCGCGAAATGGGGATGTCCCCAGAAGACGCCCCGCCCCCTGCCGATGAGCCCGCGATGGCCGCCTGGCTGCTGAAAACCGCCGCCGCGTACCAGGCATGGCGGCAGCAAAACAGCACCGCCGAACAAAAGCTTGTGCAGCGCATCAAACGCTTCATGCAGGAAAACCTGGCCGATGACCTGTCGCTGAAACGCGTTGCGGATCATGTGTTTTTGAGCCCTGTATACGTTTCCCGCCTGTTCAAGCAGGCAACCGGCGAAAACTTCATTGATGCGCTGCAGCGCATGCGCGTGGAAAAGGCATGTCAGATGCTGCGCGACCCGGAGCTGCGCATATACGAAATCGCCGTCGCAACCGGATACCGCAGCCCCAAGTACTTCATGAAGGTATTCAAGGAATACACGCGCACCACCCCCAGCGACTACCGGAAACAACTGTTCCGCCGCCCGGATGAGCAGGAGACGCAGGCATGACCAGGTCACGTATGTTCCGCACGACGCTGGCGATTGTGCTGCTGTGCATGTGCGTGCCGCTGGTGGCGATGTGGATCGCTTCCGCCGTGCTGACGGAGGGCGAAAGCGCACGCACATTCCATAATGAGCGCACGCAGCAGCTTTCCCTGATCAAAAACACCTGCGACCTTCTGCTGGATGAATGTAATTTCGTCTATTATCAGCTGGTGATGGAAGAAGACGTATCCCACGCACTGGACCTGGCGGATACGGCGCTTCCGCTATCGTATAGGCAGCTGCAAAACATTCAAACTCTACTGCGCCGCATGTCCGTGGTGGTCGGCTCCAGGCCGCTGCTGTATAGCATTGTGGCTTACCCTGAAAACCCGCATGAGCTGGTGATCTCCTCCCGGTTCGGGCTGGTGCGGCTTTCAAACGAACCCGATGGGGGTTGGTATGACGCATGGGTGAAAAACAGCGCGCGGGGCATCTTCGCAAGGCCCACGCGGCTTACTCTTGCAGGTGACATGCTCACAATATACTTCCCCCTTTCCAGTACGCTGCGGCGGCAGCCGGGCGTGATGGTATTTCACTATTATTTAGCGGATATGGAAGCCCTGCTGCCCGCCGGCGACGGCGCGTGGTTCGTGCTGGATGCTGACGGCACCACGCTGTTTATCAGTGGGAACAGCGGCCTGCTGACGGATGCGTTGCGTGCCGAAATCCTCCAGATGGAGCCGGGCGCCTCGCTGTACCCGGAAAGCCTGCCGGATACGGTGCTATACCAGGTGACCTCCGGCGCATACGGGTGGCGGTTTGTCAATGTCACGGACAGAACGCTGCTCACCGCGGCCGCCGGCGGCATCAACCGGGCGCTGCTGGTGGTGGCGTCGGCATCGCTGCTGGTCGGCGTGATCATTGCGGTGCTGCTTACAAGGCGCGCCACCAGGCCGATTCTGCGCATCCTTTCGATGATTGAAAGGATGAACGCCGGCGAAACGCTGACCTTGCCCCAGCAGAAGCGGCGCGATGAATACGAGTACATTTCTTACAACCTGCTGGGAAACTACATGTCCCGCCAGCGGCTGAACGAGCAGCTGACGCAGCGGCAGCTTCGCCTGCGCGAGGCGCAGATGCTGGCGCTGCAGGCGCAGATCAATCCGCATTTCCTGTACAACACGATGGAGGCGATCAACTGGCGCGCGATCAAAGCGCTGGGCAGCGAGAACTCCATTTCGCACATGATCACCACGCTCAGCGAGTTGCTGCGCTACGCGTTGGAACGCCCGGAGGATCTGGTGCCCCTCTCCCGCGAGATGGCGCACGGCGAACAGTACGCTTCGCTGATGGCGTACCGGCTGGGTCCCGTGTTCGCCCTGTCCTTTGATGTTGCGCCAAAGGTTCAGGAAGTCAGCGTGCCCAAGCTGATATTGCAGCCGCTGATTGAAAACGCGATTCAACACGGCGTGCAGAACATGCAAGGCAATGGGGTCATTACCATCGCGGCGCAGGTCAGGAACGGCTTCATGCACATCACTGTCAGCGACAACGGCACGGGGATGGAGCTCGCGCTGCTTGAAACGATCCGCCAGCAGCTGGCATCGTTCGACGGGCTTTCCTACAAGCACATCGGTTTGCTGAACGTATACCAGCGGGTGCGCCTGGCAACGAAGGATCAGGCGCAGATGACGCTTGACAGCACCCAGGGTGAAGGCACCCGCGTGAAACTTGTTTTCCCAATAACCGAAGGAGGCATTGAGGATGCGGACAATCCATGAGGCTGCGAGGGAGATTCCCATCAGGGACACGGTGGATGTGCTGGTGGTCGGCGGCGGCCCGGCGGGCGTGGGCGCGGCCGTATGCGCGGCGCGCGCGGGGGCGAAAACGCTGCTGATTGAGCAGAGCGGCGCAGTCGGCGGCGTGGCGACCAGCGGGCTGATGAGCCACTGGACCGGCAAAACCGTAGGCGGCATATACGATGAAATCCTTGATAAAACCAGCGAAGACCCTGAAAACACGCGGCATGCGCGCCACCTGATCAACCCGGAAAAGCTGAAAACCGGCCTGCTCGACATGCTGGAAGAAGCCGGCGCGAAGTGGATGCTGTACACCTTTTCTGCGGATGCCATCATGGAAGGCGGCGCGGTCACCGGCGTGATCATCGAATCGAAGGCCGGGCGCGAGGCGATCCTGGCGAAAGTGGTCATCGATGCCAGCGGCGACGGCGACATTGCCGCGCGCGCGGGGGCCGAGTACACCGTTGGCCGTGAAGCGGACGGCAAGATGCAGCCAGTGACGATCATGTTCAAGATGGCGGGCGTGGACACCGCACGCGCACCCTTCCCCGGCGGGTTTGAGGATACGATGCCCGTGCCTGCTGGTGACCTGCAGACGCTGGCCCGCACGCACCTGAAAGCCCCGGCGGGCCATGTGTTGATCTACCCCACGACGCTGCCGGGCGTGGTCACGCTGAACATGACCAACATGACCGGCATCGACGGCACCGACCCCGAAAGCCTGACGCGCGGCGACCTCTACTGCCGCAGACAAATGGATGAAATCGCGGCGTTCCTGCGCGAGTTTGTGCCGGGGTTTGAAAACGCGTTTGTCATTTCCTCCGCGGCGATGCTGGGCGTTCGGGAAACGCGGCATTTTCACGGGCTGTACACTTTGACCAAGGACGATATATTGGCCGCGCGCGTGTTTGACGACTGGTGCGCCACACGGCTGCACTTCAACTTTGATGTGCACAACATCACCGGTTCCGGGCTGGATGAAACGGGCGTGCAGAAGAAATTCCCGCAGGCGCGGGGGTACACCATCCCCTACGGCTGCCTTGTGCCCGAAAAGGTTGACGGGCTGCTGTTGGCCGGGCGGAATATCTCCGGCACGCACATGGCGCATTCCAACTACCGCGTGATGCCCATCTGCGCAAACCTGGGGCAGGCGGCGGGCACGGCGGCTGCGCTGTGCGTCCGGGCAGGGATTCAGCCGCGCGCGCTGGATGTCGGGGCACTGCAGGCGGCCCTGCGCGCGCAGGGCGTGGAGCCGTAAAGGAAAGGGGTGTGAAGCATGCAATCCATCCAAAGGAATGAACAGATACCGGTAGCGTATGAGGCCGATGTGGTCGTCGTTGGCGGCGGTCCGGCCGGCGTGGGTGCCGCGCTGCAGGCTGCGCGGACGGGCATGCAGGTGCTGCTGCTGGAACAGATGAACTGCCTGGGCGGCATCGCGACCGCCGGTTGGCATGGGCACATTTGCTGCTATAACTCGTGGCGTGAGTCTACCGAGCGCGTGGTGGGCGGCGTGTGTTATGAGCTGATTGACCGCCTGGTGAACGACGGGTACGGCACATACGACCGCACGAACTTGGATTTCGAAGTGGAGCGCCTGAAATTCCATCTGGAAAAGATGGCGCAGGAAACCGGCAACATCAAGCTGCTGTACTACACGCAGTTCAGCGATGTGGTGATGGAAGGCGATCAGATCCGCTATGTCATCTTCCAGAACAAGACCGGGCGGCAGGCCGTGCGCGTGCGGATGGTGATTGACTGCACGGGCGATGCCGACGTGGCCGCCAGCGCGGGCGCGCCGTACGAAAAGGGCCGCCCGCAGGACGGCGCAATGCAGCCGATGACGCTGATGTTTCAGATGGGCGGGCATGAGCACGAAGCGTTTGCCGCCTTCCGCAGGGAAGGATACCTGAAAAAGTACGGCGTTGACCGCAACGACGCCGACAAAGAGGTATGGGCAGAGGCTCAGCGCAACGGCGACATGGAGCCTTTCCAGTCCAAAACGATGGGTTGGTGGTGGTGCGCCACCAGGCCCGATCAGATTGGTTCCAACTTTACGCATATTGTAGGCCGCGACCCCACCAACGCGGAGGATTTGACCTACGCGACGATCGAGGGCAGGCGGCAGGCATATCACAGCATTGATGTTTTCCGCAAATACCTGCCTGGCATGGAAAACGTGTGGATGAGCCACACAGGGGCGCTGGTCGGCACCCGCGAAAGCCGCCGGATCGACGGCGAATACCGCATCACGGCGCAAGACCTGCTGGATGAGCGCAGCTTTGACGACAGCATTGGGTACGGCAGCTTCTTTATCGATATCCACAACTGCACCGGCGCGGGGATGGATGCGGAAACATTCTATCCGCGTCAGGGATTCAAGTACCAGATTCCCTACCGGGCGCTGCTGCCTAAAAAGGTATCCAACCTTGCGGTGGCGGGGCGCTGCATCAGCTGCGACCACGTGGCGCTGGGCAGCCTGCGCCTGATGCCGCAATGCTTCATCGAAGGCGACGCGGCGGGCCTTTCCGCGGCCATGGCGCTACATGAAGGAAAGACGCTGCGCACCGTCGAGGTTGGCGCGCTGCAGAAACGCCTCCGCGATGTGGGCGCAATCGTGTTGGAAGAGGATATCGCCGCACAGTAACATTTCCCAGAAAAGCGCCCGAGCGAACGCAAATCCGCCCGGGCGCTTTCATTTTGCTGCGCCGCCTTGTCAAACGCTGCACGGTATCGTATAATCAGAATCGCCCCGCACCCCCCTTTCCCCCGCGGAATACGCTACAGGAGAAAGGGAGGGAAGCCAATGGAAACCATGAACCCAGCCGTATATGTGGAAGCCGCCGAGATCGACTTCGATCCGGGCGAGATTCCCGAGGGCGTGGACGTGCACGCCGTAGCCACAGACGATGTGGATTTGACCGGCGTACCGGAAGGAATCGACGTGCATGCGGTCGCCACGCAAGGCCCGGTGCAGCCGGAAGAATCGCCGCTTCCACCTGGGCCCATTGAGGAGGCGCCCGTGCAGCCGCAGCCGGAAACCTGCCCGGAAAACTACAATTACATAACCATACCCTATGGATGGGATGTCAGCAATGTGCTGATCCGCTTCGGCGTTTCCTACCAGGCGCTGGCGGCGGCAAACCCCGGCATCAATCTGGATCAGCTGTACTCCGGCGTCGCGCTGTGCGTACCGCCGCCCGGGATGCCAAGCCTCTGCGCGAACGACCAAGGCACCGCGTACACCATGCGCGGGTTTGACACGCTGGATTCCGTCGCAAGGCGATTCCGCGTGACATCCACCGCGCTGCTGTCGGCAAACCCCTCACTGGCCCCACAGGATTTTGTCGCCGGGCGCGAAATTTGCATCCCAGGGTGACGCAAAGGTGAGGGGCTTCGGCCCCTCACCCTACACACAACAGAATATGAGGTACTCATTCGATGCAATTGTACTCTCTTCCCTTTTCCCGCGCCTACTGGAAAGACGCCGCAAAATCCCTGCGCGATACCAAAATGCTTGCGCTGGCCGCGCTGGTGGTGGCGCTGCGCGTGGCGCTGAGGTCAGTCAATATCCCCATTGGGGACAACCTGATCATCTCGGTTGGTTTCCTGCCCAACGCGCTGGGCGCGCTGGTATATGGGCCGGTGGTGGCGCTGCTTAGCGGCGCGGTATCGGATATTTTGGGGGCCACGCTGTTCCCGATGGGGCCTTTCTTCCCGCTGTTCACCGTGGTTGAAATGTTGGGGGCGTTACTGTTCGCGCTGTTTTTCTACCGGACACGGATCACTGTGCCGCGCGTGGCGCTGGCCAGGCTTTCGGTCAATGTGCTCTGCAACATCATTCTGACGCCCATCTGCCTTTCGCTGATGTACGGAAAAGGCGTATTTGTGTATGTGATTCCGCGCATCGCAAAAAATCTGCTGCTTTTCCCGCTGGAATCGGTGCTGCTGTGCGTGCTTTTTCAGGCAATGATGCCGGTACTTTGCCGGGCCGGGCTGGCGAGTCCGGAACAGGCACCGCCCGCGCTGGAAAAAAGGCACATCGGGTTGTTCATCGGCCTTCTCATCGCAGCGGGGGCGGCGGTGTTTCTATTCTATTGGAAATTCGCAAAATAGGGTACAGTCTCTATTTTCCTTGCATTGCCGCCGTCGCGGCGCTTACGATGTCTCCCACTGACAGCCCATACGCATCCAGCAGCGCATCCGCCGGACCACTGCGCGGGTATTGATCCTTAAGCCCCACGCGGATCACGCGGCAAGGGTTTTTTTCGCATGCCACCTCGCAGATGGCGCTGCCCAGGCCGCCGTACACGTTGTGATCTTCCACCGTAACCGCGCAGCCGCAGCGGCGCAACGCGGCGGTAACACCTGCCGCGTCAATGGGTTTCACCGTTGATACATCCAGCAGCTGCGCATGGATGCCCTCACTGTGCAGCTTCTCCACCGCCTCCATCGCGCGGTTCATGATGAACCCCGACGCGAACACGGCCACATCGTTTCCGTATGACAGCACCTCACGCACCTTGCCGAATGTGAACGACGTATCCTCCGGGAACACCTCCGGCTCGCGCCCGCTGCCCAGGCGCAGGTACGCCGGGCCCGGCAAATCCAGCATTGCCTGTGCCGCCCGGTATGCCTGGCCCGCGTCCGCCGGGGTCAGGATGGCTATGCCCGGCATGGCGCGCAGTATGCCCACATCTTCATAGAATTGGTGCGTCACGCCCTCGCGCTCGCCGCCCAGCATCCCGCCGTTGAGGCCGATAAACTTGACGCGCAGCCCCGGATACGCAATGAAAGTGCGCATCATCTCGCACGCGCGCATCGTCAGGAATCCGGCATACGTTACCACCACCGGATGCATGCCGCCCGCCGCGAGGCCCGCGGCAATATCCACCGCCGCCTGCTCCGCGATGCCCGCCTCAATCAGACGGCTGGGATATGTGTCGCGGAAGGGCGTAAGCCGCCCGGCCAACACCGAATCCGCCGAAACGACAACCAGCTTTTCATCCTGTTCCGCTGCCGCCATCAGTGCGGCCACTGCCGCTTCCCGTGTGCTTTTCACGCCCATAGCCTGCCCTCCAGCGCCGTGCGCGCGGCGGCAACTTCATCCGCCGTGGGGGTGCGCTTGTGCCATGCGTTGTTGTTTTCCATGTAGGGGATGCCCTTGCCCTTGACGGTATCGCACAGGATGATGGACGGAGCGTCTGTCTCACGGTGCGCGCTTTCGATGGCGGATAACACCTGGCCGATATCGTGCCCGTCGATCTGCTGCACATGCCAGTGGAATGCTTCCCATTTGGGCGCGGCCGGGTACAGCGAGGACAGCTCCGTCACCTTGCCGCCGGACTGATGGTTGTTCAGATCAGCGAACACGGTCAGATTCCCGGCCCTGTGCTTGGCGGCGGCCATCGCAGCCTCCCAGATCACGCCCTCCTGCTGCTCGCCGTCGCCCACGATGACATAGGTGCGGCTGTCAAACCCCTGCATCTTTGCGGAAAGCGCCATGCCAAGGCCAATCGCCACGCCGTTGCCGAGGGACCCGGCCACGCTGTCGATGCCGGGCGTCTTGTTCATATCGGGATGGCCTTGCAAAATGCTATCGAGCATGCGCAGGCGCGGCAATTCCTCCAGCGGGAAAAACCCCCGGCGGGCCAGCGCGGCGTACACGATGGGGCAGGCGTGGCCTTTTGAAAGGATAAACCGGTCGCGCGCAGGCCAGCGCGGGTTTTCAGGATCAACGCGCATCACGTCAAAGTACAGCGCCGCCACAATCTCCGCGATGGACATGCACGGCCCGGGGTGTCCATCCCCCGCCTGATGGATCATCTCCACCACATCCAGCCGCAGGCGGTTCGCCATTTTCGCCAGATCTGACTGCGTCACGCGTCTCCCTCCCCCATCAGCCACGCACATTTCTCCGCCATCACATCAAACCACGCATCGTTGTTTTCCGCCCGGCAAAGGGCTTCCAGCGTGATGGTCAGCGGTTTATCACGATACAGCCGTTTGATGTCTTGATACATTTTCTCAAAATCAGCATAGCCAAAACACGCGCCCGGTTGGTCAAAATCCACATGCTGATCGCCGTAGAAAGGGCTGGTTTTATCGCCCAGCAAACAGTTGCACAGGTGCACATGGTTGCAGTACGGCAGTGTCTTTTCAAGCGCGGGCAGGATGTCTTCGCCCTCTTCCTCAAGGTGCGCCACATCCATCGTCAGGCGGTAACCGGGCCGCACCGCGCGTATCGCCCGCGCCGTATGAACCACGCGGTCCGTCGGCCCAAGCAGCTGCATGGACTGCACATGGCTGTCCCCCGGCTCCAGCGTGATGTCAAGCCGGTATCCTTTTTGCTCGATATGATCATACCCAGCCAGCACAGAGCGCACATACGCATCCATTGCCGCCGGTATATCGGCCGGGTCGGCGGGCCCGAAACCGCTATTGATCATCACCGCTTCGCATCCGAGCGCGGCCGCACGTTCTATGCTGCCCAACAGCACCGACACCGCGCGCAGGCGCTCCGCCTCATCCACCGCGCACAGGGAGTTGCCCGCACCCTTGAGCGCGTACACCGCAATCAGGATCGACGCAAAACCCGTTTCGCGCAGCACATCCGCAATGGCCGCGTCGTGCTCGGGCTTCGCGTAAAATTCCACCATGGAAAAACCGCGCCCTTTCAGGCGGCGCAGCACGCGCGCCATTTCCCCCGAATCATCCATGGTTCCCGGATACAGCGACGCGATCGCCAGCGACCGAGTGATCTGCGCCATAGTCACAGCCCCTTCTGCCTGCGCCGCTCAGCGATGATAGCAAGCGCGCTGGTCCACGCCGATTCAAAGTTGCCCATGAACAACCGCACAGGGCCGTATTCTTCGTAGTCTTCAGGTTCGATGCCGCCTACATCGTAAGCCTGGCGGAACGCAGGCAGCTTCGCGCGCAGCGCATCCACCGCCGCTTCCGTATGCGGTGCGGGAAAGCGCGGCACAGCGGGCGGGTCTTGCCGGAGCAGCTCTTCCGCCGCGCCGCCCCAGTTGATCGTGATGGAAAACGGCGAGCCGACCAGCTCCGTAAAATGATGCACGCCGCGCGCGCCACCGCTGCACAGGCCGATCTCGTCTTTCCTGTTGCTCAGCAGCGCGCATATCTTTTGCGCCACCAGCGCACCCGCCCGGTACAGCAAGTCGGGCGAAGCATCGGCGTTTTCGCGCTGCGCCGCACCGGCCAGGTACTCATCAAAGATGCCTGGAATGTGCGCAAAATACATCACCGGCAGGCTTGACGCGTGCTCGCACGCCGCGCGGTACAAGTCTGCGCACTGAAGCGCCTGCGACACGGTGAATACCTCCGTCGCCAACAGCGGCAACCCTTCCGGCAACAGGGTTTCTATCGCCTCAAATCCGGCGGGCACGGCGGGAATCTTCGCCATGATGTTTGGCAGCGCGCGGCAATGCGCCCGCGCGGACTTGGTCATCTGCGCGGCGTCTGTTTCAAACGGGTTCGCCTGTATCGTTACATAGCCCGCGCGGCCGTTTGTTTGCTCATACATCGGCAGGAACCGCTCCGCCACCTCCCGCACCAGCGCAAGCTGCAGCTTCGCCTGAGCGCAGTTATCGTCCGGCTCCTCTTGCAAAATCGCATCCAACAGTTCCAGCGCGTGCGCGCCGCCCGCCGGATGCGTCAGCATTTTGTATGGATAGCTGGGGTTCTGCGTACAGCCGGTAACCCCCGCTTCGATGGCGAGTACGGCCTCTTCCGGCGTTACGTTGTTGATCCAAAGCCTTGTCGGCGTGAGATTGGCCACCCTGTGAAAATATCCTGGCATATTGGCCTCCTTTCGCGGCGCGAACCCAAAGACATCGCGTTAGCAAGGAATTTCGCCAAAAATCCCTTGCTACAGCTTGCGCACGGTGCTGCGCTCCACCAGCGTGGTGCCCACCTCAATCTTGATAAATTCCGGCGCGTTCTTCTCTATCTTTTGATACAGCCTTTCCACCGCCAGGCTGCCAAGCCTTTTTTTCGGTACGGATACGGTGGTCAGCGGCGGGTCCAGCAGCTTGCACAGCGGGATATCATCAAAGCCTACGATGGATACATCTTCCGGCACGCGCAGGTTCATTTCTTTCAACGCACGCATCGCGCCAGCGGCCAGGATATCGTTATCGGCAAAGAAAGCGGTCGGCATCTCAGGCCCCTTCCGCAGGTACGCCTTCATATCCTCGCACGCGCCTTCAATGGAGGGCGTCAGCTGGAAGGTGAACGGCAACCGCGTCATGCCAAGCTTTCGAAACGCTTTGCGAAAGCCTTCATGTCGCTCTGAAAAGTTGACGGTGCGCACCTTGCTGGTCAGGTAGCCAATACGCGTGTGCCCGCGCGAGGCCAGGTAGGTCGTAGCCAGATATGCCCCCTGCGCGTTGTTGATCGTCACGCAGTCCAGCGGCAAACCCTCAAAATAGGCATCCAGCACCACCATCGGAATTTTTACGGACAGAAAGCCCTCAATGTGCGCGGGCGTCAGCTCCGTCGCCAACAGGATCACCCCGCGGCTTCCCACGGTGGTTAGCGCCGCCAGCTTTTGCGGAATGTTCTCCTCCGCGTTGATATAGGTGATCATCAGGTTTGCGCCCGCGAGGTCTGCCTGCCGCTCCACGCCCTCCATCATTTCGGAAAAGAACGACGTATCCAGCCCCGCCGTCGCGCGCTGCTTGAAGATGACGAAATGCAGCGTGTGCATCGCATACGCCGGGCTTCTGGCGGAAACCTTTTCATACCCAAGCGTGCGTACCGCTTCCAGCACGCGCTCGCGCGTTTCCGGGTTCACGCCCGGCCTATTGTTGATCGCCAGGGAAACCGTCGCAGGGGACAGCCCCAGTGCCTCGGCGATGTCTTTTACCTTGACAGCCATCCGTTATGCCTCCAGCAGAGGTTTCAGCGATTCGAAGCACGGGGTTGGGCTTGCGATGACAGGGATATCCACCAGCGCGTTCAGTTCCGCTTCCATCCGCATCATGGATGCCTGCGCCAGCACCACGCATTCCACGCCCCCGGAAACCAGCGCCTGCACCGTTTCGCGGATGCGCCGGTCATGCCCCGCCGGGTCGCCGGAGATCAGCAGCTGATACGCACCCTCCGCCAGCCCGCTTACGACTTCCACCTCGCGGCCTTCTTCCTTTGCAACATCTAAAAGCAGCCGCGCGGTCGGCTGCAGCGTGGTCGGCAGCGTCGCCACCACGGCCACCTTGCGATAGCTGCGCACGGCCTGCCGTGCCATCGCCTCATCGATTCGGATGATCGGCGTGGATACGAGTTTTCGCCCCTCGTACACCACCTCGCCCACGGAAGAACAGGTGTTGAGGATTACATCCGCACCCATCTGCTCCGCGCAGCGGTAGTACGTCAGCAGCCTTTCGCGCACGCCGTCCGGCACACAGCCCGCGCGCACGCATTCGCCAATGATGGCGTCATCCACGATGCTGACCAGATGAACATCCGGCAGCATCTGGCCAATCCGCGCCTGCAGGGGATCAAGCAGCCCCTTGCCCGTAAAGATCGCAACCATCCTTTTCATCTCTGGCACCCCTTATAGCAAAATGGAAGGCTTCGCCGGGTAGCACACCTCGCGCTCCGGCACAATCTCAAGCCGCTTTTTGTTCTTGTACAGCGGATAATACGTTCCCGCCGGGGAAATGTTCATCACGTCATCGCCCAGCCACTGCGCGGTGTACGGATCATCCACGGCAAGTTCCGTGGTTGTGCGCTGCGCCACGGGGAAGCACACATCGATGGTCTCGCCTTCCGCCACATTCTTCAGCTTGATAAAGCAGGTGTTCACCCACGGCACGGTGCGGCCCGTCGCATCGCGCGTGACCTCGCTGCCCTTCTGCCCCTTGACGGTGACCGCGCCAAACGGCACCCATTCCGGGATGCGCACCATCAGCTCCGGCATATCGCGCCGCGCCGCCAAAGAAACCCTGCCTTCGTGCGGCAGATAGCTGCGCACATCCACAAAGGGAGATACGTGGTTCAGCAGGAAGTTGACCCATACGCGCCCGTTCGTTTCGCTGACGGCGCATTGCCACACGCGGTGCAGCGCACGCACGCCCGCGGCCACGCAGCACAGCTGCACATCCATGATGTGCCCGCGGCCCTTCTGGCCATCGTACACAAAATCGTTGGGCGCGGCGTACCCCGCAAACGCCCCGCGAAGCCGCTGCGCCGCCTTATAATAGGTGCGGAAGCGCGGCGTATCCTTGTCTTTCTGATTATACTCTTCAATCCAGCTCACGTCCATAAGCTGGGATTCCGTCAGGTGGTTTCTGACAAAACGTTCCGCCACGGCCCAATAGCTTGTGAATCCGTTGCGCGCCAGCGTGATGCAGGTGGAAATGGCATCCACCAGTGAGCACGTTTCGTGCTCGTACGCCTGGTCGTGCAGATCCCCCGGCGTCCAGCCAAACGTGGTGCACCAATTGGCGATTGCCCAGTCAAGGCTCTTTTTCACCCAGTGCAAAAGCTCCGCGTTGCGCGTGGTTTCGGCAAGCAGGGCGATTGCGTCCAGCGTGCCCATGCGCGTATGAAAGTGTCCGTTGCGATAGCCGAGCGCGCCGTTGAAACTGCCATCCGGCAGGAACGCGCCGCTGCGGTTTATGATGTTTGCGGTGAAGTTTTCGGCCAGTTCGAACGCGTCGGAGTTGCCGGTGGCAAGGTAGTAGCGCGTCAGCGGCATCACCTGGCGACCCCAAAACGCGCAGGGGTCCACGCACAGGCGCGTATGCACCGCATCAAAGGACGGCCAGCCATGGCCGGTGTATTCGGACGCCGGGAAATACCAGCTGTCGCGCTCCTTCCTGGCAATGCGCTTCAGCGCGGCGACATGGCGATCGGCAAAGCCTTTCACGCGGTCGTCGCCGGTAGTAAGAAGCCAGCTGGTCAGCCCCAGCAGCACGGCGCGCTGGTCAATCATGCTGGCGCTGTCCTCAAAGCGGCTCATGTGTTCTTCCACCGTAGCCTGGTCGAAGGAGTTGCGGCGGTAGTTCAGCCCGTCTTCGCGGAAAAAGGACAGCAGGTTTTCGCGGTAGCGCGCTTCCACTTCGTCGCCGTACTGCGAGCCCGTCATCTCGCGCGCCAGGGCGATGGCGTCCGTCAGCCGCCCGTGCGATGAACCGAAATCCCAATTGCCATGCTCCATATAAGCTGGCCGCGACTTAAAATTGCCACAGAAAAACGGAATGAAATCATAATCCTCATCGGCCACGTTGATCATCGTACCAAGCGCCGTTTCCGCGCGCTCTTCGATTTGCAGGGTGCCGGGCATACGCCGCTTGTCCGTCATCGGGAGGCCTCCTCGCGCCGCATTTAAAGTTTAATTAAATCTTAGCAGGGAAAAAGCCCCCAGTCAATGCATTTCTTTAATACAATTTAGACATATGTACTTTTTACATCTTGTGTGAAACAAATAGCGGGCGGCTGCGTGGGTAAACCCCGCTTTGCCACCCGCACACGGTCATCTGCCTATGGGGATCAGCACTCCACCTTGATCGCCCACGCATTTTCGCACGGCAGCACGCCTGGCAGCCGCACCTCCAGCGCATTCTGCGTTTGTGTGAATGCAAGTTCGCCCGATACGCCCAGCAGCGTCACGCGCTTCACGCCCGGCAGGCGCCCCGCGGACATTGCGCGCACGGCAAGGCGGCCGTCATCCGGCTTCCCCAGCACGATGGCGTATACCGCGCCGTCCTTTTGCGTAAAGCGGAAGTCCTTCGCGGTGAACTCCCCATCGCGCATGGCGGCATCATCGCCGGTCTTCGTTTGTGCATTGATCTTCCCCACGTCGTAATCCGCATCCATTACGCCCGTGGGGCCTTCCGCCGCCACGCCCCAGGGGCGTGTGCCGTAGATGGCTTCGCCGCAGACTTTCAGCCAATCGCCGATAGCGTACAGCTCCTTTTTTGCTGCCGGGTGGATGCTTCCATCCGTGCATGGGCCAACATTCAGCAGCAGGCTGCCGTTCTTGGAAACAACATCGCACAGCTGATGGATTACCGCGCGCGCGGATCTGTACTTCGGCTGCTGCACGATGCACCAGGTGACGTTGTCTTCCAGCCTGTCATCCGTTTGCCACGGGAAAGGCTTTATGGCGGACGAGCGGCCGCGCTCAATGTCGCGCAAACCGGTTCCTTCTGGGAAGTCATCCTGCTTGTAGGTCAGCACGCCGCCGCCCGTTCCCGCATGCTCACGGAAATGGCGCGCCACCTCGTATTTGTAGCCGTCGCCGATGATGTTGGCGCGGCTGTCAAAGTAGAGAATATCGGGATGATAGCGCTCCGAAACCTCCAGCACCTTGTCACGCCATGTGGTGCAGAACGCATCATCCGGCAGGCGGTAGGGCGCGTAGCGGTTCGTCTCCAGCGGCAGCGCGGGGCCGTAGAATTTCTCGTTTTCCGGTGCGTAAACATCCGCTTCGTTGTCGGTGGACATGAACCACCCCCACAGCCAGTGGTGGTGGAACGTCGCCAGCAGCTTGAGCCCGCGCTTTCTGAATGTTTCCGCGCACTCGCCGTACACATCGCGGCCGGGACCGTAGTTCACGCTGTTGACAGGGTTGACCTGGCTGTCCCACAGCGAGAAGTTATCCGAGTGTTCCGTCACGGGGCCGGCATACTTCGCGCCCGCGCGCACGCACAGATCCGCCCATTCCTCCGGATCGAACGCCTCGCCCTTGAGCATGGGCAGGAAATCCTTGTACCCGAAATCCTTCAGCTTTCCGTATGTTTGCTCATGGTGCAGGTTCTGCGGCAGGCCCTTGCAGTACATGTTGCGCGAATACCATTCATTCTGGCAGGCAGGCACCGAATACGGCCCCCAATGAAAAAACAGGCCGAATTTCAGATCGCGGTACCAGTCCGGGATTTCATGGCGCAGGCTTTCCCAGTCGCAGCGGTTGCTCATGCGGTTTCCTCCCTTGTGTTCGCTCATTTTTTGCCTCTATATGCGCTGGGCGTAACGCCCATCACTTTCTTGAACACCTTGGCAAAATAGAAATAATCGCCGTACCCCACGTCTGCGGCAATCGATGCGATGCTGCGGCTCGTTTCCAACAGCAACCCCGATGCCTTTTCCATCCTGACGCGGGTCAGGTAGCCGCTGAATGTCTCCCCTGTTTCCTGGCGGAACAGCTGGCCGGCGTAGCTCTGGTTGATGGAACACAGCACGGCCAAATCGCGCACGGATATGTCAGTTTGATAGTTTTGATGGATATAGCGCAGCATTTGCCCCACCGAACGGTTGGCGGTGGTGAGCATGGCGGGCGGCTCCTCCGGGCTGAGCGGTTTCTCGGCGGGGGGCTCGCGGCTGGGGATTTCCCTGGCCGTCAGGCGGCGATGCGCCTTTTCGATGCCGTCCATCAATTCGCTTTTGCTGAAAGGTTTCAGGCAGTAGCACAGCGCATCGTAAAACATCGCTTTTTGTGCATAGGCAAACTCCGCATGCCCGCTGATCATGATAAAAAGCGTCGGCAGGCCAATCTCCCCGGCACGCTGCAGCAATTCCAGGCCGCTGATGCCGGGCATCTGCACATCGACAAACGCCAGGTCCGGCTTCTCGCGCTGCAAAAGCATCAGGCCGCCGGGGCCGTCATACGCCTCTCCCGCCAGCTCAAACAAGCTCTGTCCGCGCAGGATGGATAAGAGGCTGCGCACCGCCCATTTCTCATCATCGATGATAACCATCCTATACATTGGAATCCCTCCTAGCGCTATGACATGGAATATTCTAATATGAATATGCAGAAAAAGCAATTGTTTTAAATATTTTAATTAAATTAATCGGAAAATGGATGGAATTGCATGTGATTTGTTGAGTGTCGCCATACCCAATGTGTCTAGCTTCCGCTACAATAACAATGCATCTTCCACAAAAAAACAACCGATCTTGATACTCCTTTTGATCATGCCGATGACATAAAACGAGGAAAGGGCGGCGTATATGAAAAAAGCAGACGCTTCGGTCACAACAAACGCAGGCTACTGCCCTAAAGTCCCTACCTTCGGGAAAAGGGTCCAGCTTTTTGTAAGCAAGCTCATCCGCCAGTGGCCGCTTATCGCGCTGTGCCTTCCCGCGTTGGCCCTGATCATCATCTTCCGGTATGGGCCGATGTACGGCATCCTGATCGCGTTCAAAAACTACCGCCCGCTGCGCGGCATTGGCGGCAGCGCATGGCTGGACCCCGTGTTCCAGAACTTTACGCGGTTTTTCAATTATGTCAACTTTGGGCACCTGATCACCAATACATTCAAAGTCGGCCTGTGGACGCTTGTGATCACCTACCCCATGCCGATCATCTTCGCCATTCTGCTCAATGAGCTGCGCGGCAAATATTTCAAGCGTTCTGTGCAGACGGTTTCTTACATCCCGCACTTCATCTCCGTGGTCGTCGTCGTCGGCATGCTGACGGAGTTTGCTTCCCTAAACGGCGCATTCAACATGGTGCGTGGCTGGCTCGGCCTTGCCGCGGTGAACATGAACATGGGCAGCAAGTATTTTCTGCCGATGTATATCGGTTCGGCCGTGTGGCAAGGCGTTGGCTGGGGTTCGATCGTGTACCTGTCCGCGCTGGCCAATGTCGACACCTCGCTGTATGATGTGGCCAATATCGACGGCGCAAACCGCTGGCAGAAGGTCAAGCACATCGTATGGCCGGCGATTCTGCCCACCACTACGGTCATCCTGATCCTCAACACCGGTTCCATCCTGAACCAGGATTACGTTAAAATTCTGTTGATGCAGAACGACTCCAACCGCACGCAGCTGGATGTCATTTCTACCTATGTATATCTTACCGGCATTGAGCAGGGGCAGTTCGGCTACGCCACGGCGGTGGGCCTGTTCTCTTCGCTGGCCAGCTTCGCGCTGGTGATCGCCACCAACATGACCGTGCGCAAGATCGACAAAGAAAACAGCTTGTGGTGATGTAGGAATTTCTGGCGAAATTCCTTTATAGCGCGATATCTTCGAATTCGCGCCCGACAAAGGAGGGAAAAGCCATGCTGGCTCAACAGAAAAAGGTCAACAACACCATTCATGTCGGCAGTCGGGTATTCGACGCGTTTCTGGCCTTGTTCATGCTCGTAATGTGCGTGATCTTCCTCTATCCGTTCATCAACGTGCTGTCCATTTCGCTTTCCAGTTCGCCGATGATCGCCACAGGCAAGGTCACCTGGTTCCCCCGCGAGTTCAACCTAAACGGCTATGAGATCGTGTTCGGCCAGAAAACAATCTGGCGCGCGTACTGGAACACCATTCAGTATTGCACGGTGTTCACGGTGATCAACGTCTTCTTTACCTCCATGATCGCTTATGCGCTGTCCCTGAAGGAATTTGTGCTGCGCAAGCCCCTCACCATGGTGCTGCTGATCACCATGTTTTTCTCCGGCGGCACGGTACCTTCCTATGTTGTTATCAGCAGCCTGAAGCTGATGGATACGATCTGGGCGCTGGTGCTGCCCACGGCGATCTCGGCGTACAACGTGTTCGTGTACCGCGCGTTCTTCAAGGGCATTTCCGGTGAAATACGCGAGGCCGCGCTGATTGACGGCGCGGGCGACTTCCGCATTCTGTTCCGCATTTTCTACCCGCTGAGCAAGCCGCTTTTCGCCACGTTCGGTCTCTTCGCCGTTGTCGGCATGTGGAACAGCTACTTCGAGGCGCTGCTGTACATCAAGGATTCCAGCCGCCAGCCGATCCAGATGATCCTGCGCACCATCCTGTTCAAATCCGGCGCCGCGGGCGGCAGCTTCGACAACGTCACCAACATGGTAAACGCGGGCGTGCTGAACCCCAAAAACGTGCAATACGCGTGCATCACCGCCACCATCGGCCCCATCCTGCTGATCTATCCGTTTATTCAGCGGTTCTTCACCCAGGGCATGCAAGTGGGTGCCGTGAAGGGATAAGCCGCCATCCATCGTTCTTATGGCAGCATTCGCTGCTGTGGAAATAATTCTCGCATAGGAGGGTTCGACCAGATGAATCGTAAGCTCGTATCCCTTGTCCTGGCCGCACTGATGCTCGTCGCGCTTGCGGCGGCGGCAATCGCGGAGCCCGCGATGCCTGAGCTGCCTAACAACACGCTCAGCATCACCGTAAACGTTCCCACGTTCAACTATGACTCTCAGGGCACCATCATGCAGCAGAAATGGCAGGAAATGATGGAAGCCTATCTGGGCATCAAGCTGGACATCACCTACAACCAGACCCCGTGGGCTGACTACCGCGTGAATGAAAAGGTTCTCATTCAGGCCGGTGAGATTCCCGACGCGGCTTCCTACAGCCAGAATACATTCGTCAACGAGTTTGGCGAGGACGGCCTGGTGCTGGATCTGACCCAGTATCTGGAGTACATGACGTACTATCCGCAGTACATCGAAGCCACCAACGGCGGCATGGATTACATCACCACGGCCGACGGCGCTTCCTACTACTTCTATGATGGCTACTACAACCCCAACAACATCACCGGCGCGCAGAGCTTCACCTCTTTCGCCTATCGGTTTGACCTGCTCAAGGCGTTTGATTTGCAGCCCGCGACCACGATGGAAGAGTTTGACGCGCTGTGCGCGGCCATCAAAACGCTGATCGACGAAGGCAAAATTGACGCGAAGTATGTGCTGCACAACTCCACGAAAGATTACGCGTTCTACCGCGGCTTCGTCGGCATCTTCCACACATGGGATACCACCTACTGGAACGGCGAGAAGTGGTCCTTCGGCCCGATCGAAGACAACTTCCGCACGATGCTGAACTACCTGAACGGCCTGTACAACCTGGGCTATATCGATCCCGAGTTCGCCACCGACACCAGCGACATGGTGACCGACAAGGCCCTGAATGACGGCATGGTCATCATCCCCACGCTGTGGAGCGGTATGCCTCGCACCTGGAACCTGACCAAAACCAACCCCGACATGGAATGGGGCCTTGCCTTCCTGCCCAAGGATGACACCTATGGCACCCCGTGGAAGTGGGGCTCCCGCCAGACCGGCAAGTCGCTGTCCAACAGCATGGGCATCATCGTAAGCGCCGCCACGAAGTACCCCGAGTGGGTCGTGAAGATGATCGACTATCAGTACTCCGATGAGATCGTCAACTTCCTGAACTGGGGTATCGAAGGCGAACACTACACCGTGGATGAGAACGGCCAGCGCCACTTCACCGACATGATCTACGCCACCGGCGACCCCACCAACGTTGCGGGCCAGATCGGCATCATGTCCTCCTCCGCTTGCCGCCCTGGCATCCCCTTCATCCCGCAGAGCTTTGACGCCGCTGCCGAGCTGATGGCGAAAGAGCCCTGGTGGAACCCGGAAGAAGGCTACTACGTTGGCCAGTACTGGGTTGAATCCGGCAAAATCGGCGGCGAGGATTCCGTTTCCCCATTCGACCGCCCGCCGGTGCTCCGCCTGACTGCCTCCGAAGCCACCGCCCGCTCCGAAATGTCCTCCGCGTGCGAGCTGTATGCCCGCGAGCAGGCGCTCAAGTTCATCACCGGCGAGCTGGATGTGAACGATGACGCCGTGTGGGAGAACTACATCAAGGGCGTGAAGAGCCAGGTTGCCGACTTTGACGGCGTGCTCAGCACCCTGCAGGAGAAATCCGTACTGAACTAATCGCGCACAGCAGATATCAAGTAACAAAGAAGGCTTCTAACATGCTTAGAAGCCTTCTCCTTCAATACGGAGATAGTTCGTCATGAACGCGCGCATATACGGAGGTTACCAAATGGACAGGCTTCAGCAGCTGCTTTCCGGAAAGATGCCCAGCCATATTCTGCCATTTTTATGGATGCACGGTGAACCGCACGGTGTGATCCGCGAAGAGATCGCCGCCATCGCATCCTGCGGCATCGGGGAGATTTGCGTGGAGTCCAGGCCGCACCCGGACTTTGCGGGCCCGCACTGGTGGGCTGACCTGGATGTGGTGATGGAAGAAGCCCGCGCGCGCGGGATGCGCGTGTGGGTGCTGGATGACAAAAAATTCCCCACCGGCTACGCAAACGGCGCGTTTGAGCTTGAGCCGGAAAAGGCCAAATGGTACCTGGGCGAGCGGCATATGGACCTGATCGGCCCGGCGAAGGATGCGCGGGCGCTGGTCGGGCCTTTCCTGCCAAAGGACGCGCGGCTGCTTGCCATCCTTGCGCTGAAAAGGCCCGATCTGGATACGCCGGATGTATCGCTGGATGCCGCGATTGATCTTACTGAAACCCTGCAAGATGGGTTTGTGCGCATGGATCTGCCGGAAGGTGCGTATCGACTGTTCATGCTGTTTACCACGCAGACGGGCGGCGGGCGGCCACACTATATGAACCTGATTGATGCGGAGTCCGTGCGCGTGCAGATAGACGCGGTATACGAGCCGCACTATCAGCGCTACCGCGATGATTTCGGGGAAACATTCGCAGGTTTCTTTTCCGATGAACCGGAGCTTGGCAACACGCCGGGCTATGATTTCCGGGACACGCTCGGCCAACCGGACAAGCGTCTGCCCTGGAGCAGCGTGCTGGAATCAAAGCTTCGCGCCGCATGGGGTGCGGATTTCGCGAAAAACCTTCCGGCGTTGTGGTACAGTGCAGGCAATGCCACCGCAGACATTCGCTACCGCTACATGGATGAAATGACGCGGCTGGTCAGCGAGTGTTTCAGCGGGCAGATCGGGGCGTGGTGCCAGGCGCGCGGCGTGGAGTACATCGGCCACATCATCGAGGATGACAACGCGCACGGCCGCATGGGGTGCAGCGTGGGCCATTATTTCCGCGAACAGGCAGGCCAGCACATCAGCGGCATCGATGTGGTGCATCACCAGATCGCGCCCGGGTTCACGGGCGTAACCCACCGCTGGGTCGGCTGGCAGACAGACGCGGAGTTCTTCCACTTCGGGCTGGCGAAGCTTGGCAGCTCGGCGGCGCGGCTGTACCCGCACATGAAGGGCCGCGCGCTGTGCGAGATATTTGGCAATTATGGCTGGGGCGAAGGTATCGGCATGATGAAATGGCTGACCGACCACATGCTATGCCGGGGTATCAACCGTTTTGTGCCGCACGCGTTTTCCCCCACGTTTCCGGACAGGGACTGCCCGCCGCACTTCTACGCGCGGGGCAACAACCCGCAGTTTGGGTTTTTCAAAGCGCTGATGCGATACATGAACAGGCTGTCATTTCTGTTCAGCGGCGACCAGCCGCAGGACGCGGCGGTGCTGTATCATGCCGACGCCGAATGGGGCGGAGAAGCAATGCTGTTCCAGAAACCGGCGCGGGCGCTCATGCAGCGGCAAATCGGGTTTGACGTGGTGCCGTGCGATCTGCTGGAAGAGGCCTCTTTTGCCGGTGGGCAGCTGGTCATCCGGGGAAACGCGTACCGCGCGCTGGTAATTCCCGGCTGTGACTTTCTGCCGGAAAGCGCGATGCAACGCATCGAGGGGCTGGCCGGTGCAGGCGCGCCCGTATTCTTCGCGGAGACGCGGCCAAGCGCGCTGAAAAACGGCCAAGTCCTCCCTCTTTCACAAATCGCGGATGCGGTGGCGGCGGTGGCAAACCCCAAAATCGCGCTGAGTTCGCGCCTGCCGAACCTTCGGTTCTTCCACAGCGTGGATGCCGAGGGGCAGAAGGTCTATTGCTTCTTCAATGAGGATGTCGCCGCGCGCGCGGAATGCACGGTAACCCTGCTTTCCGGAACATATCCGGCAGTCACGCTGTATGACGCCGTGAACAACCGCGCGGAAACCTTCCTGATAAACGAGAACTGCTTCCCCCTGTCGCTTGCGCCGGGCGAAGCGATGGTTTTGCTGCCAAGCCCAACCATACCGCCGGGTGCGCAACCATGGCCCGCACCGCACACACGCCTCATCCATACCGCATGGCACGTTTCCACCGCGGCGCAGTCACAGCCCGGCGTTTTCACGCACCGCTTTACAATAGAAGCGGATCAGCCGCTTCCAGACCTATCCACGCCGAACATGTTGGGCGATTTTGTGGGCATCTGCAGGTACGACGGCACGTTTGCCGCAGAAACTGCCTGCCACGCATCGCTGTACCTGCCCCGTGTGTCCGACGCGGCCGGCGTCTATGTCAACGGCGAAAGCGCGGGCACTGTGCTGGGGAACAGCGGCCATGTAGACATTACCGGCCTGCTGCGCGAAGGGGATAACACGATCCGCGTCGAAATTGCTACTACCCTCCTGCCCATGATGAAGGACCCTGTTTCCGTGTTCACACAGCTTGGGTCGGTGGGCCTGCTGGAGGCGCCAATACTGACTATTCAACAAGGAGACTTCCATGATTAAGCAGGATTTCGTATACTATGGCGGCGATTACAACCCCGACCAGTGGGATGCGGCAACTATCGAAGAAGATATGCGCCTGTTCAAGCTTGCCGGGATCAATCTGGTCACGCTGCCGGTGTTCTCCTGGTCGAAACTGGAGCCGGATGAGGGCATGTACAACTTCGGCTGGCTGGATGCCCTGATGGATAAGTTTGCTGAAAACGGCCTGAAAGTGTGCCTCGCCACGCCCACCATCGCGCAGCCGGCATGGCTTTCCGCGCGCTACCCGGAAGTGCTGCCCGTGGATATCGCTGGGCGCAAGCGCACGCACGGCATGCGGGTGTTTTTCTGCGTCAACAGCCTGAAATACCGCGAGCGCGCCGCCGCCATCGCTGAGGAGATGGCAAAGCGTTACCAAAACCACCCCGCGCTGGCTGTGTGGCATGTGGCAAACGAGTACGGCACCTACTGTTACTGCGAAAACTGCCAGGCAAAATTCCGGCTGTGGCTGAAAAAGCGCTACGGCACCATTGAGGAACTGAACGCTCGCTGGAGCACCGCTTTCTGGAACCGCACAGTGTACAGCTTTGAAGAGATCATGCTGCCCACGGAACTGAACGATGATTACCGCTTCAACCCCCCGATTCAGCTGGACTACATGCGCTTTGTCACCGATTCCACCGCCGAATGCTTCCGCAATGAGCGCGATGTGCTCAAGCGGTACACGCCGGATATCCCGGTCACCTCCAACGCCAGCGGATATATCAAGAAGCTGAACCAACGGGTGATGACCAAGGACATGGACATCGTGGGCTGGGATAATTACCCGTGGCCGCACGATGACCGGTCGTTCATTGCGTTCAAACACGATATCATGCGCGGGCTGAAGGGCGGCGCGCCGTTCCTGTTGATGGAACAGTCGCCCAACCAGCAGAACTGGCAGCCTTACAACAAACTGAAGCGCCCCGGCGAGGTGCGGCTGCTGTCGTACCAGGCGATGGCGCACGGCGCGGATAGCTGCCTGTTCTTCCAGCTGCGGCAATCGCGCGGCGGACAGGAAAAATTCCATGGCGCGGTGATCGGCCACGCCGGGCACGAGCACACGCGCGTATTCCGGAAAACTGCAAAGCTGGGCGCGGAGCTGAAAATGCTTGGCAGCGCGTTTGTCGGCGGGCGCACCGAGGCAAAGGCCGCGCTGTTGCTGGACTGGGAAAGCTGGTGGGCGCTGGAGCTTTCCAGCGGGCCCAGCAAGGATATGGACTTCTTGCGTGACGCGGCGAAGTACTACAAGGCGCTGTATCAGATGAACATTCCGGTGGATGTGATTGGCGTGGAGGAGCCGCTTGACAAGTACAAGCTGGTCGTTGCGCCGATGCTGTACATGCTGAAACCCGGCGTGGCTGATGCGCTGCGTGCGTTCGTCGCGGGCGGCGGCACGCTGATTGCCACCACGATGACCGGCCTTGCGGATGAAAATGATCGCTGCGTATTCGGCGAATATCCCGGCCCCCTCAAGGAGGTGCTGGGCATATGGGTGGAGGAAACGGACGCGCTGCTGCCCACGGAAGGGAACCAGATGGTCGCCCAGTCGGGTGCATACGGATGTGATTTCCTCTGTGACCTGCTGCACCTGCGCGGCGCGGAAGCGCTTTACCGGTTTGGCAGCGATTTCTACGCGGGCATGCCTGCCGTTACCCGCAACACATTTGGCAAAGGCGAAGCGTACTACATTGGCACGCGGCCGGATGACGCGTTCCTTGGCGATTTCTTTGCCGCGCGGTGCGGGCAGCTTGGACTTTCCGCGCCGTTTGCGGCGGATACGGGCGTGGAGATTGCGGAACGCGTATCCGCCACCGGCCGCACCGTCTTCGTCATCAACCATAATCAAACAGAAGCATGGATAGATTTTGGCAACACCGCTATTGATAACCTGCTTACCGGCGAAACACTGTCCGGGAAGCACAAAATTGACCCGCGCGATGTGCTGATACTGCACCGGTAAAACCATAACACAATCAGGAGGGCATACCGATGAAACCGTTGTTTCCACAGATCAAGGGACTTGTGCATGGCGGCGACTATAACCCCGAACAGTGGCTGGACAGGCCGGATATCCTTGCGGAGGATATTCGCCTGATGCGCGAAGCCGGCATGAACTCCGCGACGCTGGGCATGTTCGCCTGGTCGGTGCTGGAGCCGCGCGAAGGCGAGTTCAATTTCGGCTGGCTGGTGGAAATCGTTGATAATCTGTACAAAAACGGCATTTACACCGTGATGGGCACGCCCACCGGCGCGCGCCCCGCATGGCTGGACGCAGCATACCCCGAAGCGATGCGCGTGGCCCCAAGCGGCATGCGCAACCACCACGGCGTGCGGCACAACCACTGCATGACCTCCCCCAAGTACCGCGAAAAGGTCGAAATCCTGATCCGAAAGCTGGCGGAAGCGCTCGGAAATCACCCGGGCGTGATTCTATGGCATATCTCCAACGAACTGGGCGGGGAATGCTGGTGCGACCTGTGCCGCGCCAAATTCACCGAATATTTGCGCCAGCGGTATGATAACGACATTGAAAAGCTTAATCACGCATGGTGGACGGCGTTCTGGAGCCACCGCTATAACGGGTTTGATCAAATTGAGCCGCCATGGCCGAACGGGGAAACAAGCGTACATGGGCTGACGCTGGATTGGAAGCGTTTCACCACGCACAGCATGCGCGACTACACGCGCTTTGAGCGCGACCTGCTGCGGGGGCTTACGCCCGGCATCCCCATCACCACCAACTTCATGCGCCTGTACCCGGTGCTGGATTACCACGCGATGGCCGATGACATCGATGTGATCTCCTGGGATGCGTACCTGCCGTGGGGCACCGATGCGGAAACCCCGTATGAAACGGCCATGCACGCCGCGTTTGACCATGCCATGATGCGCGGCCTCAAGCCCGGCAAGCCCTTCATGCTGATGGAGAGCACGCCAAGCCATGTCAACTGGCATCCGTTCAACAAGCTGAAACGGCCCGGCATCCATCGGCTTTCGAGCCTGCACGCGGTGGCGATGGGTTCCGATACGGTGCAGTATTTCCAATGGCGCAAGGGGCGCGGCTCCGCGGAGCAATACCACGGCGCGGTCATCGATCACCTTGGTACCAGCGACACCCGCACTTTCAAAGAGGTTGCAGAAGTTGGCAGCCTATTATGCCGCCTTGCCGAAATTTCCGGCAGCCTGCCGCACGCCGAAACCGCGCTGCTGTTCGACTGGGATAACCGCTGGGCCATTCAGGACATGAACGCGCTGAGCCGCGAGCGCAAGCAGTACGATGAAACCTGCCGTGCGCAGTATGAGATTTTCCACCGGCACGGCATCGATATGGATGTCATTTCCCCGCTGGCGGATTTCTCCGCGTACAAGGTAATTGTGGCCCCGATGCTGTATATGCTCAAGCCCGGCGTGGCACAGCGCCTGCGGCAGTTTGTCGAGGCCGGTGGGCAACTGGTAGCCACCTACCTGACCGGCTACGTGAACGAAAGCACGCTGTGCTACCTGGGCGGATTCCCCGGAGACGGCCTGCGCGCGCTGTTTGGCCTGTACACCGAGGAAATCGACACCCTCTACCCCACCGACCGCAACGCCACGCTGCTTTTCGGCGCCGAAAAACCGTATGCCATCACCGATTTCTGCGAAGTTGTAAAGCCCGAAGGGTGCGAGGTGCTGGGCCGTTACCGTGATGATTTCTACGCGGGCACGCCGGTTGTTACGCGGAATGCCTGCGGGCAGGGGCACGCCTGGTACGTCGCCGCGCGCGTAAGCGATGAAGGAATGGAGCAAATCTATCGCGGCGTCTGGGAAGCCGCCGGGATTACGCCAGCCGCGCTGCCTGAGGGAATCGAAATGGCCGTGCGCGAGGCGGACGGCGTGCGCTATGCGTTCTACTTCAACTGGCGGGATGCGCCGCAGCAGGTTTCCATCCAGGCCGGCGGTTACGACTTGATCGCTGGCGGCCCCGCCGCGCCGCTGATGCTGCTTGCGCCCTACGGCCTTGCGGTGGTTCGTTACGGCAAATCAGAACCGGGATACTTGCGCGCGTAGCGCTATACGGCGTGCAGCAAGGAGGACACAGCAGATGCAAATGTACAAAGCCCTGCACGCGTACGGCGTGCCGCCCATACCAACGGGCGCTTTTACACAGCCCGTTTTGCTGCACCCCAGGGCGGATGCGGAAGGGGTATATGATGCCGAGATTACCCTGCCGCTGCTTGGCGAATCAAGCCTCTTCTATCTATATATGGATGGCGCGGGCTGCTTTGCCAAAGTATATGCAGGGGATGCGCTGATCGCCGAACACACCGGCGGACACACGCTGTGGGCGTGCCCGCTTTCCGGTTTCGCCCCCGGCGACACCGTGTGCCTGTCCCTTTCGCTATCCAGCGGCGAGAATGTGTTCAGCCCCTACCAGCGGGCGGGTTTTTTGCGGGGTGTGCGCCTTGTCGCGCTGCCGCCGCGCCACATTGCGGGGCTCGCCGCGCAAACCGGCCTGGATGGCAGCCACGGTACATTGCGGCTGTCATACTGCCTGGGCGGCGAAAGCGTGGAAGCGGATGCGCTGACAGCACAGCTTGCCGCACCTGACGGAAGCATACTGTCCGCGTGGACACTTGACACACAGGCCGGCGAAATTGCCCTTTCGTGCCCCGGTGTAACGGGCTGGCGCGCGGAGCAGCCCGTGCTGTATACGCTTACCCTGCGCTTGTCACAATCCGGTACGGTGTGTGAGGAGGTTTCGCTGCGCATCGGGTTTACCGATATTGAGCGAAAAGACCCGCGCATCCTGTGGAACGGCGCGCCGCTAAAGCTGCTGGGCATAAACTACCGCGAACCCACACCGGATGAGGGGCGAAACCTCGCCGCCGAGCTTGCGCTGCTGAAAGAAGCGAATGTAAACTTCCTGCGCGCGCTGTATGCGCCGTTTAGTGAAGCATGCCTGTCGCTGTGCGATGAGATGGGCTTCTATGTGGAGCAGTGCGCGCCATTCTGGGGTGTGGGGCAGGAGATCGCCTGTACGCAGGATACGCCGGGCGAGGCCGACGGGTATATCGCGCAGTTCGCGGAAACGCTGCTTTCCGGGGTTTCGCACGCGTGCATTTCACACTGGTCGCTGGGCGGCGAATGCACCTGGGGCGCAAATTTTCGGCACGGATACCGGCTGGCCCGCGCGCTGGACCCAAAGCGTCCCGTCACCTTTCACTACCCGATGACCGTGCCGGAAGAGGAACCTGAGCTATGCATCTGGCCGGTCACGTATGCGGACTGGCGTCAGTCGATGGATGTGCGCTACGACCAGATGGTTATTTTCCATACGCACGGCGCGCACAACGAAATCGGCTACGAGGTGGGCAGCGCGCCGGAAAGCAACAAGCCGGTGCTGCACGCGCAGTTCGCGCCGCCACCCTGCTACAACCGCGATGAAATTGACCGCGACCCCGGAATCCACGAATTCTGGGGGGAAAGCATTTACCGGTTTATCGGGAAGATGCGGGAAACCGACGCCTGCCTGGGCGGCGCGGTGATGGCCGCCGCCGATGAAGACGGCCGCTTTGCGCCGCGCCTTGCGCACCACCATTGGGGTGTTCTGGACGCTATGGGGCGGCCCAAGCCGGAATACCATCACCTGAAAATGGCGCTGGCCGGAGAGACGCCCATGCAACCCGTGCCGCTCATATCGAAAAAAACAGTGCCCACAACCGACGATCCTTATCGAATCATAGCGGATGAATCCTTTGTGCAAATCAAAAACAGCCGCTTTGCATTCCTCTTTTCCAAGAAAAGCGGAATGCTTAAAACGGCAACAGCGGACGGCGCTTTGTTGCTTGCCGGGGGCCCATACTTGCAGGCAACCCGGCTTACGCTGGAGCCTTGGGAAGGCATCGTCGAAAGCGCTGAGACCACCGCGCAGGGCGCGCAGGTCACACTGCTGGGCCGCTACGGCTCCGTTTGCCGCGCGCGGTTCACGCTCAACATTGACATGGCTGGCACGCTGTCCACCCGCTGCGATATCCTGACTCTTTCCCGCCCGATGCCCCATTCCGTGAAAGCGGGGATCGGCATCGACCCCGGCGGGCTGAACGAGCTGGGTATCGCATACATCGCCGCACCCAGTACGGAACGCTTTGCCTGGAAGCGCGACGCGCTGTGGGCGAAATACCCGGATGGCCACATCGGCCGCGTGGAAGGCATTGCAGAGCGCACAAACGCGCGAGACTTCACCGCCATGCGGCATTTCGTACGCCACGCAGCGCTCGGTTTCGCGCACGGCGGGATTGAGATTCTGCCGGATGCGCCGCTTTCCGTACGCCTGGAGGAAATGGATGACCCGCGCGATGTGGTTGATGATCGCGACGCGCGCATCCGGTACACAGGCGTCTGGCGTGAAATGGATGATGCCTGCGGCAACCATTTGGGCACCGAATCTTTGGCGGACACGGCAGATGCGCAGCTTGCGTTTGATTTTATCGGCAGCGGCATCCGCGTGTACGGCCCGAAGGATTTCCTGTATGGAGACGGCGAGGCCCTCATCGATGGCGGCACGCCTGTCCGCTTCCGTCAGTACCCGGATGCCGTGGATCTGCCCGGCGCAAGCCGCGGGTATGAAAAGCGGTACGGCCAGCTGCTGTACGCGGCATCCGACCTTCCCGAAGGACCGCATACGGTTACTGTGCGGGCGCTGGGCTGGCGCGCACCCGGCGGGCAGGGCGCGTATATCTCCGTTGACAAACTGGTGGTGGAGCGCGTGGGGGCTGAAAAACCCCTTCGGCTGATTCTGAACGCTGATTTCACCTACTGCCGCCTGTTGCGCGGCAACTATATGCGAAAACGGGTGGCGTTTGCCGCCAGAGACAGCCTGCAGGCGACGCTGCGCCTTCTTAGCACACCGCTATCCAACGAAGAAGGGAGGGATGACGTATGAAACTGCGCTATCAGGAGCCGGAAATCCCTCGCCTTGTGCCGCGCCCGCTGTTTGTGCAGGGCGCTAACGCGCCAGTCGTTTCGCTGGATGGCGCGTGGCGCTGGCGTCACAGCGATGACATGGACGCGCTGGTGCGGGATGCTGCCTGGCAAAGCTGGGACGCGGTGACAGTCCCCTCCTTTATGAGCCAGCAGCGCAAGGCAACAGGGCACGGCCTGCGCAAATACGTTGTCAGGCGGGAAATAGAATGCCGCGAAGAATGGAAGGGCAAGCGCCTGTACCTGCGGTTTGAGGCGGTCAACGGCTATGCCGCGTTTTACATTGACGGCGAGCGCATCGGCGAACACTGGAACGGCTTCCTGGCGTTCGGGTTTGACATCACGGCGCAGGTACAGGGCAAGGCGCGCTTTAGCCTGACCGTGGCGATTGAGGAGCAGAACGACCGCGTCAGCGCATTCAGCGTGGGCGGCATTTTGCGTAGCTGCTGCATCTATGTGCTGCCTGAAACCCATGTAACCGCCGTGCGGGTGGAAACAGAGTTTGATCACCAATTCCGGCATGCCGCGCTGCGCCTGCGCTATGCGCTGAACAGGAAAGATGACGCGCATGTCACAGCCGCACTTATCGGCCCTTTCGGTCGGGTGGAATGCGAAAAGATGGTGCCTTCCGTTCATTCCGACACGCTTTTTGCGGAAGACGCGCTGCAAATACCAAACCCGCTGCCCTGGGATGCCGAACACCCCTGGCTGTACACGCTGCGCCTGCGCGTGTTTTCGGGCGACGCCCTGCTGATGGAAACAGAGCAGCGCGTGGGTCTGCGGCAGATCGACCGCTCTAGCAACCGCCTGTATGTGAACGGTCAGGAGGTCAAACTGCGCGGCGTGTGCCGCCATGAGATCTCTCCCATGAACGGCCGCTGCCTGACGCCCGCATTGATCGAACAGGACGTGGCGCTGTTCAAGGAAGCGAACTGCAACTATATTCGCACATCGCACTACCCGCCCAGCGAATATTTCCTTACGCTGTGCGATGAAAAGGGTATCTATGTGGAGGACGAGCTGCCGCTGGCGTTTATCGCCCGCACGCTCGATTACACCCAGCGCGACCCTACGCACACGGAGCGTTACCTCAGCGCGTTTGCAGAGCTGTACGCGCGCGACTGCAACCGCCCCAGCGTTCTGATGTGGTCGCTGTGCAACGAAAGCTTTGGCGGCTACAATTTTGACCTGATGAACAGGTTTGCGCAGCGCACCGACCCCACGCGCCCCACCAAGTTCAGCTACCCCATGACCATGCGCGAAGAGGACGCCCCGGTCGACATCTGGAGCATCCACTATTCCAACCTTGATGAGGACCTGGCCGAGAAAAAGGACAACGTCAGCGTCGCGGGCGCGCCTGGCAAGGATATGCCGGTGCTGCACGATGAGTACGCGCATGTTCCCTGCTACAACCGCACCGAGCACCGGCGCGATCCCGCCGTGCGCGATTTCTGGGGCGCGGGGCTGAAACAGTTCTGGAACAGGATTTGGAACACCGAAGGCGCGCTAGGCGGGGCGATCTGGGCCGGAATAGACGAAACGGACATCTACCTGGGCGGCGACACGCGGCTGGAATGGGGCATCATCGATGTGTGGCGCCGGCGCAAGCCCGAGCATTACGGCACGCGCAAGGCGTATTCGCCCGTGGTGGTGACGCTGCTGCCGTGCGAAAACAGCGCTCAGCTGCGGATCGAAAACCGCTTCTGCCATACCAACCTGAATGAATGCAAGCTGCACTGGCGCTATGGCGGGCGGACGGGCGTGCTGCGCGGGCCGGACGCGTCTCCGCGCGAAATCGGCGTTGTCACACTTCCCATCGACGCTCTTCCCGGCGAAGCTCTGCACCTTGATATCGCGGACGCCATGGGCGATGTTGTGGATGAATACCGTTTTGTTCCGCTGGCGGAATGCACACCTGTTTGCGAAAGTTTGCGCTTGCCCGCGCCAACACTTGCAGTGGATACAGACGGCGCAACCATTGCGGGTGAAGGATTCCGCGTCCGCATTTGCGGCAGAACATGCCAGATTGAATCCGGCGAGGTGGCGGGTGAACTGTTACTGACCGGCGGCCCGAGGCTGCATGCGCCCTATTTCCGGCTGGGACAGTGGACGCCGCTTCAACCCCTGCAGGCAGAGCAGACAGAAGACGCGGTGCTCGTTACATTGCGCGGCCGCTATGAGGGCGCGGCCGAGGTGTGCTTCCGCCTGCGCATCCTGGCGGACGGCACCATCGAAACAGGCTACACCATCGAAAAGCTGCTGCGCCAGCTGCCCCACCGCGAAAAGCTGCGCGTGGGTGTGGACTGCGGCGGGCTGGATGAGCTGGGCGTCGCGTACACGCTTGCGCCCGGCCAGGATGCGCTCCGCTGGTCGCGGCGGGGCTTGTACACCGTCTACCCGGCTGATCATATTGCAAGAAACGAAGGCATTGCCCTCCGTTACAGCGCGGGCTGCGCATACGGCGAGGAACCCTCCATCCCCTGGGGGCAGGAGATGAAAAGCTATATCCTGAACGGTAAATACGATGTGGATTATCGGGGCACCAACGATTTCCGCAGCCTGAAAGCCAATATCCTCTCCGCATCGCTGTACAAAGCAGGCGGGCAGGCGCGGCTGACCGCCGTGTCGGATGGAACTGAATCCGTGCGCGTACAGGTCGAAGGACCTCCGGCGGGAATCATCGGCGCAATCGATTCACGCATCGCGTATAGCGGCGCGTGGTCCCCCGTGGAGGACGTGCGCGGCAGCCTGACCGGCACCGAAATGTGGAGCCGCGAAAAGGGCGCGGCCGCCACGCTTTCGTTCACGGGCACAGGCGTAGTGTGGTACGGGCCGGTGGATACCGTGTACGGCATTGCCCGCGTGTACCTGGACGGCGCGCTTGTGGATGACCGGATCAGCCAGCGCGTGGCGGGCGTGGATTTCCCCGGTTCCGCCGCCGGATACGACAAGAAATACGGCTACCCGCTGTTCTCCGCCACAGGGCTTACGCCGGGCAAACACACGCTGCGCGTGGAGGTCACAGGCGACAAAGCTCCGGACGCGGGCGATGCGTATATCGTCATCGACCATTTTCGCGTCATCGAAAAGGCCGGCGAGGAGCCCGTATCTCTGCTTATCCTCAGCGACTACAACTACCCGCACATTGCCTGGGGCAACCCCTGCAGGCCCGCTATTGTCCCCAGTGCGGGCGCAACGGGCCGCGTTACAGTACGGCTGGAAAAAGCGAATGCCGAAGGAGGCGCACAATGAACAGCAAAGAACGTTTTCTCGCCACGGCGGAACGCCGCCCGGTGGACCGTCCCGCGGTATGGCTGGGCATGCCGGATATTGCGGCGCAGCCTGCGCTGTTTGCCGCGTACGGCGTCGGCAGCCTGCACGATCTAAAGCTTGCCGTGGGCGATGATTTTTACGCGGTGGAGGTGCCGTATCAGTCGGAAACGGCCAACGCGATTTACGCCGCGTTTGACTGGTACGGCGAAGGCGCGGTTGACGCGCAGCACCGCACTTTGACCGCCGACGGCTGCTTCAAGGACTGCGAGGAAGTGGAGGATCTGGCCTTTTTCGATTGGCCCGATCCCGCGCGCTACATCGACCCCGATGCCTGTCGCCGCGCCGCCGCTGCCGTGCCGGCCGATAAAGCGGGGCTTGGCATGCTGTGGAGCGCGCATTTCCAGGATGCGTGCGCCGCGTTCGGCATGGAAACGGCGCTGATCAACATGATGACAAACCCGGAAGTGTACCGCGCGGTGGATGAGAAGATCGTCGGTTTCTACCTGAAAGCAAACAAAATTTTCCTGGATGCCACGGCAGACAAGCTTTCCGCAGTGCTGATCGGAAACGACATGGGCAGCCAGCGCGGGCTGATGCTCTCACCGCAGCTGGTGCGCGAATTCATTCTGCCGAGCACAAAGCGGCTGATTGCACAGGCGCACGAATACGGGTTGAAAGTAATCTACCATTCATGCGGGTCCATCGCCGATATCATTCCCGACCTGATCGAAGCGGGCGCAGATCTGATTCACCCCATCCAGGCGCTTGCCGAAGGGATGAGCGCGGAAACCCTCGCGGCGCGCTACGGCGGCAAGGTATCCTTCTGCGGCGGTGTGGATACACAGGAGCTGCTGGTACGCGGCACCCCAGCGCAGGTAGCGGAAAGGGTGCGGCAGCTTCGGGCGCTATTTCCCACCGGTCTGGTCATCTCCCCCAGCCACGAGGCGCTGCTGCCCGATGTGCCGCCGGAAAACGTGCAGGCTATGTTCCGGGAGGCGACGAGGTAGGGGCGGGGGAACCGCTGGGACTCTGTCCCAGACCCTGCCAAAGGGCCTTAGGCCCTTTGGAATCCCCTCTTTTCGCCTCACGGCGGGAATGACTTCAACAAAAAGAACCTTTCCCTGCGCTCGCAGGCGCAAGAAGGGATTCTTAAGGGCTTTAAGCCCTTAAGCGGGGTCCAGGGGCAGCGCCCCTGGACGTTTTCTTCGCTTCTTCACAACAAAAAGACGGGCCTGCCTCAGCAAGCCCGTCTCCTATTACCCATATCCCTTAGAACTTCAGCGGGTTGACCTTGATCCCGGGGCCCATCGTGCTGGAAAGCACCACGGAGCGCAGGTAGGTGCCCTTCGCCGCGGCTGGCTTCGCCTTGATGACGGCATCCATCAGCACGGTAAGGTTCTCCATCAGCTTGCCATCCTCAAAGGACTTCTTGCCGAGCGGGCAGTGGATGATAGCGGTTTTATCAACGCGATACTCGACCTTACCGGCCTTGATATCGTTGATAGCGCGCGCAACATCCATCGTAACGGTGCCGGACTTGGGGTTCGGCATCAGGCCCTTGGGGCCCAGGATGCGGCCAATGCGGCCAACGACGCCCATCATGTCAGGGGTCGCGACGCAAGCGTCAAATCCGAACCAGTTCTCGCCCTGAATCTTCGCCACCATGTCTTCAGCGCCCACGAAATCCGCGCCGGCATCCTGGGCTTCCTTGACTTTGTCGCCCTTGGCGAACACCAGCACGCGGACAACCTTGCCGGTTCCGTTGGGCAGCACGACCGCGCCGCGAACCTGCTGGTCAGCGTGGCGGGGGTCAACGCCCAGGCGGATGGAGATTTCAATCGTTTCGTCGAACTTCGCCTTCGCCGTCTCCTTGACAAGCGCCAGCGCCTGCTCGGGATCGTAAAGGGCCATCTTGTCGATCAGCTTCGCGCTGTCGGTGTATTTCTTGCCATGCTTCATCTTCTATATCCCCCTTACGCTTCCACGGTCACGCCCATGCTGCGGGCGGTACCGGCCACCATGCTCATCGCGGCTTCAATGCTGGCCGCGTTGAGGTCGGGCATCTTGATGGTCGCGATCTCGCGAACCTGATCCTGCGTCAGCTTCCCAACCTTCTCCTTGTTGGGGCGGCCGGAAGCGGATTCCAGGTTCAGCGCCTTCTTGATCAGCACCGGAACCGGCGGGGTCTTGGTGATGAAGGTGAAGGAACGGTCGGAATAGATGGTGATGACGACGGGAATCACAAGGCCGGCCTGCTTGGCGGTACGCTCGTTGAATTCCTTGCAGAAACCGGGAATGTTGATGCCGTGCTGACCCAGCGCAGGGCCGATCGGGGGCGCGGGCGTGGCCTTGGCGGCCTTAACCTGCAGCTTAACAAGTGCGGAAACTTTCTTAGCCATGGGTATCCTCCTCTATTTGTGGTAACGCGGAGCTTCTCGCTCCTCCCACGCCTGCGGGCCATGCCGCAGGGGCTCAATGCCCGTATAGGGCCTCGTTAGCGTTACTTTTCGCGCTTAACCTGCGAGAACTCCAGCTCCACCGGGGTTTCGCGGCCAAACATGGTGACCATCACGCGGACGGTCTGGTGCAGGGAATCGATTTCATCGACACGACCGACAAAATCTTCCAGCGGACCGGAGAGAATGCGGACTTCTTCGCCCAGGGCGAGGTCCACGCGCACAGTGCGGCACTCCATGCCCATCGTTTCGACTTCTTCGTCGGTCAGGGGAATCGGTTTGGATCCCGGGCCTACAAACCCCGTTACGCCGCGCGTGTTGCGCACAACATACCAGGATTCATCCGTCATAATCATGCGGACGAGCACATACCCGGGGAAAACCTTCCGCTGTACGGTGCGGCGCTTGCCGTTTTTGATCTCGATAACCTCTTCAACGGGCACACGCACTTCGGTGATCAAATCCTGCATGCCGTTGTTTTCCACGGCCTTTTCAAGATTCGCCTTCACCTTGTTTTCGTACCCGGAGTAGGTATGCGCCACATACCATTGTAGGGTATTGTTTTCGCCGTGATCTGCCATGGGGTCCCCTTCCTGATGTTGCTAGGCTCAGGCCTTCACGAGCAAAGCGATCAATTCTGACGCGCCCAGATCCAGCAAGCCGACCACGACCGCCATGACAACCATAAACGCCAGCACGATTGCGGTGTAGTTGATCAGATCCTTGCGGGTAGGCCATGTCACCTTTTTCAGCTCCGCAATGGTGTTTTTGACCGCGCTTACCATCCGCTTGGGCAGGTTGGCTATCGCACGGACAAACTTGTTGCCAGCGGGCTTCTTATCCTGTTTGTCAGGGGCGTCCTTTGTCTTTTTGGCAACGGACGTCTTTTCTTCGTTGGCCATCGTTACACTTCCTTCCGCCGTTTCAAATGGTCAGCGGGTCTCCTTGTGGGCCGTGTGCTTCTTGCAGAACGGGCAATACTTGGATAGCTCGATACGGTCCGGGTCGCTCTTTTTGTTCTTGGATGTTGAATAATTGCGCTGCTTGCA
>JAVBPC010000091.1:0-34717 GCA_031549905.1 Eubacteriales bacterium
CGCCTTTGCATTCGGTACCGCCGGTGGCGTGCTGCTTGCCAAGCTGATGAACAAGATCACCGGCGGCAAGATCAACCCGCTGATCGGTTCCGCCGGCGTCAGCGCCGTGCCGATGGCCGCGCGCGTATCACAAGTGGTTGGCCAGAAGGAAAACCCCAAGAACTTCCTGCTGATGCACGCCATGGGCCCGAACGTTGCGGGCGTGATCGGTTCCGCTATCGCGGCGGGCGTGTTCCTGTCAATGTTTTAATAGCCCCGTCAGCCACCCTAGGTGGCCGCCGGGCGGCGGGCGGCAAAACTTTGATTTGCACGCCCTTTGTCCGCCCCAGGGCGGACGCGCTGGGTAGCGCGTAAAAGGAGGTAACCCTGCCAAAAGTATTTATAACAGATACCATCCTGCGCGATGCGCACCAGTCGCAGGCCGCCACGCGCATGCGCACCGAGGAAATGCTGGAAGCCTGCCCGTACCTGGATACAGCGGGCTTCTATTCGCTGGAATGCTGGGGTGGCGCAACGTTCGACAGCTGCCTGCGCTTCCTGAATGAAGACCCTTGGGAGCGCCTGCGCACCCTGCGCCGCGCGCTGCCGAATACCAAGCTGCAGATGCTGCTGCGCGGGCAGAACATCCTGGGCTACAAGCACTATGCCGATGACGTGGTGGAGGCTTTCGTCAAGAAGACCATCGACAATGGCATCGACATCATCCGCACATTTGATGCGCTGAACGACCTGCGCAACATGGAAACGGCCGTGAAGGCGTGCAAAAAGTTCGGCGGCACCGCCGAGGTGGCGATGAGCTACACGATCAGCCCCGTACACACGGAAGAGTACTTCGTGGAGCTTGCAAAGCGCATTGAGGACATGGGTGCGGATATCATCTGCATCAAGGATATGGCGAACCTGCTGCTGCCGTATTCCGCGTACAGCCTGGTGAAAAGGTTGAAGGCCGCGACAAAGCTGCCCATCCACCTGCATACGCACAATACCACCGGCACCGGCGACATGACGCTGCTTAAGGCGATCGAGGCCGGTGTGGACATCGTGGATACGGCACTGTCTCCGCTTGCGAACGGCACCAGCCAGCCCGCCACCGAGGCGCTTGTCGCCACGCTGGCCGGCACCGAATACGACACCGGCATCAACCTGGAGATGCTTTCCAAGGCCGCCGAGCACTTCCGCAAGGTGGCGGACCGCCTGACGAAGGATGGCGACCTTGACCCGCGCGTGCTGCGCGTGGATGTGAATACGCTGCTGTACCAGGTGCCGGGCGGCATGCTGTCCAACCTGATCAGCCAGCTGAAGCAGGCGAACGCATCCGATAAGTTTTACGATGTGCTGGCGGAAGTGCCGCGCGTGCGCGAGGACTTTGGATACCCGCCGCTGGTCACGCCCACCAGCCAGATCGTCGGTTCCCAGGCCGTGATGACCGTGCTGGGCGGCGAGCGCTACAAGATGGTCACCAAGGAAAGCAAGGGCCTGATGCAGGGCGAATACGGCCAGCTGCCTGCGCCGGTAAATGAAGAGGTGCGCAAAAAGGTTATCGGCGACGCGAAGGTGATCACCCATCGCCCTGCCGACGATATTGCGCCCGAAATGGATAAATACCGCGCGGAAATCAAGGACTGGATGGAGCAGGAAGAGGATGTGCTGTCCTACGCGCTGTTCCCGCAGGTGGCAATGAAATTCTTTGAAGCGCGCCGCAAGAAGGAACAGGGCAACACCATGCCCGAGATTTCGATCAAGGTGCTTTCCTGATGTTCCATGTGCTGATTTCAAACGACGACGGCATACAGGCAACTGGACTGCGCGCGCTGGTGGATGCGTTTCTTGCGGATGGCTGGCGCGTGACCGTTTCCGCGCCGGACCGCGAGCGCAGCGCCGCCGCCCATAGCCTAACGATCAAAAGCCCGGTGGTCGCGAGTCCCGCGACCCTCCCGGGCCTTGGTGATTTGCCGAACCTTGAGCTTTGGAAAACAGACGGCACGCCGGTGGACTGTGTGAAGATCGCGCTGCATCAGCTGTGCAAGCCGCGGCCCGATCTGGTGGTTTCCGGCATCAACAACGGCTGGAACGCGGGGACCGATGTGCACTACTCGGGCACCGTTGGCGCGGCGATGGAGGCGATCTTTGAGGGCGTACCCGCCATCGCGGTATCCACGCACCACCAGGAAGAGACGCATCAGCGCCGGGCGGCGGAGCTTGCGGTCCACTTTGCGCGCCGCCTGATGAAAACCCCGCTGCCCGAGATGACGATGCTCAACATCAACCTGCCCAATTGCGACCCGTCCGCCATCCGCGGCGTCGTGGAAGCGCCGCTCGCGCGCCTGTACTATACCGATGCGTACAACGCCCTTTCGCACACGCGCGGCCGCGCGGCATACTGGCTGATAGGCGAAGTGATTGAGGAAAAGTGCGCGCAGGGCAGCGATCTTCACATGCTGACAGAAGGATACGCCACCGTCACCGCGCTTGGCTGGGATGTTTCCGTGCGCGGCGCCTGCGGGCAAATTTTGCAGGAATAGCGGCGCATATTGCATTTCGCCCGCCGATCGTGTACAATATGAAAGAAATGTACAGGTGGAGGTCGCTGAGAATGCAAGATATGCAAGAAATGCAGGATCTGATCCGTCGGCTGAACCAAAGCGGCAAACGCCTCAGCAAGGGACACCGGCGCATTGCCGAATATATCATGCAGCATTACGATAAGGCCGTGTTCATGACGGCGTCCAGCCTTGGCGAAAAGGTGGGCGTCAGCGAGTCCACGGTCGTTCGCTTTGCATCCGCACTGGGCTATGAGGGGTACCCGCAGCTGCAGCGCGCGCTGCAGGAGCTTGTGCGCCACCGGCTGACCGCCGTGCAGCGCTTTGGCATGACCAGCGACCTGGATCAAAGCCAGATTCTGCAAACCGTGCTGAAGGCGGATATGCAGAACATCCGCTCCACCATTGAAGAAATTGATACCAATAAGTTTGACCAGGTTGTGGACCGCATTGTCGATGCGCGGTCGCTGTATGTGATGGGGGTGCGCTCTGCCGCGCCTCTTGCGCAGTTTTTGGGCTATTATCTGCACTTTGTGTTTGACAATGTCCACGTTGCCTCCGCCGGCGTTATCGATGTGTTTGAGCAGATTTCCCGCATCGGCGAAAAGGATGTGCTGATCGGCATCAGCTTCCCCAGGTATTCCACGCGCACGCTGGATGCCATGCGGTACGCGCTGTCGCGCGGCGCGCAGGTGATCGGAATCACCGATGGGCCGATGTCGCCGCTGGTGGAGACATCCACCGCGTGCCTGACGGCGCGCACGGATATGGCGTCATTCGTGGATTCGCTGGCCGCACCGCTGTCGCTGATCAACGCGCTGATCGTGGCGGTAGGCCTTCGCAGGCGGGACGAGCTGTCCGAGCACTTCAGTCAACTGGAAGAGATTTGGAAGCGCAACCACACCTACTTGGAACGGGAGACGCCGTGAGCAAAACCATTACTGTCATTGGGGGAGGGCCGGCCGGAATGGCTGCGGCCCTTTTTGCCGCGCGCCAGGGTGCGCATGTGGTGCTTCTGGAGCGCAATGAAAAGCTGGGTAAGAAGCTGTACATCACCGGCAAAGGCCGCTGTAACGTGACCAACACCGCAGGCAACCTGATGCCCTTCATTCCAAGGAATCCGCGCTTCCTGTACGCCGCGTTTGCGTGCCTGGATGCTGTGGGCCTTCGGCAGTTGCTGCTGGAAGCGGGCTGCCCCACCAAGGAGGAGCGCGGCGGCCGCGTGTTTCCCGTCAGCGAGAAGGCCAGCGATGTGACCCGTGCGCTGGAAAAGACGCTGCGCTTGGCGGGGGTTGAAATTCGCGTAAATGAACGGGCTAGTTCCCTTGCGCCCCTGCTTGAAAAGGGGCCGGTGGTGCTTGCCACGGGCGGCATGTCATACCCGATGACCGGCTCCACGGGCGACGGATATCGCCTGGCAGAAGCCGCCGGGCATACGGTGCTTGCGCCGCGGGCATCGCTGGTGCCGCTTGAAACGGCGGAAACCTGGTCGCATCAGTTGGCCGGGCTTTCGCTGGAAAACGTGCGGCTGACGGCCACCGTCGGCAAAAAGGTGCTGATGAGCGAGCTTGGGGAGATGCTGTTTACGCACACCGGCGTATCCGGCCCGCTGATTTTGACGCTTTCCAGCCGGATTGTGGATGCGGACCTTGCAAAGCTTTCCGTGCGAATCGATATGAAACCAGGCCTTACGGAAGAGAAGCTGACGCTGCGCATCCAGCGCGACTTGGACGCCGCGCCGCGCAAACACGTTGCGTCTATTCTGCCCGGCCTGCTGCCCGCCCGGATGGGAGAGCCTGTGCTGGCGCTTGCGG
Organism: Eubacteriales bacterium; assembly: GCA_031549905.1. Lineage (GTDB taxonomy): Bacteria > Bacillota > Clostridia > Christensenellales > Aristaeellaceae > Avichristensenella. The sequence goes on from JAVBPC010000091.1 coordinate 4,355, forward strand.
AAATACCTGCCGATGTGCCGTGCAACCAGATCACCCGCCAGCAGCGCGCGCGCCTTGTGGAAACGCTGAAAGCAATCCCGCTGACCATCTCCGGGTCTGGCTCCCTTGCGGAGGCCGTCATTACGCGCGGCGGCATTCCCGTTTCCGAGGTGAACCCGGCGACGATGGCGTCCAAGCGTTGCCCGGGGCTGTACTTTGCGGGCGAGTTGCTGGATGTGGATGCCGAAACAGGCGGGTTCAACCTGCAGATCGCATTTTCCACAGGCGCGCTGGCCGGAAAGAGCGCGGCGGAGGGTTTGCTCGATTGACAAGCGTGGTATACTGAACCGTACAACCAATTGATCCCAAAGGAGCCTTTCGATGCCTGAACCGTTGATCACAGTAGCAAATTGCACTTATACATACGAAGGCGCGACGGTGCCCGCCGTGCGGGATGCCTCGCTTTTCGTGTATCCAGGAGAGTTTCTTGCCGTGCTCGGCCGCAACGGCTCCGGAAAATCCACGCTGGCCAAGCTGCTGAACGCGCTGTATCTGCCCGGCGAGGGCACCGTCACGGTGTGCGGGATGGATACGCGCGATGAATCGCATATCTGGGACATTCGCCAGCGCGTGGGCATGGTATTTCAGAACCCGGATAACCAGCTGGTGGCCACAGTGGTGGAAGAGGATGTCGCGTTCGGGCTGGAAAACCTGGGCGTGCCGACCCCCGAAATCCGCCCAAGGGTAGAAGAAGCGCTGCGCCAGGTGGGCATGGAGCAGTACGCGCTGCACGCGCCGCACATGCTGTCCGGCGGGCAAAAACAGCGCGTGGCCGTCGCGGGCATGCTGGCGATGCGCCCGTTGGTGCTGGTGATGGATGAATCCACCGCGATGCTGGACCCCTCCGGCCGAAAGGACGTGCTGGGTATCGTAAGGCGCCTGAACAAAGAAGCCGGAATCACGGTGGTTTGGATCACGCATTTCATGGAGGAAGCCGCGCAGGCCGACCGGCTGCTGATCATGCATGAGGGAACCGTGGCGCTGACCGGCGCCCCGCGCGAGGTTTTTGCCCGGGTGGATGAAGTGCGCGCGCTGGGGCTGGATGTGCCGCCGATGATGGCGCTGGCCCACGACCTGCGGCAGGCCGGGGCGCAAATCCCCACAGGCGTGATGACGCTGCCTGAGATGGTGGAGGCCCTATGTCCATAATCATTGAAAACCTGACGCATACCTATATGCCCGATAGCCCTTTCCAGGCGACAGCGATCCACGGCATAAACCTGACCGTCGGCGATGGGGATTTTCTTGGCTTGATTGGCCACACCGGGTCCGGCAAAACAACGCTGGTCATGCACCTGAACGGCCTGCTAAAGCCCACAGAGGGCCGCGTGCTGGTGGATGGGAAAGATATCCACGAAAAAGGCTTTGACCGCCGCGAGGTGCGCCGCCGGGTAGGGCTTGTTTTTCAGTATCCGGAACACCAATTGTTTGAGGAAACAGTTGCGCGCGATGTAGCGTTTGGCCCGAAAAACCTGGATGTTTCCCCGGAAGAAGTGGAAGAGCGCGTGACGGAGGCGCTCACCCGCGTGGGACTGCCGCGCGAAGAGATAGGGGAGCGGTCGCCGTTCGATCTGTCGGGCGGGCAGATGCGGCGGGTGGCCATCGCGGGCGTGCTGGCGATGCGGCCCGAAGTGCTGGTGCTGGATGAACCGACGGCGGGGCTTGATCCTTCCGGGCGGCGCGATATCCTGGCGCTGGTGGAGCGCCTGCACGCCGAGGGTGTGACGGTCGTAATGGTATCCCACAGCATGGAAGACGTGGCGCGGCTTGCTACGCGCATCGGCGTAATGAACAAAGGAAAGCTTGCGATGGTGGGTTCCCCGATGGAGGTATTTGCCGACCGGGCCGCTATCGAAGCGATGGGCTTGGAAGCGCCGGCCGCAGTGCAGCTCAAGGATGAGCTGATTGGGCGCGGCATGCCTGTGCCGGAAGAGATCATCCAGATGCCCGCGCTGCGCGATTGGCTGATCGCGCGGCTTCAAAGGGGGGGCGCTGAATGAACATACAGAATATCACGCTGGGGCAGTACATGCCGGGTACGTCGCCCATACACAGGCTGGACCCGCGCGCGAAGATCATGCTTACGATCGTATACATTGTCGGCGTTTTTCTTGTGAAAGGAGCAATCGGGTATCTGCTGGCCGCGGCGCTGGTGTACCTGATGGCACGGCTTTCGAATGTGCCGTTTCGCTACCTGCTTCGGGGGCTTAAGCCGCTTCGCTGGATCATCCTGTTCATGGCGGTATTCAATATTTTCATGTCCGGCGGGGATGACACGATTTTCACGCTGTGGTTTATCCGGGCCACATGGTCGGGGCTTGAAACGGCGGTTTTCTTTTCGCTGCGGATCATTTTCCTGGTGTTGGGTACGTCGCTTCTGACGCTGACGACATCGCCGATCGCACTGACGGATGCGCTGGAAAGGCTGCTTTCGCCGCTGAAAAAGGTGCGCTTCCCCGCGCACGAAATGGCGATGATGATGACCATCGCGCTTCGGTTTATCCCCACCTTGCTGGAAGAAACCGACAAGATCATGAAGGCGCAAAGCGCGCGCGGGGCCGACTTTGAAACGGGCAACCTGCTGCGCCGCGCGAAAGCGATGGTGCCGCTGCTGGTGCCGCTGTTTGTCAGCGCGTTCCGCCGGGCGACGGAGCTGGCCATGGCGATGGAGGCCCGCTGCTACCACGGGGGAGAAGGACGCACCCGCATGCGCGTGCTGCGCTATACCAGGCTGGATGCCGTCGCCACGCTGACGATGGCCGCGTTTGTGGCGCTGGTGGTGCTGGAAGGCGTGCTGCTATGACGGAAGGGATGCGCCGCATCCGCCTGACCGTATCCTATGACGGCACGGCGTACGCGGGCTGGCAGTGGCAGCTGAACGCGCCCAGCGTGCAGCAAATGCTCGAAAAAGCGTTGCATTCGCTGACCGGCGAAGAAGGGCCGATAAACGGCGCAAGCCGCACCGACGCGGGCGTGCACGCACTGGGACAGACCGCGCATTTCGACACCGGATCGCGCATTCCGCCGGAAAAATTCAGCTATGCGCTGAACACCCGACTGCCGGATGATATCCGCGTGGTCGCGTCTGAGGAGGTATCGCCCGCGTTCCATGCGCGCTATAGCGCCCGTGGGAAAACATACCGCTATCAGATACACAACGCGCCGCACGCATCGGCGATGTACCGAAACCAGCGCGCGCATGTGGTGCCGCCGCTTGATGTGGATGTGATGCGCGCCGCCGCGCAGGCGGTGCTGGGCGAGCATGACTTCAAGGCGTTCGCGGCATCCGGCAGCGAAGCCAAAACGACCATCCGCGACATTGGCGGGATTTCGCTGGTCAGGCAGGATGAGCTGATCGAGCTGACGGTGACAGGGCGAAGCTTTCTGTACAACATGGTGCGCATTCTTGCGGGGTCGCTGATTTACATCGGCATGGGAAAGCTGCCGCCGGATGCGCTCAAAAAGGCGCTGGAAACGGGGAACCGGCTGGATTTGGGGATTACCGCGCCCGCTAAGGGGCTTACGCTGATGCGGGTGTATTACGACGAGTAAAGCCCCTTCCCGTCTGATGGGAAGGGGCCTTGGTCACTTGGCGGTACTTTATTGAACTTCAATACGCCTGGGGGTAGGGGCCTCGGGGGCTTTCTCCTTGGGCAGGGTCACACGCAGCACGCCGTTTTTGTACTGGGCGCTGATGCTCTCTTCATCGATGCCGTCAAGCGTGAACGAGCGGCGAATGCTCCTGGCGGCGAAATTCTCTGCGCTTTCTTCGCTCTCCTTGTGCTCGGCGGTGATGGTCAGCACGCTGTCCTGCACGGACAGGTTGATTTCGCTTGACTCATAGCCGGGCAGCTCAGCCTCGAACAGGTACGCCTCATCCGTTTCTTTCACGCGGATGCGCATTGGGGATGCAACCATCTCGGCGAATGGGCGGAACATCTCATCGGTGAAAGGCCAGGCGGCAAAAGCGCTGCGGTGCACGGTGGGAATGGGGTGATTGTAGCGGGAAATGGTCAACATGGGGGATGCCTCCTTATGATCTATGTTTTGCTTGTAGTTCAGGGTGTGTTTGTTTTCCTTTCGACGCGTACAGAATAACATTAACATCAAAGAAAGTCAAAGTAAGAAAAATTTGAAAATCCCGCATTTCTGCCGAAAAACACAAAGAATCGCGGCATGTTCTTTGTTTTTCTCCTGAAATCTCTATTTTCTGATTTTGAACAAGCTGTAAACAAAAAGAAATCCGGCCTCAAATGGAGTAAAATGTACTTGTATCTACGTCTTTGTTGTGTCATACTTATGCGGATGAAACGAAAGGGGATTGTCATGAAGAAAACACGTTTGCTGGCACTTTTGCTTGCGCTGCTGATGCTAACCACCGGTGCCTTTGCGGAAAACGCGGAGGATCCGGTTGTCATCAAAGCGGGGGACACTGTGAAAACCCTGTCTGAAGTTCAGGCTTACTTTGATGATCTATATACCCAGTATAACGAGTATTATGCCGGCTACGGTCTGACGCTAAGCCAGGAGGAAATCGGCTACATCCTGGAAGAGACAATGTATGTGATGACGATGTATGCCGTGCTGGACAACAAGGTAGCCGAGATGGGCCTTGGCGAAATCACCGAAGAGCAGAAGGCCGAACTGCGCGAATCTGCCAAGAGTGAATTCGAAGAAGGCGTAAAGGGCTATGCCGAGTACTATGGCATCTCCAATGAAGAGGCGATGGAAGAGTTCATTGCCTACGGCGTGACGGAAGATGCAGTATATGAGGATATGCTCACCAACCTGCCGTATGAGCGCTTGATGGAAGCCGCGCTTGCCGATATCGTCGTCAGCGATGAAGATGTGTTGGCGCAGTACAACCAGGGTGTAGAAACCGACAAAGCCACCTACGCCGAGGATGTTGGGAGCTATGAGATCGCCATCAACTACTATGGCACCGAAGTGAAGTACACGCCCGCCGGTTATCGCATGGTCAAGCACATTCTGCTGGATATCCCCGCGGAAGTTGCAGCCAAGCTGGCCGACCTGGAAAAGCAGATCAGCGATGCAAACAGTGCTCTGTCCCTGCTGAACGAAGAACTGTACGCGCTGGAGAACGTGGCTGAGGCGGCCCCGGCGGATGCCACCGCCGCCCCGGATGCGAGCGCCGAGCCTGCCGAAGCGCCCCGCGCTGCCGAAGAGATCGAAAAGGACATCGCCGATGCTAAAGCCAAGGTAGAAGACCTGAACGCCCAGTACGAAGCCGCGCGTGCGGAGATCGTGCCCGCACTGAAGGCCACCACGGATGAGATCTATGCGAAGCTGGAAGCCGGCGAATCCTTTGACGCGCTGGTGGAAGCTTACGGACAGGATCCCGGCATGGTGGGCAATACCGAGGGCTACATGGTGCATGCCCAGTCGATTATCTGGGATACCATCTTCCGTGACACTGCGGTCGCCCTTGCCAAGGTTGGCGATACGAGCGAACCGGTTCTGACCGATTTCGGTGTGCACATCATCCATTACGCGGCGGATGTTCCCGAGGGAGCGCCGGAAATGACCGAAGAAACCCGCGAAGCGCTTCGCGCCGAACTCCTTACCGCTGCGCAGGATACGGCTTTCGCTGAGAAGATGGATGCATGGATGGCCGAGATGGCTGTGGAAACCTATCCCGAGTTGGTTGTGGTGCCAACCGTCGAATAATCCGCACTGACCGAAGCGCCCAAGGGTTGAGCCTTACAAACAGAGCCGCGATGCAAAAAGCGTCGCGGCTTTTTTGTTTGGATTAGAGCATTTCTCAAAGACATGTCCTATGTTTTGAGAAATCGCTCTACAAGGTGAGCGGAGAAACTTTGCAAAGCATACTTGACATATCGTGCAAAGCTTGCTATACTAAAAATGCAAAGCAGACTATGCAAAGAGGGAACGTGATGAAAACCAGAATTCCGGAACTGCGCAAGGCCCGCAAGATGTCTCAGGAAGAACTGGCGGCGGCGGTAGGGGTGACAAGGCAGACGATCACATCCATTGAGGTGGGGAAGTATACTGCGTCGCTCCCGCTGGCGTACCGCATTGCCAGAATATTTGGGCTGGCCATTGAGGATGTATTCGATTTTTCGGAGGAGGGATTGGATGGAGGCGTTTAAGCGGCGGATTCGGGTGCGCTTATGGGCGCTTGCGGTGGTTTCCGCGCTGGCGGTGGCGCTGCTGGCTGTGTTTCTGCTGGGTGCGGACGAGGAAGGGCATGTGTCAGATTTCATTCGCGGATTCCAGCTGGGCATGGTGATGGGGCTGCTGGCCGTGGCGGTGGTGATCGGCAGCTGGCAGGTGCGCGCACTGCGCAATCCCGAAAAGCTGCGCAAGCTATACATTGAGGAAAATGACGAGCGCAAGCGAATGATCCGGCAGCTGTCCGGCTCCGTTGGGATGGATATTGTGATGTACGGGCTTGCGGCAGGATCAGTGATCGCGGGGTTCTTTGACGTAATGGTGTTCTTTACGCTACTGGGGGCGTGCCTGTTTGTTGCGCTGACGCGTGGCGGATTCAAGGTGTACTACCTGAAAAAGATGTGATGGAGGATTGTGAATTGAAGGAAAAGCATATCAACTTGCCGCTCGGTATAGGATTGTTGCTGTTTGCGCTTGCGGGTATACTTTCGCAGCTGACTGCTATTTCGCATCGGGTGACTGGACTTATGATGATGGTGGCCATCGTATTTGAAGGCTTTGGCATCGCGCGCTGGGCGCAAAGCGAAGCCGCGCGCAACAGCCCCCTGCGCCGGTGGAAGGTGGGGGCGTGGCGTAAGGTGACAGCTTTTGCGCGTCGGAGAGGGTAGGAAGGCGAGGACGCTGGGACGCTGTCCCAGACCCTGCCAAAGGGGGCGTTACAACGCTCCTGAACAGTCCACAGGACTCTTCAGCCCTTTGGAATCCCTGTATTTTCGTCTCACGACGGGTTCGTATTTTTCTGAAAAACATGAAGCGCTCCGCAGTTTGCTGCGGAGCGCTTCATAAAACAGTACCCCAAGTAGGGATTCTTAAGGGCCTTAGGCCCTTAAGCGGGGATCCAAGGGGCAGAGCCCCTTGGCGTCCCCCCCTCCGCTGCTACACCATGTATTCCCCGGCGGCCTCCCGGGCAAGCCTTTCGGCGTACGCCTGCGCGTAGGCCGCTTTTTCATCGAATATCGCTTTGGTTAGGTCAAAGTGCAGGCGTTCCCGCGTGCGCGCGCAGTAGGGCGGGTACTGCTCTTGATACCATTCCAGCATGGTTTCAACGCCCTTTTCATCGTACGCGCCGTATTGCGCGCTGAGTGCAATCTCTACCGCGCCGAAATGATCCAGCACGTCCGCATCCATCAGCAGCATCTCGTCGGGGGTGTGCGGGCCGTCGTGGCGGGTGTGGGCCGCGATCAGCCGCGCAACATCCTGCAGCAGCGTTTCAGGGACCAGGCCAGCCAGCATTGCCCGCACAAGCGCTTCACCGCTGACATTGTGCGGCTCGATGCCCTTGCCGATGTCATGGAACATTGCCGCGATGCGCAGCGCATCGTCATGCAGCGCGTCTTCCGGAAAAAGCCTTTCACGCAGCAGGATCACCGAACGTGCCACCCTTTTCCCGTGCTTGTAGATGAAGCCAGTTTCCCGCATGGGGTGCGCTTTGCGGCGCGCCATCAGCTTTCTAGCCAGCGCATCCAGCGCGTCGTAGTCAATGCTCATGCCGCGCCTCCCATTTTTCGGCGATCTCCCGCGCAAACGCACGCGCGGCGGCTTTCGCTTCTTCGGTCTGGAAGGAAGCAAGGTCATCCTCATCGCGCCAGGAAAACGCGCCCAGGAACGGCAGATCATCCGAATGCTTGCACCAGCGGCGGATTGCTTCTTCCAGCAGATCCGCACCGTACGCCGGATCATACCCGCAGGTGGTCAGCAGCGTGTAGCTTTGATGAGCGTTGAGGCGCTGGCGGGGGATGGGACCGTAGAACTTGTTGAACGCATACATTCGATCCATCACGGCCTTGAGCCGCGCGGGTGCCTGCCAGATGTAGATAGGCGCGGCAAACACCAGCACATCCGCCTCAAGCAGCGTCGCCACTATCGCCTGCATATCATCCTGAATGGCGCAGCCATATTCACCGGCTACATTCTGGCAATGATAGCACCCCGCGCAGGGCGCGATTTCCTTATCCCACAACGGAATCACATCAACCAAAACATTCTGGCGTTCCAGTTCCTCCCGGAAATGCTTCACCATTTCAGCGGTGTTGCCGCGCGGGCGTCCTGTGCCCAACAATATACATACGCGCATCGGCATCACCCGCACTTGGAGTATCCGCAGCTGCGGCACACAACGCACCCGCCCTCAAACGCGACGGTTGCGCCGCACTCCGGGCACAGGCTCTCACTGCCCTTTTTGCACAGTTCCCGCTCTGAGCACAGCGAGCAGTTGCTGATGCATCCGTTTTTCTTTTTATCCTCAGTTTCCGGCGCGGATTTCAGCGCAAAGGGATCGATCAGCGGCACGGCTTGGCCTTCGCGAGCTTTGACGACCTTCTCCAATACGCGGCCGATCGCATCGGGGCACGACAGCACCTTCAAGCCGGGCTGCCGCAGCGTTGAATGGCAGCGGATGCCGCGCAGCTGCTCGATCACCTCATGCACATCCATCCCGGAGCGCAGCGCCGTGGACACCAGCCGGCTGGTTGCCTCGCTTTGCGAGGGGCAGCCGCCCGCGCGGCCAAGGTTGGTGAACACCTCGCAGATGCCCTTTTCATCATAATTGACGGTGATGTACAGGTTGCCGCAGCCGATGCGCACCTTTTCGGTGATGCCCATCGTGGTTTCCGGGCGCGGGCGTGGGTGGATCGCCTGCTGGCGCTGCGGCCTTTCGGGTTCCGCCGCGGGCGCTGTCGCTGCTGTGGTGCCAACGTTCAGCACCTGCGCGTCGCGGCTACCGTCGCGGTAGATCGTCACGCCCTTGCATCCCAGCCGCCACGCCAGCTCAAATACCTCGCGCACCTCTTCGCGGGTGGCGTCGTGCCCGAAGTTGACGGTTTTCGACACGGCGTTATCGGTGGAATGCTGGAAAGCGGCTTGCATGCGGATGTGGTAGTCCGGCGAAATATCGTGCGCGGTGACGAACACGGCGCGGACATCATCCGGGATGCCGGGGATATCGGCCAGCGTGCCGCGCTCCGCGACAAGGCGCATCAGTTCAGGCGTGTAGAACCCCCGCGCGCGGGCCACTTCTTCAAAGTAGGGGTGCACCTCGGGCAGCGCATCGTTATCCATGACATTCCGCACAAACGCCAGCGCGAAGAGGGGCTCCACGCCGCTGGAGCACGACGCCAGGATGGACAGCGTGCCGGTAGGCGCGATGGTGGTGACGGTGCCGTTGCGCGGCGGGTACGGGTCATCGCGGAACACGCTGCGGTCCACATAGGGGAAGGGGCCGCGCTCTTTCGCCAGCAGCCGGGAGGCTTCCTTCGCGTGCATGTTGATGAAGCCCATCACGTCTTCCGCAAGGGAAATGGCCTCATCGCTGTTGTAGGGAATGTTCAGGCGGTACAGCATATCCGCCCAGCCCATCACGCCCAGGCCGATTTTGCGCGTGCCCAGCGACATTTCCTTAATTTCCGGCAGCGGGTACTGGTTAGCGGTGATGACGTTATCCAGGAAATGCACGGCATCCTCGATGACCTCGCCCAGCAGCTCAAAGTCGATTTCGTAGCCTTCGCCCGCAGGCCGCAGCATCGTACCCAGGTTGATGGAGCCCAGGTTGCAGCTTTCAAACGGCAGCAAGGGCTGCTCTCCGCACGGGTTAGTGGATTCGATTTCGGCGATATCGGGCACGATGTTGTCGCGGTTGAGGCGGTCCAGGAACACGATGCCCGGCTCGCCGTTCTTCCATGCCATGTCAACAAGCAGGTCGAAGATCTCACGTGCGCGCTCGGTGCCCACCACCTCGCCGTGCGCGGGGTTGATCAGGGGATAGGTGTCGTCGTACTCGACGGCTTCCATGAAGGATTCCGTCAGCCCCACCGAGATGTTGAAGTTATTGATTTCCTTCAGATCGGCCTTGCAGGCGATAAACTGGCGGATATCCGGGTGATCCACGCGCAGGATGCCCATGTTTGCGCCACGGCGCGTGCCGCCCTGCTTGATGGCCTCGGTGGCGGCGTTGAACACCTTCATGAAGCTGACCGGACCGGACGCGACGCCCCCGCTGGAGCGCACGGCGGAACCCTCCGGCCGCAGGCGCGAAAAGGAAAAGCCAGTGCCGCCGCCGCTCTGGTGGATCAGCGCGGCGTTTTTGATTGTGGTGAAGATGCCCTCCAGGCTGTCTTCCACCGGCAGCACAAAGCACGCGGACAGCTGGCCAAGCGGCCGCCCCGCGTTCATCAATGTGGGCGAGTTGGGCAAAAATTGCAGCGATACCATCCGGGCGTAGAAGCGGTCGGCCAGCGCATCCACATCGGCATCCGGGTCGGCGTCCCGCTCGGCGGCGGCGATCGTCAAAGCGACGCGGCGGAACAGGCCCTCGGCATCCTCTAAAATCTTCCCATGGGAATCCCTGGCCAGGTAGCGTTTTTCCAGCACGCGCAGCGCGTTTTCACTCAGCATAGGTAAGCCCCCTTCATCCTGCGGCGCGAATTCGAAGATACCGCGCCAGAAAAAGGATTTCGCAAGAAATCCTTTCATGGTGCGCACATTATAGCAGAGGGGGCTCTCTGAATCAAGGGGTTGTGGTGGTCAAATTTTCTTCCACAGGATGTTGTGCGAAAACCGTTCCGCCCGACGTTTCGCCGATGGCGCGCGCCACATAGGGAATGGCCGCCAGCGCCTCCGCGAGGGTGTTCCGGTTGTTGCCGATTTCTATCAAAAAAGCACCGGTGGATACATGCTGGTTGTACCTGCTTTGGTTTGTGGAAACGGGGCGGCACACACCCGGCGCTTCATCGTTGATGGTAGCTGTCATCACCTCGGCGCGGGCCTTGTTCTTCTCCCAGTCGGGAAGCTGCGCGAAAGCCTGCCCGGCGAATGTGCCGGTGCCCTTGCCCACCAGGAACATCACACGCGCCACCGAGGTATCCCCGACCTTTACCGCATTTTCCTTGTAACGCCCCTCGACATAAGCATCCCGATGCAGGTCGATGTACAGGTCGAACAGCTCATCCTTTGCGGTGTACCCCTCGATTGCGGCTAGGGACCGCTGGTACGCGCTGTCAAGGTTCGGCATTTCGAATGCCGTCGTATCATGTACGACGGTCATCCCGTATTCTTCCGTTAAAATGCGTGCAAGCTCCGCACCCAGGCGCACCATGTTGTACTGCGAATCCGCTGTGCGCCAGCGCTCGGTCTGCTTATACTGACCGTCAAAGTCGGGGGCATAGGCCTCGTAGGTGTGGGTATGATAAATCAGCACGCGGAGCGGGGCGCCGTGCTCCCGCTCGCGTGTAACGATTTTCACTTCGATTTCACCGGGCGCGGGCAGTTCTACCGGGTCGGCCTCATGGGGGAGGGTTGCCGCCTGCTGCGCGCCCTCCTGCGATAAATCCACGCCGATGTGCAGCGCGGATTGGCTTTTCGGCGGGAATAACTCCCCCATGGCGGTGAACCCCATCAGCCCGAACAGCAGCGCGCCGAATACGAAACAAATGACTTGTAATGGCTTTTTCATATTCGTTATGTATGCATGTTGTGACGCGTCAATGCATCAGCGCCGGGATTTCATCCTTCGAAAGGCGCGGCTGCAGCGCACGGTTGATGCCAAGGGCAAGCAGCTCTGCCATGCGCTCCACGCGCTCATCCACTTCGCGCGGGGTTACGACCAGATCGCCCAGCCTGCGCTCCACGACGCGGTCCACCAGCGCGTCCAGCGCGCTCTCGTGATCCTCGTCTTCCACGCCCAGGTCCTCGATCAGCAACTCCAGCGCATCTCTTGCGATGGTGGCTGCGTATACTACCATGGGCACGCCGACAGCGATCACCGGCACACCCAGCGTTTCCTCCGTCAGGCCCAGGCGGTGATTGCCTACGCCGGAACCGGGCGCGATGCCGGTATCGGCAATCTGCATCGTAGTGCAGATGCGGCAGGATTCCTTCGCGGCCAGCGCATCCACGGCGATGACGGCGTCGGGTTTCGTGTGCTCAACGATGCCCTTGACGATCTCGCACGTTTCAATGCCTGTGACGCCCAGCACCCCCGGCGCGGCGGCGCTGACCGCGCGCAGGCGGCCCCGGACGGGCGCGGGGGTGTTCTCGCGCATATGTCGGGTGACCAGCACGCCGTCGACGGTGCGCGGCCCCAGGGAATCGGCGGTGATGCGCCGGTTGCCAAGGCCCACCACCAGCACGGAGCCAAGATCCGGCAGCATGCCCTGCAGCGTCTGCGCCAGGCGGTCCACCGCCATATCCAGGAGCGCTGGCTCTGCCATGTGCAGCTGGTTCGATTCCAGCGTAACATACCGGCCGCGCGGCTTATCCAGCGCCGCAACGCCCCGGTCGTCCACAATTTCCACCACGGTTTCCGTCAGGTCGCCTATCCTGAGCTGCTCCATGCGGACGCCGGGAACATCGGTGCCCCCGGTCAGCGCGGAGGATTCAAGCGCCAAGTCTGTACGAGCGTTGCGCACGAAAAAACGCCTCCCAATCAATTCTTTGCTGCCTTACTATGGCTTTATGGGCTTCAATTCATTCGGCCAAGAAGCAATGCATGAAAATGATTCCTGAAACGTCTATATAATGGGAATAAAAAGGGGGAGATAGACCATGAAAAAAACGGCTTGGATTCTTGCGCTGCTGCTCACCTTGGCGCTGGCCGTGCCCGCGCTGGCGGATGGAGTGAGTCAGTATGTTTCCGGCGACTATCAGGGCGCCGAAACGATCTTCCACACCGCGACGGTGCTGGCGCAGAATGTGACGCTGCGCGATGCCGCGTCGTACAACGGTAAAAGCCTGACCAGCATCCCCAACGGCGCGGTGGTGGATGTGGTACAGGAAAACGGCGCGTGGCTGCTGGTGCGCTATGCCGGCGCAAAGGGCAGTTATGAGGGCTGGATTCTGCGCGAATATGTTGTGCTGAATGCGATGACGATTATCCTGCGGAGCAGCAATACGGCGGTGTATGCTGCGCCGTCGCAGGCATCGCCGAAGGTAGGCTCACTGCCGTGCTACACGGCGCTGCCCGTGATCGGCATGTGGGGCGATTTCTATATCGTCAGCCTGCGCAGCGCGTCCGGGTTTATTCACATGAGCGCGAACGTATGGACCGACTGGGATATGGCAAACTATGACCAGGCGATGGGCGTAACGCTGCGCGTTAAAAAGGATACTGCGCTGCGCACCGGCCCCGGCACCAGCTGGGACGGCCCGGAAAAGATAAGAGCCGGCACGACGATCGAGGCCCTTACATTCTACCCCGAAAACGGCTGGTATGTTGTGCGTTACAAGGATATCTTCATTGCATACATCAACGCGCAGGATGTCGATGTTATCGGCAATCCGAACGGAAACGGCTGACCTGCTTCAATAAAACCCCTTTGAACACATAAAATACCCCATACGTTCGGCTTTTTGCATGGCCGGATGTATGGGGCATCTTTTCTTTGCGCTTTCACCCAACCTGTGCTATACTTTCCAAAGGCTGTTATGCCGCGAAGAAAGGGTGTGACGGCGTGGCGGTCAAAGCGAAACTGCTGCTGATGGGGCTCATGCTGGTGATTGCGGCAACGTTTGCCTATGCCAGGCGCATGCCCTGGCACTGGCTTGTCTGCACGGCGCTGGGATTTTCCTGGCTTGGCGACGCGCTGCTGAGCCGTTACCCGCCCATCGCGGGCAGGCTAAAGGATACGTTCGTTCCCGGCATGGGGATGTTCGCCGCAGCGCAGATATGCTACATCATCCTGCTGAACATGGCAATGCGCGCGATGCCCACGCTGCACATGCCAAAGCCCGGGTATCCGCTGGGCGCGGATGTGATCGGCACGGTGCTGCCCATCTATTGGCTGGCGGTCACGCTGTTCTGGCTGATGATGATTCTGCGCACCGATAAGCCGAAAGACCTGAAGATCGCCGCGCTTGTGTACGGGTTGCTGCTGTCCACGATGGGCGCGTACGCGCTGGCCGCCGCGTTCACCGGCACCGGGATCGTATGGGTTTTGCCGCTGGGCGGGCTATTGTTCATGATATCCGATGGGATCATTGCATTGCGCATATTTCAGGGCACTTTTCAGCGTGATACCGTCTACGAAATCGCCGTGTGGGGGACGTATGTGCCCGCGCAGCTGTGCCTGCTCTTTGGGGTATCGGCCCTGGTATAGTTTTCAGAACATGAAGGAGCCGCCATGTACCGTACCGTCAAGCGTATCATTGATGTGCTGGTTTCACTGCTGGGGCTGATCATTCTGTCCCCGCTGTTCTTGGTTTTGTTTTTGCTCATTCGCCTGGAAAGCAAGGGCCCCGCGCTGTTCCGACAGCAGCGCATCGGCCTTCACAGGAAGCCGTTTCAGGTGTATAAGCTGCGCACGATGTACACCGCCGCCCCGAGCAGCCTATCCAAGCGCGACCTTGCCGACCCGGACGCGTACATCACCCGCGTGGGCCGTGTGCTGCGCAAAACCAGCCTGGATGAGTTGCCGCAGCTGTACAACGTGCTGCGCGGGGAGATGAGCCTTGTCGGCCCCAGGCCGTTGGTGCCGGGCGAGGGCAACAACATCCATGAGGAAAGGTTCGCGCTGGGTGCATACGATGTCCGCCCCGGCATCACAGGCTGGGCGCAGGTCAACGGCCGCGATCAGGTCAACGCGGGCAAAAAGGCGGAGCTGGACGGCTATTATGCGAAAAACCTGTCGTTTGCGCTGGATATGAAAATCATCTTCCAATCGACGGTATATGTGCTGACGGCAAAGGGCATGCGCGAGGGCGCGCAAGAGCCGGAGGCGCAGAGCGAAGAAGCGGACGCGAAGCGTCCCGCATCGTAAAAAAGCGGAAGGAATTTCTTGCTAAATTCCCTTATGGTGCAATATCCAATTTGTGCCGACGGAGAAATCATGCGAAAACTGACCATACTAAACCAACAATACCCACCCGAAACGGTATCCACCGGGCAAATTTTCCGCGCGATGGCCGAATATTTGGCGGCGCGCGGTTTTTCCGTTACCGTGGGCACGGGCACACCCTATTATCCCGGTGCGAAAGGGAACTGCCCCAAGCGCGAGGAAATGGGCGGCGTGCTGGTAAAGCGCCTGTGGAACACCACTTTCCCCAAAGAATCGATGCTCGGGAAGCTGCTGAACCTGCTCACATTCCAGATAAGCCTGCTGTTTTACTGCATCTTTCATATTGAAAAAGGCCAGACGGTGCTGGTGGCCACTGCGCCTCCGATGGCGGTAACGGCGGCGGCAATCGGCAAGTTTTTCCGCAGGTACAAGCTGGTGATGACCGTGCAGGATCTGTACCCCGACGCGCTGGCCGCCAGCGGAATGAGCAGCGAAAAGAAGCTTTCCTACCGCTTTCTGCGTGCCGTGATGCGGCGCTCTATGCGCGCGTGCGACAAGGTTATCACCATCAGCGAGGATATGCGCGGACATCTGATGAACGCGTACGGCCTGAAAGATGTGGCGCTGATTCCCAATATTTTCCCTGAAACGATCAGCCCGCTAACCCCGCGGGAAGCCAAGGCGGTGCGAGGCTGGCAGGATAAGCTGATCGTGCAGTACAGCGGCAATTTCGGCGTTGCGCATGAGCCGGACACGCTGTTTGCTGCCGTGCGGGCACTGCGCGATGAGCCGCGCATCCTGTTCCACATCACAGGCTCCGGCCGGAATTATGAGAAGCTGCGCGGGCAATGCGAGGCGGAGAAGTCCCCCAACATTGTGTTCGAAGGGTATGCGCCGCTTTCTATGCTGGAGGCGCACCTGGCGCTGGCCGATATTTCCGTCGTCATCCTGGATGCCGCGTTTCAGAATGTGCTGCTGCCCAGCAAGTTCTACGGCATACTGGCGTCCGGGCGGGCAACGCTGCTGATTTCAGGGTGCGAAAGCGATATTTCCCGTGATATTCATGCCGAGCAGATCGGCTTTTGCTTCGATCATGGCCAGGGGGATGCCGTTGCGGAGACGCTGCGCGCTCTGCTTGATGACCCGTCGCGCCTTGCCGGAATGGGCGCGCACGCGCGGGCGCTGTACGACCGCCGCTATACGCAGCAGGTATTGCTGGATGCATACCGGCAGCTGTTGGAGGATTGCTGATGGACGATATCCGTAAGATGTTTTTGCGCCAGAGCATGCTGGACTGCGAGGAAACCTTCCGCGAAGCGATTGCAAGACGCGATGCCCCCGCGTGGGACTGGCTGGTGATCACCGCCGCGAACGACGCGCAGGCCGCCGCATACCGCGCGCAGGTAGACAGCCGCCTTGCGGCGGGCCTTTTACCCCGGCAAACGCGCTATGCCGTCATCGCCGACCCGGATGGAAAGCGCGTGGGCAACGGCGGCGCGACGCTGAATGTGCTGCGCGAGATCGCGCAGGCCGAAGGGGGAGACGCTCCCTTTTCGATGAAAAAAATCCTGGTGCTGCACTCCGGCGGCGACAGCCAGCGCGTACCGCAGTATTCGGCGTGCGGAAAGCTGTTTGCCAGGGTGCCGCGCGCGCTGTGGGATGGGCGTCCCTCCACGCTGTTTGATGAATTCCTTGTATCGCTTTCCTGCGTGCCCGCCCGGATGCACGGCGGTATGCTGGTGATGTGCGGGGATGTGCTGCTGCTGTTCAACGCGCTGCAAATCGATCTGGAGCGCGTGGGCGCGGCGTGCCTGTCTATGCGCGCGCCGGTTCAGCTGGGCACGCGGCACGGCGTGTTTCTGGGCGGGCAGGGCACGGTGCGCCGCTTCCTTCACAAGCAAACGGAAGAGACGCTGCGCGCCGCCGGCGCCGTCGGCCCGCAGGATACCGTGGATATCGATACCGGCGCGATCTGGCTGGATGAGCAGCGCGTGGAAGCGCTGTATGCGCTGGTGAAGGATGATGACGAGGCGTTTGGGCGGTTTGTCAATGAGCGTGTGCGCCTCAGCTTTTACGGCGATTTTGTTTACCCCATGGCCGAAGACGCCACGCTGGAACAGTACTTGCAGGAAGCACCGGAGAACGTCGCCTCCGCGGAACTGGCAGCATGCAGGCGCGCGCTGTGGGATGCTTTGAACGATACGAAGCTTTCGCTCATCCGCCTGGCGCCGGCGGAGTTCATCCACTTTGGCACCACAAGGGAATGGCGCGATCTGCTGCTTCATGGCGAGGAGCGCTTCGGTTTTCTCGGCTGGCGGCGGCAGGTGCAGAGCGTCGGCGCGAAGGAAGATATTGCGGCGATCAACAGCGTGATCGCCTCCGGCGCGCAGATTGGCCCCGGCAGCGCCATCGAGGACAGCCGGATTGGTCCGAACGCGCGGATTGGCGCCGGTTGCGTGGTTTCCTGCGCGCAGTTTGATGGGGAGCTTGCGCCGGGCACGGCGCTGCACGCGCTGCCGATCGATGATGGCGAAATCATCTGTACGCGCACCTATGCGGTGGAGGACAACCCCAAGGAAGCGTCGCGGTTCGGGCAGGCATTGGACGGGCCGCTTTGGACGGCGCCGCTGCATCCCGTGCGCCGCGCGGGCGGTGCGGAGACGGGCGAGCTGCTGAGCCTGCAGGCAAGCTTTGCGCGCGCAAACATGGGTGCGGTTCTTGCATGGCAGGCGGGATTGACGGACGATGTCCGCGCGGAGAGGGTTGCGTTGGCGCTTTCTTCCGATATGCCCGTGGCAGAGGTGCTGCCGCTGATTTCACAGGGGGAAGCCGGCCGCCGCCAGCTTGCAATGCTGTCCGCCCGCGCGGAAAGGGCGGCGTTCCCGCTGCGCCACCGGCTGTACTATACGCTGGCCCGCGCCGGCGAAGCATATACCCCTGCCGATGCGGAAGAATACGACAACGCCTGCTGGCGCGCAATCAACGACCACATGCAGCAAGCGGGGCGTGACGGTTGGAGCGCGGAGAGGCCGCAAATTCGGTTGGGGCGTGCGGAGGTCGCGCTGCCGGTTCGGGTGAACTGGGGCGGCGGCTGGTCGGATACGCCACCGTACTGCCTGGAACATGGCGGCGCGGTGCTCAACTGTGCGCTGACGCTTTGCGGCGAAAATCCTGTCCGCGCCGTTGCACAAAGGCTCGCTGAGCCGGTTGTGCGTGTGGAAAGCCGCGACCTGGGCATTGCGCGGACATACACGCGCCTGGAAGAGCTTGCGGGCGGCAACCCGCACGATCCGCACGCGCTGTGCAAAGCGGCGCTGGCAGTGCTGGGCGTCATTCCTTCGGGCGGGGCAGGGCCTGTTGCGCCGTTGCTTGCGCAGATGGGCGGCGGGCTGCTGCTGATCACCGATGTGGTGCATGTGCCCAAGGGTTCCGGGCTTGGCACCAGCAGCATCCTGTGCGCGGCGGTTGCGCGCGCACTGCTGCAGTTGCTGGGCAGGCCGGATGATGACGACGCGGTGGCATCCGTGGCGCTGCTGATGGAGCAATGGATGAACACGGGCGGCGGCTGGCAGGATCAGGTGGGCGGGCTGTTGCCGGGAATCAAGCTGACTTCATCGCACCCGGGCACGCCGCAGCGCCTCATCTCGCGCCGCATTGTCATGCCGGATGCCGCGTTTGATGAACTTTCCGCCAGACACGCTTTGGTATTCACCGGCCAGCGGCGGATGGCGCGCGGGCTGCTGCGCGAAATCATGGGCAAAGCGGTGGCGGGCCAGCCGGAAACCATGCATATTCTGGCAAACATCCAGAGGCTGGCGGTGCTGATGGCGTTTGAACTGGAAACGGGGGACATTGACCAGTTCGCCAGAATGCTCAGGGAACATTGGGCGCTGTCCAAGCGGCTGGATGCGGGTTCATCCAACACCTGCATCGACCATATGCTGACCGTCATTGATGACCTGATTGACGGTATGATGATCACGGGCGCGGGCGGCGGCGGGTTCATGAGCGTAATCCTGCGCAAAGGCGTTTCCAGGCAAATGCTTTCGGACCGGTTGGATGCCGTATTCCAGCAAAGCGGCGTCGCCGTGTGGGATGCGGAATTGCAGCGCTGAAAACGGGGAAACACTATGGGCATCTCACCTTAGGAGGTGCCCTTTTTGTACGAAGACGAACGCACGAAGAAGAAGTCGGCCTGGCTGCTTGCGTCGGGGATTGTGATGCTGGCGCTGGGCGTGTTTTTGCTGGCGAATGAGCTGCCTGCTACAAGCTCCGCCGATTCGCCGGGTATGACGCTGGTTATGCCCGGCTGTAAACAGGCGCAAACGATCACATACAAGCGCTGCGGACACGAGGTGCAGCGCCGGATTGATGTGCCGATGCAGTGGGTCGGTATGACGCGCGAAACCGTGACTGCCGCGATGGACCCCGCATGGCGGATGACCGGGTTTTCCGGGGGCGAAATTGAAATGGTGACGGCTCTGGATATCTTTTGCCCGGCGCATTGGGTTTTGATGCTGACAGGGGATGGGACGCCGGCCGTGTTTCGCAACAAGTACGGCTTTTCTATGGAAAAAATGGGGGATAAACCGATGGGCACGCTTGATGAGGCGACGCGTACGCAGCTTGCCGTGGGCTTGCCGTTTGATACCGAAGCGGCGCTTTCCAGCTATGTTAAGGAATATGGTGAGAATCGGTAGAAGTTCAAACCCAAAACAGAGAAGCTGCTATGTGTCTGCACGGCAGCTTTTCTTCTATCCTCTTTTGGCAAAACCGTCGCTTCCCTATAAGCAGGACGAATCTCCCACTTTACAGAAAGCCGATGGATCAGTATACTGTGGATGGATAGGCGGAACCACTGCCTGTTCTGAAAGGATGCTGAGCCATGAGCCAGTTCCCGCGCACAGAGGTCGGGGGCGTTTCGCTGCCCCGCATGCTGATCGGCACCAATTGGGTGCTGGGATACAGTCACACCAGCGTTTCCGCCGACCAAATGATCCGCCGCCGCTATGCCGAGGGGGAAAGCGTTGCCGCGCTTCTTTCGGCGTACCTTGCTTACGATATCGATGCGATCATGGCTCCGCACAATCCGGACGGCGCGCTGATGGCGGGTATCCGCCTGGCGGACGAGAGGGCGGGCAGGAAGCTGATTCTGATCGATACGCCGATCATCGATGTATCCGATACGAAGGAAGGCCGTGCCGAGGCGCTCAAAGTGATTCGGCGCAGCAAAGGGATGGGCGCGACATTCTGCATGCCGCACCACTCCTCCGTGGAACAGCTGGTGTGCAAGCACAAGGGCACGATTGAGCGCCTGCCGGATTACCTGGATATGATCCGCCAGGAAGGCATGATCCCGGGCCTGTCCGCGCACATGCCGGAAATCATCCTGTATTCCGATCAGAACGGATACGATGTGGAAACGTACATCCAGATCTTCAACTGCGCGGGTTTCCTGATGCAGGTGGAGATCGAGTACATTGCAAAGGTGATCCAAGGCGCGAAAAAACCGGTAATGACGATCAAGGCGATGGCTGCCGGCCGCGTATCGCCGTATGTGGGGCTGACGTTTTCCTTTGCCACGCTGCGCGGGTGCGACATGGTAACCCTTGGCGCGTACGATGCGGATGAGGTACATGAGGACGTCGAGATCGCCATGGCGGCCATTGAGCGGCGCTTTCCGAACCTGGAAGGGCGTTCAAGCCCGAACAAGACGGCCGCGCTGGGCGGCTAAAGCAGGAGGGCGCTTTGTGGATACGATTTGCCTAACCATTCCCGCTCAGCAGCGCTGGGTGTTGGTGGCGCGCATGGCGCTGACGGGCTTTGCCAGCCAGTGCGGCGCGGATCTTGACACACTGGAGGATATCCGCACGCTCACGGATGAGGCGTGCGATTGCCTGCAGCACCAGAAGCGGCCCATTTCGGCCATCACCATTGCCGCGCGGCAGGAAGGGCCTGCCGCCCGCATTACCTTTGAGGCGGCGCCCGCCGGCGGCGCATCCTGCCAGGGAGAGTCGCACGACCCAGAGATTGCAAAGGGGATTCTGGGGACGCTGGCCAGCGAAGTATCGATCGGGCTGGACGGCGGCTGTCCCAGAAGCATTGAGCTGGTGGTACGGCTCGCCCCGCTATGAGGCGGCCTTATGCAAGACGAACGCCAGACAATGTTGACAGAGTATAGCGCCACGCGGGACCCCGCGCTGCGCAACGCGCTTGCGGAAAAGTACCTTTACCTTGCCAGGGCCGTTGCCGTCAGGTTTGCCGGACGCGGCGCGGATGTGGAGGATTTGACGCAGGTGGCGTCCATTGCGCTGCTCAAGGCGATTGAGCGGTTTGATCCGTCGCTCGGCCTTGCGTTTACAACGTATGCCGCGCCTACGCTGTCCGGCGAGGTGCGCAATTACCTGCGCGACAAGGCGCGCACCGTGCGCCTGCCCCGCCGGGGGAGCGAACTGCTGCCGCGCATTCAGCGCGAAAAGGATGAGTTCTTCAAGTTGGAAGGCCGGGAACCTACCGTGGAGGAGCTGGCGGAACGGATGTCACTGCGGCAGGATGATGTGCTGGGCGCGCTGGAGATGGCGCGCGACGCACAGCCGGTTTCGTTCAGCGTGCCGATGACAGAGGACGGGCAGACGCTGGAAAGCCTGCTGGGCGATGAAGAGGCTGCGTTTGACCGCGTGGATACCATTGACCAGGTGCGCTCCCTGCTGAGCAAGCTGCCCCAGCCGAGCCGCGTGGTGCTGGAAGAGCGTTATTTCAAGCAGCTGAGCCAGCGCGAGGTGGCAAATCGCCTGGGCGTATCGCAAATGCAGGTGTCCAGGCTCGAAAGGCGGGCGCTGGAGACGCTGCGAAATTTTGTTTCGTGAAGAGGTATCATGAGCCGCAGAAAAAAAAGACGCTTTGAATTCCGGTTTTATGTGATTATGCTGGCCGCCCTGGGCTTGGTGGGGTACGGCCTGGTTCAGCTTGTGGATGGATTGATCCAGCGCACGGCGGTGATTGAGTCGGGCGGTGCGAGCAACGAATATGTCGCCGATGTTGTCATCGTCCGCAGTGAAAAGATGGAAGATGTCGAGGGTCTCTCCCGCATCAAGTATTACGCGGATGAGGGGCAGCTTATCTACAAGGGCAACAAGATCGCCGATGTGTACGCCTCGGCGTACAGCAAAACCGATGAGAACAAGCTGCTTAACGTTCGCGAAAGGATCAAGAACTACCATACGCAGAAGCTGGCCACCGATACGCGCGACCCCACCACCGCGAAGCTGGATGCGCAGGCGCAGGACTACGCGCATGAGATAGAGCTGGTCATCGCAGGGAAAACAACGGGGAATCTTTTGAACTTGCAGCGGCAGATTCAGGACGTGCTGTCCGAGCGCCAAAACCACCTCAAGTCCCGCTATTCGGGGGACCAGAACCTGAACACACTGTATGGCGAGGAATCGGCGCTTGTCAAAAAGATTGAAGGGTGGACCACCACATATTTGGCGAAATCGGACTGTCTGATCAGTTTCTATACGGATGGGTATGAGGAGATCCTCACCCCCGCCAGCGTGGAAACCATCACTGCGCAGCAGGTGCGGGCGGTGCTCCAGGGGGAGACCCCGGCGCAGACGCCCTCTCAGCGCGGGCGCACGCCCGTGTTCCGTACAGTGCAGCCAAAGGGTTGGTACATGCTTCTTTTGTCCAACGATCCCAACTGGAAGCCTGTCAACGGGCAGTCCTACAAGGTAAAGCTTGCCGGGTTTGAGGATATGACGATCGATGGTGTGGTGATCGATTCCTCGCGCTCGGGCAATGAAATCCTGGTCCGCATGAGCGTGGATGGCGATGTGCGTACGGTGCTGAACACCAGAATATCGCAGGCTACCATAGGCGAACAGTATGTGCAGGGTCTGAAAGTGCCCAGGAATGCCATCTATCAGCAGGGTGGGGAACTTGGCGTGGTGCTGGCGGATACCCAGATGTTTGCGCCCATCACGGTCATAGAGCAGACCAACAGCTACGCCATTATCCAGTCTCAAATACCGGGCGCGTTGGTGCCCGGGCAGAAAATAAAGGTGTTTTGATGGAACGGACGGAATGTACTGCCATTGAGGAAAACGCGCGGGCGCTGCAGCGGGAGATTGTGCGGTTTGCGCGCGATCCGGCAAACCCGCCTATGCTGCTGCCGGTGACCAAAACGCAGTCTCCTGAGCGGATTGCGGCGCTTCGCGGTGTGGGCATTTCCCAGGTCGGTGAGAACCGCGTTCAGGAAATTTTGGAAAAATATCCCGCAATTTCCAGTGATTTTTCAATTCATCTCATTGGAAGGTTGCAAACAAACAAGATTAAATATATAATAGACAGAGTTTGCATGGTGCAGTCGCTGGATCGGGCGGAGTTGGCGCAGGCGCTTGACAAGAGAGCGCAGGCGGCAGGCCGCAAAATTCCGGCGCTGATCGAAGTAAACATCGGCGGGGAGGCCCAAAAGGGCGGCCTGGCAGAAGAAGAAACCGAGGCGTTCGCCCGGTATTGCGCAAAGCTCCCGGGGATTTCCATCCGGGGGTTAATGACCGTGATGCCGCTTGCGGATGACCCGGAGACGCTGCGCCCGCTGTTTCGCCGTATGCGGATGCTGTTTGACGGGCTTCGCGAGGCGGCGATAGACGGCGTCCATATGGAGACGCTTTCAATGGGTATGTCCGGGGACTGGCGCATCGCCGCACAGGAAGGCGCGACGATGCTTCGCCTTGGTTCAGCGATATTTGGGAAGCGGTAAGGCGTAGCCTTAAGCTTCATTAGCCGTTATCATTAGGAGGGCATCCATGCGTATATCTGACATCATGCGCTCGATTGGCAATATCCTGGGGGTAAATGGTAGGGACGATCAGGGCAATGATGCCGGCGATTCCTTCTATGAGGGGGAAGACCCGCAGTACCAGGGATACCAGGATCAGGGCCAGATGCAGTATGAAGATGAACCCGCCCCGCGTTCCGGCTACGGAATGGGCGGCACGACGTATATCCGCGGCGGCGTGCAGCCGCAGCAGGCGTCCGCGCCCCGGCAGCAACAGCAGCAGCAGCAGGGATCGGTCTTTTCCGGCATTTTAGACCGAATCCGCGGCAAGCAGCCCCAGGAAGAGTATTACGACCCGCAGCCGCAGCCCACGCCCCGCTCGCAGCCGCGTTCCCAGCCGGACAACGTGCTGCAGATGCCGCGCCAGCACCAGGGCGATGACATGTACGACGCCCAGCCGGAACGCGAGCAGCAGCAGAATCCCACGGTGATCTACTGCGTACGCCGCAAGGAGGACTCAGAGCAGATCATTAGCTACCTGATGCAGAATGTCAGCGTCATCCTGAACCTGGAAGAGATAGACGACAACCAGCGCATCCGCGTGCTGGACCTGGTGGGCGGCGCAGCGTTCGTGCTGGGCGCCAATGTGGAAAGAATATCGCACCGCACATATTTTGTGACGCCGTCCGGGGTGATGTACGTTTCCGGGGCGGACAGGACCGAAAACAACCGGTACGAACAGCGCGTGGATAGGCCGTACGCCGTCCGGTAACACAGTTCTGTAAAATAGAAGGGAGAAAGCATGCTCTACGGCATTTTTCAGGGAATCTCATACTTTTTGATGATCGTTCGCTATGTGCTGCTGGCATACTGCCTTCTGTCGTGGATATTGCCGCCGTATCACAAGGTGATGCAGGTGCTTGCCCGGTTTGTGGACCCCGTGCTGTTTCCCATCCGGCGGCTGATGTACCGCATCTTCCCGCGCATTCCCATTGATCTGTCGGCGCTGTTTGCGTTCTTTGTGATACAAATCCTCAGCAGTCTGCTTTGGCGGCTGTATGTGATGCTGCTATGATCCGTGCCGACCGTGCCGGCGAGAAGCGCTTTGCGGAGCTTGCCGAGCGCACGGTGCGAACAGGCGCCGCACAAAAGACCGGGTTCCTGACCCCGGCGGAGCTTTCCGAGGCGGAGATTTGCGCCCGGCAGGCCGGCGTGCGGCTTGAAAGCTATGGCGGCGTGCAGGATGCCGAGCGCCGCGTGGCCGTGTTCACGGCGGATGACGTGGAAGAATGGCCGATAGCCTGCCTGGAAGTGCGCTGGCATGCGCGGTTTGGCAGCCTTTCGCACCGCGACATCCTGGGTGCTGCGTTGGCGCTTGGGTTTGACCGGGAGAAAATGGGGGACATTCTCATTGGCGAGGGTGTGGCCCATGTATTTGTGGTGGAGGAACTGGCATCCTACTTTGAAGCGAACTGGACGCGCGCGGGCAACGTGCCCGTCACCGTGCGCCGCGCGGAAGCGTTGCCGCCAGCCACCGAAAATCCCGGCCAGGAGATGCGCGCCACGGTGCACTCGTTAAGGCTTGATGCGCTGGTGGGCACCGCGTTCCGCTTATCGCGCGGGAAGGCCCAGGAAGCGATTGCGCGCGGAATTGTGCAGGTGGATTATCAGGTGGAACTGAAACCCGACAGGCAGATTGCGGAAGGCGCACTGATTTCCATAAGAGGCATGGGCCGCGCGAAACTTTCTGAGATAGGCGGCAGAACCAAAAAAGATCGGATCAGCGTCATGCTGTCGCGATATTAGTCAAAGTTGGAGGAATGAAGCATGGCAGTGACCATTCAGATGATCGAAACGAAGGAATTTAAGCTGAAACCCCAGGGGTACGACCCGGTCGAGGTCGATCATTTCCTGGATGACATCGCTGACGAGATGGAGGAAATGATCCGGGAGATGAACGCGCTGCGCCAGCAGGCCGCACGCCCGCAGGCCGCGCCCGCGCCGGTATACCAGCCGGCCCCCGCGCCCGTGCAGGATGTTTCGGAAGCCGCGCAGAAGATTCTGACGAGCGCCCAGCGCGTTTCCGATGAAACGATGGCGGACGCGCGCAAACAGGCGGACCTTATGCTGGCGGATGCCCGCAACAAGGCCGAACGCCTTGTGGAAGACGCGCGCAAGGAAGCCACGCGGTTGAAGGACAGCATGGATACGCTGCGCAGCGCCGCCAACGATTACCGCGCGCGCTTTACACAGCTGCTCCAGGATCAGATGCACGTCATCAACGCGGAGACGGAGCTGTTCAAGTAAACATCACACCGTCCGGCGCCGTTCATGGTGTAATAGGCGTGCCTATTTTCGGGCATCCTTTCCATATGAGCAAGCGAGCCGACCAGTATACGCAACAGCAGGAATGGGCGGGATTTACGGAATACGTTATGTATTTGCAGGATCGCCGCCGCTTGCTTTTGACCAATTTTTTGGCCGGAATGATGCGCGGTATGGGGTTTGCGGTAGGCTTCAGTATTTTGGGCGCGGTGGTGGTTTGGATAATCCAACGCCTGGCGCTGGTGAATTTGCCAGGGATTGGACAGTTTTTTGCGGAGATAGTGCGGATGGTCGAGGTGAACCTGTATTGAGAGGGCATCGTTATTTCTGGCTGCTGGCCCCGGCAGCCTTTTTGCTAGACCGGGTTACGAAGATTTGGGCGCAGGCGGCATTGTTTGGCGGATACAAAACGGTTATCCCCAGCGTGTTCCGCCTGATTTATGTGGAAAACACAGGCATGGCGTTTGGTTTGCTGCCGGGAAAACAGCTGCCGCTGCTGGTGATAACAGGTACGGCGCTGGCGGGGCTGCTGGTGTGGCTGGTTTTGCGCGGGGGGCGCAGGCCGACATTTGAAAACGCGGCGCTGTGGTTGCTGCTGGGCGGGGCGCTGGGCAACTTCTATGACCGGCTTTTCCTTGGGTATGTGATCGACTTTTTGCAGATAGAATGGTTCAACTTTCCGGTGTTTAACGTAGCGGATATCTGCGTGTGCGCAGCGTTTGTGCTGCTGGCAGGATATATTCTGCTTGCCAAGGAGGAAAAACCAGATGCCGCCTGAACGGCTGGATGTGCGCCTGGCGCGGGAGACGGGACTGACCCGATCCCGCGTAGAGGCGTTGATCCGCGAGGGGCGCGCGCAGGTCTCCGGCAAGGTGGAGACGAAGCCGGGTGCGAAGGTGAGCGAAATAGCCGCCGTCACGCTGGATGTGCCGCCGCCCGCGCCGCTTACAGCACAGCCTGAAGCGCTGCCGCTTGATATTTTATACGAAGATGAATGCATGGCCGTCATCGATAAGCCATGCGGCATGGTGGTGCACCCTGCGGCGGGCAATGAAACGGGCACGCTGGTAAACGCGCTGCTGCACCATCTGAGCGGCCTTTCCGGCATTGGCGGCGCGCTGCGCCCGGGGATTGTGCACCGGCTGGATAAGGACACATCGGGGCTTTTGCTGGTGGCAAAAACGGATGAAGCGCATCAGAAGCTAAGCGCTATGCTGGCTGCGCGCGAAATCGAAAAAACGTATATGGCGGTGGCGTCCGGGCACTTTAAGGAAGAGACGGGCGCGGTTGAGGCACCGATTGCGCGGCATCCATTGGATCGAAAAAAAATGGCGGTCGTCAATGGTGGCCGCTGGGCCAGAACCGAGTACCAGGTTGCGCTGGATCTGAAAGCCGCGTCGCTGCTTCGCGTTAAGCTGATCACCGGGCGCACGCATCAGATTCGCGTGCACATGGCGCACATCGGACATCCTTTGGTGGGCGATTTGGTATATGCTGGAAAAAAACCAGCAGTTACCGCGAATAGGCTGCTGCTGCACGCGTGGCGGCTGCGGCTGAATCACCCGATTACCGGCGCTCCGCTTTGTTTTGAAGCGCCGCCGCCGGAGTCCTTCCAGAAAGCGGTTGTAGCATTTCTTCCAGAAGCGTGCCAAAAAGACACAGCATGGCGCGCGCTCTCGGGGGAAAACTACGGGTGCGGAACAACACCGTAAACGACGCAAAGGAGGGAATTCCGTGAAGGCGAGAACGATGGCGGGCCTGATGGCGGGTAGCGCACTGGGTATTGCGTTCGGCGCGGGGCTGATGATGATGCCTCAGGCGAAACAGGTGCGTAGGGCGGTGAGCAAAGGTGCGGCTGATCTAGGGAAGAATGTGCAGAACTGGATCAAATAAACGCACTGGAAGCCGGGAAAGCGGCCGGGGAATGAAAAGATTCCCGGCCGCTTTCTTCTTTTGGACAATATGAACATTTTTTACCATTCGTTACCAGCTTGTAAAATCATGCACGCAGGATTGTAAAACGCCGTCCATTCCTGTATACTAAGGTCGGTTCCTGTAGGATATGTGAGTGCGGCAAAGGCGGGTAGAGAGAATGGATTTTGGCAACGACACCATGCAGTTTAAGCCGATCAACGACAGAACGGATTCGGCGGAAGATATCATCATGAGCGTTTACGAGGCGCTGAAGGCGAAGGGGTATGACCCGATCACGCAGATCGTTGGCTACCTCATTTCCGGCGACCCTACATATATCACCAACCATATGGGCGCTCGCTCGCGGATCTGCAGGCTGGAGCGCGATGAGATCATCGAAGAGCTGGTGCAGGCCTATATCGACCAGAGGGACCGGTAACCGAAACCGATGAAAACGGTACGCCTTGGCGCGCGCGGCCCATGGGTCTCGCGCCTTTTATTTGGAACGCTGACGATGGGGCCGCTGCAAAAGAACCTGCCGATAGAAGAAGGCGCGGCGCTGATTGCGTATGCAGCGAAGCTTGGCGTCAATTTTGTGGATACTGCTGAATACTACCAAACTTATCCATATATAAAGCGCGCGCTTGCGGAAGCGCCAAACCTTGTCGTGATGACGAAATCATACGCGTACGACCGGGATGGTGCGCTGCGCGATGTGGAAGCGGCGCAGGAGGGCATCGGCCGGGAGAAGATTGACATCTTCCTGATGCATGAGCAGGAATCGGAGCACACGCTGCGCGGCCACCGGGAAGCGTTTGAAACGTATCTGCGCCTGCGCGGGGATGGGGTGATCGGTCAGGTCGGCATCTCTGCGCACCATGTGGCGGCAGTGCGTGCGGCGGCCAAATGGCCGGGGATGGATGTGGTCTTTCCGCTGATCAACAGGACGGGACTTGGCATATGCGATGGCACGCGGGAAGAAATGGAGCAGGCGATCCTTTCGTGTCACGAAAAGGGCATAGCCGTCATCGCAATGAAGGCGCTGGGCGGCGGGCATCTGATCGGCGATAGGGAAACCGCCCTTCGGTACGCGATGGATCTGCCCGGCATATCGGCCGTGGCGGTCGGGATGCAAAGTTTTGCCGAAATCGAGTATAACGCTTCGCTGTTTGCCGGCCGGCGCCCTAGCGCGAAAAGCGCAGAGGAAAGCGCCGGCGCGCCGCGCACACTGTTGGTGCAGGATTGGTGCGAAGGCTGCGGACGCTGCGTGGAGCGCTGCGGGCAGCGCGCGATGTCGCTGGTGGATGGAAAAGCGAAGGTGGACGCTGCGAAGTGCGTCCGCTGCGGATACTGCGCGGGCGTGTGCCCGCAGTTTTGCTTGAAAGTGGTGTGAGAATGGGCAGAATATTGGCGCTGGATGTGGGAGACAGGCGAATTGGTGTGGCCGTCAGCGATGCGCTGGGGATCACGGCGCAGCCGCTGTGCGTGGTAGAGCGCGTGGGCTGGGGGCCGGACGCTAGGCGGATCGAGTCCCTTGCGGCGGAACATAACACCCGCACCATCCTGTGCGGACTGCCACTCAACATGGATGGAACGCCCGGACAGCAGGCGGAAAAAGTGAAGGCGTTTGCACAGGTGCTTGAAAAGGCGGGGCTAAACGTGGTATTCTGGGATGAGAGGCTGACGACGGTAACGGCGGAACGCGTACTGATCGAGGGGGGCCTTCGGCGTGAGGAGAGGCGCGGCGTGGTGGACAAGACTGCCGCCGCCGTGATTCTGCAGGCATATTTGGCAGCGCAACCGGAAATAGCTGCCGTGAAAAAGGACGGGGAACAGACATGAGCCAGGAAGAAATGGACAATGTGGTGGAGCTGATCGGCGAAGATGGCGAGCCTGTATCGTTTGAACACCTGATGACGCTGGAACACCAGGGCAGAAGCTATGTGCTGCTGACGCCTGAAGAGCCGGAAACGCCGGACGAGGAAGGCTCCGTGGTGATCATGCGCATTGACAAGGATGCAAGCGGCGAGGACTGCTACATCGTCGAAGAGGATGAGGCCGTGCTGGACGCGGTGTTTGGGCGCTTTCTGTCAATCATGGAGGAAGAGGAAGCGGACGAAGAGGACGCCGATGAGGATGAGTGAGGGGGAGGGATGGGGGCGCCGGGACTCCGTCCCGGACCCTGCCAAAGGGCCTTAGGCCCTTTGGAATCCCCTCTTGTCCGCCTCACGGCGGGTTGGGTATTTATTGGCATGATGGGGGCTGGTACCTTGCGTTTTCGCTGCGAGGCACTTTCCTTGAAAATCCCTCTAAGAAGGGATTCTTAAG
>JAVBPC010000106.1:0-10543 GCA_031549905.1 Eubacteriales bacterium
GTCGTATCCGCCATGGCCGGCATCCACGGCGATTATTCGTCCCAGCAGCACGCCCTCGTCAGCGGGCCCCGATGCACGCCGCGCGCCCTCCGGGGGGATCAGAAATCCCACCAGCGAAAGCACTGCCAATATCCCAGCCAATGTTATTCGAATGCGTCGCATGGCTTTTACCCGCAGGGGTGTTTGCCGTGCGCCGGCATGCACTTCTCCCGCGCTGCTGCGCTGAGTGGTCTTCTTTTCCACAAGCATCCCTCCGTTTGGGGCCATTTTATGTGCCCGCTTGGGGAAAGATTCACACCAAATCGCCGTTTCAGACCAAAAGTCTGTTTTGAAGATTTGAGCATATCCTGTCGATAGATGCCCTCCCGGCACGCGAAACCCCTGCCCTTGCGTGGTTTCCTGTCCCATTTTGGTTATGCCGCGCGTTTTGGCCCGTTGTGGGCAAAAAGGCGGGTATTCCCCAACCTTTCCACATCATCCACAGGGTTATCCACAGAAAACCGCTTGTCCTGGCCTTACTTTGCGAAGTTATCCACAGGCTAGGGCAAGTTTTGCCTGTTCATAACCCGGTTATCCCCAAAAAAGCAAACCGACCGGGGATGAAAAGGGGTTCCAAACCGCTCGTTCATTTTCATACTTTGGTCGGTTATTGCATCAATATGTCGGGTATGCGTACAAAAACAAAAAAAGAGGGAAATTTCCCTCTCATTTGGCGGTCAGGTATGTCTTACGGACGGATCGCAAGCCGCGCGCTTGGGTCGGCATTCAACGAAAGGTCAGAAATCTCCCCGCGCATCAGGCGGAAGAATGCAGCGCTGCCGATCATCGCGGCATTGTCGGTGCAGTGCGCCTTAGGCGGAATGTAGCACGGAATGCCCCGGCGCGCGGCTGCCGCACGAAGCGTTTCCCGCAGCGCACTGTTGGCGGCGACCCCGCCAGCTACCGCAACGGCGGTTGCGCCCGTCTCCTTTACGGCCAACATCGCCTTGGCTACCAGCTCATCGACCACCGCCCGCTGAAACGATGCGGCAATATCCGCAGCGGGGATTTCTTTTCCGGTCTGGTGCAGCTTGTGCACAGCGTTGATCAGCGCGGTTTTCAGCCCGCTGAAGCTGAAATCAAACCGTCCGTCAAGCTTTGGACGGGGCAATGGCAGCGCATTCGGGTTCCCCGTGCGCGCCAACGCGTCCAGCGCCGGCCCGCCCGGATACGGCAGCCCCAGCACGCGCGCCGCCTTGTCGAAGGCTTCGCCCGCGGCATCATCCTGTGTCTGCCCCAGCAGCGCGTAATCCCCATATCCCTGCACCAACAGCAGATGCGAATGCCCGCCGGATGCCACCAGGCATACAAACGGCGGCTCCAGCGACGGATACGCCAAATAGTTCGCGCAGATGTGCCCCTCAATGTGGTTGACCGGAATCAGCGGCAGCCCCGCGCCGTACGCCAGCGCCTTTGCCGCGCTGACGCCAACCAGCAGCGCCCCCACAAGCCCAGGTCCGTACGTCACCGCGACGGCATCCATCCCGGCAAGGGTGGCGCCGGCCCTCTCCAGCGCTTGGTCGATCACCGCATCCACCGTCTCAATATGCTGACGCGACGCGATCTCCGGCACCACGCCCCCATACAGCGCATGCGTGTCCACCTGCGAAGCGACGACATCCGACAGCACCTCACGCCCATCGCGAACAACGGCAGCCGCCGTTTCATCGCAGGATGTCTCGATCGCTAATATCCGCGCGTGGCCCGTCTTTCGCAGCGCCTCTACCTTTTCCGCGCATTCCGCAGCATAATTCATCCGTTTCTCTTCCTTATTAGATAGCGTTTTCTGGCCCATGCGACCAGCGCCGGACCCGCCGTGGCCCATGCGGCCAGGCAAACAAACGCGGATGCAATTTTCACCACTGCATCCGAGAAAAAGTTCTGCGGCAGCATGCGGATCAGCATCGAATCCGCCGGGTCAAGCAACCACAGGTCGTTTGTGAACACTAAGGTGTGCATCGTGGTGAACCATCCCGAGAAATCGATCAGCGCCCAAAGGCCCATTGCCAGCAGCGCCGCGAAAAACAGACCGCAGCCCAGCAAATACCCCGGCAATGCCCCGGCGGCCTGATACCGGCGGTAAAATACAAGCGCTGCCAGCGCACCCGCAAAGCAGGTCAGCGCGATGGTGAAGCCGCCGCGGAACAGCCCCTGCACATCCACCATGTGAAGGCGCTCCCGCTCGGTGAACAAATCGGACAGTTCATTTGAGCGTCCGGAAAGGTATGCGGTCAGTTCCTGCGCCATCGCATCATACGGCGGCTGCTGCGGATAGTTGGCCGGAAGCAGCGCAAACAGCAGCACAGCCGCGTACAGCAGCACAATCATCACAAGAAAACCCGCAATCACCGGAAGTCCTCTATTCACTGGAAGGCTCCTCCTCCCGCAGCAGAATGCGTACCGGCGCGCCGTCGCTGCCGGGAATGAGCAGCGGCAGGCAACGCATTTCGTACCAGCCCGGCGCAAAATTCTCCAGCGCAATGTTTTCCAGCACCGCAACGCCGCTTCCCAGCAACCGCCGGTGCACCTTCTTCATTTCATCATCAATACCGACCGATAACCCATCCACACCGATCAACCGCACGCCCCGCTGAGTCAGCGCTTGCGCGTCTCTATCGGTGATACCCTGATTATTCGTTTTGAGAAGCACGCGCGGCCCATGAGCGGCATCGAACCCTTGCACCGCCCAATCGATTACCTGAACAGCTCCATTCAGGGTATCTGGGTCAATCGTCTCCGTGCCGCCGGGAAGCCCGATATGCGCCGGGGCATCCAAATGCGTGCCGGCGTGTACCGTCATCGACATCACGGACATATCCCAACCGCAGTTCTCCTTTTCGTAGTAGAGATGACGGTCAAACGGGGGATCACCGGGATAGACGGCCATCCCGTTTTTAAGCGGCCGCGTGGCGTCACACCAGGGGCGGTTATCCCTGACCATCAGGATGAAATCCCCATGTGTTGCAAACGGCGCAAACCCAAGCCTTGCCCAAACCTTCCTGGCGCGCACATTCCATGCGTACACCGCAAGGCGGAAAAACGGCGGGCCGAACCGCTTTCGCAGAAGATCCAGCGCGCATTCCCCCGCTTGTAGGCCCAGCCCTTGCCCGGTGATCGCAGGATGCATCCCCATGCCGAAATCCAGCGCGTTCGGGTGCCGGGCGTACAGCGCCGCCGCCCCCGGAACTTGCGCCGCCGCGCCCCAGCAGAAAAAGGCCGCCAACGGGCCGCCTTTCTCAGTCAAACCGTAATATGGCGCGCCTTCATCCAGCACTTCCCGGTTGCTGCTGTACATATCGTACGGCGGTTCATAGCACCAGGAAGCGGCTTCACGGCGGTTCATTTCCGACAATTTTACGGCAGTGAACTCCATTTTACAGCATCTGCAGATAGGCAGTGATAAACCCATCCAGGCCGCCGTCCATCACATTGTCCACGCCGCCCTCTTCATAGCCGGTACGGTGATCCTTGACCATCGTGTACGGCTGGAACACGTACGACCGAATCTGGCTGCCCCACTCAATCTTCTTCATTTCGCCCTTGATATCGGCCATCTTTTCTTCCTTTTCGCGCTCGCGCAGTTCCAGAAGCTTTGATTTCAGCATGCGGATGCAGACCTCGCGGTTCTGCACCTGCGAGCGCTCATTCTGGCACTGCACGACGATGCCCGACGGGATGTGCGTCATGCGCACAGCGGAGTCCGTCCTGTTGACGTGCTGGCCGCCCGCGCCGGACGCGCGGTAGGTGTCGATCCGCACTTCTTCCATGTTCAGCACGAACGCGTCATCTTCGATGATCGGCGCCACATCCAGCGACGCAAACGACGTGTGCCGCCTTGCCGATGAGTCGAACGGCGAAATGCGCACCAACCGGTGCACGCCCTTTTCGGAGCGAAGGAACCCGTACGCGTTTTCGCCGGAAACCTCCCATGTAGCGGATTTGGTACCCGCCTCATCGCCCGGCAGCAGATCCAGCATCTTCACGGTGAACCCCTTACGCTCGCAATAGCGCAGGTACATCCGGTGCAGCATGCCCGTCCAGTCCTGTGCTTCGGTGCCGCCCGCGCCCGCGTGCAGCGACAGGATCGCATCATTGCGGTCATATTCGCCGCGCAGCAGCGTCTCCAGCCGGAGCGCCTCCACATCGGCGGCCAGCGTGTCCAACTCCGCGCGCGCTTCGGATACCATCGAGGGATCGCCTTCCTCCTCGATCAGCTCCATCAGCGCGGCAATATCGTCCGCCCGCGCATTCAGCGACTTGTAATGCGCCAGCTTATCTGAAATCTGCTTTGCCCGCTGGTTTACCTTGGCCGATTTTTCCAGGTCATTCCAGAATTCCGGTTCGGCCATGTCCAGCTCCAGTTCCTTTAACTCATCCGTCAGCGCGGGCAAGTTAAAGGGAGTCACCCGCCTCGTTGATGCTCTCGCGCAGCGCTTTCAAATCCGCGCGTGATTGATCCAATTCCATCATGGGTCAACGGTCCTTTCTGTCATATGGGGATGCCGAGGGATTTACCCCTCGCGCCCGCAGCACTGCTTGTATTTCTTGCCGCTGCCGCACGGGCAGGGGGAGTTGCGGCCCACCTTGACGCCTGCGGTCTTGGGCTTTTGCGGCTCATCGCCGGCCAGGCGCGCCTGCGTGGGCTGGGCGACCTTTTCGCGCTCCGGTGCGCGGCGCAGCTGGGCGTGGTACAGCCGCAGCAGCGTATCCTCACGGATCAGGCGCACCATCTCATCGAACATCTCGAAGCCTTCGAACTTGTACTCGACGACGGGGTCCTTCTGGCCGTACGCGCGCAGGCCGATGCCATCGCGCAGGCGGTCCATCGCGTCGATGTGGTCCATCCAGCGGCGGTCCACGCTGGACAAAAGCACCACGCGTTCAAACTCACGCATATCCACGCCCGCGCCGGAAAGCTCCGTCTCGCGCTCGGCGTAGTACGCGTTCTGCGTATCCTGCAGCGCCTGCTTGAGCGTATCGCGCGTGCGGTAATCGCTGGCGTTATTCTTGAACCAATCCTTGGGGATGCAGTACTTTTCCAAATAGGAAGAAAGCCCTTCTATATCCCAGTCGCTCGGGCTGTCGCCGCGCCCGGTGAACAGCGCCACGGCGTCATCCACCAGCGTAGCCGCCATGTTGCGGATCTGCTGGCGCATGTCCTCGCCCTCCAGCACCTGGCGGCGCTGGCCGTAGATCACATCGCGCTGCTGGTTCATCACGTCGTCATACTGAAGCACATGGCGGCGGATGTCGTAGTTGCGGCTCTCAATGCGCTTCTGGGCGTTCTCAATCTGCTTGGTGAGCATCTTCGCCTCGATGGGCGTCGTCTCATCCAGGCCCAGCTTTTCGATCATCCCGCTGAACCGGTCGGAGCCGAACAGGCGCATCAGGTCATCTTCCAGCGCGATGAAGAACTGCGAGGAGCCCGGGTCGCCCTGACGGCCGGAACGGCCCCGCAGCTGGTTATCGATGCGGCGGCTCTCGTGCCGCTCAGTGCCAATGATGTGCAGGCCGCCGACTTCCACCACGCGGTCATGCTCGGCATCCGTCTTTTTCTTGAACTCCGCCTCCAGCCTTGCAAGCTCAGCACGGGCGGATAGAATCTCTTCCGCGACCTGCTCGTCGTGGCCGATGGCTTCCTCTATAATGGCCTCTTCCACGCCCTGTTGGCGCAGCGCACGCCTTGAAAGGAATTCCGGATTGCCGCCCAGCAGGATATCCGTGCCGCGGCCCGCCATATTCGTGGCGATGGTAACCGCGCCAAAGTGGCCCGCCTGCGCGACGATTTCGGCTTCTTTATCGTGATGCTTGGCATTCAGCACCTCATGTGGGATTCCGCGCAGCTCCAGCATGCGGGAGAGCGCCTCACTCTTTTCCACCGATACCGTACCCACCAGGATCGGCTGGCCGGTCGCGTGCCGCTTGATGATCTCCTCCACCACCGCGCCAAACTTGCCGCGCACGCTTTTGTACACGACATCGTTCATATCCTTGCGGATCATCGGCTTGTTGGTGGGAATCTGCACAACATCCAGCCGGTAAATGCCCTTGAACTCTTCCTCCTCCGTTTTTGCGGTACCCGTCATACCGGAAAGCTTCTTATACATGCGGAAGTAGTTCTGGAACGTGATGGTCGCCAGCGTCTTGCTCTCGCGCTCCACGTTGACGTGCTCTTTGGCCTCGATCGCCTGGTGCAGGCCGTCGGAATAGCGGCGGCCCACCATCAGGCGGCCGGTGAACTCATCCACGATGATGACCTGCCCGTTTTGCACAACATAGTCATCGTCGCGGTGCATCAGCACGTTCGCGCGCAGGGCGATGTCGATATGATGCTGCAGCTCGTTGTTCTCGACATCGGCCATGTTTTCCACGCCGAAGTAGTTTTCCGCCTTGCGGATACCCTCTTCGGTCAGGGTAACGGCCTTGTCCTTTTCATCTTTGTTAAAGTCCTCTCCCTCGCGCAGGCGCGCGATGAAGCGGTCGGCCTTCTGGTACAGGTCGGTGGACTTGTCCCCCTGGCCGGAGATGATCAGCGGAGTCCTGGCTTCGTCAATCAGGATAGAGTCGGCTTCATCGACAACGGCGAACGCGTGCCCGCGCTGCACCATATCCTTGCGGTAGATGACCATGTTATCGCGTAGGTAGTCAAACCCCAGCTCGTTGTTGGTGCCGTAGGTGATATCGGCGGCATACTGGGCGCGGCGCTGTTCGTTCTCCAGGTCATGGATGATGATGCCCACCGTCATGTTAAGATAGCGGAACACCTTGCCCACCCATTCGCCCTGGAACTTGGCCAGGTAATCGTTGACGGTGACGACGTGCACGCCCTCGCCCGCCAGCGCGTTTAAGTATGCAGGCAACATCGCCACGAAGGTTTTGCCCTCGCCCGTTTTCATTTCGGCGATGCGGCCCTGGTGCAGCACGATGCCGCCCAGCATCTGCACGCGGAAATGCCGTTTGTCCAGCACACGCCCCATCGCTTCGCGCACGACGGAGAACGCTTCCGGCAGCAGGTCATCCAGCGTTTCACCGGCCTTCAGCCGGGCACGGAATTTTTCGGTCATTCCGCGCAGTTCTTCCTCTGAAAGGCGCCTGTGCGCCTCTTCAAAGGAGTCAATCTTATCGGCAAGCTTTACCAGCTTGCGCACTTCAGCGTCATTGGAGCCGCCAAAGAGGGCTTTCAAGAAATTCACCATAAAAGGTTTGGTTCTCCTCCTTGGGTTTATATGCCGCCACGCCACATGGGTATAGCAAAGCAATCTATTATATCATACCGAAGCCTGCGGTGCAAACGTGATATTCTTTATCGAAAAATTACTCTATAAATATAATTAAAACTATTGACACACCGTCTGATGCGGGGTACACTGTTTGTCGAAAGCGTGTATTTATGCGCAAACAGCACGCAGGGGGAATGCCCGCGATGAAGACATCAGCACCGCCCATCCAAGCAACGCATATGGTCCGTAAACGCAAGAAGCCTTTTTTGCAAGCCGTAAAGCCGTATCTCTTCCTGGTGCCCATTCTTGTGTTCGCGATTGGGTTTGTTTACTATCCTTTTTTCACAACCTTTACGCACAGCTTTAGCATCGTCAACGCAAAGGGACAGATCACGGGGTTTGCGGGGCTGGAAAACTTCAGCTCGCTTTTCTCGCGTTCGATTTTTCAAACGGCGCTGAAGAATTCGCTGCTGCTCACGGCGCTGAATGTACCACTGACGCTGGTGATCACGCTGGGGCTGGCGCTGCTGACCAACAAGAAGCGCCGGTTCTCTTCTATTTATGAGACAATGTTCACGCTGCCGATGGCGATCTCGATGTCCATGGCGGCGATGATCTTCAAGGTGCTGCTGAACCCCACGGTCGGGTACCTGAACTATGCGCTGGGCATCAACATCGGCTGGTTTACCGACAAAAAGGTGGCGCTGTACGGCATCCTGCAGGTTACGCTGTGGATGGGCATCGCGTTTGACTTCCTGCTGTTCCTGTCCGCCGTGCGCGGCATGCCGGAGCAGCTGATCGAGGCCGCGACGATTGACGGCGCGGGGCCGGTTACGCGCCTGTTCCGCATCCGCCTGCCGCTGCTGTCGCCGACGATTTTCTACGTCGTCTGCACAAACATGGTGCTGGCGATGATGACCAGCGGGCCGGTGATGATCATCACGCAGGGCGGACCGGCGAGGTCCACCACAACGCTGATCTACCTGATGTTCACATCCGGGTACGGTTCATCCAACTACAGCCTGGCCGCGTGCGTAAGCATCATCTCCTTTGCGCTGACCTTCGGGTTCACGGCATTGGCGTTTGTGTTTGAACGAAGGGCGGTGCATTACGAATGATTCCGCGCAAGATGAGAATGCGCCTGCTAAGCGCGCTGGCCTCCGTTGTTGGGCTTCTGATTGGCTTTGCGATCATCTTCCCCGTGCTGTACGGCATCCTCGGCGCGTTCAAAACCCCAGCCGAGTTTTCCATCTACCCCCCGACGGTATGGCCCAAGGATTTCGGATACCTGCAAAACTTCAAGGATGCGCTGCACCAAATCCCGATGTGGCGGTATATGTACAACTCGCTGATCGTTGCCACGCTTGGCACCACGGTGCGCCTGCTGTTCGCGGTGCTGGCGGCATATGCGCTGGTGTACTATGAATTCAAGGGAAAGAACTTCTTCTTCTTCCTGATCCTTGGCACGATGATGTTCCCGGGCGACACCCTGATCGTTACCAACTACCTGACCGTAACGCGCATGAAGCTGCTGGACAGCTATCTTGGCATGTGCATTACGTCTTTTGTCGGCGCCACGCAGATGTTCATGCTGCGCCAGAATTTCAAATCGATACCCAGAGCCATCCGCGAGGCGGCGGTCATCGACGGGTGCGGCGATTTCAAGTTCCTGTCGTACGTTCTGATGCCGGTAAGCCGCGCGATCATCCTGACGCTGTTCGTGCAAAGCTTCGTTACGCAGTGGAACGCGTACCTGTGGCCGCTGCTGGTCACCAACAAGAACAGCATGCGCACCATCCAGGTTGGCATCACGATGCTGACCACGCTGGATGGCACCAACTATCACCTGATACTGGCCGGTGTCGCGCTGACGCTGATCCCCGCATTCATCATGTTCCTATTCCTTAGAAGGAACATCGTGCGCGGCATCACGGCGGGCGCGCTGGTCGGCTGACGGATATGTCCCCTGTACCACCGACATAAAAGGAGGGCAATCAAGTGAAAAAGGGAATCATCTGGACACTCGTGACCCTGATGCTGTGCGCGATGGCCATCACCCCCGCCATGGCCGCGGATCCTGTTTCCATCGTGCTGTGGCATTCCATGTCCGAAGACGCCGGCGTGCTGATGGAGCAATTCGTCAAGGACTTTAACGACACCGTCGGCAAAGAAAAGGGCATCACCGTGGAAGCGGTGTTCCAGGGCAAGTACTCCGATGCGACGGCCAAGATGAACAGCGTCCTGACCGCCGAGGATTTTCAGAGCCTGCCCGATGTGATGCAGATTGACGCCACGGGCAAGGTTTCCTACGCCACCTCCGGCGTCTGCTACACAATCGATGATGTGCTGAAGGCCGATACCGAGTACGACCTGGGCCAGATCCTGGAAAGCCCGCTGGGCGTGTGGAATTACGCGGGCGTGCAGCTGGGCCTGCCGTTCTCCGCCTCTACAACGATCATGTACTACAACAAAACGGTGCTGGATGAAGCCGGTGTGGATGTGCCCGCCACCTTCGCCGACATCGCCGCGCTGGCGGAAAAACTGCCCGCCACCACCAAGGATGGACAGCCCGTCCACGCGATGGCCGTGATCCCCAACACGCCGACCCTTGCCAACTGGCTGGGCCAGCTGGGCAGCTATGTCGTCAACAACAACAACGGTTCGGAAGCCAGCGCCACCGCGCTGGAGTGCATCGACAACAGCGCGCTGCTTACGTTCCTGACGGAATGGAAGGCCATGTACGAAGCGGGCGCGCTGCTGAACCAGGGCACCGGCACCACAGATATGTTCGTCGCCGGCCAGCTGATTTTGCTGCCGACCTCTTCCTCCAACACCACCAGCCTGCTGGCGCGCATCGGCGAAGGCTTTGAGATGGGCGTTGCGTACTACCCGCGCGTGAACGCGGAAGCCACCGTCGGCGCGACCACCTCCGGCGCGGGCATCTTCATGTTCGACAAGGGTGATGACGCGAAAAAGGCCGCCGCTTGGGAACTGATGAAGTACCTGACCTCCGCGGAAGTGCAGGCTGCCTTTGCTGTGGGCACGGGCTATCTGCCGGTAAACAAGGGTTCCGTTGAGATGGATGCTTACAAGGAAATGGTTGCCGCCAATGCGTTTGCGGGTATCGGCATGCAGCAGCTTATGGAGACGCCCGCGTTCATGAAGAGCGTCACCGTGGGCCCGTCCATCGACTTCTACAATGCCATTTCCGACAACGTCAGCGCCATGCTGGATGATGACATGACGCCGGAAGAGACGGCCGAAATCATGGCGGAAGAGCTGAC
>JAVBPC010000110.1:0-28577 GCA_031549905.1 Eubacteriales bacterium
AACGTCATCACGGGCCTGATCAAGGCGAACGTGCCGTCGAGAATTGCGTTCCGCGTCGCATCGCAGATTGATTCCCGCATCATCCTGGATGCCAACGGCGCGGAAAAACTGCTGGGCAAGGGCGATATGCTGTTCGCGCAAACCGGCGCGAACCGGATGGTGCGCGTGCAGGGCTGTTTCGTGTCCGACACAGAAGTCAAAGAGGTCACCGACTACATCAAGGCGCGCCATCAGACCGAGTATAAGCAGGAAATCATTGAGGCGCTGGATACGCCGGAAGAAGACGGCGGCGGCACGGATGAGGACCTGAACGATGCGGGCGGCGATGCGCTGTTCCAGCAGGCGGTGGAGATGGCGGTGGAGGCCGGACAGATTTCCATTAGCATGCTGCAAAGGCGGCTGCGCGTGGGCTATGCCAGGGCCGGCCGGTTGATCGATGATATGGCAAAGCGCAACTTGATCGGCCAAGCGGAAGGGTCAAAGCCGCGCGAGGTGCTGATTACGCCGGAAGATGTGCGCCTGCTGTTCAAAAAATAGCGCGCGGGCAAATTTCTGCTTGACAATGCTTGCCACCGTGGGTATACTGCCTTCTTGTAGGCAATGATGGGCGTGACGACCCCGGAGTCTCCGCTGGAAACAGCGGCGCGGCGCAGCGATACGGCGCATTGAGGGGCGATGAAAGTCGCCTGAACATTGGGTGGCACCACGGCCTTCCGTCCCATTTGGCGGAAGGTCTTTTTGCATCCACAAGGAGGAGTTTTATGCTAACACAAGCGCCCAAAGGCACCCGTGATGTGCTGCCAAAGGATAGCTACCGCTGGCAGGCGATCGAGGCCGTATACCGTGAAATCACCGCGCGCGCGGGTTTCCGCGAGGTGAGGACCCCCGTGTTTGAGCACACAGAGCTGTTCATGCGCGGTGTGGGGGACACAACCGACATCGTGCAGAAGGAAATGTACACCTTTGATGACAAGGGCGGGCGTTCCATTACGCTGAAGCCGGAAGGCACGGCGGGCGCAGTGCGCGCGCTGGTAGAGCACAGCCTGTATGCGGGCGTGCTGCCGGTAAAGATGTTTTACCTAAATTCCCCGATTTTCCGGTATGAAAGCCCGCAATCGGGCCGCTTTCGCGAACACCACCAGTTTGGCTGTGAGGTATTCGGCGCGGCGGAACCGACGTGCGACGCGGAGGTTATCTCCATTGTGATCGATGCGCTGACTGCGCTGGGGCTCAATAATCTTGTTGTGAAGATCAACTCCATCGGCTGCCCGGAATGCCGAAAAACATACCATGAGGCACTGCGCGCGTTCCTTGCACCTAAACTGCCCAGTATGTGTCAAAACTGCCATACGCGGTTTGAGAAAAACCCGCTGCGCATATTGGACTGCAAGGTGGAATCCTGTCAGGCCCAGTTGGCCAATGTGCCGGAAACACTGGACTACCTGTGTGATGACTGCCGCAATCATTTTGAGGGTCTGAAAGCCGCGCTGAGCGCGGTTGGCATTGCCTATGAAGTGGACCCACGAATTGTGCGCGGGTTGGATTATTACACCCGCACCGTGTTTGAGGTTCATATGAAAACAGAAACCAGTTCCCTGGCAGTTTGCGGCGGCGGCCGGTATGATATGCTGGTGGAGCAGCTGGGCGGGCCGTCTCTGCCGGGCATGGGCTTTGGCCTTGGCACAGAGCGGCTGCTGATGCTGCTGGAGCAGCAGGGCCTGACGCCGCCGGAGCCTTGCCTGTTTGATGCGTACATTGCCGCGCTGGGCCAGGAAGCAAGGCTTCCCGCGCTCAGGCTGACGCAGGACCTCCGCCACGCCGGGTTCAAGGTGGACATGGATCACCAGGCCAGAAGCCTGAAAGCGCAGTTCAAAAGCGCGGACAAGTTTGCAGCGCCGTGCGTGATCATCGTGGGCGGGGATGAACTGGCGCGTGGCGCCATTCGCGTGCGCGATATGGAGACCAAGGAAGAAAAAGAAATGCCGCTGGATAGCGCGGCTGATTATTTGGCAAGCAGGAAGGGGTAATCATCATGCTGGAGAGTTGGCAGCGCACCGGGATGTGCGGGGCGATCAGCGAAGCGCAGGTAGGGGAAACGGTCACATTGAACGGCTGGGTGCAGCGCACCCGTAACCTTGGCGGCGTGATCTTCGTTTGGCTGCGCGACCGTGCGGGCATTGTGCAGGCGGTGTTTAACACCGAAACCTGCGACGCAGAAACGTTTGCGATCGGTGAGGCGCTGCGCGGCGAATATGTCGTGGCAGTGCAGGGCGTTGTTTCAAAGCGCGCCGAAAAGGATATAAACAAAGAGATGGAAACCGGCCGCGTGGAAATCATCGTGAAGGCCGCGAAGTTGCTCAACAGCGCCGTGACGCCGCCCATCTACATTGATGACAATGCGCAGGAAAACGAGACGGTGCGCCTCAAATACCGGTATCTTGACCTTCGCCGCCCCAGCATGCAGAAAACGCTGCGCCTGCGCCATCAGGTGATTTCCGCCATCCACCGCCATATGGATGATACCGGCTTTACCGAAGTGGAGACACCGATCCTGACCAAGTCCACGCCCGAAGGCGCGCGCGATTTTCTGGTGCCCAGCCGCCTGCACCTCGGCACATTCTACGCGCTGCCGCAGTCGCCGCAGATCTACAAGCAGCTGCTGATGCTGGCGGGATTTGACCGCTACTACCAGGTAGCCCGCTGCTTCCGCGATGAGGACAGCCGCGCCGACCGCCAGCCGGAGTTCACGCAGGTGGACGTGGAGATGTCCTTTGTAAAGCCGCAAGACGTGCAAACCGTGATCGAAGGCGCGTTTGCCCGCGTTTTCAAGGAAACCAAGGGGATTGACCTTCAGCTGCCGCTGCCACGGATGACATGGCGGCAGGCGATGGACAATTACGGCAGCGACAA
Source organism: Eubacteriales bacterium (assembly GCA_031549905.1). Classification (GTDB taxonomy): domain Bacteria; phylum Bacillota; class Clostridia; order Christensenellales; family Aristaeellaceae; genus Avichristensenella. The sequence goes on from JAVBPC010000110.1 coordinate 2,911, forward strand.
GCCGGATACGCGTTTCGGCATGCAGCTTTGCGACGTGACGGAAACGGTTCGCGAATGCGGATTCTCCGTGTTTGAGGGCGCGCCTTCCGTTCGCGGCATGAACGCCAAGGGCGGCGCGGCCCTTTCCCGCAAGGAGATTGACGCGCTGGGCGAGCTTGCCAAGACATATCATGCCAAGGGTCTTGCTTGGCTGACGATTGATGCCGAAGGGCAGATCAAGGGTTCTTTTATCAAATTCCTAAAGCCCAAAGCGCAGGCCGCACTGCTTGAAAAGATGGGAGCGGAACCCGGCGACGCGCTGTTCTTCGTCGCCGACAAGGCCGATACCGCGCTGACCGCGCTGGGTCAGGTGCGTTTGGCGCTGGGCCGCAAGTTTAACCTGATGAACCCCGAACAGTACAACCTGTTCTGGGTCACGGAATTCCCGCTGCTGGAATGGGATGAGGAAGGCGGCCGCTTCCTGGCGATGCATCACCCGTTCACCAGCCCCATGGATGAGGACGACCAGTACATGGAGACCGATCCCGGCCGTGTGCGCGCAAAAGCGTACGATCTGGTGCTCAACGGCATCGAGATGGGCTCCGGCTCCATCCGCATCCACGACAGCGCGCTGCAGGAGCGCATGTTCCGGCTGCTAGGATTTACCAAAGAGCAGGCGTGGAGCCGTTTCGGCTTCCTGCTGGAAGCGTTCCAGTACGGTACGCCGCCGCATGGCGGGTTCGCGTTCGGCGTGGACCGGCTGGTGATGATGCTGACCGGCAAAGAAAGCCTGCGCGATGTCATCGCGTTCCCGAAGGTGCAGAACGCATCCTGCCTGATGATGGCAACACCTTCGCGCGTATCCGAAGATCAACTGGAGATGCTAAAGATACAATCGCTGGCGGATTTGGCGGAGGACGGTCAATAGGAGGAACCCATGGTACGGATCGGCGAAGTGGTGGAAAAGACGGGCGATGTGCTGTCCGTCGTGTTTGAAAGGCCTGAGGCGTGCACGCACTGCAGCGGCTGCGATATGAAGCAGCATTGCACCCGGATTGATATCCGGGGCGAAGCTGAGGTGGGCGACACGATTGAGGTGGACATGCCCGAAAAGAACGTGCTGGGCGCGACGGCCATCGCGTACATTGTGCCGCTGGCAGCGTTGATTGCGGGGCTGCTGCTTGGCGTGGCGCTGCATGGGCCGCTTAGCATTGCGATGAACAGCAACCTGTTTTGCGCGTTGACAGGCATTGCGGCGTTTGCTGTAGGGCTGCTGGTAGTGTGGATGATCGACAAGAGCCTTCGCGGCAAGCAAGGCTGGGAGCCGCGCGTGGTAACGGTGCATAAGAAGAAGGCCGAATGATTACGATAGACAATGGAAGGAAAAGGAGGTTTGTTACATGTCACAGTGGGTTCGTGAAGTGAATGAACAGGATTTTGAGCAGGCGGTGCAAGGCGCGAAAGTGACCCTTGTAGACTTTTGGGCGCCTTGGTGCGGCCCTTGCCGCATGGTTGCCCCGCATGTGGAGGCCGTGGCGGAAAAGATGGATGGCGAGGCGGCGTTTCTGAAAGTGAACGTGGATGACAATCAGGGATTGGCGCAGCGCTACGGTGTGATGAGCATTCCCACACTCGTCGTGTTTAAGGATGGCGCGGAGGCAACGCGCATGGTCGGCGCAAGAGGCCGCGCGGATATTGAAAGCGCCGTGCGCGAGTGGATTTGACCGCATAACACCTTTCGTTTCAATGGACCCATCCCGCGCAAGATCGCGCAGGGTGGGTCTTTTGCATGAAACGCTGCATTCCGATTGACAAAATGCATGGCGTGTATTATACTTTGCGCAACAATATATTATCCAGCGTATAATATATTTTCTCCACTGCGCTGGAAATATTGCCAGAGGAGAAATTACAGCGTGAAACTGGAATGGATGGGCGAATACCGCGACATCATCGAGCAGTTGATGAAATACTGCAATGTGTACGCATCCGTCTATTCAAAAGAGTTTTCCATGGGGGCGGCCGTGCCGTTTTCTTTTGCGCAGATCCAGGTGGTGGAATATCTGCTGGAAAATGAAGATGTCCATCAAAACATGATGACCATTGCGCAGCGGCTTGGTATAACGTATTCGACGTTCGCAAAGATTGTTGCACGCCTTGTGAAGAAAGGATTTCTGGAAAAGTTTCACGCGCTGGGAAACCGCAAGGATGTAATCGTCCGGGTATCGGACCTGGGGCGAAACATATACGCGCAATACGCCCAGTTCATCAAGAAAAATCACTTTTTGCCCATGTTTGAGGCGCTGGACAGAGTTCCCAGGGAAAACCTTCCGGATATCGCCGCGATGCTTTGCGCGGGGCTGACGAAACCCGCCGAAACACAGGATGAAAAGCTGCCCATCCTGGTGCCGATCACGAAAAAGAAACAGAAGCCGAAACACCCCGGTTGATTCCGGCAACACCTGCTCCGTGTTTGCCGGTCAACATACATCACAACCATGGGGGAGAATTCACATGAAAAAAGGGTTATCATGGCTCAAAAAACCCCAGGGAATCTTGGCGATTGCGCTGATCCTGATCGTCGTGGGCAGCCTGTTCGCCGGTATGTTCAACACATCTCTATATCAGGTGAAGGTCACGGAGATCGAGTTTGAAACCGAACGCGGCACGCTCAACGGGCTGCTCTACATGCCCAAGGGCGCCGGCGCGGATGACCCCCGACCGGTCATCGTGATGACGCACGGCTACCTGAACACCAAGGAAATGCAGGATGCCCCCGCCATCGAAATGTCCAGACGCGGGTACATCGTGCTGGCGCTGGATATGTACGACCACGGCGATTCCCGCTGGGCGGCGGATATCGCGGCGGGCGCTCAGTTCGGCACATTCTGGGTCTATTCCCAGTTTGACGCCGCCAGCTACATCTACCAGCAGCCGTACACCCTCAAGGATGAAAACGGCAATGCATACATCGCGGTTAGCGGACATTCCATGGGCGGCTTCTCCAGCTTTGTGGCGCTGTACATGGATGAAATGCAGTCCCTTGCCACCGGTTACCGCATGATCTATGCGGGCATTCCCGTTGGCGCGGACCTGTCTTACGCCGCGATGGTTGCCCCGCGGGATCAGATGCTGGCCGCGTTCGGCAGCCGCACGGTGGGCAACATCGGCGCGCACTATGATGAGTTCTTCTTCGGCAAGTCCGACGCCGAAAAGACGGATGCCGAAAAGGCCGTCAAAGGCAGCGTGGTGTACAAGGATTATCCCGCCACGATCGCGGGCAAAGCTTTCCTTGGCATCCCCGCAGACGGCGAGGCCGGCGTAGAGCAGACGTTCTACACCGTTGAATCCGGCGATCTGATCGTCAGCGAAGCGGTGGTACGCGAATCGCAAACTGGCGAGCGCATCATTTATACGCCCAACCAGACGCACCCGTGGAACCATTTTTCTGCCACAACCACAAAAGATCTGATCAACTTCTACACGCACGCGTTTGAAGGCGTCCGCCCGGCCTCGATGACCAATGCGACGCTTGCCTCCACCAACCAGGTTTGGCAGTGGAAAGAATTCTTCAACTGCGTGGCGCTGATCGGCTTCTTCCTGCTGATTGTGCCGGTTGCGATGTTGCTGTTGAAGCTGCCTTTCTTCAAGAAATCCGTCACGGAAGAGGTTGCGCCGGTGTTGGCCCCCAAGACTCCCTGGCAAAGCCTGGCCGGTTGGATCGGCATCCTGGCGGGCGCGCTGATTCCCGCACTGCTCTTCCCGGCGCTGATGGATAAGGCATCCGCATCGCTTACGACGCTAAGCCACCATGCGTGCGCGCTGGGCGTACTCGGTATCATCATCGCGATCATCGGCTTTGCCGCCAAGGATAAAGGCGCCGCAAAGACGAACCGCAGCTTTGCGTTCGGCGGCATCGCGCTGGCAGTATCTACCGCGCTGATTTACCTGCTGTTCACAAACGCGTCCTCCATCGTGAAGCTGAGCGGCTACTTCAACGAGCCGACCGTCAACCAGGTCGCTTACTGGGCGCTGTTCAGCGGACTGCTGACGCTGCTGATCACCTCCGGCTTCTATTTCTTCCAGAAGAGGCCGCAGGGCACGGAATTCGTTTCCTACGGCGTGCGCTTTAACGTGGTGGCCATCGTGGCCAGCCTATGCACCGCCGTGGTGACGGTTGCGGCGGGCTATGCCGTGCTGTTTGCTACGCAGGCGATCTTCGGTGTGGACTATCGCATCTGGACGCTGGCCGTGCGCACGTTCAAGATCGAGCATGTGTGGACCGCGCTGCGCTACATGCCCATCTTCCTGGTGTACTACTTCTTCAACGCCATCGCCATCAACGCGAACACCCGCGAGCGCAAAGGCGGCGCGTGGATCGCGGCGCTGATGAACGTGGCGGGCCTGATCCTGTGGCTTGGCTACCAGTATATCAAGCTGTTCAATACCGGCGTTGCCGCGTACCCGACGCAGGCGCTCAACGGAATCCTGCTGGTCGCGCTGGTGCCCTGCCTGGCGATCGCCGGCGTGTACGCCAGAAAGCTTGCGCAGAAGACCAACAACGTCTGGCTGGCCGCGTTCATCAACACAATTCTATTTACGATGATCACCGCCGCCAACACCGCGATGTTCTGGAACATGGTATAACACAATGGTAAAGAGCTGGGCCTGTTGTGAATAGCGCAGGCCCGGCTCTTTTTTTCAATTTGAGCATATACAAACCAAAGATTTACCGTATAAACTCAAGCTTGAACTTATCCTTGGACAGCCGCTATACTGAACGCATATTGGCTGGAGAGGGTGGGGCACATGTACAAAGAGCAGCTTTGCTGGCTTCCGTTTTTGTCGGAACCTTCCGAAAGTATTCAAGACACCCTAACGCTGGCGCGGCATGAACTGGATGAAGGCATGAAGGCGCTCAATCGTCATGAAAAAATTGCAATTGCCCTTTTGCCAGATAGCGGGGAAGGGTTTTCCATAGAGAGGTCGGCGGAAGGGTTTCGCATACTGGCGGGGGAAAAGGGCGTGCCGTACGGTGCATACCGCCTGCTGATGCGAGCGGCTGCCGACATGAACCCGGAAACGCCCTGGACATCGCCCCAGTTTGCATTGCGCATGCTGCACCATTGGGATAACATGGATGGCACAGTAGAGCGCGGGTATGCGGGGCGATCTCTTTTTTTCGAGGGAAACACCTTTCAGTATGATCCTATCCGCATCCGGCAGTACGCAAGGTTGCTGGCGTCTGTCGGAATCAATGCCGTATGCATCAACAATGTCAATGTGCATGCTCCCGCCGACAAGCTGATTCTGCCGGAACTGCTGCCAGAGGTGGCGCGGCTGGCGGATATCTTTCGCCCATACGGCATCAGGCTGCTGCTTGCGGTGGATTACGCGCTGCCAGTGACCCAGGGTCTTGACACTGCCGATCCGCTTGATCCCGCGGTGGAACGCTTCTGGCGCGAAACGGTAGAGCGCGCGTACGTTATGATCCCCGACTTGGCGGGTCTTGTCATCAAAGCGGACAGCGAACACCGGCCCGGCCCTTACGCATATGGCAGAACGCACGCAGAAGGCGCGCGCCCACTGGCCCGTGCGCTGGCGCCTCACGGCGGGGTGCTGGTGTGGCGCTGCTTTGTATACAACTGCAAACAGGATTGGCGCGACCAAACGGTGGATCGCCCGATGGCGGCATACGAGAACTATGACTCGCTGGACGGGTTGTTTGATGAAAACGTGATTCTGGAAGTCAAAAACGGGCCGTTTGATTTCCAGGTGCGCGAACCAAACTCTCCGCTGTTCTATGCATTGCTCCAAACGGTCAAAATGCTGGAAGTCCAGCTGACGCAGGAATACACCGGACATCAGGTTGATCTGTATTACATGCCGCCGCAGTGGGCTGAAATACTGCAGATGCTGGGGGATAGTTCCCCCCGCCATATCTGCGCGGTAAGCAACGTTGGGCGCGACGCCAACTGGACCGGCCATGACCTGGCGCAAGCAAACCTGTTTGCGTACGGGCGCATGGCGTGGGATGGGGCCGCCGCACCGGAAGAAACCGCGCGATGGTGGGCGAGGCTTACGCTGTCCCTGCCTGCGCGGGAAGAAGCGATGCTGGTGTGGATGCTGCTGGCCTCCCGGGGCATTTATGAGCAGTACACCGCACCCCTTGGCCTGTGCTGGATGGTTGTACCGGGGCTGCATTACGGCCCTTCGCCGGAAGGGTATGAATACTCAAAATGGGGCACTTATCTGCGCACTACGCGCGATATGCTTGGCACTGACCGCACTCCATCGGGCAGCGGCTACACCGCGCAGTATCCCGCGCCGCTTGCTTCACTGTATGAAAACACTGAAACGTGTCCTGAGGAGTTGCTGCTCTTCTTCCACCGCGTACCGTACGGTTTCAAAATGCGCGACGGGCGCACAGTGATCCAGCGCATCTATGATGACCACTTCGAGGGTGCGGAGGGTGCGGAAGCGCTGCTGCAGGCATGGGAAAGCCTTTCGGATGCATTGCCGCCACCTTTGTTTGTGTGCGCGCGCGAGCGTTTTGTCCGGCAGGTACAAAACGCCTGTGAGTGGCGGGATGTGATCAACACCTATTTTTTCCGCTACAGCGGCGTTCCTGATGAAAAGGGGCGGAAAATTTACCCGTAAGCAGGCGGCCGTATGCAAAAACAGCCCCCCGCAAGCGGGAGGCTGCAAAGTAACCGCTTTAGCCGATTTCGACAATGTTCATTGTCGCGATGGGATCGCCCGGAACGACCGGGATAAGCGAGAGATCATTCGAGCTGACGAGCGCGACGGATACGCCCTCGCCGGCCTCAAAGATGGCCGATACATGAACGGTCTGCGTATCGCCGCCAAGCAGCGGGGAGACGATATGGCGCAGCGTACCCGCGATGGGAACGCCCGCTACCTCGATAAACACATCGGTATCCACCGTGTTGACATTGGAAATGCGCAGGGTAGACTCGACCCGATAGACGCCGGCACGCGGAAGCGTCACAACGCCATTCAGGAATCTTACGCCATCGGCAAAAAGGGCGGGGCCGGTAAACGGAATCGGTTCGCCCGCGGCGATGGTGAAGGGGTCAAGCTGGGTGAGGTAAGCATAAACCGGCAGCACGCCAGGGAAGCAGGGGAAGTCATCCTCGCAACCGTGGGAGCACCAACGACTGACGGAGTTGCCGATCGAGCTAAAATAACGGCAGGGGCAGCAGGCATTTATCGGATTTCCGCGTAAACCGCAAGAAAACATTTTCAGGTCTCCTTTCCAAGGGGCGGGGCACGCTATACTCTATGGCGGCTGCGTCCCAAATGTTACAAAATATCGTTTGTTTGAAAATGCCCTTTTCTCCCGGCAAAAAATCTGGTATACTACCTTGTGTACAACGATGCCCCTTGTGGGGTAAGTTTAGAAGGAGGATCTAGGTAATGAAGAAACTCATTTCCCTGGCTCTGATGTTCACCATGGTGTTTGGCCTTGCGGCGTTTGCGGCGGCCGATACGTTCGAGCTGGCGCTGTGCACCGACATCGGCACCATCGACGACAAGTCCTTCAACCAGGGTTCCTGGGAAGGCCTCGTCCAGTACGCCGAAGAAAACGGCGTGACCTACAAGTATTATCAGCCCAAAGAGCAGACGACAGACGCGTATCTGGATGGCATCGAGCTAGCCGTTGAAAACGGCGCGAAGGCCGTCGTGACCCCCGGTTATCTGTGGGAACCCGCGATCTTCGTTGCGCAGGACATGTATCCCGATGTACATTTCATCCTCATCGACGGCGCGCCGAACAACGGCGACTACTCCAACTTCATTGAGAAGACGGCCGAGAACACCGTCGGCGTCAAGTACGCCGAAGAAGAGTCCGGCTTCCTGGCCGGCTATGCGGCCGTGAAGGATGGCTACACGAAGCTGGGCTTCATGGGCGGCATGGCGGTTCCCGCGGTTGTCCGCTATGGCTACGGCTTTGTCCAGGGCGCGGAATACGCTGCCAAGGAAATGGGCATTGAGAGCATCGTAATCAACTACCACTACACCGGCGGCTTTGCGGCGACCCCCGAAGCGCAGGCGCTGGCGGCTTCCTGGTACAATGACGGCATCGAAGTGATCTTTGCTTGCGGCGGCGCGGTTGGCAACTCCGTGATGACGGCGGCCGAAGCGGCTGAAGGCAAGTGGGTCATCGGCGTTGACGTTGACCAGAGCGCCGAGTCCAAGACGGTTCTGACCTCGGCGATGAAGGGCCTGTCCTCTTCCGTGTATCAGGCGATTGACGCGCTGTACAAGGGCGAATTCCCCGGCGGCGAAACCTGGATCCTGGCCGCTGACCGTGACGGCGTAGGCCTGCCGATGGAAAACTCCCAGTTCGCGACGTTTGCTCAGGCGGACTATGACGCGATCTATGCCAAGCTCGTTGCCAAGGAAATCCCGCTGCTGCAGGATGCTGACGCTACGACCGCTGCCGAAGTCGCCACCCTGGGCATCGCGCAGGTGACCGTGGTCGAGTAATCCTTTCTAGGAAATCTCAAATTGATTCGTGCGGTGGATGGCGGAAATGCACCCGCTAGGCATCGTGTGTGTCCCAAAGGTAAATGGGGCAGGCAGGAGACTGCCTGCCCTTTTTTCAAGGAGTGAGACACTTGGACTATGTCATTGAGATGCTGCACATCACAAAAGATTTTCCCGGCATCCGGGCGAACGATGATGTGACGCTGCAGCTAAGGCGCGGTGAGATACACGCGCTGCTCGGGGAAAACGGTGCGGGCAAGTCAACGCTGATGAGCGTTTTGTTTGGCCTGTACCGGGCGGAGTCGGGTACCATCCTGAAAAATGGGCAGGAGGTGCGCATTGGCAGCCCGAACGACGCCAATCAACTCGGCATCGGAATGGTGCATCAGCATTTTAAGCTGGTGCATAACTTTACGGTGTTGGAAAACATCGTGCTGGGTGTGGAAACAACGCGGCACGGTGTGTTGAAGATGGATGAGGCACGCAAGAAAGTGGTGGCGCTATCCAAGCGCTACGGCCTCTCCATTGATCCCGACGCACGCATCTCGGATATCACCGTCGGGATGCAGCAGCGGGTGGAAATCCTCAAGATGCTCTACCGCGACAACGAAATTCTCATCTTTGACGAGCCCACGGCAGTGCTCACCCCGCAAGAAATCGGCGAGCTGATGAAAATCATGCAAAACCTGGCCGCCGAAGGGAAATCCATCCTGTTCATCACCCACAAGCTCAACGAAATCAAGCAGGTGGCCGACCGGTGCACGGTGCTGCGCAAGGGCCGGGGCATTGGCACGGTGGATGTCGCCGCCGTTACCAAGGAAGAGATGAGCGAGATGATGGTTGGCCGCAAGGTTGAGTTTTTTCTGGAGAAGGCGCCCGAAAAGCCCGGGAAGGCGGCGCTGCTGGTGCAAAACCTGTGCGTGCGCAGCCGCGCGCACGGAAAGCTTGTCGTCAACAATGTTTCCCTTACGGTCAAACAGGGGGAAATCGTCTGCGTTGCCGGGATTGATGGCAACGGCCAGAGCGAGTTTGTTTACGCCCTGACCGGCCTGATGCAGGCGGAGAGCGGGCGCGTGTTCATGGGGGACCGGGAGATCACAGACCTGTCTGTCCGCCAGCGGAACGACATGGGGCTTGCGCACATCCCGGAAGACCGCCACAAGCACGGCCTGGTGTTGGACTACTCACTGGCGGACAACCTGGTGCTCAAGAGCTATCACAAGCCAGCGTTCCAGCTGCATGGACTCATCCGGAAAGACGCGGTATCCAACTACGCGGAAAGGCTCATCGATGCGTTTGACATCCGAAGCGGCCAGCGCGGCCGCACGGTCACGCGCAGCATGTCCGGCGGCAACCAGCAAAAGGCCATCGTCGCGCGCGAAGTCAGCGAAGTGCCGGAGGTGCTGATCGCGGTGCAGCCCACGCGCGGCCTGGATGTGGGCGCGATTGAGTACATCCACAAGCAGCTGATCGCCGCAAGGGACGCGGGCAAGGCGGTGCTGCTGGTATCGCTGGAGCTGGACGAGGTCATGAACGTATCCGACAGGATCGTCGTGATGTACGAGGGCGAGATCGTGGCCGATGTCAAGGCGCGGGAAACAACCGTGCAGGAGCTTGGCCTGTACATGGCGGGTTCGCGGAAAGGGGAGGTGGCTGTACAATGAAGCTGAGGCGTGCGCTTATGGGTGACGGCGCTGTCAGCGCGGTTTCCTCTCTGGTTGCCATTGTGGTAGGGCTTGTGTTCGGGTTTGCGGTGCTGCTTGTTTCCAACCCAAGCGAGGCGCTGCAGGGCATCGGCGTCATTGCCAAGGGCGGCTTTAACGGCGGCGCAAAGGGCGTGGGGCAGGTGCTGTACTACGCGACGCCGCTGATTATGACCGGCCTTTCCGTTGGGTTCGCGTTCAAAACGGGCCTGTTCAACATCGGCGCGCCGGGGCAGCTGATGGTTGGCGCGTTTGTATCGGTCTATGTCGGATCAAAGGCCGCGTTCCTGCCCACGTCGATCCTCTGGGTGGTAGCGCTGCTTTGCGGGATGATCGCCGGCGGTCTTTGGGGCGCGATACCGGGTTTTTTTAAATCCCGGCTGAACGTCAACGAAGTCATCGCCTGCATTATGTGCAACTACATCGCCATGTACGGCATCAATTACCTGGTAAAGAACAGCAGCCTGTACGATACCCGGCAGAACCAAACATTTGCCGTTGCACAGGCAGCCATTCCCAAGTGGGGGCTTGACAAGATTTTCTACAATATGAAGGGCAACTATGTCGATGCGGCAAGCGTCAACGGCGGCATCTTCATCGCGCTCTTCTTTGCGATTCTGATGTATGTGGTGCTGAACAAGACGACATTTGGGTATGAACTGAAAGCGTGCGGCTATAACCGCGATGCCAGCAAGTACGCGGGCATCAATGAAAAGCGCAGTATCTTGCTATCGATGGCGATCGCGGGGGCCTTGGCGGGCGTCGGTGGCGCGCTGATGTACCTTGCCCCGGCGAACGGCCTGAAAATCCGCGTGGAGGAAATCCTGTCTCCGCAGGGGTTTAACGGCATCCCCGTGGCGCTGCTGGGGCTTTCCAACCCCATTGGCATCATCTTCTCGGGGCTGTTCATCGCGCACATCACGCAGGGCGGTTTCTACTTGCAGCAGTTGAACTTCATGCCGGAGATCATCGACATCATCATCGCGGTGATCATCTATTTCAGCGCGTTTTCGCTGATCGTTAAAAATTTCCTTGGCGCGCTTGTTACGCGAAGTGAGGCAAAGCGCGGGCCGGCGCTGACGGGAGAAAAGGAGGGGAAAGCATGAGCGATTTCCTCGGCACGCTGTACTTTTTATTTCAGCAGATGTGGTTCTTTTCCATCCCGCTGCTGATTGTGGCGCTGGGCGGCATGTTTTCAGAGCGCAGCGGCGTGGTCAATATCGCGCTGGAAGGCATCATGGTCATCGGCGCATTCTTCTCCATCCTGTTTATCAGCAATGTGCAGGGCACGATGAGCGGCCAGGGGCTTTTACTGCTTGCGGCAATTATCGCGGTGGGATCGGGCATGATCTTTTCGCTGCTGCACGCGTACGCGGCCGTGTCTCTGCGCAGCAACCAAACGATCAGCGGCACGGCGCTGAATATGCTGGCCCCCGCGTTCACCATTTATCTCGCGCGCATGATACAGCCAAACCATGTGCAGCAAGTGCAGTTCACCAACACATTCCGCATCAAGAGCGTGCCATTGCTGGGCGATATCCCGGTGATTGGCCCAATCTTCTTTCAGAATTGCTACATCACCACATACATTGGCGTGGCCATTTTGATCATCGGCGCGTTTGTGCTGTACCGCACGCGGTTTGGCCTACGGCTGCGCGCTTGCGGCGAGCATCCGCAGGCGGCCGATTCCGTTGGCGTCAATGTCAGCCGCATCCGGTACGCGGGCGTCGCCATTTCCGGCGCGCTGGCCGGCCTTGGCGGGCTTGTGTTTGTGGTACCCACCTCCGTCAATTTCAGCGAAACGGTGTCCGGCTATGGCTTTTTGGCGCTGGCAGTGCTGATTTTCGGACAATGGAAGCCGATGCGCATTTTCCTGGCGGCGCTGTTCTTCGGCTTGATGAAAACCATTGCCTCCGCGTATTCCGGCATTTCGTTCCTGAAGGCGCTGCAGATCCCAAGCGATATATACAAAATGGTTCCATATATCACCACGCTGGTGGTGCTGGCGTTTACCAGCAAAAACTCGCAAGCTCCGCGCGCAAGCGGGGTACCCTATGATAAGGGAGGGCGATAGAACATGATCAAAACCTTGACGGCATACACCAGGGAGATTGACGAGGCCGATGTTGCGGTAGAGGAAATCCTTTCGCAGCTGAACCTTGCGAAAAACCTTTGCGCCCATTCGGTGGGCATCATCAGTTGCTATTCGGAGTTTGTTGAGTCAGGCGTGTACGAAGCGCTGTGCGGGAAGCTGCCTTTTGATGTGATTGGTGCGACGACGGCCATCTGCGCCGTTCCGGGGGCGTGCGATCAGCTGATGCTGAGCCTTACAGTGCTGACCAGCGATACGCTCAGCTTCTCCACGGCCGTCAGCGCGCCGCTGCCCGGCGCGTGGGAAGCGGGCGTAGACGCCGCATACCGCGAAGCGGCGAAGGGGTTTTCCGGTGTACCGTCGATGCTGATGACGTTTGTTTCCCTTTTGCAGGATGTCGGCAACGACGCGCTGATCGCCCGCCTGGGCGACCTGTCCGGCCACGCGCCGAACTTCGGCACCGTAACCGTTGACCATACAATGGACTATCACACGGCATCCATTCTGCTGAATGGCAAAAGCTATAACCAGTCGCTTGCGCTGCTGCTGATCTACGGCGACATCACCCCCAGGTTTTACCTTGCTGCCATCTCAGAAAACAAGGTGATGAAGCAAAAGGCGATGATCACTAAATCCGCAAACAACATCCTGATGGAAGTCAACAACATTCCGATCATCCAGTATATGGAGTCGCTGGGCCTTGTGGAAAACGGCAAAATTGAAGGAATGAATACCATCCCGTTCATTGTAGATTATAATGACGGCACAAAGCCGCTGGCCCGCGCCATCTTCGCCCTCACTCCGGACGGGAACGCCGTGTGCGGGGCGGAAATGCCGCAAGGCGCTACGCTGTCGGTTGGCGCAATTGACTACGAGGATGTGCTGCAGACAGCCGAAAAGACGGTGCGGCAGGCGCTTGCAGCGCAGGAGAAGCAGGGGATCATCCTCTTCTCATGCCTTAGCCGCCTGTTTGCGCTGGGCGTGGAGACAATGGATGAAATGAACAAGGTGCAGTCGTTGCTGGATGGCAACATGCCGTATCAGTTCAGCATATCCGGCGGCGAAATCTGCCCCGTGTACGATGCCGGCGGAAAGCCGATCAACCGGTTTCACAACAATACCATCATCGCTTGCGCGTTTTAAGGTAGGAGAGACCTGTGGACAGTGAGCAGCTACAGTTAGCATACGAACAGGCCACGGCGGAGGCAGCGAACCTCCGCCGTGAAAACAGGAAGCTTGCCCGCCAAGTGTCGACGCTGGAAAGCACGGTGGAGCGCTACCGTATTTCGGTGTCCGCAAAATCACGCCTCAGTGCGGTGATCTCCGCGGAAAAATCCAAACAAGAAAAGTACATGAACCTGCTGCTGGAAAATGGCCCGGACATTATTTTGCTGTTTGACCGGGAAGGTAAGCTGCAATACTGCACCGATGCGTTCCTGAAGTGGATGGGAATTCAAGGGTTTGGCCTTGTAGATGGCAGGAGCTACCTTGAAGTGTTTGCTGGCTTTGTGGGGCAGGCATGGGTTGAGCACGTAGAAAAGGCAATCGGGCAATCCATGCGGGAGCTTTGCTCCGTGCACCTGGATGAAACAATTGGCCGGGAAGAGGGAGAGCCCCCGCGCAGCTATACCATCCATGTAGCGCCAATGCTGGATGACAACGGCACGGCGGAAGGCGCGATGCTGCTGTTCCATGATCTGACCGAGATATTGGCCGCAAAAGAACAGGCCGAGCGCGCCAACAGCGCCAAGTCTGATTTCCTTGCCACCGTTTCCCATGAAATTCGCACACCAATGAATGCGATCATCGGCATATCCGATATACTCAAGCGCACGCGCCTGGATGCGCAGCAGCTTGAATACCTGACCAGCATTCAGAATTCATCGTATGTGCTGCTGAACCTGATCAACGATATTTTGGACTTCTCAAAGGTTGAAGCGGGGCGGCTGGAACTGTTGCCTGAGTACTTCAGCCTGCGCGAAATGCTGAGCCAGATGCAGGAAATGTTCGAGATGACTTTCCGTGAAAAACGGCTTCAGTTTTTCTGCCACTTCCACCCGAATTTGCCGGAGGTGGTGCTGGGGGATGAAAAGCGCATCCGTCAGGTGCTGACGAATATATTGAACAACGCGCAGAAATACACGAACGAAGGCCGCGTGGATTTTGAGGTATACCCGGAGGCGGATGGAACGGTTCGGTTCGATGTGCGCGATACGGGCATCGGCATCCACAAAGAGGATATCGGCCGGCTGTTTACCGCGTTTGAGCAGCTGGACAAAGTGAAGAACAAGAAGGTGATCGGCACAGGACTTGGCCTTGCAATCACCAACAAGCTGTGCCAGCTGATGCACGGTTCCATCGATGTGGACAGCGTATACGGCGTCGGTTCCACATTCTCTGTGCGTCTGTCGCTTCCGGTCGGCACACAGGCTGACTTGCCGCGCGAAGACCTGCAAACCTTTAACTTCACCGCGCCGGATGCCAGGGTGCTGCTGGTGGATGACATTGAGATTAACCTGATGGTCGCCGCTGCGATGCTGGAAACATACGCAATTGAAGCCGATCAGGCGATCAGCGGCCATGCGGCCCTTTCATGCGTGGACATCAAACAGGACGATGTCATATTCATGGACCATATGATGCCGGAAATGGACGGAATCGAGACTACACAGGCGATACGCGCCATGGGCGGCTGGCGGGCGAATGTTCCGATTATCGCGCTGACCGCCAACGCCGTCAGCGGCGCGAAAGAGATGTTCCTGGCCGGGGGAATGACGGATTTTCTTTCCAAGCCGATTGACAGGGGTGCGCTCAGCATGAGCCTGATCCGGTGGCTGCCAAAATCGCTGATAAAGGAAACGCCTGACGCTTGACGAGATCCCCATAAAGAAGGTACAATACCCTTTACACTACCGCAAAATCCCACAAGGAGGGTGCCGTCATGAAAGTGATCTTGCTGGCGGATGTCAAAGGTACCGGAAAAAAGGAACAGATTGTGGAGGTATCCGACGGGTACGCGCGCAACTTCCTGTTCCCCAAAAAATTGGCGATGGAAGCGACCGCTACCGCCATCAACAGCGTAAAGCGCGCGAAAGAGGCGGAGGCCCACCGCGAAGACCTGCGCCGCAAAGAGGCAATGGATATGGCCGAACGCCTGCGCAAGCAGGTTATCCACCTGAAGGCGCGCGCCGGCGAAAAGGGCCGCCTGTATGGCTCGATCACCGGGCAGGAAGTTGCGGACGCACTGGAGAAGCAGCACGGCGTTGCCATTGAAAAGCGGCGGGTGGAGCTATCCGAACCGATCCGCTCGATAGGCGAATACGAAGCCTCCGTTTGGCTGTATGCCGGGGTCACCATTCCCATGCGCGTGATCGTAGAGGCGGATGCCTGACGTGCAAACGGCCGCGATGCCCCCCAACAATCAGGATGCCGAACGCAGCGTGCTTGGCGCAATGATTCAAGACCCGGAAGCGATGCAGCTTTCCCAGGAACTGCTCACCGCCGCCGCGTTTTATCAGCCTGCGCACCGGGAGATATTTGATGCGATGGTGCAGCTGTCGCTTTCGGGGCGTCCTGTCGATCTGCTCACCGTCGATGAAGAACTGACGCGGCGCGGAACGGTGGAAGGCATAGGCGGTTCCACATACTTGGTGCAGCTGCTTCAATACGTGCCCACGACAGCCAACATCCGTGCATACATCCAGATTGTTGATGAGAAATACACGTTGCGCCAGCTGATCGAGTGCGCGAATGAGATACAGCGCGATGCATACGGCCAGCAGATGCCGCTGGATGAGATGCTCTCTTCCGTGGAGAAGCGGGTGTTTGACATCTCCATGCGAAAAGGCGGCACCGATACGCTGGTGCACATCCGCGATGTGCTGACGGGCACGCTTGCCACCATTGATAAGCTTGTCAAGCTGAAAGGCGCGGTCAGCGGCGTTCCCACGGGTTATGCCGCGCTGGATGAAATACTGACTGGCTTCCACGAGGGCGAGTTGATCGTCATTGGGGCGCGCCCGTCGATGGGCAAATCGAGTATCGCGCTGAACCTTGCGCAAAACGCAGCCATTCGCGGCAAGAAATCCGTAGCGCTGTTCTCGCTGGAAATGCCCAGGGAGCAGCTTGCCATGCGCATGCTGTGCACGGAGGCCAGCGTCGATATGCAGTCCGTCCGCCATGGCAGGCTTACCGATGATGAATGGATGCGCCTGACGATGGCGATGGGGCCGATTGCCGCTTCCGATGTGTATTTGGATGAAACATCCGGGATCACGCCGTCCCAGCTGCGTTCCCGCTGCCGCAGGCTGATGACCGAACGCGGGCTGGACATGATCATCGTGGACTACCTGCAATTGATGGCATCCGACAAGCGCAGCGAAAACCGGCAAAATGAAGTAAGCGATATCTCCCGCGCGCTCAAGGGCATCGCGATGGAGCTGAAAATCCCGCTGGTGGCCTGCGCACAGCTTTCCCGCGCCAACGCGCAGCGCGCCGAAAAGCGCCCGCAGCTTAGCGACCTGCGCGATTCCGGCTCCATTGAGCAGGATGCGGACGTTGTCATGTTCCTGCACCGCGAGGATTACTACAACCCGGAGACGGCGGAAAAGAACGTGGCCGAGCTGATTGTGCAGAAAAACCGCAACGGCCCCATCGACACGGTGAAGCTGGCGTGGCTCGCGCAATTTACAAAATTCGCGAGTTTGGCAAAGTAAAAAAGAGGCTTTTCGCGCAGGCGAAAGGCCCCTTTTTTGCGCCTCCTTACATTTCCACTGGAATTTCCCGTCAATATCCTCTATACTATCCATATGCGCAAATTTCTACACTTTATTTCGCAGGCCTTTTTGGCTGCAGGTTTTCTGACTTTGTTGCTGATTCCCGCCCCTTCGCCGCGCGCGGAAGAGGAGGCGGTATACCGTGCGCTGTTAATCGCGTGCGACCGGTTTAAAACAGAGGCGAATATGACCCCCATCGGGCAAACCAACCTGGCAATGATGGAAACGGTGTTGAACGCGGACACGCGCGGGTTTATCATATCCCGCCAGTATGGGATCATATCATCCCGGGCGGCGCTGGCGTACGCTATTCGCACCACGTTTGGCGATGCGAAGGAAGGGGATGTGTCGCTGCTGTATATCTCCACGCACGGGGAGTTTGATGCCCGCCGCAACAACCCGGAAGGCGTGCTGATTTTGTCGGATGGCAGCGAAGAGGACAGGATCACCGCGCAGGAACTTAACGCCATGCTGGATGCCGTGCCCGGAATCAAAACGTTGCTGGTGGATGGCTGCAACTCAGGCGCGCTCATCGGAAAAGGCGTTTCACCGGATGTGTCCTCCGCACGGCTTCCCAAGACGTTCCAGTCGGATGAATACAAAGTGCTGACATCGTCGGGCGCAAGCGAGAAGTCATGGTATTGGCTTGGCGCGGACCAGGTACCGCATGGCGGGTCATACTTCACATCCGCGCTGGCTGTTGGCGCGGGGTACTTTGGCACGTATGCGGCCGACATGAACCGGGATGGCATCATCACCCTGTTTGAAATGTACCGCTATCTGTGGACGATGCAGGCAAGCTCGGCGGTGCAGGTGTTTCCGCAAGAGGATGATTTTCCGCTGTTTACCTATGAACGCGGCCGCGATGATGCCCCTGCGGAAGGCGAACTTACCGGCATTGTGATCAGCCGTACACTGCTAAACCCTCAAAACCCTGTGGTCACCATTTCATATACCGTAACTGCGCCCACGCGCGTGATGTATCGCGTAACCGTGCAGAAAAACGGGCAGTGGGATTGGAGCCAAGAGGACACGATGACATTTTACGATACAAAGGAATGGGATGGCGACAGCGACTGGACGGGGCAGGTGACCCCCGGCAGGCGGACGGTCCAGCTGGACCTATCGGAATACCTGCCGGAGGGATGGTCGTACGCGCTGCTGCATGTCATCACCCTGGGCGACCGTGAAAAGGGTACGGCCCCGTTTATATACGCGGGGCGTGTTTTATCCGCAAAAAAGCCGGGAGAACAGCTGGAGCTTGGCGTTGTGTCAACCCGCGCCTGGATTCGCGATTATCAAAAAGAGCTGGAAATTTTCATTGCGCACAAAGCGCCGTGCACGCTGTCCCTGATCATTCGCAATGAAGATGGTGAGATGGTGCGGCAGCTGTTGGTCAGCATGCCAACCCGCCCGCAGGGGCTGATGCCGGAAGGCAGCCTGCTCTATTGGAATGGGTTGGATGAGGATGGCAACCGCGTACCGGAAGGTTCCTACACGCTGGAAGCTACGGCGCGCGTCGGTGCGCAGATAGAGAGGGCCAGCTGGACGCTGGCGGTCAAGTAGCGTCTTTTCCATGATTCTTGCGCATACCATCCACAGAGGAGGCGATGCGCATGTCACAACCACGGACGCGTGTAAGCGCGGTCACGGTACGAAACCGGACGCCGCTGGCACAGGTGCAGGAACATAAGCGGCAGGCGGCCCCTGCAAAAGAACCCCAAGAGAGAATCCCGGAAGAGAACACACGCCCGCTGGGCTTTGGCGAACGCATGCTGCGCAATACGGCCATCAGCGTGGCGCTGCTCCTTACCGTGCTTGCAGCGCAGAGCCTGAACACACCGGGCGCCACAGGCGCGACAAACCTGCTGGCAGAAGTGGTTTCCATTGATCTGAACGAAAGCTTGGGCAGCCTGCGCTTTGTGTCAAACTTTTTACCCGAAAGCGCGGCGGTATTCTGGAACCTGGGTGCGGAAAAACACAGCCTGCCTTCGGAAGCGGCGGTGGTGCACACGTTCAGCAGCCAGGAGCCGTGGGTCGGTTATGGGCCGGGCGAGGTGGCTGCGACAGCTGCCGGCGAGGTGATGAGCGTTGCGACGGACGCGGCAGGCCGTTCGACCATTCGGATTCGCCACACAGGCGGGATGGAAACACTGTACGGCAACATGGTGATCACTGGCGTGCGTGAAGGGGACTGGGTGGAATCCGGCGCAATCATAGGTTCCGCTAAGCAGCTGACATACGAGCTGTGGGGAGAGGGGCGGGCAATGGACCCCGCGCCGTTCCTGAAATGATTCCATTCGGCACGGTGATGGGCATCCCGCTTCGGATGCATTTCGCTTTTCCTGTGCTGATGGCAGTGGCTGCTTGGCTTGGGCAGGCGGGCACGCTGCTTGTATCCTTGGTGGCGCTGACCGTGCATGAGGCTGCGCATGCGCTGGCCGCCCGTGCGGTGGGGCAGCGCTTTGAATCGATAGAGGTCATGCCATTTGGCGGCGTTGCGCAAATGGATACTTCGCTTTCACTGCGTCCAGGCCAGGAAGCGGTCATCGCGCTGGCTGGCCCGGTGGCAAGTGCGCTGATGGCGCTGCTGGCCGCGGCATGCGGCATTTCGGGGTCAGTTGTACAGGCGTTCCTTCGCGTAAACACGGTATTGGCGCTGACCAACCTGATGCCTGCGCTGCCGCTTGATGGGGGACGGGCTTTGCGCGCGGCGCTGTCCGGGCGGCTTGGCCGCGCCAGGGCCACGCGCGCGTTTGTCGCAGTGGGCATCGGTATGGGTCTGGCGGTGGTGGGGCTTGGGGTATGGGCCGCTTTCCAGGGCGTGGTCAATCCCATGCTGTTTTTGATGGGCGTCTATTTGATCTATGCGGCACTGAAAGAGAAACAAACCCTTCCCGCCGCATGCGTAGAGGCGCTGCACGGCCGCGCAAACCGCCTGCGCCGCGAGGGTGCGTTGCCCGTGCGGTTTGTTGCGGTGGAAAAGGATCAGCCGCCGGAACGGCTTGCCGCGCGGCTGACAGCGGGCAGCTACCATGTGTTCATGGTGGTGGATGAAAACCTGAGCAAGATGGACATGATGGATGAGGGCGAGGTGCTTCGGCGCGTGCTTGCGGAGCGAATGCCGTAACCCAGAAAATTGCGTTACACAGGAGGAAAATCCATGACAT
Organism: Eubacteriales bacterium; assembly: GCA_031549905.1. Classification (GTDB taxonomy): domain Bacteria; phylum Bacillota; class Clostridia; order Christensenellales; family Aristaeellaceae; genus Avichristensenella. The sequence goes on from JAVBPC010000110.1 coordinate 23,144, forward strand.
ATCTGGAGAGGGCGCGCGAGTATTTCAAGAAAGACCTGTTCGCAACGGAAACAATGGGAATCACCATTGAGGCGGTTGATGAAGGCTATGCCCGCTGCGAGATGGAGCTGAAGCCCATGCACCGCAACGCCGAAGGCGATGTGATGGGCGGTGCACTGTTCACCCTGGCGGACTTTACGTTTGCCGTGGCGGCAAACCTGAACCAGCCGATTACCGTGTCGCTTTCGTGCCAGGTATCTTTTTTGAGCGCGGCGCGCGGCGATAGGCTGGTAGCCGAAGCGCGCCGCGTTCGCCAGGGGCACCGGACATGCTATTACTCTGTGGAAGTAACTGATGCTGCAGGTGCTATTGCCGCCGTGGTCGGGGTGAGCGGATATATCAAACGCCCATAATTTGCATGTTCAGACATTTAAACCGTCACTTCAGACACTAAAATCCCCAATTGGGGATTTTTTTCACAAATGAAAAGGAAAAAAAGACATTGCGTCGTATTAACAGAAGAAGGGGGACGTTGTGCCTCCCAATAATCTATCCCACCCACACTTTAGTATATAGAACGGAGGCTTCCCATGGCTACTTTTACACTGGAAAACCTTGGCATCATCAACACCAAAGAGATTTACCGCAACCTTTCCGTGCCGCATCTGGTTGAAAAGGCGGTTGCCCGCGGAGAAGGCACACTGTCCGAGACTGGCGCGCTGTGCGTATTCACCGGTAAGTACACCGGCCGCTCCCCCGAGGATAAGTTTATCGCCGATGAACCTTCCATTCATAACGTAGTGGACTGGAACAAGCAGAACGTGGCGATCGCTCCTGAAAAGTTTGAGGCGATTTACCGCCGGATGACTGCGTACCTGCAAAACCGTGAAATCTTCGTGTTTGACGGCTATGCCGGTGCCGATCCCGCATACCGCGCCAATTTCCGCATTGTCAATGAGATGGCCAGCCAGAACCTGTTTATTCATCAACTGCTAATTCGCCCTGATGCGGCGGATTTGGCCGGTTTCGCGCCCGATTACACCATCATTGCCGCGCCCGGTTTCCACTGCATTCCCGAGATTGACGGTGTACACAGCGAAGCCGCGATTCTTGTATCCTTTGAGCGCAAGCTCGTTATCATCGCAGGCAGCCAGTATTCCGGCGAGATCAAGAAATCCGTGTTCTCCGTGATGAACTTCGTGCTGCCGCAGAATGATGTGTTCTCCATGCACTGCTCGGCCAACGTGGGAGTCGATGGCGACTCCGCGCTGTTCTTCGGCCTGTCCGGCACGGGCAAGACGACCCTTTCCGCCGATCCCAACCGCAAGCTGATCGGCGACGACGAGCACGGCTGGAGCAAGGCCGGCATCTTCAACATTGAAGGCGGCTGCTATGCCAAGTGCATCAACCTGTCCAAGGAAAACGAGCCGCAGATCTGGGACGCGATCAAGTTCGGCGCACTGGTGGAGAACGTTGTGTTTGATCCCGAAACCGGCGTGTTTGATTTTGACGACGGCAGCATCACCGAGAACACCCGCGTGGGCTATCCCGTGGATTACATCCCCAACGCGCAGATTCCCGGCGTTGCGGGCCACCCCAAGACTGTCATCTTCCTGACGGCGGATGCGTTCGGCGTGCTGCCCCCGGTCAGCAAGCTGACCCGTGAAGCCGCGATGTACCACTTTGTGGCAGGCTACACTGCGCGCCTTGCCGGCACCGAGCGCGGTGTTACCGAACCGCAGGCCACCTTCAGCACCTGCTTTGGCGCGCCGTTCCTGCCGCTGCCCGCCAGCCGCTATGCGGAACTGCTGGGCCAGCGCATTGATGAGTTCGGCTCGAACGTTTACCTGGTCAACACCGGTTGGTCCGGCGGCCCTGCCGGTGGTGAGGGCAAGCGCATGGCGATCAAGCTGACCCGCGCGATGGTCACCGCAGCGCTGAACGGCGACCTGGAGAAGAGCGAGTTCTATACCGATGAGATGTTCAACGTACTTGTGCCCAAGACTTGCCCGGGCGTGCCAGACGATGTCCTCACCCCGCGCAACACCTGGAAAGACAAGGCGGCGTACGATGCGGCGGCAAAGAACCTGGCGCAGCTGTTCGTGAAGAACTTTGCCAAGTACAAGGATATGCCGGAAGCGATCGTCAAGGCGGGTCCGAAGGCGTAATCATCTCTACGCCATAGAAAATCCCCCTCTTCCGTACGGGAGAGGGGGATTGGTTTTGCGTAAATATTACCGCTTACAGCTCTTCCAGCGAGGCGCGAACCTTTTTGTACACTTCGTCATAGTCGGAGTTGTACATAATTGGGCAGGTGTTGTGGATCAAATAGATATTTGTCCCCTTCGCAACCGCCGCAAAACGCGCGCGCATGCGCTCGGTTTCTTCCGACCCGCCGATTGGCTGATCATATTTCAGCGTGTAATACACGCCTTTCTCTCCCAGGATCGACTGGCCGGTTCCCAGCGCGGAAACCTCCATTCCTTCATATGCCTCCCTCAACTGGTTTACGGCAGTCTCCAAGTGCCTTTCAGCGTCGCTCTCGGTTTGGGCGGAAGACATTTTCATTCTGGTAATGGTAAGCGTTGCCGGATATTTTTGCCCGGAACGGATATCGTTATCAGGTTCCCGATAGACAATGACATTATCCGAGGACGAAACGGTATCCTTAATGTAATAGTTCGGAACTTTGAATTTTATGTCCAGTAGGTCCGCGACTACTTCTTCGTACCCTTCAGACTTATCAAGGCCCAGCGGCGGCCGCGTAGGCTTATCCATGGGGTCGATCAGCAACGGCGTCGCGCCCGGTGCGGGCGTTTCTACATCGCCCATCGGTCGCGGCGTAACCGTCGGGTCCGGCGTCCAGGGCACATAAAGAGGCGTCGGTTCGACCGTGAGGGTGGCAGTGGGTTCTTCCGCGGCGAGCTCGGGCGCTTTGCACGCGGTCAAAAGCAACACAACCGCAAGCATCAGCAGCACGGGCAGCAGGACTTTCTTCATTAAAAACGCCTCCTTATAGGGCTGTATCGTTTATACTGTAATGCTATTGTAACAGGTAACAGTCTTCGCGTCAATTCCATAGTCAGTCAACCGCCAAACCGGTCAAAATGAGCGGGAGATTTTTCGTCCGGCAAGAAGCCAGAGCGAGGCGTGGCTGGAGGCCACGTTGGGCGGAAGGCGCCGCACCAGGGCAGAAAAAGATCCGCTCATTTTGGCTGGGTTGGCGGTTGACTGACTATACATGAAAAGACGAACCGCGCATCCATTTTGCTGCATCATTCCGTATCAAATTCGCTGTCTTCCTCAATCGCCTGTGCGGCGCTGTCAAGCGCGCGGCGAATGACATCAAAGCCGAATCCGCGCCGCATCAGCGCAGCCTGCGCGCGCTGCCTGGCATTGTTGCCTCCCCGGCGCAGATGCTTTTCCGCCAGCTCCCGCGCGCTTTCCAGCATGGAATCTTCATTGAGGTTTGCAAGCGCATCATCTGACGTTTCGCGGTCAACGCCTTTTTGGCGCAACTCCTGCGCAATGCGGTAGGGACCCATTCCGCGCCTTACACGGTACGAGGCCCATTGCCCGGCAAAAGCTTTGTCATCTACCAGAGCGTGCTCCGCCAGCTTTGCCATCGCCTGCGCGATTTCGCGCTCATCAAACCCCTTTTGTGAAAGTTTTTCAACAATTTCTTTTTCGCTGCGCGCGCGCAGCGCCAAAGCGCGCAATGCGACATCCAGTGCCGTGCTTTTTGTGTGCATAAATGTGCCTCCCAGGGACAAAATACCCATGGAAATACAAAACAAGGAGGATGGAACATGCCGTTGACTAGCAAGGATCTTGGCATCCTGGAAGACCAGATGATTCATGAGGCGCTTGCCAACCAGAAGGCCGCGGCTTACGCGGAATCGCTGCAGGACCCCCAGCTCAAAACGCTGGCCAGCACCCTGGCCCAGCACCACAAGCATCGCTATGAGATGATGTTCAACTACCTCAACAGCCAGCAGTAAGGAGGCGGGAAACGATGAACGGCAACATGAATACCATGAACCAGCAGAACAAGCAGGCCTGCACCAAATGGGATGACCAGCGCATGATGGGCGACCTGCTCGACACCGCCAAGCATCTGGCCACCGAGTACGGCTCCTACATCACCGAGGGCAGCTGCCCGCAGCTTCGCCAGGTTTTGACCAACAACATGACCGAAATGCTGGGCGACCAGTTCCAGATCTTCCAGCAGATGCAGCAGCGCGGCTGGTATCAGACCAAGCCCGCACAGCAGAACGATATCCAGCAGGCCAAGCAAAAGTGCACCCAGGAGAAATCCCAGCTGATGTAATCTGGTTTTCTCCGCGCGCCCCGTACAGGGGCGCTTTTTTGTGCGGTGCTATCGCGCGTTTAGCAGCGATCTCTTCAAATCCCAAAGCGGCTGGCTTAAGTCAACCTTATACAGGTGCGGCTTTTGCAGCCGCTTGTACTCCGGCCAAAGCGTGGCCAGTTCAGCCTGCGCGTATTCGCGGATTTCGCAGATGGGGGGGAGCGGACGAACAAGCGCACCGCCCAGAACCACCGTTTCCAGCAGTGGGCGCAGTTTGTAGTCCGTCACGGTCATCCGCTTCCAGGTGTTTTCCGGGTCGAACAGCTCCAGCGGCAGTGACTCGTCATACTGCTCATCTTCCAGCGCGATCAGGTCGGCAAGCGCCTGGTTCGTTCCGTTTTCGTAGACGCGATATACTTTTTTAAGGCCCGGCGTAGTGATCTTTGCAGGGTTTTCGCTGCGTTTGAGCTTGGGAAGCAACACGCCGTCCACCTCTTCGGCGGCCATCTTGTACACCCCGCCCAGCGCCGGGTTGTTATGGCTGGTAATCATTCTCGTGCCCACGCCCCAGATATCGATCTTGGCCCCCTGCGCTTTCAAGTCCCATATGACCTCTTCATCCAGATCGCTTGACGCGCAGATCTTCGCCTCCGGGAAGCCCGCCGCGTCCAGCATCTCGCGGGATTTGCGGCTGAGGTACGCCATGTCTCCGCTGTCCAAACGAATGCCGCCGGGCTTGAATCCGGCTTCTTTCAGTTCCTTGAAAACGGTGATCGCGTTAGGCACGCCGCTTTTCAGGGTATTGTAGGTATCCACTAGCAGCAGGCAGCTGTCCGGAAATACCCTTGCGTACGCACGGAACGCGTCCAGCTCTGTCGGGAAGGACATGACCCAGCTGTGCGCGTGGGTGCCGCGCGCAGGCACGCCAAAGCGCTGCGCGGCCAGCACATCGCTGGTAGCGTCGCACCCTGCGATCATCGCGGCGCGCGCGCCGTATATGCCCGCATCCGGCCCCTGGGCGCGGCGCAGGCCAAACTCCAGCACGCTGTCTCCGGCGGCTGCCTGCACCACACGGCTGGCCTTGGTCGCAATCAGCGTTTGATGGTTGATGATGTTCAGCAGTGCAGTCTCTATGAACTGCGCCTC
>JAVBPC010000074.1:0-19484 GCA_031549905.1 Eubacteriales bacterium
TTGACACCCCCTCGAGCACCCCGGGCTGGGCGGGTGCCCGAAATTCATGGACTTTCGGGTTCACCGCCGTATACGGGGTGGACGCTGCGGCTGGGGAGGCACGCCGCAGCGGGGCTAAGTCTTACATCAGTATTGCAAATACTATGTTTGCAAGCCCCATGATCAGCCCCAGCAGCGCACCCAGCCACACGATGGCGCGGAGTTCTTTTTTCATTACTTGCATGATCAGTGCTTCCAGTTCTTGCATGTTCAGGGCGTTCAGTTTGTCTTCCACTATTTGGCCCAGGTCCAGGGCGGAAAGGGCTGCGGGCAGCGCTTTTTGGATGATGGATGCATAGTGTGACAGCAGGAAATCGCGCGCGCTTTCAAGGGTTTCGCCATGCTGCGAGGCCAGCGCGCCTATGGAGGTATCCAGGCCGGATTTCACCGCGTTATCCAGCATCTCATCGATGGCCGCAGGGGCGTGCGTGGCCAGCATTTCGCGCAGGGATTGCGCCAGCTTTTCTTCCAACGACGCGCTTCTTTTTTCATCCAGCAGCAGCGACAGCACCGCCGCGGGCGTTCCGGCCACTTTCTTTTTTACTTCTTGCAGTACAGCCTCCGCCGCAACCTTTTCAAGCCCGCTTTCCAGTATCTTTTCCATCATGAAAATGCCGACGGCGCGCTTGGTGCGCCCTTCAAACAGGGCAAACTCTTCCCCGCCGAATGCGCCTTCCAGGATCATGCGCGGGGTGCGTTCCTCTGCGAGCAGGCCTTGGATGCCCACCTCTGCCGCCGCCGCCAGCTTTTGCTGCGTGACGGGGGACAGCAGCGCCTCGCCGATGACATCCGCGTTGAGCAGGTCATGGTCCAGCACATCGCGGATGGCGCGCGCCAGGCGCGGCCTTTCCTTTGGAATCAGGCCCGGCGTGAACGGCACGCGGCGGCCGAACAGGCGCTTTTCGCTGTGCGGGCGGAACATCATCCGCACGGCGATATCGTTTGTGATGTATCCGATAACGGCCCCCACTGCGGGGCCGGTAATCCACTGCCAGTTCATCCAACTACCTCCTCAATTCCCGCCATTGTGTCATTTTGCGCTTTCTTTGTCAAGGAGATGCACGGGGCGCTATCTTATAAACAGATTAGGATTTTCCACAGTGTTTCGCTTCCCCCGCGGATGTGGTAAAATAGCAGGCAAGGCACCCGCGCACGAAAGGTGGAGTCCCATGCGGCTTTCAAAACCTTCCAGGTCCCTCATCGCGGAGCTTCTGCTCAAAGTCTGCGATCTGCTGGGGCTGTTCACCGCAATGTTTCTGTCCGAGATTCTGGTCATGAATCCCCTGTTTGGCGGCGCCGTGTACATCATGTGCGAGGTATGGGTGCTGTATGTGCGCATATACAACCGCAAGGGGCTTTTACTGCTGCCCATGCACATCCGCGTGCGCGGGCTTGTTTTGTTTATCTTGGCCGCGCTGCTGACGGTAGCGCTGTTCATCGTGTTCCCGTATATGCAGTCCAGCCTGGAAAGCCTTTTGCTGGCGCTGCTGATCATCGGATTCCTTGCGCAGCAGCTGATTACCGATACGCTGGCAAGGCGGCTTTCCGCAAAGAAAGCATCCCGGAGGATGCTGCCGCTGGCGCTGTGCCATGCGCTTTTCCTGTTTGGATATTGGCTGCTGTTCACCCTGCTGTCCGCCTCCGCGCCGCCGGAGACGGCCGCCGCGTACCTGGCTGCGGTGGGCATCAGCGCGCTGCTGCTTGCCTGCCAGGTGGCGGAGCCGCTGAATGAGCCCTATGAGGACGCGGGCGACGCCGCGCCCCTTGGCGACCGGCTGCTGACCGTGCGCGCATACCGCCTGTACAACCGAATGACCGTCAACACGCTGGTGGCGCTGAACCTTTCCATTACCGCGTTCATCTGCTATATGCGCTTTTTGCCGCGCATGGGGCTGCTGGGCGGCATCGGCATGCTGCTGATCTGGATAGCGTTCATCGCGCTGGTAACGGTGGCGGGGTTCGCGCTGCTGCGCCGTCGTTTTCTGCCCAAGTATGACCGGTATGCCATTTTCTTCATGGGCATTGTGCTGTGGGCAATCGCGCTGTTCCGCATGCTGTCCGGCCGCTGGCAGGGCACGCTGCTGGATGGCTTCATCAACGGGGGGCTGATGGGGCTTAGCATGGCGTGCATGCTGTCGATCATCCTGCTGCAAAGCTATCTGATGCAGGAAGTGATTTCGCTGGGGCTAGGGCCCACGGACCAGGCCGCTTACCGGCGCAACACGCGCGTAATGGTGGATTGGTCGATGCTGACATCCTACCTGCTGCTGCTTGTGATGCTGTGCGTGCCTGTATTCGCGGCGGATGCCCACTTCCGCCAGGGCATAGCCGCCCCGTGGGTGGATTACATCCTGCGCGTGCTGGTGCTGGCGCTGCCGATGCTGTTCGTGCTGGTGGCGCTGATCTATTCACTGTTGCAGCCGCTGGACAAGCAGTACGCCGAGAAGCTGACCAAATTCACCAAACAGAAGGCCGAGGGCCAGGAAAACGCCCCCCTTGAAAACCGGCTGAAAAAGGTGCTGGTGGGCAACTATCCGCGGCGGCTGGCGATCATACTGCTGCGCCCGCTGGCGCGCCCTTTCTTCCCATGCAAGGTGGTGGGCGCGGAAAATGTCCGCGCGGGCGAGGGGCCGATGGTGTTCCTGTGCAACCACCTGGAGGTGTACGGCCCGGTAATTTCTATTTTGTATTCGCCGTTTCCGCTGCGCCCGTGGGTCATCCACGGCATGCTGGATAAGGATATCCTGATCGAGCAAACCAGGTCCGGCGCGCAAAAGCTGTGCCCGCTGCTGCCGCTGCCGCTGCGCACCGCCATCGTAAAGATACTGACGCCGCTGGTGATCTGGATTCTGAACGCGACCGACCCCATTCCCGTGTACCGCGATTCTTTGCGCGATACGATCAAGACAATCGAAGCCTCCGTGGATGCGATGGCGTACGACGACAACATCCTGATCTTCCCCGAAACCGATTACAAGGCGGAAGGCGTGGGCACGCTGTTCGCGGGCTTTGTGCAGCTGGGCCGCAGCTACTACCGCCGCACAGGCCGCGCGGCCACATTCTATCCCATGTACGTGAACAGAAAAGCGCACCGCATGTCGTTCGGCGAGGGGATCACCTTCGATCCCAGAAGCGAAACCGGCGTGGAGCGGGACAGGCTGGTGACATACCTGCAAACCGCCATGCAGGATATGGCGGACGCCCCGCCGCCGCCAAAGAGCGCGAAGGGGCGCAAAAAGAAATCCGATGAAAAGACGACCGTGCGAATCGATCAGTGATTGCCCAGATCCAGCGTTACCCGCGCACCGCCGTGCTCCCTTGGCTCCAGGCGGCCGCCGCCCGACCCCGCGCAGGCCAGCCGCAGCCGCTGAAACACATTGTTCACGCCGATCCCATGCGCGTGCGGGGAAGGGGCAACCTCCCCGCGCGTGACTTCTTCCATATGCTCCGCGGAACACGTCGGCCCGTCATTTTCCACGCAAAGGTACAGCTTCCCGTGCTGTTCATAGCTCGTCACGGTGATCGCGCCCTCCTGCTCCGACAAACTAAGCCCATGCACAATCGCATTTTCAATCACCGGCTGCAAAAATAGGCGCGGCACGCGGTGCTGCATGTGCTGCGCGGCGACAAACGCCTGGTACCGGAAGGGTACCTTGGCGCGGATTTGCCGCAGCGCGATGTACGCATCGATGCAGGCCATCTCTTCGCGCAGCGTCACCATGGCGTCCGTCCTGGCAATGCTGTAGTTCATCAGCCGCGTCAGCGCCATCAGGCTTTCCTGCACCGCCTCATACGCCTTTTCCTTTGCCAGGCTGCCGATGCAGGCTAGGGTATTGCCCAGGAAATGCGGGTGAATCTGCCCCTGAAGCATCACCAGCTCCAGCCGGTGCTGTTCCGCAAGCAGGCTTTCCTGCCGTTTTGCCAGCGCATTTGTGTTGGCGATCATGACGGTCAGGCTTCTGGCAAGCACGCCTGCTTCATCCTTCCGCCTGACATACGGCGCGAACGACAGCGCAAGCGGGTCCTTCGCCTGCTGCAGCTGCTTTGCCATCGCGGACAGTGGCCGCGTAACCCCCTGGCACAGCAGCACGATGCACACCGTCAGGATCAGCAAATGCGCCACCCCCAGCAGCGATGTACTTTGCACCATGGATGTCACCGGCGCGTACAGATCGCCGGAGCGGATCAGCGCGAACAGCCGCCAACCAAAGCAAATTGCCGATTTATCCATGACGATGTATTCCTCGCCGCCGTGCGTGACGGTATCCGCGCCCGCCGCGCTTTCCAGCAAAGAAGGCATCATCTGGTTAAGTTCCGCGCGCGACAGCTGTGCCGTGCCGCCCGGAAACAGCGAAGCGTCATCGCTGCTGGTGGATACGATGGCCCCGCCGCTGGAGACGACGGTCCAGCTGACGCTGCTGGCACGGTCCACGCGCAGCAGCTGGGACAGCATCGTATGCAAATTGACCTCGATGATCAGCACGGCCGTAGCGCCCGGCAGCGAAACGGGCTTGTACAGCGCCACGGTATCGGCCAGCGCAAGGGATGATGTGTACGGTTCCGTCCACTGGATGCCGCGAAACTTAGATTCGTTCACCTCCCGGTAGATGGCCAGCAGCGGCGTGCTGCCGAACACATCGTACGCGGCCTGCTTGGTGCTGTACACCCTTTCGGGCGTCACCATCAGCGTCGCGGACAGCACCTTGCCCGGGTTGCTTGCGCGGAACGCGTTCAGCGCCTGCTCCAGCTGGCCCGCGTCCTCCCCGATGACGGCCAGCGCATCGGCAAGGTTCAGCAGCGCGCCGCTGAGGCCCTCCGCGTACAGGCCCAGGTAATCGCCGGTGCGGTCCAGCAGCAGGCGCATATCGTTTGTTTTCTGCTGTCGCAGGGTATCGCTGGCGCCGGTGTAGACCCAGTACTGCCAGCTTGCCAGAAACAGTACGGCCAGAATCAGCGACAGCACGGTGATCTTTCTGGGCAGCGTTCTAAGCATAAGCCTATCTCCTCAGCGCGCCGGGCGTGATGCCGTGGTATTTGAAAAACATCTGCGAAAAGTATTGCGGGTTTTTGATGCCCACCTGATCGGCCACCTCATAGATGCGCAGCGGCGTATGCTGCAGCAGCTCTTTTGCCCTGTCCATGCGCACCTGCGCCAGGAAATCGCGGAAGCGGCGGTTCGTTTGCTGCGTGAACAGCGCGCCCAGATAGTTTGTGGAGATACCGATCTCCCGCGCGATGACCTCCAGCGACAGGTCTTCATGCATGCGCGACTTAGCGGCCTCTGCCGCGTACTGCACCTCGTAGCGGTATGGGGTGCTGTCCGGCGCGTGGTTCAGCCGGCGCAGCACCTGCGCAAGGTCGGCATCCGTGTACTCGCCCTTGGTCAGGTACTCTGTCGCGCCATAGCGCAGCGCCTGCCGGGCGTACTCAAAGTCGCAGTAGGCCGACAGGATCACGCACTGAAGAAGCGGCGCGGATTCCTTCGCGGCTTTCACGAACGCAAGCCCATCCATCACCGGCATCACCACATCCACCAGCGCGATGTCAGGCTTCAAGCTTTCCACCAGCGCAAGCGCATCCCGCCCGTTCGATGCCTCGCCAACCCATTGGCAGTGGCAGTCCGCCCATGCGAAACCGCGCAGCGCGCGCAGGATCGGCGCATCATCATCGACGCACAGCACGCGGGAAAACGGCATCACAATCCCCCCTCAAATTGACCCCTATTATGCCACGGGAACAAAATATCCTCAAGGTTCTATGCCAATCTTCCTGATTATCAACCGTTTTTGTTGGTTTGTCACCTTGAGCCGCAGCAAGATTGCTGGCATAATGCGGCCAAGAGGTGAGAGACATGACCCTTGGGCGGCAACAGGCGGCCATCACGCGCTACCGGCGTCCAAAGCTGCGCAGCTACCAGAAGGCGCTGCTGCTTATGATGCTTCCGGGCGTGCTGTACTATATCGTATACCGCTACATGCCCATGTACGGCGTTCTCATCGCGTTTAAGGATTTCCGCATTCAAAAGGGAATACTCGCATCCCCCTGGGCAAACCCGCTGCTCAAACACTTTCAGTATTTTTTTAACTCACCCTACAGCCGGCAGATACTGACCAACACCATCGTCATCAGCCTTAGCAAGATCGTGTTCCATACATTCGCCTGCATTGGCCTTGCGGTGCTGATCAGCGAGGTCAAGGTCTCCTGGCTCAAGCGCACGGTGCAGACCATTACCTACCTGCCGCACTTCCTTTCCTGGGTTATCGTGTACGGCATCCTGTACGCCATTTTTTCGGAAAGCTCGGGCCTTGTCAATGTGCTGCTGCGCGCGGCGGGGCGAAGCACCGTGCCTGTATTGACCAGTGAAAAGGCGTTCCGCTGGCTGCTGATCCTGTCCGATGTGTGGAAGGATGCCGGCTGGGGCGCGATCATCTATCTGGCCGCCATCGCGGGGATCGACCCTTCGCTGTATGAATCCGCGCAGATCGACGGTGCGGGCAGGCTGCGGCAGATTTGGCACATTACGCTGTCCGGCATCCGGCCCACGATCATCGTGATGCTGATTCTGCGCATGGGCAGCGTGCTGGATGCGGGCTTTGACCAGATCTACAACCTGTATAACACGCAGGTGCTCACCGTGGCGGATATCATCGATACCTGGGTGTACCGCACGGGCCTTGAGCAGATGAATTTCAGCCTGGCGACGGCGGTCGGCCTGTTCAAGTCGGTGATCAGCATGGCGCTGCTGCTGTCGGTGAACGCCATCGCCCGCAAGTGGGAGGAATCGCTATGGTGAGAAAGCGCCTGGGCCGGTTCGACCTTTTCACTTTGCTGATCCTGCTGGCGTTCACGCTGCTGATTGTGATCCCGCTGTACTATGTGGTGGTGCTGTCGCTTACGACGTACACGCAGTATATCAAATCCTCCGGGCTGGTGCTGTTCCCCTGGCCGGTCAGCCTGGATGGGTATGCCAATTTCCTTTCAAACGCAAAGGTGCCGCGCGCGTTCCTGGTCACGCTGTTCCTGACGCTGGCCGGCACGCTCCTAAACCTGGTGTTTACCGTATCCATGGCGTACCCGCTCAGCCGCAAAGAGCTGCCGATGAAAAAGTTTTTCACGCTGTTCACGCTGATTCCCATGGTGTTCAGCGGCGGCCTGATTCCCAACTTTTACATCGTGCGCCAAACCGGCATCATGAACACAGTTTGGGCGATGATCCTGCCATCGGTCATTTGGGCGTATAACCTGATGATCACACGTTCTTTCTTTGCGGGCATTGATGCTGGATACGTCGAAGCGGCCCGCATAGACGGCGCGGGCGAGCTGCGCGTGCTGGTGACCATCATGGTGCCGCTGGCGCGCCCGGTGCTCGCAACCGTGCTGCTGATGTACGGCGTGGGCCACTGGAACGAATTCTTCGCCGCGCTCTACTATGTGCAAAACGCAAACTTGCAGCCCCTGCAGGTCGTGCTGCGCGGCATTCTGTCGCAGGCCCAGTCCACCCTGGAAGAAACGAACGCGCAGCTGACCGCCAGCACCCAGGCCATGAAGCAGGCGGCCGTCGTCATCACCGCGCTGCCCGTGGTGGCAGTGTACCCCTTCCTGCAAAAGCACTTCACGCAGGGCATGATGCTCGGGGGGATCAAGGGGTAATCCCCCCCACACGACTCTTTGCCGCGCATCCCGCGGTGAAAAATAAAGGAGGAGCTTCCATGAAAGGCAATCGCAAATGGCTGTCCCTTTTCCTTGCGGTGCTGACGCTCATTATGCTTGGCAGCATCCCGGCGGTGCAGGCGGAGGGCCTGGACCTGAGCAAAAAGATGACGATCAGCTACTACCACAACGGCGGGGGCCAGGGCCGCTTCCCGGATGATCAGGACGTGATCCTCAAGGTGCTGAACGAAAAGTTCAACATGGATTTGCAGCTGAACGTAATCGAAAGCGAATACGCCAGCAAGCTGAACCTGCAGGTTGCCAGCGGCAATGTGCCGGACATCATGCAGGTGACCGCGGCGCAGTTTGCCGAGTTCCTGGACCAGGACCTGCTGTTGCCGATTGAGGACTATGTGGATCAGATGCCCAATTTCATGGCGACGTACCCCGATCTGCTCACCGATGAAACGCTGCGCGTGGATGGGCACCTGTACTTCCTGTCGGGCAACCGCCCACCGGAAGGCGTGGTCAAGAGCTACTACAGCATTTGGGTTCGCCAGGATTGGCTGGATAAGCTTGGCCTTTCCGCGCCCACAACGCTGGAGGAATTCCAGGCGGTCGCGGTGGCGTTCGCCCAGCAGGACCCGGACGGCAACGGCCAGAACGACACATTCGGCTACACCGGCATGGGCGCGGCGGCCGGGCAGCTGAACGCGCTGAACCCGCTGCTGGGCGCGTACGGCGTGGGCATGAACGATTACATTCTGCAGGACGGAACGCTGGTTTACAGCGCGACGGCCCCCGAATACAGGGATGCGCTGGAATGGATCAAGGGCTTCATCGACACCGGCGCGGTGGACCCCGACATGATGCTGATGGATACATTCGACCAGGTGCGCGAGAAGGTGTACCGCAACCAGGTTGGCATGATCTACATGAGCTGGGCGGAGTTCGTCAAGCCGCCGTATGACCAGATGCTGGCCGAAATGACTCCGGACGCCAAGTGGGTGCAGATCACGCCCCCGGAAGGCCCCGGCGGCGTATACGACGGCGTGTACAACGTGCCCGGCGCGAAGAACAGCGGCCGCGTGCTCTCCGTGGAGCTGGCCAAGGACCCGGAAAAGCTGGCGCGCGTGCTGGCGTACCTGGATTACATCGTGGCGGGCGAGGGCGAGCGCCTGGTGTGCTATGGCATCGAGGGCGACCACTACACGATGGATGGCGACACCATCACCCCGACCGACCGCGTGGGCGAGGTCAGCTACGCCTGGCAGCACCAGGTCATGGGGCGCAACGAGCCCGTGTACCTGGCGACCAAGTTCCCCACCTGCCATGATCAGATTCAGTTCGCAGCCGATCTTCCGCGCATTGATGGGTACAACAACTTTGTCGGCATCCCCAAGGACCGCAACAAGGCCGACCTGCAGCGCTATGTTACGGAAGAGACGACCAGGTTCATCTACGGCAAGCGCGCGCTGGATACCTTTGACGCGTATGTGAGCGTGCTGTATGACAGCTACGGCCTTAAGGATTACCTGGATCTGGGCATCGAAACGCTGCGCCAGGCCGGTATTGAGGCACAGTAAGCAAGTGTAAATGTACCGACGGCCGCCTGTTTTCCATCCAGAATGATGGGCAGGCGGCCTTTTTAGGAGGGCGACAATGGGAAAGCATGATTACGACATCGCCATCTGCGGCGCGGGGCCGGGCGGCGTGGGGGCGGCATTGTCCGCCGCGCGGCTTGGGCTAAGGGCGCTGCTGATCGAGCAGACCGGGTGCGTCGGCGGGTGCTGGACCAGCGGCATGATGGGCATCTCGCTGGATATGCCGGGCAAGGGCGGCATCCCGCTGGAAATACTGGAGGCGCTGCTTGAAAGCGGAAACGCCCAATGGGTGGATGCGCGCAGCTACACCTACGACATCGAGGCCATGAAACGGCTGCTGGAACAATTGCTGACGGACGCAGGCGTGGAAGTGCTGCTGTATGCGCCGATCAGCGGGGTTCTGCGCGAAGGCCAACGGATTGCGGCTATAACAGTGGAAGGCTACGAATCCCAGCGCTTCACCGCGGATTTCTTCGTGGATGCGACCGGCCACGGCACGCTTGGCATGCTCTCCGGCTGCGCGTTTGACATGGGGCATCCGGAAAAAAAGGCGCTGCAGCCCGCAAGCCTGCACGCGATGGTTACCGGCGTGCCGAACACCTGGGCATCCGATATTCACAACCCCGCGCGCAAAAAGGCGCTGTATGCGCTGCTGGAAGGCGCGGGCGCTGCCCCAAGCTACCCCGCACCGCTGCTGTTTCAGCCGAAAGCGGGCAAGCCGCTGTGGATGCTGGCCATCAACCACCAATATGAAGTAAGCCCGGAAAGCGCCCAGTCCGTCAGCCGCGCGACCCTCGCGGCGCGGGCGGAGATCGGCCGCGCGATTGCCGCGCTGCAAACGATTCCCGGCTGGGAGGGACTCACCCTGTGCGCGACCGCGGACCAGATCGGCCTGCGCGACGGGCGGCGCATCCGGGGCCTGTACACGCTTACGACGGATGACGCGCTGGCGGGCAGACGTTTCCCGGACGGCGTGGTGCCGATCCATCAGAGCATCGACGTGCACCAGCTTTCCGAGCAGGATACCAGCGCCGCGCACAGCAAGGGCAAGCGCTTCCAGCCGTTCCAGATCCCGCTGCGCTGCCTGATCGCCGAAGGTGCCGACAACCTTCTCCTGGCGGGGCGCTGCATCAGCGGAGAATTCCTGCCGCATTCCGCGTACCGGATGACGACTTCCGCCTGCGCAATGGGCGAAGCGGCAGGCATCGCGGCGGCGCGGGCGGGCGCAGGCGGCCGGGCACGGGATGTGGCCGGGGAAGCTGTGCGGGAAGAGATGATTGCGCAGGGGTATGGGCTGTAGGCAATGAAGAAAACGCGGGGACTCCGTCCCAGACCCTGCCAAGGGGACATGTCCCCTTGGAACCCCTGCTGTTTCGCCTCACGGCGGGCAGGGGGTTTTCTTTTTTATAACCCCTCCCCAAGAAGGGATTCTTAAGGGCCTTAGGCCCTTAAGCGGGGTCCAGGGGCAGCGCCCCTGGCGTCTCCCTCCCCCTCACCGCGAAGAAGCGTAATGCTTTCGGTACTCCGACGGCGCCATGCCCGTGATAGCGCGAAACGCCCGGATGAAGGAGCAGGGGCTGCCGAAGCCGGCCTTGAGGCCGATGTCGCCCATGGGCAGGTTGCCATCCATCAGCTGCTGGCAGTAGCTGACGCGCCGCTGCAGCAGGTAATCATGTATGGTGGTGTTGAAATATCGCTTGAACAGGCGGGATATGTACTCCCGGCTGTAGAAAAAATGGTCCGCCACCTGGGATATCGACTCAATCTCCGTAAAATGCTCATCCATGTACTGCTTGATTTCGATGATGCTGGGCGGGAAATACTGGTCCTGGCGCTCATCGTGGTTGGCGGGGCGGTTTAATAGGAAAAACAGCTGCAACACATAGCCCACGGCCAGCGCGTGGTAGTCGGGGGCCTCGGCGGCCAGCGCGCTTTCGATCCTGTCCAGCAGGTTCAGCATTTCTTGCCGCCTGTTCGGCTTCAGGCTGATGTAAAAGCGCCCGGAGCGGCTGTTTTGCAAAAACGCCAGCAGCGGCGCGCCGCCAATACCGTCAAACGCGCTGGGGAACAGGTAAAACACATGGCGCGTGTACTCCGTGCTGCCGGTGGTGATCATCGATGTGTGCAGCCGCGCGGGCGGGATGATGATGACATCGCCGTATTCCGGCACCAGCGAATCCCCTTCGCAAATGTAGCGGATGTTGCCCTTGACAAACACCACAACCTCATAATAGTCGTGAAAATGCAGACTTTCGGGAAACGTGGCGTAGTCGTATTCCGTGCTGCGGTACGAGTAGATCATGTTATCCCCGACCGCGTATTCGCGCCAGTTCCCGGGGGATTTTTCAAACGTGGTAACACGGTAGGATCGCAGGATCACACCTTTCCCTCCCTTTGCGCGGCGCGCGGTGATAGATCACAAAATGATAAAAGCAAGTCACATACGCGATAGATTTCAAGTTTTCTGATGTGTATAATGAATTGTAACAAAAGTTATCTGAAAAGGCAACACGGGAGGACCGAACGTATGAATGGTTTGCGGCATGTGACCCATCAGGCGGAACTGTGCGTGGTGGGGGGCGGAATCGGCGGGATGCTGACGGCGCTGGCGGCGGCGCGCCACGGGGTAAAGGTGGCGCTGATGCACGACAGGCCGATGCTGGGCGGCAACGCATCTTCCGAAATCCGCATGCATGTGTGCGGCGCGGGCACCCGGGTGCGCAATTTGCAGGAAACCGGCATCATCGAAGAAATTTTACTGGAAAACATGTACCGCAACCCCACCCGCAACTATACCGTTTGGGATAGCATTCTGTATGAAAAGATCCGCTTTGAGCCGAACATTGACCTGATGCTCAACTGCGCATGCTGCGACCTGACCATGCGGGACGGTGCGATTGTAGGCATCCGCGGGTTCCAGATGACGACCTACACCTGGCACACGGTGGAAGCGCCGCTGTTCGCCGACTGCTCCGGCGACAGCATCCTGGCCCCCCTTTGCGGGGCAGAATACCGCGCGGGCCGCGAGGCCGCTTCCGAATACGGCGAGGCATTCGGCCTTGACGCCGCCGACCGCAAAACGATGGGCACCAGCCTGCTGATCCACTGCCGCGAAACGGACCATAAGTGCGATTTCACGCCGCCCAAATGGGCATACACATTCAGCACCGATGATGCGATGTACAACAAGCCGCACATGTGCCTGACCGAGGTGAACACCAACTTCTACTGGATAGAGCTGGGCGGCGAAATGGATACCATCCACGATACCGAGGAAATCCGCGATGAGCTGCTGAAAATCGCGTTTGGCGTATGGGATCACATGAAAAACCACGGCGATCACGGCGCGGACAACTGGGAACTGGAATGGATCGGCTTCCTGCCGGGGAAGCGTGAGAGCAGGCGTTATATCGGCGACTATGTGCTGACGCAACAGGATGTGGAAAGCGCGGCCGCGTTCGATGATGAGGTGGCATACGGCGGCTGGCAGATTGACAACCACCTGCCGGGCGGGTTCTTCATGGACGGAAAAGAGGGCGGCCACCTGCAAAAGCACCGCCTGACGGAACCGTACGGCATCCCGCTGCGCTGCCTGTATTCTCGGAATGTGCCGAACCTGATGTTCGCGGGGCGCAACATCAGCGCATCGCATGTGGCGTTCAGCTCCACGCGCGTGATGGGCACCATCGGCGTCATCGGGCAGGCGGTGGGCACGGCAGCGTACGTGGCGCTGCGAAACGGGCTGACCCCGCGCGAGGCATGTAGGCAGAAAATACGGGAAATACAGCGCATTTTGATGGATGACGACTGCTTTCTGCCCCATTTCAGGCGCGAAATTGCCCCGCTTAGCCGCGAGGCCAGCCTGACATGCGGCTACGGTGACTGCTCTGCGCTGCTGAGCGGAACCGACCGCAAAATATGGGGAAACGACAACGGGTACTGGGGCCGCATCAACCAGGCGATCACCTATACATTTGATGAGGAAAAGTACGTTTCATCGTTCCGCCTTGCGCTGGACAGCGACCTGGACCGCGAACATATCGACGGCAACCCGGACCTGATGACCATCTCTATGGTAGCGTGCCGCCGCCTGGATTACAACCGGACATCGTTCGGGTTTCCGCGCTGCATGGTGCGGCATTTCAGGGTTGAGGCGCTGGACAAGGACGGCGCGTGGCAAACCGTGTGCGAAACGCGGGACAACTACCAGCGGCTGGTGCGCGGACAGATCGGGCTGATGACGCGCGGCGTGCGGTTCATTCCGCTTGCGACCTACGCCACGGACCGGCTGACCGAAACATACGGCAGCGGGCAGGCGCACGTTTTCGCGTTTGAAATTGAATGAGTGAGGTGGCAAGGTATGCATTCGCTTCGGGAACTTAGTTACGATGTGGTGGTCATCGGCGGGGGCAGCGCGGGCGTATGCGCGGCCATTTCCGCCGCGCGGCAGGGCGCCAAAACCATCGTGGTGGAGCGCACCGGCGTGCTGGGCGGGTGCGCGTCATCGGGGCTCAGCATCCTTGGCTACCTGGACCGGCGCGGGGAAAAGGTGCTGGGCGGCATGGCGCAGGAAATACAGGACCGCCTGGCCGCGATGGGCGGGGCCATGGGCCACTACCACTGCCCGGTGCACAATTCCATTTCACCCATATCCGCGCAGGCGTTCAAGATCCTGGCGGTGGAAATGTGCCGTGAGGCCGGCGCGGATATCCTTTTCAATTGCGATGTGACCGATGTGCAGGTGGTGCGCGGGCGCATTGAGGCGGTAACGGTGTACGGCAAGTGCACCGATATCCGCATCCGCGGCAAGGTGTTCGTGGATGGCACGGGCGACGGCGATATGGCGGCCCTGGCAGGGTGCCGCTACACTTTGGGCCAGGATGGCACCGGCGTGATGCAGCCTTCCACGCTGATGTTCACCGTTACAAACTTTGATTTGGAACGGTTTTTCACCTGGATTGAGGAACATCCGGGCGAGGTGGGCATCAAAGAAGAGTACGCAAAGGGATACGACCTTGAGTTTTTCAGAACGACGCCCGGCCATTGCCTGATCGGCATGACGGACGCCATCCGCGCCGCGCGCGCGAAGGGCGAATTCTCCGTGCCGCGCAACCAGTTCATCTACATTAAGACTTCAGTGGAGTCGCTGCTGGCCGTCAACACCAGCCGCATCATCAACATCGACGCGAGCGACCCCTTCCAGCTTTCAGCCGGGCTGGAGCAGGGCTATCTGCAGGTGCACGAGCTGCTGCGGTTCATGCGCGGGTACATTCCCGGGTTTGAACAGGCGGTGCTGGCGGATATCTCCCCCACGCTGGGCATCCGCGAAACGCGCCACTTCGAGGGCATCTGCCGCCTGACCAAGGAAGAGATGTTCGCCTACGCGCAAGGGGACGACACCATTGCCCTGTGCGGGTACAACGTGGACGTGCATGCGGGCGCGGGCGACCACATCGACCTGTCCCGACTGGAAAGAGCGTTTGGCCTTCCGTATGGTTGCTTTGTGGCCAAGGGGGTCGAAAACCTGTTCCTTGCGGGGCGCACGCTGTCCGTGGATAGCACAGTGTTCGCTGCCGCGCGCGTCATGGGGCCGCTGATGGCTGCCGCCGAGGGCATCGGCATCGCGGCCGCGCTATGCGTGTCGCAGGGGGTAAACCCGGCGGAGGTGGACGTGCCCCAAGTGCGCGCACTGTTGCTTGCGCGCGGAGCGATTCTCACCGCATAACCAATGTGGTTCGAAAGCGCGGGTGCGATCGGCGCTTCGATATAAACCCTCCAAGGCAAACCCTTGGCAAATGAAAGGAGCATCCCTATGAAGCGTTACCTGGCCCTGTTCCTCACGCTGGCGCTGTCCCTGGGCGTATGCATCCTGCCCGCCTCGGCGGCGAACGACGAAGTGACCCTGAAATTCCTGATTAGCTCCAGCTTCTTTGACCTGGATTCCGACATCGGCTGGGAGGTCTGCCAGCGCGTGTCCGGATACAACATTGAGTACGAAGTGCTCAACGGCACGGAGCAGCTCATGCTCATCATCGCCTCCGGCGAACCGTATGATTATGTCTACCTCAACGCCGCCAACTATAACCTGATGATGACCGAAGGCGCGCTGATGGACATCACGGACCTGCTGGCCGAAAGGGGCCCGAACATCCTGGAAGCGATCCCCACGCTGTGGGAATCCACAACCGTGGACGACCGCATCTATGCCATCCCGGCCACGGTCGCGCAGCCGGACAGCCTGAACAACTCCCTGATCGCACGCAAGGATCTGCTGGACGCCATCGGCTACGAGGTGCTGCCGGACACGCTGGATGGCTTCACCAAGATGTTGGAAGATATCAAGGCCGCGTATCCGGACATGATCCCTTTGACCGCGTCGCAGACGTGGCTGGTCGCGAACATCGCCAGCGCGTTTGGCATCACGGGCCAGTATGAGATGGCGGACGGCGTGATCTCGCACGTGACCGACGACCCGAACCTTACCGCGTACATCGAATACATGGCCGACCTGTACGTGCGCGGCCTGCTGGATGCCGAAATGCCCGCCGTCACCGGCGCGGACATGCGCGCCAAGTGGACGAGCGGCAACGCAGTCATCATGTACAACGGCTGGAACGGGATTGAGACGGTCATCGGCGCGGTACGCGAACTGAACCCGGACATGGCCTACGCGGTGCTGCCGCTGCTCAAGGACGACCAGGGCAAAGTGCATGCGGAGACGAAGTCCGGCGTGGGTTCGTACTGCGGCATCCCGGTGACTTCCGAGCATCCGGCAGAGACGATCGACGCGATCAACAACATGATCCAGATGGACAACTTTACAGAGATCGTGCTGGGCGTGGAGGGCACACACTACACGATGGACGCGGACGGCAACTATACCTTGATCCAGCCCGCGTTCAACAACGACAAGAACAACTCCAACGTGTTCGTCTCCGGCTTCTACCGCGAGGATGTGTACCCGAAGATGTGGGAGACGCGTCTGACCAAGAACGCGGACCTGCAGGACATCTTCTACGCCTTCCGGGAATCCCTGCTGGACGGTGGCGTGGCAAGCCCCATCGCGCTCGCCCCGGCCGTAACGGTCATCGACAACAAGTCCACCCTAGAAACGCATGTGAACGACACGCTGATCGCGGTCATCGCGGGCGCGAAGAAGATCGACGCGCTGGCAGAGCTTGGGACGTACTGGAACAGCAATGGCGGCGACAAGATGGTGGAATTCTATAACGAGTGGAACCAGGGGAGATAGTGAGGAACAGGGGGGGGGGGGGACGCAAGGGGCTCTGCGCGCTTCAGCATTGTCGCGGCCCTTTGTGCGGCTCTGCGCTGCAGCGGACTTCCGCACAACCATTGTGCACGGTCTGGGAACCGGAACCGCGTTCCGCCAGTAGCGGAAATAAACGCGGAGATTCGCTTGGATACAGAGCGGCGCTTGCGGCGCGGCAATATCCAAGTGCCAGCCTCCCGGCGCCCCTCCCCATCCGCCTCTTCTCCTCCTCTCTAGCCACCGCACGGAAGGAGCGAAACCATGACCAGTTTGCGAAAACCCGGGAAGGCCGGACGAAACAAGTTTATCAACTACATGAAGGGGCACTACGAGCTGTACCTGTTCCTCATCCCCGGGCTTGTGTTCGCGGCGCTGTTTCGCTTCCTTCCGATGTCCAAGATCGTCATCGCGTTCAAGCAGTTCAAGCCGCTCAAAGGCATTGCAGGGAGCGCGTGGGTGGGGCTGGATCAGTTCCGCGCCATGTTCTCGGACCCGCAGGTCTGGCAGGTCATCCGGAACACGCTGGAAATCAACCTGCTGCAGGTGATCTTCTGCGTGCCCATCCCCATGATCCTGGCGATCATGCTCAACGAAATCAGCAAAATGACGCTCAGGCGGAGCATCCAGACCGTCATTTACATCCCGCATTTCTTCACCTGGGTCATCGTCTACAGCATTTTTTACATCATGTTCGGGTCCGCGGGCATTGTCAATACGCTGATTGGTTCGCTCGGGGGCAACCAAATCCTGTTCTTCATCCGGGGCGGATGGTTCCGCTTCATGCTGGTGCTGTCGTCTATCTGGAAGGGCGCGGGCTGGGGCACGATCGTGTACCTGGCGGCCATCACGGCCATTGATTCCGAGATCTATGAGGCGGCCGTGATCGACGGCGCGAACAAGATGCAGCGCATCCGCACCATCACCATCCCGAGCCTCCTGCCCACGCTCGTGCTCATGCTGACCATCCGCCTGGGCAATATTCTCTCCGACGGCTTTGACCAAGTGCTCGTGTTTTACAACCCCACGGTATACGAGACGGCGGACATTCTGGGTACCTACGTCTACCGCATCGGCATCGGCAAGGCTAACTTCAGCTACGCGGCGGCGGTCGGGCTGTTCGAGTCCGTGGTCGGCCTTGTGTTTGTGCTCTGTTCCAACCTTATTTCCAAGCGATTCAGCGGCCGGACGATCTGGTGAGGGGGCGAATGAGATGAAATTGTCGCGCGGGGAACGAGTTTTCGTCCTGTTTATCCATGTGTTCATGATCGCCGTGGCACTGTTCTGTCTGCTGCCGGTGCTCAACGTGTTCGCACGCTCGCTCAGTTCTGTTTCTGCCGTAGCGGGCCGAAAAGTTTGGTTCTGGCCAAGGGAATGGAGCCTGGAGGGCTGGAAATATATTATTAACCGCACCAGCTTTGTGAACTCGCTGGGCAACTCCGTGTTCATCACGCTGTTTGGTACGCTGATCGGCGTATCGATGACCATTCTGACGGCTTATTCGCTTTCACGCCCGTACCTCAAGGGCAGAAAGTTCTTTATTTATCTCTATGTGTTCATGATGATCTTCAGCGCGGGCATTCTGCCCAACTACTTCCAGATCAAGAGCTACGGTCTGCTCAACTCACTGTGGGCGCTCATCCTGCCCGCTGTGATCAGCCCGTATAACATATTCGTGCTGAAAAGCAGCATGGAGAACATCCCGGAGAGCCTGGAGGAGGCGGCACGGATCGACGGCGCGTCTTTCACCCGGGTGCTGTTCTCCATCATCCTGCCCGTGTCCAAAGCGTCCGTCGCGACAATCGTCATCTTTACCTCGGTCGCGTACTGGAACCGCTATTTCGACGCGCTGATGTACATCACCAAGACATCGCTCAAGCCCGCAGCGCTGCTGCTGTACGAGATGGTGAAGAACTCCGCGATGGAGGAAGGGTTGGGCGAAATTGAGCTGGCGAGCAAGGTATCGCCGGAGACGAAAAACGCCAGCATCGTGGTGCTGACGGTTCTGCCGATCCTGGTAGTGTACCCGTTCATGCAGAAGTACTTTGTCAAGGGCGTCATGATCGGCTCGGTGAAAGGATAAGCGCGATGGCGACAAAGCTGTTCGATACTCCACACGCCCCCGTGCGCCCGCGCTATGTCAGCCATCGCGGGTTCACGCCGCTGGCGCCGGAGAACTCGCTGCCCGGCTTCGCATACGCGGGACTGCTGGGACAATGGGCCATTGAGACGGACGTGCACCGGACGCGCGACGGTGTGTTGGTATGCATTCATAATGATACGGTCGATGCGATGTACGACGGAACAGGCACGATCCGCGAGCAGGTGTGGGCCGCGTTGTCGGGACTTCGGCTCAAAGCGGGCAACCGCCTAGACTGCTTTGCCGGCGACGACCTGCGCATGCCGCTTTTCGATGAATATCTGGCCATCTGCAGACGCTATGGCTGTGTGCCCTTTATAGAACTTAAGACGGACGATGCGCAACCTGTGATCGACGCCGTGCGGGCTGCCGGGTTTGACGACGGCACGGTCGTGATGAGCTCGGTGCGTTTGGAACGGCTGTTGGAAGCGCGCAAGTACGCGCCCGGCATGTTTGTCCATCACATCTTTGGGAATGAACGGAGTATTGAGCGGCTCGCACCGCTTGGCAACGCGGGCATGTCGTGGCGGGTGGACGATCCGCTGGCGAAGCCCGTGGAACTGATTGAAAAGGCCCACCGGGCGGGGCTTCGGGTGTGCCTGCGCGCGGCGGACAGCACGGAGGCCGTGCGGGTAATGCTGGGGTTGGGGTTGGATTATCTGCCGACAAACCGGATGCATGCGGGGTTGCCAGGGGCACGCCCCAAGTGAACCCCCAAAAAGGGAAAAGCCCAAGAACAATACAAAAAAAAAGGAGTGGGTTTTTTTTTTGCGGGGTTAGAAAT
>JAVBPC010000020.1:0-80638 GCA_031549905.1 Eubacteriales bacterium
CAAGGAATGTTTTCAGACAGCTTTGCTGTCTGAAAACTCCCCGCCCGACCGGCAAAGCCGGTCGATACGATTGAAGTCGAGGGGGGTGATACCCCCTCGAGCCCCCCGGGGTGGGCGAGTACACGAAATTCATGGAATTTCGAGGGGGATCGCCGTTGGGGGAACGTTACGCTCACGCTGGGTTTAGGCATTCTGGAGTGCGGGTTGCCGAAATTTTACGAATTTTGGGTCACCCGCCGGGGATGGGAAACGGACGCTGCGGCTGGAATCTATTCCGGAATTTTGCGCTTTTGACTGACCCTAAGGAGGGAAATGCTTTGAGTATTTTCGAGCGTGCCGCCGCCTTCATGGCGCGCAATGCCCGGCCTGTTGACTGGGCGCGGTTTCGGTATCATTTCATGGAGGGAACCAAACAAAACGTGCTGGATGCGCTGGCCGCCTATCAGAACGAAGATGGCGGATTTGGCCACGCGCTGGAGGCCGACAGCTGGAACCCGGACAGCTGTCCTATACAGACGTGGTGCGCCACGGAGATTCTGCGCGAGGTGGATGCCGTCGATCCTGCGCAGCCCATCGTGCAGGGGATTGTGCGGTATCTCACAGGCGGCGCGCATTTCCGTGATGGGCGCTGGCTGGCGGAGGTTCCCAGCAATGACGAACACCCGCACGCGCCCTGGTGGTCTTACGGTGACAATGTGTGGGAGGAGTGGGGCTACAACCCCACGGCGGCGCTCAGCGGGTTTCTGCTACGCGTGACGCTGCCGGGAAGCGCGGCGTATTGCCTGGCGGAGGGGCTTGCGAAGGATGCGGTGGATTCGCTGCTTGCGCCTGGAAGGGCGTATGACATGAACGAGCTGCCCTGCTACATCCGCCTGTATGAGGATATAGCCGCCGAAAACCTGTTTTCGGATATGCTGCCCGCGCTGCGCGAAGCCTGCGCGGATGCTGTGGCCGCCGTTGTTACGCGGGATACGGCGCTTTGGAGTCAGTATGCGGCAAAGCCCTCGCAGTTTCTGCTGTCGTGCGATCATTTCGCCTATGCCGGCGTCGCCGACCTTGCCGAGTTTGAGGTGGATTGGATCATCAAGACGCAGCGGGATGACGGCGCGTGGGACATTCCCTGGACATGGACGGGATACCCGGACGCCTGGGCTGTCAGCAAACGCTGGTGGCAGGGCAACGGAGTTATTTTGAACCTGCGCTATTTGCGCGGGTTTGGCAAGCTGTAGGCGATCATTACAAGCTATAACCTACCAAGGAGGTACCCATGGCCGGTTTTTTTCAAAGGCTGAAAGAAGGCCTGACCAAGACCCGCGAGTCGGTGTCCGGCCGCGTGGATCAGCTGGTGCACGCGTACAAGGCGCTGGATGATGATTTCTATGAGGACCTGGCCGATGTGCTGGTGATGGCCGATGTGGGCGTGCGCGCCAGCCAGGACATCGTCGATGAGATGCGCCGCCGCGTGACCGAGCGCAAGATCGGCGACCCGGAGCAGGCAAAGGCCGTGCTGCGCGAGGTGCTGAAAGAGAAGATGGATGCGCCGCGCCCGCCGCTGAAATGGCCGATGGTGATGCTGGTGGTGGGCGTCAACGGCGTAGGCAAAACCACGACGATCGGCAAGCTTGCCCTGCGCTTCAAAAATGCGCAGCACGGCGTGATGCTGGCCGCCGCCGATACGTTCCGCGCCGCGGCTGCCGATCAGCTGCAGGTGTGGGCCGACCGCGCGGGCGTGCCGCTGGTGCGCCACGCGGAGGGCGCCGACCCGGCAGCCGTGGTGTATGACGCGATACAGTCCGCCAAGGCGAGGAACGCCGACCTGCTGATCATCGATACGGCGGGCCGCCTGCACAACAAAAAGAACCTGATGGATGAGCTGGGCAAGATTGCCAAGATCGTTCGGCGCGAGTACCCGGAGGCCGACATGCGCTCCCTGCTGGTGCTGGATGCCACCACCGGGCAAAACGGTCTGAACCAGGCCAAGGTGTTCCAGGAGGTGGCCGAAATCAACGGCATCGTGCTGACGAAGCTGGACGGCACCGCGAAGGGCGGCATCGTCGTCGCGATTCGCCAGGAGCTGAACCTGCCGGTGTGGTACATCGGCGTGGGCGAGGGGATTGACGATTTGCAGTCGTTTGACGCGGAAGAGTTTGCGGAGGCGATTCTGTAGGGCAAAAAAGAGGGGCTGACATTGCGTCGCCCCTCTTCTCTATTTTCATTTACACCAACTTTAACTCCATCGCGTTCCCCGTGATGCGCACGTCGCCGTCCGGCTTTTCTTCCGTGGATTTCGCATCCTCTTCCACCGGCCTAATTTCGCCTTCCACGCGGCGGGCCAGCGAGAGCATGAGCCCGTGCACCGTTTCTGGCACATGCAGCTCACCGAACACATACACCGCCAGCAGCTTTTCGCGCACCAGTTCGGGCGTCACATCCGGCGTGAGTTCCCCCATGCCTTCGACGAACAGCGTCACCGGCGCGGGCAGCCCTTCCAGCGTAGCGGCGGACAGCGTCATTTTGCCACTCACCCGCAGCAGGCGGCCGGGATAATCGTACACATCATCAAAGCTATCGCACACGGACAGCACATCATCCAGCAGCGCTTCCGGCACCACCAGGTTGCCGGACACCTGCATGCGTTCAAGGCCCGCTTGCAGCTGTTCCGCTGTCAGCCCCTCCGCAAAGGCGCAGTCGCCGTCGATGTACAGCTTGCTGCCGTGGCGGCGCAGCGCGATGCGGTCAATGGTTGTGTCGCCCGCGATGTAGGTCAGGTCATCCGGCACGAACCGCATTGCGCCTGCTTCGCCCGCCCACACAGCCTGCGCGGCGGCGCGCATCCCTTCGCGCGTAATGAGTGTGCTGCCCATCAGCCTGATGCCCTTGGCGGCAAGCGCCGCCAGCCCGTCATGCAGCGCGATCACGCGGCCCGTGGCGTAGTACAGCGCGCCCTCTTCCGCCTGGGCGGCAAATGCGGCATCCACCGTCAAACTGCCTTCCACCAACCGCGCGCCGTCCGGGTACACGCGCCAGCTGCCGTTTACGGTAAACCCCACGCGCTGCAATGCATCTGCCTGCGGTCTGGTACAGACCACCTTGCCGTTGATCACGCCGCCGGCGTACAGGGTACTCAGCGCATCGGGCGCTACATCGGGATCAATTATGATGTATCCGTTGCAGACAAGATACCGCGGCGCGCCCGCTTGAATGTTCCCGGCGGTCAGGTGCAGCTTGCCGTTGCTCACCTGGGCTTTGACGCCCTCCGGCACAACGGCGCTTGTCATCAGGTTGCCGAACGAAAGGCGGCCCATCAGCTGCGCGCTTTTTTCGGAAAACAGCGCCACCATACAGGTGTCGATCTTTATGATGGTATCCGCAGTTTCGGGGGTCAGTTCCGTCAGGTCCAGGATCATCACGTTTTTAATGCGCTGTTTCATGAAAATATCTCCTTATATGTTTATTTATATTTCGTCTAGGTATCGCGCTTTGAGCAGCTTGCTTGCGGCGCGCAGGCGCGTGCGCACGGTTGCCGCGGGTACGCCCATCGCGTCGCCGATCTCCGTGGCGTTCAGCCCCTGAAAGTGCCGCAGGCGCACCGTTTCGCGAAGGGTCAGAGGCAGGGAATCCAGTACGGCCAACACTTCCGCACCGGTGAAGTCCTCATCCCAGCGGGCGTCAGGCGGCGCATCGGTCATGTCTTCGGCGCGGCGGGCGCGCAGGTGGTCAATCCATTGGCGCTTCAAGGTCAGTATCAGCCAGCCCTCAATGCGGGCTTCGGGGTAGGCCGCCAGCTTATCCTGATGCTCTACTGCGCGCAGGAAGGTTTGCTGCGTCAGGTCCGCCGCCAGATGGGGGTCGCGGCACAGGCGCATCGCGTAGCGGTGCAGCGCATCCTGGTGCCGGTTGTAGATCATCAGCGGCGTCATGGTTTTCTCCTTCCGGCAAGCGTTTAGCGCCGGCGCTTTGGCGCTGCCGCGCGGGCTTCTCTGATCAGGTTCTGGCGAATAAAATAAGAGGTTTCAATGCGCTGCAATTGCTTTTCGGCGCGCGCTTCAGCGGTCCTTTTCACCCAGGCGCGCATTGCGTCGATCCATTTGGCACGGTATACATTCTGCTTGGCGGCGTGCATCACCTTCATTCCCTCCTCAAGCTGTTTTCACCCTGTATACGGGGAAATGCGGCGAAGTGTTTTACCGAAAAAAAAGAATTTCAGATAAAAAGAATATTTGTCGTCTGAACGCGCGCAGGCACGCGGTTCTTGACAAACCCCTGAAAACTATCTATATTGGAAGCAGTATAAATTCCGTCATCCAACGTGTTCCGGAGGTACGATATGATAAGAACGCGCGCGCTGGCCATCGCGCTGATATGTGCACTGCTGCTTACGGTTGCTGCCCCGGCGCTTTCGGAAGCCGCGCTTGCCACGCCGGTGCTGGCAAAGTTTACCGTGCATGCCAGGGGGCAGGCGCTGACAGTGAAATGGGCGACGGTGACGGGCGCGGTGTCCTACTCCGCCACGCTGAAAACCCCTGCCGGCGCTGTTGTTGACGGCACCGTCGCAGATACCGCGGCAACCTTTTCCGCCGATCAAATGGAAGCTACGGGCCGCTACGTTATCATCGTTACCGCAAAATCCGCCAATGGAATGACCGCATCGGTGACGCGCGCGTTTGATGTGTTGGATGCGTTGCCGGTGATCGCGCTGCCGCAAATTACCACGCACAAAGCGGGAGAGGACCTGGCGCTGCGCTGGTTCCGCATCCAGCAGGCCACGCTGTATGTGGCAACGCTGACATCCCCCTCGGGCGAGGTGCAGGCGTTTGAAAGCGAAGAGCCGTCCATCACCATTCCCGGCAGCGCGTTTTCCGCCGCCGGCCAATACAAGCTGACGCTGTCCGCGCAGGCGGAAGGATACTGCCCGTCGGAGATTTCATTCCTGTTTGCCGTGGAGCGTCAGTACAGCTTCGCGATCGGCGGGGGCACGCAGGGCGGGTCGGATGACGGCTTGGCGCGTGAGATCGATACCGCGGCGTACAAGGCCGCAATGGAAGGCTTTGCGCCCTGGGACGGCGCGGACGCCCTTGTGCGGGAATTCAAGGCCGTGCTGCTGAATACCGAAGAGCGCACCACGATGCAGTTGCTTACGCTGTCGATGGCCCCGCTGCCGGAAGCGTGGCAGGCGGAAGCGCGCGCGGCGGCGGTCAACGCGTTTTTTGCCGACCATGCCATTGGCGTGATTGCTATTTTGACGGATATCGCCTGCTCTTCCAGCGCGATTTCCGCATCCGAAATCGTTCAGATCGCCTCTTCCGCCGTGGGTGATATTTTGGAAATGCTGCTGATGCAGGGCAACCAGATTGCCCCGGAGGCACGCACGCATCTGACTACATACCGCGCCGCGTGCCGCAAGGCCGCTGCGACCTCCAACTTTGATGATCTGCCCAGCCTTCGCCGCGAGGCGATGGAGCAGGCGGTCACCCGCATCGTCGGGGGCGGCGAGGAAACGCAGGCGGTGCTGGATGCCGTGTACGCATCCTTTAACGCGACGGGCACGGAACCCTTTGTGATCAGGCTGATGGATATGGAACGCGCGCTGCTGTTGCAGTACGCAGCCGATTTTGCCGCAAACCTGGAAGCCCTGGGCGATACCGCGACCGTGGCCGATCTGACCGCTGCGCACACCGCGTACCAGCAGTACGCGCTGGCCGTGCGCCACCTATCCGACATGGCGGAGACGCTGGCCGGTTTGGAGACTGGCAAGGACGCGGCATTTGCCGCCGAAGAGGCGCTGGAGGCGGCGCAGGCGGCTTATGAAGGTTGCGTGCAGTGACGGGGGAGAGAACGCTGGGACTCCGTCCCAGACCCTGCTAAGGGGCCTAAGGCCCCTTAGAACCCCTTCTTTTCGCCTCACAGCGGGTTGGATTTTAGTAATATTTCCCTATGTAGGGATTCTTAAGGGCCTTAGGCCCTTAAGTGGGGTTCAAGGGGCAAAGCCCCTTGGCGTTTACCCTACGTTACATCCTACAGAATAGGCCCCGCCGCCCGCCTGCGCAGGGCCTGCGCTGCCTGCGCGGCGCTCATGCCCTTTACGTTGAGCAGCACCGCGCCGCGCCCTGCGGGCATTGCCGTAAGGGCCCTGGCGCTTTGCGAGGTGAATAGCACCGCATCCGCCGCGATATCCGCGCCCATCGGGTGCATCTCAAAGCCCATTGCGCCTAGCTGCTGCGCCAATGGAGCCAAATCCTGCTGATAGGTTACAACCATCTTTTTCACGCTCCTTTTTGCTTAGCATTTCCCAAACCATACAAAATACAAAAGAATTTTGAAAGCGTGTCAGGTTTTGTTCCGCTCGCGGCGTGTAGGGGTGAGTATAGTTGCTCAATCCTAAGAGCCTGCACAGGATCTTCCGTATGGCACCTTTCCGGGCCTTTTTCCGCCCGGCGCCCTCAAGAAAACTTGACGTAGCGCTGCTACGCCGGCGTTTTCTTTCGAACACCGGACAGAAAAATTCCTCGGAAATCTGCCATACGCCAGACCCTGTGCAGGCTCTAAAGCGGACCGGTGTAGGCGGATCTTTTTCCGCCTGGCGGCCAGGTGCTACGGTGGCCCGCCGGATGCGGAAGGTACCCGCCTATGCCTGCCTTCTTTGAGGTTGAATGACTATGCAACCCACCGCACGAAGGGAGAAAGACGATGAAAGATGATGCGAAACAAGGCCTGCGCCTTCTGGTTTTGGCGTTGCTGGCGTTTTTGTGCGTACGGTTTATCAGCGTGGCCGGTGCGACCGGCGCGGAGGGTGCGACCGGCACATACCGCACGCTGCCGCAGGTGCATGAGGATGCGAAAGCGGGCTGGCACCAGACGTATACCGCGCACGGCCGCGAGATCACCGTGGATATCGACATTCAGGTGCCCGGCGCGGAGGCTTTCCCCGTGGTGCGCGTCAAGGCGGCGGAGCCCGCGGCCCCGGAGGATGCGGACGGGTACGCCACGCTGTACATCGAACAGGGAGCCGCCACGATGACATTCGGCAAGGGATCGCCCGAAAATGAAAACCCTGGCCCAACCGTGTACAACTGGAAAAGGATATACACGCCGCAGGATGCGGACTGGACCGACGCGCCCGAAGACATGCCCATGACGCTGGAAGCGGCGCACGCGCTGTTCCTGGAAGCAGCCGCGCGCTACTTTGGCCCGGATGTGAAGGACGGCTTCTTTCCCTATCGCATGTACGTTACCGGCCGCGAATACCATGTGGACAGGCTGACGGGCAAGGCGAGCGATCAAGCGGCCACCGAAATGGGCGGGCTTGTCATCGAGTACGCCGGCGCGCATGGCGGCATTCCGGTAATTACAATTGTCAAGCCGGATATGAACCACGACCAGGTGCCCGGCTACGGCGGCGCGCTGTACATGTACGCGCCAGACAACTACGTTACGAATTTTGCCGCGCTTTCCGTGACTGAAACCGTGCTGGAGGATGCGCCGCTGGCCCCGCTGTCCGATGTGATCAAGTCATACGAGGCGCTGATCGAATCCGGCAACATCCGCAGCGTGAAAAGCCTGGAGCTGGGCTACGCGATGTACCCCGACAAGGCCGAAAAGGGCGCGGGTTGGCTCATCCCCACCTGGGTGCTGAACGCCGAATACTACGAGGATGCGCAGCGCGAAGCGCACATCATGGATGGCGAACCGCTGGTGATATACTACGGCATTGTGGTGGATGCGCAGACGCTGCAGGCGGTTGATCCCCTGGCGTACTCGTACGGCTCGACTGGGTTCCCCGGCGCGTATCCGGCGCGCGAAACGCTGATCACATGGGAGGGAGGCGCGCCATGATGAGCGCCGCGTACAATGCCGCCGCCGAAATGGATACCCGCTGGGTGGCCGAGCATTTTCAGGAAAACTACGCGCTGCTGCACACCATTGGGCGGCTGTTCCTGGGCAGCGCGCCGGACAGGCTGGATATGGTGGATGACGCGATACAGGATGTGTTCATCCGCCTGTGGAACAAGCGCGAGCAGCTTCGCGGGCATCCCAACCTGGATGCATGGCTTGTGGAGGCGCTGCGCCGCCAGCTGCGCGGGCAGATGAGCCGCATCGGCCGCCGCGCCCGCCTGGCTCCGCAGGCCCCGGAAGAGGCCGCGGATGCCGTGCCCGCGCGCGCCGTGCGCCAGAACCCCTCCGATGTGCTGGAGGGTAAGGAGCGCCTGGAGATGCTGTGCCAGGTGCTGGGGCGCGATAACGCCCGCCTGTTCTATGAATACTGCGTGGAAAGGTACACCGCCAAGGAGCTGGCTGACCGGCACGGCATCACGGTGGATTGCGTGTGGGCCAGGATCAGCCGCGCTAAAAAAACGATTTTGAAGCACGCCGATGTATTCTTTATGCTGATGCTGGCCTTTGTGCTGCGCGCGTAACGGAGGTGAATAACATGAAGGAAAACACTGCCCGTCCCGTCAAAAGGGATTTTGAAGATAGCTGGACCCGGGAAGAAACGCTGAAGGTGCTGGAGGCTGCGCTGTCCGCACCCGCCGCGAAGATGGATATGCCGCTGATCCGCGAACTGCTGTGGGCGCTGGAGGGCGAATACGACCAGAGCGCGCAGGCCTGCGCGCCTAAGGTTTGGGCGCGCATTCAGGGGGCGATCGCGCCGCAAAAGCGCAGCGTGGTGACCCGGCGCACGCTGGTGTTCGCACTGGCGGCCGTGCTGGCGCTGGCGCTGGCCGCCGTGGGGATCGCGGCCGCGATACAGAGGGGGGCGTTCAACTTCCTGAACGATTTCGGGCTCTCCCAGTCGCCCGGCACCGTGCAAAAAGAAGCCTATTCATTATTGCAGCAGAACTTGGCGCACGCATCGTTTGACCATGTGGATGTAGATGTGCGCGAGGCCGTGTACGACGGGCATGAGCTGCGCATCGTGTACGCGGTGTGGGATCGGGACGCTGCTGAGCACCCCACGGAGGAGGAGTTGTACGCGCCAATCATCCCCGCCGGGTGGGAAGACGGGCTGACCTGCTGCGACTGGATTGAGATTGACGGGCGCGACGCATACCTGAACGACGCATTTTCCGCCAAGGGCGAGAGGCCCGGCGAGGCGCTGTACTATCTGCAACTAAACCTGACGGATCAGGGCTTTGCGCCCGGGGATGAGATGACCATCGGCCTGCCGATGCTGCAAAGCGCCGCATCGCCCGCCGAAAAGATTCCCGAAGGGCTGCGGTTTACGATCTCTTCCGCGATACCGGAAGGGCTGGTGCGCAAGGCGAAACCCGCATCCGTCACGACTGCCGGTGTTACCGCGACCCTTACCGTCGGCGAGTTTTCGCCCATGAGCGCGCAGCTGCGCGTGACGCTGAGCGGCGGCGACCCGGAAGAGGTGGACAT
Source organism: Eubacteriales bacterium (assembly GCA_031549905.1). Classification (GTDB taxonomy): domain Bacteria; phylum Bacillota; class Clostridia; order Christensenellales; family Aristaeellaceae; genus Avichristensenella. Next base: position 9,382 of record JAVBPC010000020.1, read on the forward strand.
GGATGCCCTTGCGGTTCTGTGGAGCATGGCGCAGCTTGTTTCCGAGGACGGCGAGCAGCTGGGCTACACCTGGAACAGTTCCCTGGGGCGTGACGAGACGGGCGTGGAAATCATCAACCTGCGCGCCACGCCGCCTGAGAAATGGCCAGATACTTTCTACCTGGCCATGCCGGATATAGACGGCACGCCGCATCCGGTGCAGCGCATTCTCATTGCATTGGAATAACCGATTTGCGCCGGCGCAGGAGGGGGGAACCCCTCCTGCATTTTGATTTTGGGGCCAACCAACCATCTCCGTTAATTTCTGGAAATATAACAAAATGCGTTGACAAAATTATTACAAATTGGTTACAATGCGTGTAGATTTCCTGTAGGGAGGTATACGGTATGCGCAAGGTAACCGCTTTTTTTCTGGTGCTGCTGCTGATGACGGGGGCGGCCTTTTCCGCAATGGCGTACAAGGCACTGCCCGCCGAGGAGACGCTGCGCGTCAACGCGCACCTGCGCGCGGAGCCTTCGGCGGAGAGCGAGAGCAAGATGATCCTGATGGCCGGCTATAAGGTAACGGTGCTGGATGTGGCCAACTATACCTGGCTGTACGTTCAGTACGGCCACAAAACCGGCTACATTCGCGGCGATCTGATCGTACCTAGCACGGGTACGGGGCCTGCGCTGGGCATCTATTCCGGCGGCGACCGGCCCACGCTGCGCAAGCGCTCCACCGGCGACGACGTGTTTAACCTGGAAATGCAGCTTCACGGCTTGGGGCTTATGACGGGTTACCCGGATACCGTTTTTGATGAGGAAACGGAACAGGCCGTGCGCCGGCTGCAGCAGTTGGTGGGGCTGACGCCGGACGGTGTGATGGGCGCGAAAACGTATGCGGCGCTGGACCTGTTGCTGGCATCCATTTATGTCACCCCGCCGGAGCCGGGCGATGAAAACTGGAACGGATAAACGATTGGACTTACATCCCCTGTTCCTTTTGCCATAATTATGCTATACTGTTTGCACAAAAGACAGGCGCAAAGGAGCGGGGCCGTATGATCGAACTGGATCTCAACCGTTTTTGGAAAGATGATGAAATTGCCCACCAGGATAACTGTTTTGCAAACGGCCCGCAGGTGGCGCTGGGCATCCGCATGAGCGATGAATGCGTCTATGCGGAGCTGAACGAGCCGGGCCACCCCTGGGAGCCGGAGGAATATGGCCGCCGGATCGAACTGAACAAGCGGTACAACGACAAGGCCGAAAAGATCGTGGGGCGCCGTCTGCTTCGGGAGGAATTCCTGCCGAAGGACGCGGCGTTTCCGTATGTCAAGCGCATCGGCGAGGTATTCGGCGGCGAGTACTACTACCACAACCATACCGAGTGGCTGGAGGGCAAGGTTTCCGATGAGGAGGGCCTTGAAAAGCTGCTGGACAAGGTGGAAAAGATGGATTTCCGCCAGTTCATCCTGCCGCCGGACTGGGAGACAGAGAAAAAGCGCATATACGAAACATACGGCCTGAAACCATCGCCCGTGCGCGGTTTCCGCGGGCCGGTGACGCTGGCGATGTCCATTTACGGCATCGAAAACATGACGTTCCTGCTGGTGGATGAGCCGGAGCTGGCGGAGCGGTTTTCCCGCGCGATTGCGCATGCGGGGCTTGAAATCGCGAAGGTGATGGATGAGGAAGCGGGCGTCACGGCGGAAAGCCATCCCGGCTATTCGTTCTATGATGATAACTGCTGCCTGCTTTCGCCCGATATGTACGAGCGGTTCGGCTACCCCGTGCTGAAAACGCTGTTTGACAGGTATAGCCCGAACCCGAACGACCCCCGCTTTCAGCACTCCGACAGCGCGATGGGGCATTTGCTGCCGATCCTTGGCAGGCTGGATCTGACCGGCGTAAACTTCGGGCCGACCGTGCTGGTGCCGGAAATCCGCAAACACCTGCCGCATGCGCGCGTGGATGGCTGCATCTCTCCGATGACGTTCATGAACAACGATGCGGAGCAGCTGACGCATGAGGTCAAGCGCGACATTGCCGATGGGCTAGTGCACGGCGGCGTGAACATCTTTACCGCCGGGTCGATCAACAACGGCAGTTCGCTGGAGAGCATGTGGCTGGTGATGGCGCTGATTCAGCAGAACAGGCGGTAAGCGCGTGGAAGTAAAAAGATGTGTCAAGGAAGCATTCACCGTCATCGGAAAACAGGGTTCAACCGAAGACGGCGCGGGTTTCATCGATAGGCTGTGGCGGAATGCAAACAGCCATTTTGACGAAATCGCGGCCCTTGCCAAACGGGATGATGCGGGAAACCTCGCCGGCCTGTGGGGCGCGATGAGCGATTTTTCCCTGTCGTTTCAGCCGTGGGAAGCGGGCTTTACCAAGGGCCTGTACCTTGCCGGCGTGGAAGCGGCAGATGGCGCGGAAGCGCAGAAGGGCTGGGCAAAATGGGTACTTCCGGCATCCGAATACCTGTATGTGAAGGTTGAAAATGGGGTGCCGGCCACGTTTTCCGCGATGATACAGCATATGGCGGAGAACGGGTTCACGCTGGCCGGCGCGGTGTATGATTTCTCATGCCCGAAGGAAAACGGGCAGGGGTATATGTTTTTCCCGATACGCAGGGTGTAAACGTGTCAGTTTTGGGGATATGCCTTTACAAAAAGGCCGCCGTGCTACCTTGAATCAGCACGGCGGCCCTTTTCATGCAGGCTCATTTATTTTTGCGTGATGCCATCCTCATCCGCTGGTCGTGTGCCAGCGTCCTCTTCCGCATCCGCAGGGTCACCGGCGTCACTTCCAGCAGCTCATCATCATCGATATACTCCAGGCACTCTTCCAGCGACAGCGCGCGCATGGATACCAGCCTGAGGCTATCCTCAGCGGAGGCCGAATTGCGCGTGTTGGTGACGTGCTTCTTTTTGCAAACGTTGACCTCGATATCGCCGGGCCGTGATGAAACGCCGACCACCATGCCTGCGTACACGGGCGTGTTTGGTCCAACGAATAAGGAGCCGCGCTCCTGCGCGCCGTGCAAACCATAGGATGTCGCATCGCCCGTTTCAAACGCCACCAGCGAACCGACCATGCGCGTGGGCAGGTCGCCCTTTTCCGGCGAATACCCATCAAACACCGCGGACATGATGCCTTCGCCGCGCGTATCGGTCATGAATTCCGACCGGTAGCCGAACAGCCCACGCGAGGGCACCAGGAACTCAAGCCGCACGCGGTCCTGGCCGGACATACTCTCCAGCGTACCGCGCCGCCTGCCGATCTTTTCGATCACCGCGCCCGCGTACGCCTGCGGCACGTCGGCGATCATCCGCTCAATCGGTTCGCACGTTTCGCCGTCAATTTCCTTGTACAGCACCTGCGGCTTGGAAACCTGCAGTTCGTACCCCTGCCGCCGCATCGTTTCAATCAGGATGGACAGGTGCAGTTCGCCGCGGCCGCTGACCAGAAACGCATCCGGCGTGGCGGTTTCGTTCACGCGCAGCGATACATCCGTTTCCAGCTCGCGCATCAAGCGCGCGCGCAGGTGGCGGCTGGTGACGTATTTGCCCTCGCGGCCCGCGAACGGGCTGTCGTTTACGGAGAAGGTCATCTGCACGGTCGGCTCTGAAATGCGCACGAACGGGAGCGGCTCCGGCGTGGTGGGATCGCACACGGTGTCGCCGATGCTGAGATCCGGGAACCCGGACAGCGCCACGATGTCGCCCATGCCGACGTTTTCGGCCTCCACGCGCTTGAGGCCGTCAAACGTGAACAGGCCCGCCATGCGCATCGGCTGCGTGACGGCATCCTGGCCGAATGTGCAGCACACCGCCTGCGTGCCCTCGCGCAGCACGCCGCGCGCGATGCGGCCGATGCCGATGCGGCCCAGGTATTCGCTGTAGTCGATGGTGGAAATCAGCACCTGCGCGGGGCCCTCCATATCGCCCACGGGCGCGGGGATGTGTTCCAGTATGGCTTCAAACAGCGGGGCAAGGCTTTCGCCCGGCTCGCGCCAGTCAAGGGTTGCCGTACCCTGCCTGGCGGACGCGAACAGGATCGGCTTGTCAAGCTGCTCCTCCGGCGCATCCATTTCGATCAGCAGATCCAGCACCTCGTTGATGACCTCATCGCAGCGCGCATCGGAGCGGTCCACCTTGTTCACGCACACGATGACCGGGTGCTTCAGCTCCAGCGCCTTGCGCAGCACGAAGCGGGTCTGCGGCATGGGCCCTTCAAACGCATCGATCAGCAGCATCACGCCGTCGACCATCTTCAGCACGCGCTCCACCTCGCCGGAAAAATCGGCGTGGCCGGGGGTGTCAACGATGTTGATCTTCGTGCCGTTCCATTCCACGGCGGTGTTCTTGGCCAGGATCGTGATGCCCCTCTCGCGCTCCAGGTCTCCTGAGTCCATGACGCGCTCCGCTACCTGCTGGTTTTCGCGGAAGGTGCCGCTTTGGCGCAGCAGGGCGTCTACAAGGGTGGTCTTGCCGTGATCAACGTGGGCGATGATGGCGATGTTTCGAATATCGTTTCTTGTCGTAATGGACATAGTAATCCCTTCAATCTATATAAGCGTTGAGGATGTGAATCAATACATGGCCTTTGCCGTTTCGGCCAGCACAAGGCCCTTGTTGTTCTCCTCGGCCCAGCGGATGGACCATTCATTCTGGAACAGCAACACATCCCGGTCAAACCGGTCGCGCGCAACCGCTGTGGTGGAGGAGAGCCGCAGCTGATCGGGCGGTTTCGCCGTTTCGGTGATCCAGCGCACGAACCGGTAGTCCAGCGGTTCTTTTCGTATCTCCACGCCGTATTCGGTGCGCAGGCGGTGCTCCAGCACATCAAATTGCAGCACGCCCACGACGCCCACGATCAGTTCCTCGCGCCCAATCTCGGGCCGCCGGAAAGTCTGGATCGCGCCCTCTTCGGATAGCTGTGACACGCCCTTGACGAACTGCTTGCGCTTCATGCTGTCAAACGCGGAAACCCGCGCAAAAAACTCCGGCGCGAACACCGGGATGCCCTCGTAATGCAGCTTTTTGCCGCCGGAAAGCGTATCGCCTAGGCGGAATATGCCCGGGTCAAACAGGCCGATGATGTCGCCGGGGTACGCAAACTCCACCGTTTCCCGCTCATCCGCCATGAACTGCTGCGGCTGCTTTAGCTGTATCTGCTTATCGGTGCCGCTGTGCCACACGAACATGCCCTTTTCGAACACGCCCGAGCATACGCGCAGGAACGCAAGGCGGTCACGGTGCGCGGGGTTCATGTTGGCCTGAATTTTGAAGATAAAGCCGGTCATCGCGGGGTCGGCAGGATCAACGATCTCGCCCTGCTCGGCAAGGCGCGCTGTCGGCGGCGGCGCGAATTTCAGGAAGCGCTTCAGGAACGGCTCCACACCAAAGTTGGATACGGCGCTGCCAAAGAACATCGGGGTCAGTTCCCCGCGTGATACGGCGTTTTCGTCAAAGGCATCGCCCGCCACATCCAGCAGTTCCATTTCATTATGAAGCCGGTCGATATAGTGCTGCTCCAGCGCGGCGGAAAGGCCCGGCGCGTCATCCAGCGGCACCTCGTACACATCCACGCGGCGCTTGCCGTGGTCGCCCTGGCTGTACAGCTCCACGGTGCGCGTGTCGCGGTGGCACACGCCCTGAAAGTCGCCATCCACGCCGATGGGCCAGTTCATCGGGCACGCGCGGATACCCAGCACCTGCTCCAGTTCCTCCATCAGGGCGAAGGGGTCCTTCGCGGCGCGGTCCATCTTGTTGACAAACGTAAAGATCGGGATACCGCGCATGCGGCACACCTTGAACAGCTTGATTGTCTGCGTTTCCACACCGCGCGACGCGTCAATCAGCATCACGGCGCTGTCCGCCGCGACAAGCACGCGGTATGTATCTTCCGAGAAATCCTGGTGGCCCGGCGTATCCAGGATGTTGATGTGCATCCCGTCGTAGGAAAACTGCATGGCGCTGGATGTTACGGAGATGCCGCGCTGCTTTTCGATCTCCATCCAGTCGCTGGTGGCGTATTTTTCGGCCTTGCGCGCCTTGACGGACCCCGCCTGCCGGATTGCCCCGCCGTACAGCAGCAGCTTTTCCGTCAGCGTGGTCTTGCCCGCGTCGGGGTGGGAAATGATGGCGAACGTGCGGCGGCGTTCGATGGCGTCCTGCAAGGACCGCTCTGTTTCAGGGGATGCGCTCGGCATGGGAACCTCCTTTGGGGGTGAAAGAACCGGGATAAACTCACAAATCATTATTTTATCGCGAAATATGCATGTTGTCAAATGAAGAAAGCGGGCTGACAAGCCCGCAATGCAGAAAAATATGCTTTTGGGATGAATTACCTTTGCTGGTAGTCGGCCCAGGTTTCCGCAATCCAGCGGGTAATCTGCTTTTCTATTTCATCCCAGGTTGGCAAGGTAGACAAATCTGCCCATGAAGTCTTGATCTTATTCTCTTTCGGGCGGCTGCGGAGGGTCGTTTCCAACCCTTCTATCGGCTCCCCCGTCAGCAGGGATACAAACGCCAAAGTATGGTCCGTCCATTCAATGATATTTTTGCCGGTATGATCCGGCCCGTAATCGTACTTCGCGTCATACCGCACAATGGCGCCCACCTCTGTAGGGTCTGCGGCGGCCAGCTCCGCTGGAAGAAGGTTTTTCGTGAACTCGCCGCCATCGAGCATAACCAGCTTCTCGCCCAGGCCGTACGAGTGCGGTTGGCCGTACCCGAACGCCTCGCGCATCATCCGGTGGTAGGCGAGGTTGCTCCATTTCCGCGATATCCAGTTCTTGACCTCAGATTCACTCGGATAGGAACCGTACCGATTTGACATGGCCGGGCCGCTTACGGTACCCGGCGGATCGCCGCCCTGAATGGTTATGTATGCGCCCGGGAACATGCTCCCCGTAACGGCATCGTAGATGCTCACTTCGATGGTGCGCTTGTACGCGCCGCCGCCGCCGGTGGAATAGGTGCCGACCTTCACCTCTCCGTATGAAAAGCGGACGACGCCGCGAACATCCGCGGGATCGCTGGGTTTCAGGCTATCGGGAATGTACTGATCAACATAGCGTTTATCGGCGGTATTGTAAGCGACAAGCCCGCCGCCCGTCATAAAGTCAAGCGAAGGCATGCTTTCAAGCCCCGCGCGTATTTGCTCGTCATACGCCGCCGCCTGCAGATTTTTTCGGCCCTGCATACCCAGGAGCACGATGACTGCCGCAATGACGAGAACCAGGCCCAACAGCAGCAGTATCTTTGTGCGGCGGCTCAGATCGCGGAACAGGTCCGTAATGGGTTTGGGTTCCATGGTGTTGGGTTGCATTGCCGATCCCCTCACTTTTTGTTTTCTTGCCGGTATTCGGCCCATGTTTCCGCGATCCAGGCGGTCATTTCCGCCGCTTCCTCTTCCCACCTGGAGGCGAAGTATGATTTGCGCTCAAAGATGAATTTCTTTTCCATGCCCTCTATCGCTTCGCCGGTTTCCGGCGAGATAAACGTGAAAGTGTGCACCGTGTTGCCATTCTCCACCTTGCTTACGCGCCGCACAAAGGCCCCCACCTCTTCCGGCGCGGCGGCGACAAGATCATCGGGCAAAAGCGCCGTCACAAACTCACCGTTCCACAGCACAACCAGCTTATCGCCCAACCCGTACGCGCGCGGCACGCCGTACGAAAACGCCCCGGCCATCATCCGGTGGTAGGCAAGCTCCGGCCATATGTCGCCCACCCAGCGCGTTACTTCGTTTCCATCCGGCCAGGAGCCGTAGTGGTCGCCGGAAAATGCGCTGACGGTGGAGGGGGGATCGCCGCCCGCAAATTCCTTGGATGCATGCGGGAACACCTCGCCCGTGACGGCGTCATGTATGCTGACGCGCACCGTCCGCTCAAACGCGCTTCCGCCCAGGCCGTACCCGCCGACTTTGTTTTCCCCGTACGCATAGCGGAGGATGGCGCGGACCTGCGTGGGGTCATCAGCCCGCAGCCCGGCGGGAATGTATTGGTCGGTGTAGATGCCCTTCGCCTCATCATAGGCGGCCAGCGCATTGCCATCCATGAATGCCAAAGAAGGGGCATCCGCAAGCCCGGCCTGCATTGCCTCATTGTACGCGGCGGCGTTTTTGTTTCGTTGCACGCGGGTATACAGAACAATGCTGGCGACCGCGATGACGGCAACCAAAGCAAGCGTTATCAGCAACCTTGCACGCGGTGCCAGCAACGGCTTTTGAGTGTCCACAGCGGCATTCATCCTTCTTGAATGTATATGCGATGATTCTATCATGCTTTGCATGGAAAAGTAAACGCCGCCAGACGCCGGTGCGGGAATTACGCAGATTGCGCGAACGGGCGGTGCATAACAAAAGGGCACCGCGCCCGCGCGCGATGCCCTCTGTGTATCCTGGCTTTATTTGTACGATTCCAGCGTTCTGAGCAGCTCAAACTCGCGGATATCCCGCATGGCGCTGTACGCGTACCGCGTCAGCACCACCCCGCCCCGGTAGTACAGCGGCAGGAAAGGCAGTTCCATCGCAAACAGATCCTGTATCTGTCCCCATACGTTCCCAAAGTCCTCTTGCTTGTATGACTTGCGCAGCGCGGCGCACAGGTTATCCATCTCTTTCGAACGGTAGCTGGCGTAGTTGCCGTACCCGTCACTGAGCATCATGAAGCTGGGGTCGGGTATGATGTCAAAGTTGAACGCGCACAGGTACAGATCATAGTCCCTGTTTTTCAGTTTGCCCTGCGCGGTTTCAAAGCTTTGCGCAATGATATTGACCTCGATGCCCAGCGAGCGCAGCATGGTGGCGACCTCGTTTGCGGCCTCCTTGCGCAGCGCGTTTCCGGTTTCGTTGTAATACCCAAGGCGAAGCGTCAGGCGCTTGGGCCCGGAATCGGTCATCTTGAAGCGGTAGCCCTTGTCGTCTATGTTGTTCCAGCCCAGCTTATCCAGCGCGGCTGCCGCCAGTTCCGGATTGTACTCGGGCGGCTTGGTGTTGCCGTTGTACAGCCATGACGCGCGCGATTGCAGCGTATCGGTGGATGCCACCACGTTCTGGTACACGTTGGTTTCCAGCCTGGATTTGTCTATCGCCTGCATGATGGCCCTGCGCATCTCCAAATCGCGCAGCGGGTTGCTGGCCTTGTCATAGTTGTTCATCAGCAGCACTTCCAGCTGCCTGGTGGAAAAATCGTAGGAGTTGGCGCGGTTGTTGATCATGCCGCGGTAGCGGATGCCCGATATATCCCGCGTCATCAGGATATCGATATTCTCGGCTTCAAAGGCCTTGAGCGCTTCGCTTTCGCTTTCAAACCATACGCCCGTGATCTCCGCAACGGCGGGCAGCTGCTTCCACCAGGCGTCGTTTGCGGTCAGCCAAAGCTCCTCGCCGGGCATGTAATAGTTCAGGCGGTACGGGCCGGTGCCGGGCGGGTTTTCGCTCATGACGGATTCCGCCTGCAGCACCGGGAACGTCATTGAGTACAGCAGCCCGTAGTAGGGCCGCTTTGTCGTCACTTCCAGCGTCAGCTTATCCACCACTTTCCAGCTGCTCCAGCCCTTTGAAAACAGCGTATACATGCCGTGCTGGTTGTCGGGCACGGATTCCGGGGCCTCCTGCGCCTTGATCGCATCCATCGTGGCGGCGACATCGTACGCGTTGAGCGTGCGCCCGTTGTGGAAGGTAACGCCGTCGCGCAGGTAAAACGTCCAGATGGTGCCATCCGATGACACCGTCCAGGATTCCGCCAGCTTGCCGACGGGCAGGCGCTCGTCATCCATCTCAATCAGGCCTTCATATACCAGGTTCAGCAGTGATATGGCGTCGCGGTCCATCACGCGAAGCGGATGCAGGTCCGCGGTCGGCGAAATGACCATGGCAATGCGCATGGATGCCGGCACGGAGCTTGCCGCCAATGCAGTGGATGCCGGAAGTGCCGGCACCAGCAGGCACAGCGCAAGCAGCAGGCTAAGTAGCGCCGCCGGCAGCCGCGCTTTCCGTTCCTTCCGTCCCCTCCGGCGGGTAGTAGTGTCTTGTGTAAATCTCATAGGCGGCGACCACCCTTCTGACGTATTGCTCGGTATCGGCGTAGGGAATCACATCCAGCTTGGTTCCGTCGCGCGAATAGCGCGGGTCTTGCAGCCATTCGGCCACGCGCCCCTGGCCCGCATGGTAGCCAGCCGCGACGATCACGATATCGCCGTCATAGGTGCGGGCAAGGTACCCCAGGAACCAGGTGCCGTAGCGGATGTTCGTATCCGGGTCAAAGAGGTTATCCCATTCGTAGGTTTTTGTTTCACCAAGCCGCATGGCGATCCAGTCGCCGGTATCCTTTCGGATCTGCATGAGACCCCGGGCATCCATGTTGGATACGGCCTGCGGGTTGTACCTGCTTTCGTTGTAGATTACAGCCGCCACCAGCGCGGGCTTAATGCCCTGCTGCGCCGCGTAATACTCGATCAGGTCGCGGTATTCCAGCTTGTATTTCGCCTTTTCGGCGGCCAGTTCGCGCTGGCGGGCAGCCTCTGCGCGCTCCGCCTTCCATGTGCTGTAGTATGATGCGCCAAGGGGAACGGTCACAGCGAGCAGCACCACAAACACCAGCAGGACCGCATAGCCGCGCAGCGGATGACGGCGTGGGCGCGGCAGGGGAGCAAGGTCGATATCGGCGTCAGGATCAGTGTCTGCGTCGGTGTCATAATCGGACTCATCCGGCGGCGTGGGGTTGTTGTGGAAAACGGGGTAGGCGGCGGTGTCCGTGTACTCCTGGGAGTAGGGCATGGGCGGCTCAGCATGGCGCTGGACCCGGCGCTTTCGCGCGGGTTCTTCGCCGGGGTGCGGCAGGTTCATGAATGGCCCCCCACGCGCGCCGCTGCGTCCTGAAGCAGCGCCAGCACACGCCGCCGCGTTTGCTCCATTTCGCCGCTGGCGTTGATCCCGCGGTCAGCCCTGCGCAGCTTTTCGCTCGTGGGCATCTGGCTTTGGATGCGCGAAAGCGCGGCTTCCGGCGTCAGCCCGTCGCGCCCCATCAGGCGGCGCAGCTGCTCTTCCGGCGGAACGTACACCGTCCACACCTCGTGCGCAATGTCTTCCATTTTGCTTTCATACAGCAGCGGAATTTCCACCGCGCACAGCGGCGTGCGCAGCACAAGGATCGCGTCGTCAAGCCCACGCCGCACCATCGGGTGCACCAGGGCGTTCAGCGCCGCGCGCTTTCCGGGGCTTTCAAAGATGGATGCCGCGATGGCTTTCCTATCCAGCGTGCCGAACAGCCGCAGCACCGCCGACGCTGCCGCGCCCTTGGGGCTGGTCAGCGCACGCGCCACTTCATCGGCGAACAGCACCGGTACGCCTTCTTCCTGCAGAACCTGCGCCACATATGACTTGCCGGAGGCGATCCCGCCCGTGATTGCGATTACATACATTGCTTTGCTTCTCCTGTGGTTCTTTCAATACAAACGCCGGGGGCCTGCGTTTTCGTGCAAAAAGGCATGCCACAGCCTACCATCCCGCACAAGGAAATGTCAAGAAGCGCGTTGACACCGCCCTTTGCTTCCCCTATACTGAAAGGGAGGAACATCCTTATATTCGACCAAAACAAGGAGAGACACAACCATGGCACAATTCCCCATCGGCGTGATCCTCGATTCTTTCCGCAAACCCGTGCGGGAGGCGCTGTCTTTGGCGGCGTCGCTGTCTGTGCAGGGCATTCAGGTGTATGCCACGCGTGGCGAATTCTCCCCGGAATCGCTGAATGCCGAAAAGCGGCGCGAGTTCCTTCGCATGGTAAAAGACAGCGGGCTGATCATCTCCGCGCTGTGCGGCGACCTGGGCCAGGGCTTCGGCAGCGCCGAAAAAAATCCCGGCCTGATCGAGCAGTCCAAGCGCATTGTGGACCTTGGCAAAGACCTTGAAACCGATGTTGTGACCACGCACATCGGCGTGGTGCCGACAGACCCCGCGCACCCGCGCTATGCCATCATGCAGGATGCGTGCGGCCAGCTTGCAGCTTATGCGGACAGCGTGCAGGCCCATTTCGCCATCGAAACGGGGCCGGAAACCGCCAAAACGCTGCGCGTATTCCTGGATGGGCTGCATTCCACCGGCGTTGCCGTGAACCTGGACCCCGCAAACCTGGTGATGGTGACCGGGGATGATCCGGTGCAGGCGGTGCATACTTTGAAGGATTATATCGTGCACACCCACGCCAAGGACGGCGTGAAGCTGCTGGACCGTGACCCCGAGCTGATCTACGGCCTCATCCATGATGACGCGCTGGTCACCGACCGGGCGTTCCTGGAGGTGCCGCTGGGTGAGGGCAGCGTGCCGTTCCCCGGGTACCTGGAGGCGCTGCACCAGATCGGCTACAAGGGCTTCCTGACGATCGAACGCGAGGTTGGGGAAGACCGCGTGGGCGACATCAGGCTGGCCGTGGACTTCCTGAAAGCGATGATGAAATAGATGAAAATAGGCGTTTCCAGCTATAGCTTTTATACCCATATGCGCAAGACCGGCGAGAGCTTGGAAATGGTCTGCACCCGCGCCAAGGAAATGGGATTTGAGGGCATTGAGTTCCTTCGACTGGAGGACCCGTCCATCGCCGCTGCGCTTGCCGAGCACTGCGCGAAGATCGATCTGCCGATCATCGCCTACACTGTGGGCGCGGATTTTATCAAAAATGGACTGGAAGAAGAGGCCGAGCGTGTTCGCAAGGACATTGACACCGCGAAGGAGCTTGGCGCGCCGCTGCTTCGGCACGATGTGTGCTACGGGTTTGACGGCGGTTGGCGCGAAGCCGTGCGCCGCGTGGCCCCCGCGGTACGCGAGGTGTCCGAGTACGCCGCCGAGCGCGGCATCCGCACCTGCACCGAAAACCATGGCTTTTTCCTGCAGGATGCCGACCGCGTGGAAGAGCTGATGCTGGCCGTGAACCACGAAAACTACGGCTGGCTGGTGGATATCGGCAACTTCGCCTGCGCGGATGAAGACAGCCTGCACGCCGTATCGATTGCCGCGCCGTACGCTTTCCATGTGCACGCGAAGGATTTCCTTGTCAAGCCGCGCCGCGCGGACAACCCCGGCCAGGGCTGGTTCAAAACGCGGCACGGGCGGTACCTCAGGGGCACCATTGCGGGGCATGGGCATATCCCGATCAAGGCGTGCGTGGATATCCTGCGCGGCACCGCATATGACGGGTTCCTGTCGTACGAGTTTGAGGGCATGGAGGACAACCTGCCCGCGCTGGAGGCCGGGCTGGCGTTCCTGCGCACGGTAATCTAACCCGGATATGGAGACCATAAGAATCGGTGCGCCGGCATCGGTTCTTTTTTTGCAAAAAGTGCGCAAACCTGTCACACGCGCTGCCAGCGGGCGTCTAACCTAGGTAATCACTGATCTATTCGCACGGCGTCTGGCGGAAAGGCACCTCGCCATCCACCGAACGAATAAATCAGCGATTACCTTGCAACGGACTGAAAGGGGGAACCCATTTTGGAAAACATGGAGACGAGCGCCATGATCGACCTTGCCGTGGCAGGCGACAGCCGCGCGTTGGAGGCGCTGATCGGCCGGGTGCAGGATTTCGTGTTCAACCTGTCGCTGAGGATGCTTGGCGATGTGGCCGATGCGGAGGACGCCGCGCAGGAAATACTGATCCGCATGATGACGAACCTGTCGGCATTCCGCAAAGAAAGCAGCTTCACCACCTGGGTATACCGGATTGCCGTCAATTATCTGATTGACTGCAAGAAGCATAAGTTTGCCGCGCGGCCGCTGACGTTTGCGTTTTACGGGCAGGATATCGCCGCTGGGGGCATGGATGCCACAGATGAAATGCTGGAGGGCATGGCAAGGGAGGCGCTGTCGCAGGAACTGAAAATGTCATGCACGAACGTGATGCTGCAATGCTTTGACCCGGAGGACCGCTGCATTTTCATCCTGGGCACGATGTTCCGGGTGGATAGCCGCATCGCCGGGGAGCTGCTTGACATCACGCCGGAAAACTACCGGCAAAGACTGTCCCGCGCGCGGCGGAAGATGGCCGGCTTCCTGTCGGAATACTGCGGGCTGACGGAAACCGGCATGTGCGACTGCGGCAAAAGGGTTGGGCATGCGATCCGGCAGGGCCGCCTGCGCCCCGGACAGCCGGAGTACGCGCGGCTGAACCCGTGCAATGCGGATGCGCTGCTTCATGTCAAACAGGAAATGGAAGCGCTGGACGATCTTTCGCTGGCGTTTGCGGATTTGCCCGCGTACGCATCGCCTGTTGCCGCGCGGCAGTTCATCGCGGGGCTGTTGCAGTCGCCGCACATGAAAGCGGTCCGCGAAACGGAAGGAGGACAGTCCCATGAAAAGCGCGCTTGATTTTCTTCGTGATCTATCGGAAAACAATACGCTTAACTGGATGCATCAGAACAAAGCGCGGTATGGCGAGGCAAGGCGCGCTTTTCTCGGATTTGTGCAGGCGCTGATTGCGGAAATCGCTCACTTTGACGGCGCGGTGGCGCACCTTCAGGCGGAGGAACTGCTTTTCCGCCTGAACCGTGATACGCGCTTTTCTTTGGATAAGTCGCCGTACAATGCATCCTTCCGCGCGCACATCGCGCCGTGCGGCAAGCTGCCCGTGCCGGTGGGGTATTTCGTGTGTATCAGGCCCGGCGCGTCGTTTCTGGGCGGCGGGCTGTTCCTTGATTTTCCGCAAACAACAGCGCGCGTGCGCGATTACATTGCCGCAAACGGCGATCAGTTCCTTGCGACGGTAAACGATGCAGAGTTTTCATCCCGTTTTGCCGTGGGCGGTGAAAAGCTGAAAAACGTGCCCAAGGGATACGACAGCGCGCGACCCTGGGCGGAATATTTGAGGTTCAAGTCGTGGTACATTGAGCATCCCATCCCGGATGGGGCAATTGAGGCATGCGATGTGCGGGCGATGGCGGAAACCTTCCGGCATATGAAGCCCTTCAACGATTATCTGAATGCCGCGTTGGATGGGTTCAAGATGCCGGAAAGGCCGTAGATCAGGGCAAATATCTGCGCGCTACAGGCTATTTTTCCGTCAAAAACGACAGCACATCCCGCGTTTGCGCAACCCGCGTCAGCCTTCCATCCCGCACAAAGCCCTCTTCGCGCCCTGTCAGCGTCTCGGCCATCGCCTGCCGCAGTTGTTCAATCCGCGCCTGGTGTTTGTCATCCGCGATGGCGTTGTGCAGCTCGTTCGGGTCGTTTTGCAGGTCGAAATACTGCTCCTGCCCCGTGATCGGGAACCAAACGTACTTATCTTTCTCGGTCACGATATACTGGTTGGAACGCTCCCCAAACGCGTGCTCCCCGTGCAGCCACCGGCGGCGGGGGGCTTCTTCACCGCGCGCGTGCGGCAGCAGGCTTTGCCCATCCACCGTTTCCGGGATGGGCAGGCCCGCCGCGTCCAGCAGCGTGGGCAGGATATCGCGCAGCTCGCAAAGCGCATCCACGGTTTGGTTTGCGGGTAGATTCAGGAGATTGCCCGGGTCGTACAGCAGCATCGGCACCCCGGCGGAACCCTCGTACGGCAGCGCCTTGCGGAAAAGATGATGATCGCCCAGCAGATCACCGTGATCGGACGCGAACAGGAAGACCGTATCCCGCAGCACGCCGTATTCATTGAATGCCATCAGCATGCGGTTGATCTGGTGGTCGATGTGCGTGATGTGCCCGTAATATGCCGCCTGCGCGCGCTTTTGCGCGGGGCCTGGCAGCACGCCTTCCTTTGTATCCAGATCAAAACACGCGCTGTCCGGGTACACATCCGCCCAGTCGCCTACGGGCGGATTGGGTAGTGCATCCGGGCGGCTGTTATACATATCGAAATAGAAGGGCGGCGGGTCCAGCGGCGAATGCGGCCTGACAAACGACGCCGTCAGGAAAAACGGCCTGTCCGGGTCGCGCCTGCGCAGGAAGTCTATCGCTTCAGACGCGCACCAGTTGGTCGGGTGCAGCGCCTCGGGCAGCGCCCACGGCCTTGCCACCCAGGAGTTGCACTCCAACCCCAGCGCAGTCAGGTCCGCATCGACGCCCTTCTGCTGCTTTAGCCAGTGCAGGTAATCATCCGTGTGATCAAACCCGCGCCGGGCTTCTTTTTTTAGGTCGCGCGCAAAGTGCAGGTACCCATCGTGCAGCATCACATGATGAAAGCCGCACAGGTTCCTTTCGGGGTAAACGTGCATCTTGCCCACACACTGGGTTTGGTACCCGGCCCTAGCAAACTCGCCCGGCAGCGTGACATCATACCGCCATGGCACGCCGTCCCTGTAGCCCACGCGCCCGTGCCGCCCCTGCGACAGCCCGGTCAGGATGGCGGCGCGCGCTGCAATGCAGGATGGCACCGCCGAATATGCACGCGTGAACAGCGCGCCGTGCCTGCGCATCGTATCCAGCGTGGGCGTTTCCACCACCGGGTGGCCCATCGCGCCCATGCAGTCGCGGCGCATTTGGTCTACCAGCAGAAGGACGATGTTGGGGCGCATGCGGGATGCCCTCCTTTTCCGGATGCTTTGCCAGGTTCAGTATACCACGCGCAATGCACAGCGGCAATAAAAGAAGCCGCCGCATTCCGCGACGGCCCCCAGACCTATTTCGGTTTCACTTCAGCGAATCAAAAAACGCCTTCAGCTCCGCCTTTTTCCCGGCGGGCAACTGGTGCCAGCGAATGCCCTCTATCGCGCCCTCAAGCCCGGAAAGCATGCTCAGGCACGCGCCGGGGTCATTTACGCGCAGCCGAAGAAACGCTTCCTTGCTGCCAACCTCCGTAAGCTGCTCGGGCGTTTCGATGCCCACCTCACTCAGCCTTTCTTCAACCACCTTGCCGATGTTCGGCATGGAAGACAGCTTGCCCATGATCAGCGCCCCCTTCAACTATTCCAGAATAACGGTATCGACGTACTTGAACTGCCCATCCTCTACCGTTTTGATGATCGCCATGTTTTTGATCGCATCGCCGTTTTCATCAAAGCGGATGGCGCCGGTAACGCCCGTGAACGACAGCGCCGCCAGCGCGTCCCTAAGGGCGGGGCCGTCGGTTGTGCCGGCGGCCTCAATTGCCGCGACGGCCGCCATGTACGCGTCATAGCCCAGCGCCGTCACCGCGCCCTTGGGCTTTCCGCCGTACATTTCCGCGTACTTGGCAAGGAACGCTTTGGATTCTGGGGTGGGGTCGGCGTCCGAGTCAAAGAAGGTGGTGAACCGGCAGGCCTCCACCGCTTCGCCGCCGACCGTGATGAGATCCTCCGTCTCCCAGGTATCCGCGCCCAGGAACAGGATATCCGTATACCCAAAGTCGCGCGCCTGCGCCATGATCAGGCCCGGCTCTGTATAGTCGGAAGGCAGGAAGATAACATCCGGGTTTGCGGCCATCACGGCGGCGATCTGTGCGGTGAACTCCGTATCGCCGGTGTTGAAGTATGCTTCCGCCACAATGTTTTCCGCGCCGAACGCGCTTAAAAAGAACGTGCGCAGGCCGATGGCGTATACGTTGGAAATGTCACAGATGATCGCGGCGGTCTTTGCGCTCAGGTGGTTCTTCGCATAGGCGGCCAGCATCGTGCCCTGAAAGTCATCCAGGTAGCACACGCGGAAATAGTACGGGTTGCCCGCCGTCACCTTGGGGTTGGTGCATGAGGTGCCGATGGCGGGGATCTCATTTTCCATGAAGACCTTGCCGCCTGCGATGGACAAAGACGAACCCCAGCTGCCCAGCACGATATCGATGTTTTCATCCGCCAGCCGCTGCGCCGCGTCTACCGCGATGTCATCGTCGGATTCGTTATCCATCAGCACCAGTTCGATGGGGCGGCCCAGCGCTTCCGGCTTCAGCGCGTGCGCCACCTCGATGCCTTCGACCTCCATCAGGCCGCCGGTGGCCTTGGAGCCGGTCAGCGGTTCAAACACGCCGATGCGGATGGGCTGCGCCTCCTGAGCCAGCGACACGGCGGGCAGCGCCATTAGCAGCGCGAAAAGCAGCGCGATTGTCTTTTTCATGGGGATCTCTCCTTGCCCAAACGGGGCTTTTTTGTTACCCTTACTATAGCAGATGTAACGGTACGATGCAATTCTTTTGCGCTCACTATCGTTTGCCGCAGATCGCGGGTCTAACGGGTGCAATTGCATGGATCAATGAGGCTTCATCAACTGGCCGAAAGGCGGATTCACTGTGGATAAACAGTCATTTGAACGGCGGGTAACAGCTTGCACGGAGCGGCTGCACAAGATTGCGCTGACGATGCTGACCGTGGAGGCGGACTGCGCGGATGCCGTGCAGGAAACCCTTGTGCGCGCGTGGATGCACCTGGATCGCATGAAACAGCCGGAATACTTCGAAACATGGCTGTGCCGCATCCTGATCAACGAGTGCAAGCGCATTCTCAAAAAGCGGGCGCGCCACGCAACGGCGGATTTACCCGAATCGCTTGCTGCCCAGGCCCCGCCCGACCCCGCGCTGTGGCACGCGCTCCGTCAGGTGCCGGTAGCATACCGCCTGCCGCTGGCGCTGCACCATGTGGAAGGGTACAGCGTTGCGGAGTGCGCCCAACTGCTGTCCCTGCCGCAAAGCACGGTCAAATGGCGAATCCATCAAGGGAAAAAGGCGCTGAAAACACTGCTTGGAGAGGGGGAAGAAGCATGAACCGTTCCGATCATCTTGAAAACGCTTTCGCCCCCGCGCCGGAGCCGTTCAAGGCGCGCATGGCGTATACACTTGCGAATATGGAGGAATTGACAATGAAACGTAAGTCTCACCTTACAATCATCGCCGTGGCGGCGGTGCTTATATTGCTGGCCGGGGTGGCGCTGGCGGCAGCGGGCTTTGGCGTATTGGATTTTCTGGCTTATGAGGATAGGGACGGAAACAAGATCGTCAACGAAGACATCCGCCCGCTATTGCAGCGGATTGACAAGACGTCCGACGGGGAAGCCGCGAAGCTGACCATCCACGACGCGGCCTGCGACGGCACCACGCTGTCGCTTGCGTGGACGCTGGAAAACCTATCCGATGAGGATGTGTACATTATCTGGCGGCCAATCGTGAACCAGGGTGAAACGGGGCTTGCCGGAGGAACTTCCACAAATTATGAGTTTTCCCTGGGAAAAGGCGAAGTGCGGGAAGGCGGTTTCTCGCTTAACATGGACCCAACCATCACGGGGGACAGCGTGGCGGTTGACCTGAAGTTTAATATCCTTAAGGCGCGGGCGGAGGTAAGCCGGTACGACGGACTGCGGATAGAAGAAATGACGGAAGAAGAGCAGGCGGCATACCTGGAAAGCCAGGCGGATGACCTCGCAAACGGCAAGTTGGTGCTGGATTCCGACATGCCGCTGCTGCCAGAGGGTGAATATAGCTTTGATGAACTCATGGAGGACGCGCTTGTACGCCTTGGCCTGGTGGAACAGTTGGATGTATTCGATGTGCCGCTGGCGCTGGCCGTTACAAGCCGGGAAACCGACCTGCTGCCGCTTGCGCAGGCAACGGAAATAGACCTGGGCGATTACCGCATGGTGTTGGCCGAGGGCAAGGGTTCCACTACGGCGCTGTTTTATACGGTTGACTATGTGTTTGAAACGGAAGACGCCGCCCGCGCGTTTGCGAAGGCGCGTGCGGCGTTGGCCCTGTGGCCGATCACCGATGAGGAGATCCCCTGGTTCTCCGGCGCGGGCTGCACGGACTCAGAAATCACCGAAAACCCGGATGGCGCCTGGTCGGTGCGATATCACGCCAATATTACGGGCATATGGAAGATGCCGGAACAGGTGAAGATCACCGCGCACAATGTGATGACAAGCGAGGTATACCCGGGCGAGGAGTTTATACTGGACCTTACCAAATAGCAAAGCAAACTGAAAAAAGGGCCGCCCGCGACGACCGTCACGGGCGGCCCTTTACCGCCACCGGGCAGGCATTATTTCCCCCTGCGCAGCACCCTGCCCGCCTTCGCGCCCGTGTGCACGCCGTTTTCGGCGGTCAGCACGCCGCCCACATACACCTGCAAAATGCCCTCGCAGGCAACGGCGGGCTTTGCATACGTCGGCGTGTCATTGATCTCATCAAAGTTAAACAGCACCAGGTCGGCGCACATGCCTTCCTTGATCGCGCCCCGGTCGTGCAGGCCGATGCGCGCGGCGGGCATGCCGGTCATCTTGTGGATGGCGGTTTCCAGCGAGAACAGCTTCTGCCGCTTGCAGTATTCTGCGATGACCCTGGGGAACGTACCGTAATTGCGCGGGTGCAGGGCGCTGTCAGGATCAAGTGGGGCGGCGGCGCCGTCCGATCCGACCATGACAAACGGCTGCTTCATGATGTGCGCGATATCCTCTTCGCACATGGCGAAATTGATCTGCCCCACCGCGCCCGATTCCTCAATCAGCAGATCGATTGCCGTATCAAACGGGTCCTTGCCAAGGTGACTTGCGATCTCCAGGATGTTCTTGCCCTTGACCCACGCGTTTTTCTGGCTGCCCACCTGAGAGATGAACAGATCCGACCACTGCTTTTCGGCGTTTGCGAAAGTGGCGCGCATCTCCCTGATGATGCGCCCGCGCGTTTCCGGGTCTTCCAGACGGGACAGCATCTTATCCATGCCGCCCTCGTACGCCCAGTTCGGTATTTGGGATGTCAAAGTGGTTGCGGTGGCGCGGTAGGGGTACTGGTCGGCGGTGATATCAAGCCCCCGCTCGCGCGCCCTGGCAATAAGCGCCACGGTGGCGTGCGCCTTGTACTTCCAGTTTTTGCGGCCGGTGACCTTGTGGTGCGCGATCTGCACGGGAATATCCGCCTTGACGGCAACATCGATCGTGTCCTCTACCGACTGGATGACCTTTTCACCCTCCCAGCGCATGTGGCTTTCGTAAAACCCGCCGTACTGCGCCACGACCTTGGCAAGCTCGATCAGCTCATCGTTCGCGGCAAAGCATCCTGGTGGGTAGATCAGGCCGCTTGACATGCCGAACCCGCCCTGCTCCATGCTTTGCGCGGTAAGTGTGCGCATGTGCTCCAGCTCTTCGGCGGTCGGCGCGCGGTCATCAAAGCCCATCGCCGCCAGCCGGATGCTGCCGTGCCCGGCCATCTGCGCAAAGTTGACGGAGGTGCCGGCTTTCTCTATGTGATCAAGAAAACCGCCCATGTCGGTCCAGTCCATGTCGATCTTGTCTGAAAGGCCGGTGTACCGCTTCAAAAGGGTCACCCTGTCCGGATGCACGGGCATGGGCGATAGCCCGCAGTCCCCGCCCAGCTCGGTCGTCACGCCCTGCAAAATCCGGCTTTCATTCAGCGGATGCAGCAGGATGTCAAAATCGCTGTGGGAATGGATATCGATGAAACCGGGCGCGAGCACGTTGCGCTTCGCATCGACTGTTTTAATCGCCTCGCTGTCGCTGATCCTGCCGATTTTGGCGATTTTCCCATCCTTCACCGCCACATCGGCGATATACCACGGCGCGCAGGTGCCATCGACCACCTTCGCGTTCTTGATGAGCAGGTCAAACATAACGGCCCTCCTTGTTCTTAGAACCCGTATTTAGTTGCGTTCATTTTACCACAGGATTGCGTGCGCCGCCATGATTATGGTACAATCGCGAAACTATCATCAATTGGGGGTTTTTCTATGGATTTCCGGGTGGAGACAGCAAACGGGCACGCGATCGTGGTGCTGCCGGGGGACAGCGTGCAGCTGACAGACGAGCAGTCGGCGCTGGACCTGATCGGGTCGGTGAACTACCTATACCAGTCAAACCGCATTGTCGCGCCAAAAGAAGCAATAGCCGACAGCTTCTTTGAGCTGCGCACGGGCGTCGCGGGGGCCATCCTGCAAAAGTTCATCAACTATGACGCGAAGCTTGCCATTGTGGGCGACTTTTCGAATGTTGCCAGCCGGGCGCTGCGCGATTTCATCTATGAGTGCAACAACGGGCGCGACATCTTCTTTGTGGCGACCGAAGAAGAGGCGCTTAAAAAGCTTTCGCGGTAAGCGTTTGGGACAAGGAATGCGGCAGGTTTTCTGCGAATATATGATATGCACAAGGATCAGGCTTCCCTGCATGGATTGCCGTTTCCAGGGAAACATAGCTTTTGTAGCTGTATATCCCCGAAAAAAGCGCGGCTTTTTACAAAAAAAGTAAAAAATCGTGACGGGGAATGGCCTGGAAACGCGATCTTTGCTTGCTTTCAGTAGCTGTGTGTTGTATAATCATATGACTGAAAATGGGATTTTCGTCGGATGAGGAGGGGCTTCTGGTGAATAATGCCCACAAAAAGATAACCCTATCGCGGCTGGCGCTGCTCGCGCTGTTGCTGCTTTTGTACACCGTGCCTATCGGTGCGCTGGCCGACGGCTTACTGCCGATGATGCCCGCGCCGCCTGATGTGCCGGTGTATTGGCAGCTTGCAAGCGTTGAGCGGGAACCTGCGGCGAATCCGGCGGGCGGATACCAGGTGCTGTATAATATTACGGGCGATTGGCCCGATCTGTCGGATAGGCTGATGGCGGAATCCCTGCAGGACGCGGAGGAAGCCGTACAGCCCAGCCTTCAGTACACCCTGGATAAGGACGGCACGAAGCTGTCGCACACCTATACCTGGACGAAGATGCCCATCTACATGGAGCCCGGTACCAGCTACCCCATCGACATTGCCGGCACGGAAAACGCCGGCACCGCTACGCTCAGCTCCATCCTCAGCGTTCATTTGCAGCACGACCGCATCGCGCGCATCAGCGCGGGCGGCTATTCCGATAACCTGACGGCCGCCACCATCACGCTGGACCCGTCGAAAACACAGCTGTACGCGGACGGCAGCCTTGTTATCTCCTTCAACCTGCGCGATGTCAACGACATGTTCACCGCGAAGGTCACCTACACCTATGAAATGATCGGCGGCGACCGTCCGTATCCGACGCCCGTGCCAGGTTTTGTGGCCGCGCCCATCGGGGATGCCGCGGTGCCTTCGTTCTATGATCTGGTGCCCGGCAGGGATGACCTGTGGGTCATCACCACCGCGCCGGACCAGTACCGCGCTTTCGGCTTCATGACGGGCGTGGGCCCGATGTTCTTCCCGTCGGATGCGCAGGGCAATGTCCGCATGGATGAACCTGCCGCCGTAGCGGAGCTTGACTACCAGAACTTTGTTGAGGGCTTTGTGCCCGTGGAGCCCAAAGAACTGCCCGCGCTGTACAGTGCGGTTGCCCCCGGCGTGTACGGCTTTACCGACCGCGAAGGCAACACCGTGACCCGCGCGTATGGCCGCGTGGACGGCGGCGCGGCGGCGTTCTATCCCGCTGACGCGACAGGCATTGTCGCCGATGGTGCGCAGCAGACCGACGCTGACGCGGACTTTGCCGCCCTTGTTGAAGGCTTTGGCAAGGCCGTGCCGGATGCGGTTCCATCCTATTATATTCAAAATGGTGACGTGTTTGCCGTGACCGATCTGCATGATAATCAGATCCATTACCGCGTGTACGGCCGCCTGAACGGCGCGGAGCCCGCCTTCTACCCGGCGGATGCCGAGGGCAACCTGCTGGAGAATGCTGCCGCGACCACGCCGGATGCCGACTTTGACGCTTTCCTGAAGGGCTTCTTCCCCGTGATTCCGGCGGAAGTGCCCGCGCATTACACGCAGATTGGTGATGCCGCGTTCACGATTGATGACCGCGATGACAGCACGCTGGGCCGCGTGTACGGCCGCCTGGACGGCGCGGAGCCCGCCTACTACGCCGCCGACCCCGCCACCGGCGCGGTGCTGGATGCGAAGCCCATCGATCCCGCCGCGGATTACGAAAAGTATATCGCCGGATTTGAGCCCACCGAAGGCGCCGATGCCCCGCTCTATTATCAGGAATCGGGCGTGCCCAGCGTGTGGATGTTCACCGATACCGACGGCAACACGCAGTACCGCATCGTCGGCAGCCTGAACCGCGGGGAGGAAGCGTTCTACCCCTGCGACGCCGAGGGCAATGTCGCGCGCGACGCGCTGCCGGTGCTGCCGGAATCCGACCTGCTGATCATGCCCCCGCCGAGCCTCGTGCCCCGCACGCCGGATGCCGCGCCTTCCTACTATCAGAAGGTGGAGGGCAAGGAAGGGCTTTACACACTGCTGGACCGCGAAGGGAAGCCGCTGTACCGCGTCTATGGCGCGTACGGGCGCGGCGCGCCGCAGTTCTACCCGGCTGATGCCGACGGCAATGCCGTGCAGGATGCCCCGGCGGTTGATCCCGCGCAGGATTTCACCGACTATGTGCAGGGTTTTGACGCGACCCCCGCGCAGGATGCGCCCGCCATCTACCAGGTTGTGCCGGAAGCAGAGGGCCTCTACAGCTTTGAAACGCGCGAAGGCGAGCCGGTGTACCGTGTGTACGGCGCATGGGATCGCGGCGAAGCGGGATTCTACCCTGCCGATGAAACCGGCGCCGTGACGGAGGGCGCGCAGCCCGCCGACCCGAACCGGGATTTTGCCGAACATTTCGCGGGCTTTGACCTGCTTGCGCCTGAAAATGTGCCCCCGTATTACGCGCCGGTTGACCCGGACAAGCAGCTGTACGCGCTGACCGACCCGCAGAGCGGGGAGATCATCTACCGCGTGTACGGTGCGCAGGATCGCGGCGAGCCCGCGTTTTACCCCGCCGATGAGAGCGGAAACATCATAGAGGGCGCGCAGCCGGTCGATCCTAAGCAGGATTTTGAGGAGCGCATTGCCGGGTTCAGCCCCGTGCTTCCGGACGCGGTACCCACGCATTACACGATCGTTGACCCGGAAAAGTCGCTGTACGCGTTCGAAAACAAGGAAGGCGAGAAGATTTACCGCGTGTTCGGCACGCTGAACCACGGTGAAACCGGGTTCTTCCCGGCCGATGAAAACGGCAACGCGGTGGACGGGCCCGTGGTTGATCCCCAGGATGATGTGGCGCTGCTGCCCACGCCGTACAGCGTGCGGGTATCGACGCTTACGCCCGAAACGGGCGGCCCCGATCAGCTGGGCAGAAGCTATACCCAGATGCCCTACGCCGAAGACCCCGCGCCGACCGGCTATTCCGCTTCCCTTGGCCAGACCGGTGCGCCGAGCGATGATCCCGCCCAGATAGGCCGCGCGATGGGGCCTTATGCGGAGCCGACGCCCTACGGCGCAAGCGTGGTGCAGGCGCAGGCAACGGATGCTTCGGGCAATCCGATCGGGCGCACGATTGACCCGCCGGCGACCGACTACAGCGGGCAGGTGACTGCCGGCGCGGACGCGACGGACGCAATCGCTGCGATCTCCCGGACGGTGGATGCACAGGTGACCGACGCACCCAAGAGCACCGCGACCGACAACCCGCAGCAATCCGCCGCGATCATAACCGAAGCGCCGAACGGCGTTGCGACGGGCAATCCGACTGGCATGCCGACGGATAAGCCCACGGGTCTGCCGACAGACAAGCCCACGGATGTGCCGACCGATAAACCGACAGACGTGCCCACGGATGTCCCGAGCGAAAACCCCACGAAGCAGCCCGAGCCTACGCTGCCGCTGATCGTGCTGGACCCCGACCCGACCGAAACCCCCGCGCAGACGGAAGCGCCCGAGGTTGCGGAACAAAAGGACGGCCTTGGCATCGTGTGGATTCTCATGGGTGCGGCTACGGTAGTTCTGGCGTTCGCATTCATTATTTTCAAACGGAAAAAGTAAGACGTGGTATAGCGAAACGGCCCGGTGCCATATGGCATCGGGCTTGCTTTGATACAGGGGGTTTTTCCATGCAGGATTATCAGTACCTGGCACAAGTGAATTTTTTCATCCACCGCGTCTGCACGCCCAAGTGGGTCATTCTGCGCCAGCACATTGACTTTCAGGATTTGACGTATGCGTACGCGGGCAAGGGCGTGTACCTTGTGGATGGCGTGCCGTACAAGGTGGGCGCGGGGGACTTGATTTCCATTCCCGCCGGGTGCTGGCGCGAGGCGTACACCGACCCGGACGACCCGCTGCGCCTGTACGCGCTGAATTTCAACCTGTACGATGAGCAGCTGCAAAGAACCCCGCTGGACCTGCCCATCCTGACCCACCCGGGCCAGGACAAGGAGCTGCTGTACAACCTTTCCATCATGGAGCGCATTTGGGCGCTGAAGGAAACAACGCATCACATCATGGCAAATTCCGTGCTGCTTGCGATCATCAGCCATCTGCTCTTGCTGCTTCGCGTGGAAAAGTCAAGCCACGGCGACACGCGCGTGCAGGCCGTGGCTGACCATGTGCTGAAAAACCTGGACCGCCAGATCACCACGGAAGAGCTTGCGCAGTTGGTGTCTCTGCACCCCGTCTACCTCAACACGCTGGTGCAAAAGCACACGGGGCTGTCGCTGCGCACATTCGTCAACCACATCAAAGTGAACGTTGCCGAGGACGCCATCGCCCACGAAAACCTGCCCGTGCACGAAGCCGCTGCCCGCTGCGGCTTTTCCAACATGTTTTACTTCAGCAAAACATTCAAAAAGCTGAAGGGGTATCCGCCGTCGTTCATACGGAAGATCAGGAACTGAGGGGACGCTGGGACTTTGTCCCAGACCCTACTTAGGGGCCTAAGGCCCCTAAGGACCCCTTCTTCCGCTGCGGCGGGGAGGGGGTTAGTTTATTAAGCAAGCCGACCCGCCGTGAAGCGAAACAGCAGGGATTCTTAGGGGCTTTAAGCCCTTGAAGCGGTAGGGATTTCTGACGAAATTCCTTTATGGCGCATTATCTTCGAATTTGCGCCGCGCGGGGTCCACGGGCAGCGCCTCTGGCTTCTCTACATTTCTCCTTGACAAACCCACAAACTCCCGCTATACTTCCAATCCTTCGCCATTGTTCGCGAAGGAAAGGGAGGATTCGGCATGGGAAACTGGATCGAGATTGTTGGCGCCAGGGAGAACAACCTCAAGAACGTAACCCTCACCATCCCCAAGGGGAAGCTGACGATTTTCACGGGGGTTTCAGGCTCCGGCAAGTCGTCCGTTGTGTTCGACACGATTGCCCAGGAAGCGGGGCGGCAGCTGAACGAGACGTTCCCAAGCTTCACGCGGCTGTTTATGCCGCGCTACAGCCAGCCCGACGCCGACACGATTGAAAACCTTTCCGCCGCGATCGTTGTGGACCAGAAGCGGCTTGGCGGGAACGCGCGCTCCACCCTTGGCACCATCACCGATACGAATTCCCTGCTGCGGCTACTGTTCTCCCGGTTTGCCGCGCCGCACCTGGGGTACGCGAACAGCTACTCCTTCAATGACCCGGCGGGCATGTGCAAAACCTGCGAGGGGATTGGCAAAACGGTTGCGCTGAACCTTAATACGGCGCTGGATATGGACAAGAGCCTGAACGAAGGGGCGATCCTGCTGCCTGGCTACGGCCCCGGCACCTGGCTGTGGAAGATGACGGCATCGCACGGGTTCTTCGACAACGATAAGAAGCTGCGCGATTTCACGCCGGAAGAGTTTGACAAGCTGGTGTACGGCAAGGCCGAAAAGGTGATGCTGGACTACATCGGCGGGGAGCTGAACTCCACCTACGAGGGCATCAGCGAGCGGTTTTTGCGGGCCAACGTGCGCACCGAGCGCGAAAAATCCGAGAAAAGCCAACAGAAGGTGGACAAATACCTGACCCAGCGGGAATGCCCGGACTGCCACGGCAAGCGGCTGTGCCCGGAAACGCTGGCATCCACGGTGGCGGGTTATTCCATCGCGGACATGGCAGAGATGCAGATTGACGGGCTGATCCTGGTGCTGCGCACGGTGGATGAGCCGCGCGCAAAGCCGATTGTGGATAGCATCCTGGTTCGGCTGCAAAGCCTGGCGGACATCGGTTTGTCGTATATGAACCTGGCGCGCGAAACGCCCTCGCTGTCCGGCGGCGAATCGCAGCGCGTGAAGATGGTCAAGCACCTGGCCTCAAGCCTCACCGGGATGCTGTACATTTTCGATGAACCCAGCATCGGCCTGCACGCGCGGGATGTGCACCGCCTGAACGACCTGCTGCGCCGGCTGGTGGACAAGGGCAACACCGTGCTGGTGGTGGAGCACGACCCGGATGTCATCTGCACGGCCGACCACATCATCGATATGGGACCGCGCGCGGGCGCGGCGGGCGGCGAGGTCGTCTACCAAGGCGACTATGCCGGGCTGCTGCAATCCGATACGCTGACAGGGCGCGCGCTGAAAGGCAAGCTGCCCATGAAAACCAACCCGCGAAAGGGTGGCGCTGTCATCGAAAGCAGGAAAAGTTCGCTGCACAACCTGAAAGATGTGCGGCTGCGGGTGCCGAGCGGCGTGTTCACGGTGGTGACGGGCGTTGCGGGGTCGGGCAAAAGCACGCTGGTGAACCAGGTGTTTGCGCTGGAACACCCGGAGGCGATCCGCATTGACCAGGGCGCGGTGGCCGCGAATATTCGGTCCAACCCCGCGACGTTTGCGGGGATCATGGACGCCATCCGCGCCGCTTTCGCGCAGGCAAACGGGGTAAGCGCGGGGCTGTTTAGCTACAACTCTGAGGGCGCGTGCGAGAACTGCAAGGGCATCGGCACGGTGGAGATCAACCTATCCTACATGGATGTGATCGAATCCACCTGCGAGGTGTGCGGCGGCACGCGCTACAAGGAAAGCGTGCTGAAATATCTGTATAAAGGCAAAAGCATTGTGGATGTAATGGGGATGACGGTGGAAGAGGCGATTTCCTTCTTTGATGATAAGGAAATCAGGAAGAAGCTGAAGTCCATTGGCGAGGTTGGCCTTGGGTATATGACGCTGGGACAGCCGCTGAACACGCTGTCCGGCGGCGAATGCCAAAGGATGAAGCTGGCGCGGGAACTGACGAAGAAGGGGAACCTGTACATCCTGGATGAGCCGACCACCGGCCTGCACCTGTCCGACATGGAGAGGATTCTTGCGATCATTGACCGGCTGGTGGATGCCGGCAACACCGTGGTGGTCATTGAGCACAACCTGGATATCATCAAGCGCGCGGACTGGGTGATTGACCTGGGGCCGGACGGCGGCAGCGCGGGCGGCGAAATTCTGTACGAGGGAACGCCGGAAGGGCTGATGCGGTGTGAGCGTTCGGTGACGGGGGTTTACCTGAAAAAAGCGATACAAGAATAACAAATTACAGGGGAGGGGGCGCATCGCCCTCTCCTTTTTCATCCCAGCCGATGGGCAGCCTTTCGATGACCAGCAGCTCGGCCTGCCCGTCTGTGACGCGGACAATATCTTTGCACACTTCATCGAAATCGCGTTCGCGTGCAACCAGCGTGGCCGTCACTGTCGTGCCGAAATCCACCTCTTCGCGCAGCACCGGCGCGGTTTTCAGGTAGAAATCCACGCGGCCCCACAGCGGGTAATCCACCCCGGCCCAAAAGCGCACGCTATCCTCCATCTGTACCACGCCGCACGCGGAAAGCGCCGCTGCCGCGCCCGCAGTGTACGCGCGCACCAGCCCGGAGGCCCCCAGCAGCACGCCGCCGAAATAGCGCGTGACCACCACGCAGGCGTTTACCACGCCGCGCGCGCGCAGCACTGACAGGATTGGCTGGCCCGCCGTGCCGCCCGGTTCGCCGTCATCAGAATAGCGGATGATGCCCGCATTCCTTCCGATAACATAAGCAAAGCAGTGATGGTTAGCGTCCTTATACTTCTGCTTTATCTGCTGCAAAAAGGAAAGCGCGGCGGCTTCGTCGGCCGCCGGGCTTCCCTCACCGATGAACTCGGATTTTTTGATGATGATCTTTTCAGCGCCTGCCTGGCGCAGGGTTTTGTAGCCGCCTTCCATTAGCCCAGCAGCAGCCTGTGGTAGCTTTTCTTGCCCACGCGCAGCATCAGGCCGTCTTCAGGGATCATATCGGGGGTGATGCGGGCGTCAACATCGGTAATTTTATCGTCGCCGATACTAACCCCGCCCTGCTCGATCAGCTTCCGTGCCGCGCCGCGCGACTTGGCCAGGTTCACTTGCGCCAGCAGCGTGGTGACGCGTCCGTCCTCGTTCAGCGCTTCCGCCGTCACGGTTGTTGTCGGCACGGAACCGGCCAGCGCGCCGCCGCTGAACAGCGCTTCCGCGGCCTGCTTGGCCTTGTCGGCCTCTTCATCGCCGTGGATAAGCCTCGTGACCTCGTATGCCAGCACGCGCTTGGCCTCGTTGATTTCGCTGCCTTCCAGGGCAGCCAGCCGCCGCACCTCATCCATCGGCAGGAAGGTCAGCAGCGCCAGGCAGTTGCTAACATCCGCGTCATCCACGTTGCGGAAGTACTGGTAGAACTCGTACGGCGTGGTCTTTTCCGGGTTCAGCCACAGTGCGCCCTTGACGGTTTTGCCCATCTTGACGCCGTCTGAGGTCAGCAGCAGCTTGGTGGTGCACGCGAATGCCTTCTCGCGCTCCTTGCGGCGCACCAGGTCCGCGCCCGCCAGGATGTTGCTCCACTGGTCATCCCCGCCCATTTCCAGGCGGCAGCCGTAGCGGCGGAACAGCTCAAGGAAATCGTACGCCTGCATCAGCATGTAGTTGAACTCCAGGAATGTCAGGCCCTTTTCCATGCGCTGCTTGTAGCATTCGGCGGTCAGCATCTGGTTTACGGAAAAATGCGTGCCGATTTCGCGCAGGAATTCCACATAATTCAGTTGCAGCAGCCAGTCTGCGTTGTTGACGATAAACGCCTTACCCTCGCCGAACTCCAGGAAGCGGGACATCTGCTGTTTGATGCCGTCGACGTTGCGCTGAATATCTTCCGGCGTCAGCACCTTGCGCAGGTCCGCCTTGCCGGATGGGTCGCCAACCATGCCGGTGCCGCCGCCCATCAGCGCGATAGGCCTGTGCCCCGCGCGCTGCATGTGCGCCATCGCCATCACCTGAATGTAGTGGCCGATGTGCATGCTGTCGGCGGTGGGGTCAAAGCCGATGTAGAAGATGGTCGGCTCTTTCAGCTGTTCGTACAGTTCTTCTTCGAAGGTGATCTGCGCCAGAAATCCGCGCTCCTTGAGCGTATCTAAAACGTGCATTGGTTATCCCTCCAGAATGATTTGTTTGAGTATCTCCATGCCCCGGCCTATTGTTTCCACATCGCTGTTGGAAAAGTTGAGCCGAAGCGTATTTTCGTGCCCGCCGTCCGCGTAAAAGTGCGTGCCGGGAACATACGCGACCTTGCGGTCCACCGCTGTTTTCAGCATTTCCACCGCGTTCATGCCCTCCGGCAGCGCCGCCCATACGAACAGGCCGCCATCGGGCTTGGTATAGGTGACGCCCCTCGGGAACGCTTCCAGCGCTTTAAGCATCGCGTTCAGTTGGTCGCGATACTTGCCCAGTATGCTGGTGACATGGGGGGCGAGCAGGCCGCGTTCCATGAATTCCGCCACAATGGCCTGCGAAAGGCTGGTGCTGTGGCAGTCGGCGCTCTGCTTGCCTACGGTCAGCTTCCTCAGTAGCGCTTCGTGCTTTGTGACCGCCGCGCCCACGCGAAGACCCGGCGCGATGAGCTTGGAAAAGCTGGTCAGGTAGACGACGCGGCCCTCCGTATCGTAAGAAAACAGAGTGGGCAGCGCGGTGCCCTGGTAGCGCAGGCCGCGGTACGGGTCATCCTCCGCGATGACGAAATCGTATTTTTCCGCCAGCCGCACGATCTTTTCGCGCCGGTCCGCCGCCAGCGTGACGCCGGTCGGGTTCTGGAAGTTCGGCACGGTGTACAGGATTTTCGGATGATGCTGTTTGATCGCCTCTTCCAGCGCATCCAGCATCAGCCCGCCGTCATCCATCGGCACGGGCACAAGCCTTGCGCCGTACAGCTTCATCGCCTGCAATGACCCCAGGAACGACGGCCCCTCCACCAGCACCACATCGCCCTCGTCGATCAGCGCTTTCAGCAGCAGATCGACAGCCTGCGTGGAACCCGTCGTGGGCAGGATGTGCGCCTCGGTGATATCAAGCCCGGCATCCTCTTTCAAAAAGCGCGCGGCCTCCACGCGGTAGGGCATGAAGCCCTCCGTCGCGCCGTATTGCAGCAGCGCCTTGCCGTGCTTTTTCATCGCATCCGCCGCCAATTCCGTGATCAGCGCATCGGGCAGCGCGGCCGCGGCGGGGTTTCCGCCCGCGAATGAAATCATGCCCGGCACGCCGAGCAGGCGCAGGATATCGCGGATGGCGCTGCCGGTCACGCCGTCAAACCGTTTGGCAAAGGTCAGGTTCGCTGTCGTCATGGGGTGCCTCCTTTTTCGTGAAAGCGCAGTGGCTTTGAATGAAAAAAACGCCTTCCATCGCTAGAAGGCGTCTTGAAACGCGATACCACTTCCGTTCGGCGAACAACACGCAGTATATTCGCCCTCTGGTCGCGCTGTATCCGGCGCACCGGCAACCGCTACTTGCCCCATAGGGGCAGCGTTCACGGCTATGCTCCAGGGTGTATTCAGCGCCTGTGTGCCGATCCCTCGCACCAACCGGGATCTCTCTGACGCATAGGAAGGCGCTTACTCTTCCCCATCATCGCGTTTTTCGTAGTATAATGGGAATGGGGCGTGTTGTCAAGCGGAAAGCGCAAAATGAAATCGCGCGGCCTCTGCTTTTCTTACGGTAGGCTTCATGGTATACTCTACGCAAAACAGCGCAAAGAGGTCGCATATGTCTGAAATGAACCTGACGGAGCATATCGTTCGCAAGCGCATGCACGGGCTGTACCTGTCGCGAAAATGCGAGGATCTCGCCACGCTCTCGCATGAGCTGCTCGGCCTGCACAGCTGGTTCTACCGCAATGTGCCGTTTTCGGCGCTCATTCGCGGTGCGGACATCATGGGCTGGAAAACGGGGCTGACCAAAACGTGGCTCTACCGCGGCACCCTGCACGGCGTGGTGTATGAAGATTTGCCGCAGCTGCTTGCGCTGCACACGGATGAAACCTACCTGGACGGCTATTTCGGCAAGGAAACCGTGGAAGAATTTGCGGATGAGGTGCTTCGGTACATGGAAGACGGCGTGTTTTCGCGCGCCGAATTCCGCCGCATTTTTGCGGCACAGTATGACCCTAAACTGCTTGAAGCGATGTTTTCCCCGTGGGGCGGCATTTTCGTGCGCCTGGCCAGGCGCGGGCCGGTGGCCGTCCGCGAGATGCCCAGCCGTGACTTTGACCTGATTTCCGCCGAGCCGACGCAGACCCAGGAAGAGGTGCTGCCCGAACTGCTCCGCAGGTTTTTTGCCGCGTACGGCCCGGCGACGCTTGCGGACGCGGCGTGGTTCTTCGGCTTCTGGAAAGAGGAAGCGAACAAACTGCGCAAGCTGCCGCTGGATGACCTTGACAGCTTTGAGCTGAACGGCAGCAGGTATTACGACGCTGGCGACCATGACACCGCCGATATTCCGGAGCTTACGCTGCTTTCCGGTTTTGACCCGCTGATCGTGTCCTATTCTGACCGCAGCGCGGTGCTGCCGGCGGAATACAAGAGCCGGGTGATCCTGAAATCCGGCATCTGCAACCCGACGATCGCGGTAAACGGGCGCGTCGCAGGGATATGGAACATCAAAAACGAGAAGTCGATTGTGGAGTTTTTCGCACAGCAGCCCAAGCGGATTGAGACTGCCGCGCTGGACATGGTGGAAGCCATCCGCTGGCGGGTGCGGTAGTCCGGACCGACGGCTCATCCGTGGGCATGTCCGCTCATTTTTTCCCGCGAATCTGCTTTAACTCTTCCGCCATTTGGTCATATTCCGCTTCCAACGCTTCGTGCTTGTCGCCCTTTTTCGGCGCGCTCATCCGGGCCAGCAACGCGGCCATGCGCATTTGCAGCACATCCGCGGTCAGTGCGCTGTCCGGGGCGTCTTTTCGCGCGCGGAACTGCTCCAGTTCGGTCAGGTTTCCGTCAAATTCGGTCAGCCCGCCGTTTTCGAACAGCACCAGCCGCTGCGCTACGCGGTCGATCAGGCGGCGGTCATGGGTTACCATCAGCAGCGTGCCCTCGTACGCAGAAAGCATCTCTTCCAGCGATTCCAGCGCGTGCAGGTCCAGGTGGTTGCTCGGTTCATCGAGGAGCAGCAGCGTGGCGTGGCCCACCATAAGCCGAGCCAATGCCGTTTTGGCGCGCTCCCCGCCGGAGAGGATGGCCGCCTGCTTGTTCATATCCTGCGCGGTCAGCCCCATACGGGCCAGCACCGTGCGCACCACGCTTTCCAGCTGCGCGCTTTCGCGCATGATGTTTTCAAGCAATGTGAGATCGCCATCCAGCGTATCCAGCGTTTCCTGCCCGTACCAACCGATGGTGACGCCCGGGCTGATGCGGATGCCGCTCATGTCATCCCGGATGGCGTTCAAAAGGGTGGTTTTGCCGCAGCCGTTCGGGCCGACCAGCACCGTGCGCTTCCCTGTGGGCAGCGAAAACGCCTGGCGATTCAGCAGCGTTTTGCCGCCCGCCACAAGTGTGAGGCTGTCGGCACGCACGGCGGTTTGGCTGGTGACGCCGCCGCGGCCCGCAATCTCCATGCGGATTTGGGCCTCCTCGCGCGGGCGCTCCTTGACCTCCATGTTATCCAGCCGGCTTTGTATCGCCTTGGATGTTTTATCCAGCTTTTCCTGTATTTGGCCGATGCCGCGCTTGTGCAGGCGCGCCTCACTGTTGCCCATGCGCTTGGGCGTTTTGCGTAGGGATTTGGATGATTCCTTGACGCCGATCATCGCGGAGCGCAGCCGCGCCTGTTCCTGGCGGTACTGATCGTATTCAAAGCGCTGAAAGTCGCGCTCCAGCGTTTTTTGCCCCAGATAAGCGGAATAGTTGCCCGGGAACACGGTGAGCTTGCCGTCTTCCAGTTCCCAGATGACGGTGCACAGGTCATCCAGCAGCTGCCGGTCATGGCTGATCAGCACCAGCGCGCCCCGGTGCGCAGACAGCGCGCGGCGCACCTCCGCCACGCCGCCGAAATCAAGGTTCGTGGTGGGTTCATCGGCAAACAGCAACGGCGCGCGCACGGACAGCGCCCTTGCGATGCGCAGGCGTTCCAGTTCGCCGCCGCTCATGCCTTCATGAATGGCAGATTTGGCGTTCAGGCGTGCGAATGCGGCGGCATCGGCGGGGGAGTCCTCCGCATCGCCGAATTGGCGCACCACCGCGCTGTTCGCGTGGCGCTCCACAAGGCCCTCATCGGGCGCTGTGTCCCCGTGCAAAACGGACAGCAGCGTGGTTTTGCCCGCGCCGTTATCGCCGACCAGGCCGATCCTGTCGCCGTCAAATATTTCAATTGTCGGGATGTCAAAAATGGTACGGATACCGAAAAGAACGCGCAAATTTTCTGCGCGAAGCAGCAGAGACATGATGAAAACCCCTTTCCATACGCAGACAAGCCGGCCCTATGCCAGCGGTGCAAATGCGGACGGTTAGCGGTTTCTCATCGTATGGTCATACCTGCGCTTTCATTGGATGGGCCAAGGTAGTAATTTCTTACGAAATCCATTTATGGCGTGGTATCTTCGAACTCACGCCGACAATACTGTGTGTACATTGGCCGGGGGTAGTATAACCCACCCCCGGCGAAATTGTCAAGCCTTCGCCCTGCTGATAATTTTTTCCTTCAGCGCCAGCAGCCTAAAAAACATCTCCCTGGGGTTTTCATCTTCGTACAAAAACGCGCCGTTTCCGGAAAACGACGGCTCGATAAAATCCCACCACGTCAGCGCTTTGATCTCATCGCGCGCGGCGGCGACGGTGTAAAACTGCTCCATCCAGTCGGCCTGCGTGCGCTCGTTCCAGCCGCCGTGCCATGTGCCTTCCGACATGGAAAGCTGCGGCCAGTTGCTGCCCGCCTGCCCTGCCGTGCCGCGCGTGCCGCCGTTTACGCCCATTTCGGTGATGTGGATGGGCTTCCCAAGCGCGGCGAACACGGAAAGCATGCGGTCCACCGCTACCAGATCGCGCGCGGGGAAGTACAGCTGAATGCCGGTCACATCGAATGCAACGCCCGCATCCAGCAGCGCCCTGAAATATGACAGCGGCGAGCGCACCCTTTCCGGCAGCGAGCCGTAGCAAACGTACCGCCCCGCAACGTATTCCGCGAACGGCAGGCAGATGTTGACGATGGCGGTGGCATTCGGGTTTGCTTCGCGCAGCGCGTCACAGGTGGTGCGCGTGAGGTCTATTAGCTGCGGTTGCGTCAGCTCAAAGCAGTTGGCCCAGTCGTGCGCTTCGTTCATCGCGTCCCACACGTCCACGCGGCCCTTGTACGCTGCCACATGATGATGCGCGATGTCGCGCGCATCCTTTGAAAGCGCGTCAAAATCCTGCCCGAACAGCCACGGTGGGTTCACCTGCTGGTGGCCGAACCACAGCGGATGCCCCTTCGCCTTGATGCCCTTGCTATCCAGAAAATCCAGCGCCTGGTCGATGTAGGCGTAATCATACTGCCCGCGCCCGGCGTGCACCGTGCGGTACGGGTAGAAGGGCAGCGTCGCAAAATCAAAAGCCTGCGCAAAAAATTTGGCGTAGCGCGACCCGGGCGATGTAAACCGCGAGAAGTTGCACCCCAGCAGCAGATCGCTGCGCGGGGCGGCGAACACCTTTTGCCGCGCGCTTTCCACCAGCGCGGCCTCGGCGGCGTACACCGCGTGGGACAGCGCGTACAGCCTATTTTCGGCGGTAGAATTGCCCCTGTCGGCCAGGTGGGCGAACTCCTCGGCGGCGGCAAGGTGCCCGCGCGCCTCCACGGAAAGGTCGATGCCCTCGCCGCGCCGTCCAGCTTCCCACAGATAGGTGCGCACGGCCTCGCTGACGAAATCCACAAAATCGCCGGTGTACCCCTGGCCCTGGTTGTCGGCCATCACCCACAGGTTGCCGTACAGCGGCAGGTTAAGCTTGGCAAACACGATGTACGGCGTTTGCGTTACGCATAGTTCCACCGTGCCATCCGGCAGGATGCGCTGCCGGCGCTCATCCGGTTCAAAGGACAGGTCGCTTGCGTATACCGATTCCAGCACGGGCTTTGCCATTGCCACGCCGCCCGGCCCGTCCAGCCTGACATGTATCCACTGCATTATGAAAGCACCATCCCTTCTGCGGTTTCACGGATAGGCAGGAAGATGGGGCGTTCCTCGGGGGTGCTGTTGGGGGTGTGGATGGTCAGCATCAGTTCCCCGGAAAGCGTGCGAAACACCATGCCGTGCCCGCCGTCGCCGCAAAAGATCGGCCGTTCCTGCTGCCGCCAGGGGCCCTGAATATCCCCGCTTTCGCTGATGGCCAGGCTGATGGCGTAGCCCGTTTCACTTTTGCTGCTCCATAGCATCCAAAGGCCACCCTGCTTCGGGTATACCATGAACGGCCCGTCTGTCACATACCCGTCGATCCCGCTGGAATGGTGCACTTGCGCTACCCATTTCGCTTCCGATGCGGTGAACAGCTTGATTGCTTCGCCCGCCGGGCCGGAAAGGTCATCCTTAAGTGGCAGCGCACAAATTT
Source organism: Eubacteriales bacterium (assembly GCA_031549905.1). GTDB lineage: Bacteria > Bacillota > Clostridia > Christensenellales > Aristaeellaceae > Avichristensenella. The sequence goes on from JAVBPC010000020.1 coordinate 46,795, forward strand.
CGCCGTCGCCCACCTGCACCCATTCATGGCAGAATACGAGCCAAGGGTTGCCGGCCGCATCTACATGCAGCGTGCCGTCCAGGCATTCCCAGCCTTCGGGCGTAACAAACGGCGCGCCGTGCGGGCGGAACGGGCCGCGCGGGCTGTCCGCCTCTAGGATCGCCGTGGCCCTATGATGCCCCGGCGCTTTGAACGATGCAAACAGGTAATAGCCGCCGTGCCACGCGTGCAGTTCGGGCGCCCAGAAATTTTCCGTGCCCCAGAAGCCACCGCCCGGGGCGAACACGCGGCCCAGAGGGGTGTACTCCGCAAGATCGCGGCTTTCGAAGGCGGTAAAGCCTTCGGCGGGGCCGCGCCAGCAGTTCGGGTCCGTGGTGCCAAATAGGTAGTACGCGCCGTTTTGGGCGAACACGAACGGGTCGCGCATGTGGATTTCATCGCGCCGCATTTTCAACAGTTCCTTTCAAAGGGATTCGTTTCATTGGATTGCCTGCCGCGTCGGTAACCAGCCGCTGCCCCGCGTCAAACACGGCCACCTCGCGCCCGTTTACCTGCGCGTGCGCCGTTTTGCCGTCACAGCGCAGCGTGTATGTCACATCATCAATCGCCTGCGTGTATTCCGTCTCTGTGCCGCCCGCCGCGCCCCACCAGCGCTCATCGCCTTCCAGGTGAACGCCGTGCAGGCGTTCGATGTACTCCAGCACGGCCAGCATCGTGGGGCCGTAGCCGTCCTTGCCGCTGCCGGGTTTGCCGGTGAACGCATCAAACTGCTGCGGGAACACGCCCGCCGCGCCCACCGCGCCGATCAGCTTATTTGCCAGCGGGATATGCAGCCCCTGGTACCCGTACCGCTCCAGCGCGCGGATGGCCCGCTGGTACGTCAGCCCCTGCGGCTGGCCGCTCCAGTCGTTGCCGGGGTTGTTGCGGAACAGAGGATCGCTCGCCGCCACGGAGGGCAGCGGGAACGGCGTCCAGAAATCAGCAGGGTTTAGCAGGTGTTCCCTTACGAACCGGTCCGCCATCGCCTGATCAAACGCGCCCCAGTACATCACGCGCAGGTTGTTGTGCAGCAGGGTATCCATCACGCGCCCGTGCCTATCCCGGTCGAAGCACGCGCCGCGCGCGTCATCCCACAGATACGCGCGCATTTTCGCCCGCACATCGTCCGCTTTGGCACGCCAGTATGCAGCTTTTTCGTCGCCCAGAATAGGCGAAATTTTCGCCAATGCATCCCTGGCGGCAAAAGAGAAGCTCATGAAGTCCATCGACTGGATGGGGACGACCTGCGCGTCCGTGGGCGGGGCGTCCTCCGTCCACCAGAAGGGGGCGTCGCCGTAGCGCAGCGCGCCGTCTTCGCCGGTGTCGGTGACGCACCAGCTTTCCAGGCAGCCGTCTGAGTTGCTGTCGCGCACGCGCCACAGATACGCATCAAGTTTGATCAGGCTGTCATACAAAAGCGATAAATATTCCCTGTCCTTGCCGATCCAATAGTACAGATTCAGCGCCGGTTCCGGGAAGCAAAACCCCTGGAATTTATTGAACTGCGGCACAATTTTGCCGTTTTCCACCGTGATGCTGCCGGGCATCCGGCCGTCGGCCCGCTGGGTTTCCATGAACAGAAGCTGGTTATTCAGCGCGGCCTGCACGTCTCTTTTTGCGTACATTTCGCCGCCCATGGGCTGCGTTTCCAGCCAGATTTTTTCATACCCGCCGCCTTCCACCAACACCCGACGCCCGCAAAAGTCCGTCAGGTTCAGCCGGCATTTGCGCACAGCGTCGTCATACACGCGCTGCATCCCGGCATCCGCCGTGTGAAAGGCAACGCTTGTTTCAGGAATCCGCATGCATCCCTCCCCTTTCTCCTTGAACTCTTTCCTTTATAACACAAAGATAACTTGTTCGATATAGGCAAAAATTTAGCCGATTTATATTTGGTTTCGACTGTGCTACACTCCGGCCATACCGAGCGGAAGGAATGAGGCCGATGGTCACCACAAAGCCCCGCAGGCAGTTTTCCTGGCGGCGCGTAGGGCGCAGGCTGTCGAACGATTGGCAGATCTATGTGCTGCTGCTGCCGGCGATTGCGTTCTTCATCGTGTTTTGCTACCTGCCGATGTACGGCATCCAGATCGCTTTCCGCGACTACAAGGCGGTATTCGGCATCACCGGCAGCAAATGGGTGGGCCTGAAAAACTTCACCGATTTCTTTAACGCCTACTACTGCGGGCGGCTGTTCGCCAATACCTTTCTGCTGAACCTGTACGGGCTGCTGTTCGGGTTCCCGATCCCCATTTTCCTGGCCATCATGCTCAACCAGTTTGACAGGTCGAAGCTCAAGAAGTTTACGCAAACGGCCATCTATGTGCCGCATTTTATCTCCACAGTGGTCATGGCGGGCATGCTGTACCTGTTCTTTTCGCCCACCAGCGGCATTGTCAACAAGCTAATCGAAGGGCTGGGCGGCAAATCCATCTTTTTCATGATTGAGCCCAAATGGTTCCGCCCGCTGTTCATAGGCTCCGACATCTGGCAGCACGCGGGCTGGAACACGATCCTCTACATCGCCACGCTGACCGCCATCGACCCGGAACTGTACGAAGCCGCCACCATCGACGGCGCCACCAAGTGGCAGAAAATCACATCGATCGATATCCCGCACCTGCTGCCCATCGCCACGATGATGCTGATTCTAAGCTGCGGCAGCCTGCTTGGCTCCAACACGGACAAGGCGCTGCTGATGCAGACATCGGGCAACATGTCGGTTTCGGATATCATCGGCGTGTATGTGTACAACATGGGCCTTGGCAAGGCGCAGTTTTCGTACACGGCGGCCATCGGGCTGTGCGTGAACGTGATCAACTTTGTGATGATCATTTCGGTCAATTTCATATCGAAAAGGGTTGGCGATACCAGCCTATTTTAAGGGAAGGAGACGTTGTGCATGGACCTGCATCTAGCGAAACCCGGCAGTGTAAAAATCGCGAAAACGCGCGGCGACAAGATATTTGACACGATCAACCTGATCTTCTGGATCATCATGCTGACGCTGATCCTCTACCCGCTGTGGCTGATCATCATCGCATCCGTGTCCGACCCGGACGCAGTCAGCATGGGCAAGGTGCTCATCTGGCCCAAGGACTTTTCGCTGATGGGCTATGAGGCGGTGTTCCAGCACAAAGAGCTGTGGAATTCCTATGTGAACGCCATTTTCTATACCGTGGCGGGCTCGGCGCTTTCCGTTGCGGTAACGCTGGCGGCTGCCTACGCGCTCAGCCGCAAGTTTATCGGCAAGGGCTTCTTCAACTTCATCATCGTGTTTACGATGTTCTTCACCGGCGGCCTGATCCCCACCTTCCTGATGATGCGAACCCTGGGCCTGTACAACACGCGCACCATCATGATCATCATCAACTGCGTATCGGTCTGGAACCTGATGGTCGCCAGAACCTACATCGCCACCACCGTACCGGGTGAACTGTACGAGGCCGCGATGATCGACGGCGCGAACCACTTCACCGTGTTCTTCCGCGTGGTGCTGCCCCTTAGCGGCACAATCGTGGCGGTGCTGTGCGTGTACTACGGCGTGGCCAGATGGAACGACTTCTTCACCGCGCTGGTGTACATCCGCGACAGGGGTAAGCTGCCGCTGCAAACCATCCTGCGCGAGGTGCTGGCCACGGTAACCACCACGCAGTCGGATTCGTTTTTCAGCGCATACGCCGACGACATCAAGGGCATGACCGACGCCATCCGAAAGGCTGCTGTGGCCAAGTATTGCTGCATCGTGGTATCCACCGGCCCGGCGGTATTGCTGTATGTGTTCATGCAGAAGTATTTCGTCAAGGGCGTTATGATTGGGTCGCTGAAAGGGTAGTTCATTCAAGCCGGCTACGGCTTTGATGAAAGATTGAAAGGAGAGAATCCCATGAAAAAAATGGTAGCTCTGTTCCTTGTGGCGCTGCTCACGCTGTCCCTGGCGGGCGCAGCCCTGGCGGAATTCCCCATCGTCGAAGAAAAGATCACCCTGCGCGCGTTCCAGTATGAGCTGGAAAACCAACAGATGGACTTTGAAAACCTGTGGTTCTTCCAGCAGCTGGAAGAAAAGACCAATATCCATGTGGAGTTTGAGTGCGTCAAGGACGGCGATTGGCGCACACAGCTGAACCTGATGTTCGTATCCGGCGAATACCCGGACATGATCCTGCGCCCCTCCTTCATGGATGTCGAAGAATACGGCGTGACCCAGGGCATTCTGCTGCCGCTGGATGACCTGATCGAAGAGTACATGCCCAACTACTACAGCCGCCTGTACATGAACAACGCCTATGATTCCATCCCGGCGTCAGACGGCAAAATGTACTACATCGGCAACCTGACCGCGCAAAACGTCAACCATGACGGCAACTTCTTCATCAACAAAACGTGGCTGGATAAGCTGGGCCTTGAAATCCCCACCACCGTGGATGAGCTGACGGAAGTGCTCCGCGCGTTCAAAAACGGCGACCCCAACGGCAACGGCATTGCTGACGAAGTGCCGATGAACGCCGCCGACCTGATCCACCAGACGCAGGGCGTGTACACCCACTTCGCGATGTTCGGCGTGCCGCTGAACCGCTTCGTGTACGCCGCCATCGATGCCAATGATGATGTGTACTTCATCGGCAACGCGCCGGGCTTCCGTGCCGCGTGCGAATGGCTGCATGATATGTACGCCGAAGGCCTGATGGACCCTGAAGCGCTGACGCAGGATTCCAACCTGTGGGGCACAAAGATGAACGCCGGGCTGAACGGCTTCACGACATACCTGCGCCTGATCAACACCGCGCTGCAGCCGGAAATTGTGGATCAGTTTGTTTCCATCCTGCCCCCGAAGGCCGAAGGCTACGATGTGCAGGTGCCGCAGATCCTGGAAATCCCCACGATGGGCGCGGCGCTGACCATTGCCAACAAGCATGTGCCCGAAACCCTGCGCTGGCTGGATGCGCAGTTTGAAACCGAGACCATGATGGTATCCGTCAACGGCCCCATCGGCGGCAACGGCCCCATCGAAGATACCATCAAGATCAACGACGCGGGCAAGTACGAGATCGTTTCCATCCCCGAGAACAACGGCCTGTACAGCGTTGTGCCGGTGTACCACGGCCAGTTCTTTGCCCCGGGCGACTACTACTTTGAGATTTACGAAATGCCGCCGCACCGCGTGGAGCGCTACAACTACAGCAAGGAATACGCGGAAGCGGGCGTGCTGGAGCCGAAATCCTTCCAGTACCTGCAGTACCTGGTAAAGCCCTCCGCGGATGACGCGATCGAGCTGGCCCGCCTGTTCACGGAGCTTGAAACCTTCATGAAGGAATCCATCACCAACTTCATCGTAAACGGCGTGACGGATCAAAGCTTCCAGAACTTCCTGGATACGGCGGTGAAGGTTGGTGCGGACAGGTATGTGGAATTGTACCAAAACGCGTACGATGCATATCTTGCAAAGTAACAACTGCCTGTGATACAATACCGTTAGTAGCGGAAGGTCGCCGCAGCGTGGACGCGCTGCGGCGATCTGTTTCGGGAGGGAAGAGGATGCAAAAGCTGAAAACGCTATGCACGGCGGCATTGATACTGCTTGCCGGTCTTTGCCTGTGTGCCTGCGCGCCCAAAACCACACAGACTGCCTCAGCTCCCGTTACATTGGATGCCTTCCAGTTCGAGCTGGACAACCAGGCCATCGATTTCGCGAACCTGTGGTTCTATGATGCGCTGGAAGAGAAAACCGGCGTGCACATCAATTTTGAAGAAGTAAAAGAGGCGGACTGGACCACCCGGCTGAACCTGATGTTCGCGTCGGGCGACCTTGCCGATGTGGTGCTGCGCGGCACGGTGGATGTGGAAGAGTTTGGCGTGGCGCAGGGCCTGCTGATCCCGCTGGAAGACCTGCTGCCCGAGTACATGCCCATCTACTGGGAGCGGCTGCAAAACTCCGGCCTGCCGGAAAACCGCGCGTCCGACGGGCACATCTACTATGTCGGCTTCCTCATTTCGCAGGATGTGAACACCAACGGCCATTGGTTCATCAACCGGGATTGGCTTAATCAGCTGGGCCTTGAAATCCCCACCACGGTAGACGAACTGACGGACACGCTGCGCGCGTTCAAGGCGGCGGGCCTTGGCGGCGCGCCGTATCAGGCCACATTCAACGATGAAAACAACGGCGTGTACAACGCGTTTCAGTTCTTTGGCATACCGCTGAACTACGAAAGCTACCTGTTCATCGCGCCGGATGATACGGTGCGGCTGGCCCCGCTGGCGCCGGGGTTCCGCGAGTGCGCGGAGTGGCTGCACACCCTCTACCGGGAAGGGCTGCTGGACCCCGAATGCATCACGCAAAATTCCAACCTGTGGAGCGCCAAGCTGAACCGCGAATCCGGCGGGCTGATGACGTACTGGCGGCTATCAAATACGGCGCTGTCGCCCGAAATCGCATCACAGTTCACTTTGATGCTGCCCGTTGCGGCGGAAGGCTACGCGCCACAGGTATCCGCCACGCTGGAGCGGATCGAATTCGGCGCGGCGCTGACCACCGCGAACCGGCACATAGAGGAAACGCTGCGCTGGCTGGATGCGCAGTTTGAAACGGAAACCATGATGATATCCCAAAACGGCGAAATAGGCGAAACGCTGGAAATGGGTGAGGACGGCAGGTACCGCGTGAAGTATGTGCCGCCGGATAACGAGCTGTACAAGCGGGTGCCGGTGATCTGCGGGCAGTTTTTCGCGCCGCCTGCGTACTACCGGAGCGTATACGAAATGGCCCCGCACCGCGCGGAAAAGGCCGCCTACTGCCGCACCTACGCGGAGGCGGGCGTGATGGAATACAAATCATTCCAATACCTGACGGATATCGCCGTGATGCCCGCCGACCAGAACACGCGCGCCACCCGCATCTACAACGAGATTGACAAGCATGTGACCGAGGCGCTGACGGGCTTCATCACCCAGGGGGTGACAGACGCATCCTGGCAGCAATTTATCGATGCGTTTGACGGGCTCGGCGCGGCGGAATATGTTCGCCTGTACCAGGAGGCGTACGACGGCTACCTTGACAAGGCAAACGAGGCCGCGCCGTGATCGCCCGCGCGCGGTCTTTGACGCGCTCCACGCTGGTGCGCTATATGGTGTCCTACACGGCGATCATCCTTGCGCTGGTGTTCGGCGTGGGCATTTTCATGAACAGAACATACGCATCCACCGTGCGCGAGAATATTATCGATTCTAACATCAACAAGCTGGCGACAATCCGCGCGCAAAACGAGCAGTACATCGCCTCCATGCTGACCATCGCTAACCAGATCGGCCTATCGCCGTACATCGAGCCCTTCCGCTTCAGCGAGCAGCCGGAAAAGGCGTACCACCTGAAAAAGCAGCTGGTCCCGTATACGGTGACGACCGGGTTTGTCAACCAGCTGTACCTGATCTTTGCGGAAGATACCTATCTTTATTCATCCTCCACATCAATGCCGCTGGATCTGTTCCTTGATGACCTGATGCGCTTTGAATTAACCGCGCCGGAAACGCTGCTGTCGCTGATTCGCGGCGATGCGGCGCTTTCCATCTTGCCGTGCCAGAGAGTGGAAAGCCTGATGCTGGATGGCACCAGCGCCCAGATGGTCACGTTTATCGCGTCCGTCACGGATGCCGGGCGGAAGACAGCCAGCGCCATTTTCATGGTCAAGGAAAGCACATTCCACCAGTTGTTCGCCGATGAAATCAAGGAGCCGCGCGGCACCTACATCCTGACCGGCGACCAGGTGCTGGTGGCCGACCGGGGACTGCCGCTGCCGGATGACATGATTCTTTCCGCAGTAGAAGGGCTGACCGGTACGCTGGTCACAGAGATCACGAGCGATGGCACGGGCTACCTGCTGGTGGCGCAGGCCGCCGCGAAGCATCAGATGCGCTATGTCACGGTGATCCCGCTGTCCAGCATCCGGCAAAGCACGCTGCGCGCGCAGCTTGGGTTTGTGGGGTTTCTGCTGGCGCTGTCGGTGCCTTGCATGCTGCTAATCTTTTACTTATCGCGCCGCCACACGAAGCCCATTCGGGAGCTGCGGCATTTCCTGGGCGCGTCGGAGCCGTTCGCCGACGATTTTGAGGCGATTCACAGCGGGATTGAAGCGCTGATGGGGCAAAACGAGGACCTGTCCAGCAAGCTGGATGAAAGCCTGCCCGCACTGCGCTCCGCGTTTATTCTGCACCTGGTGAAGGGCCGTTTCCGCGCCAGGGAAGATGCCGTAACGATGGCCGCGACGCTGGGTCTTTCCATCGATAAGCCGCATTACCTGGTGGCGCTGGTGACGCTGCCGCCGGAAGAAAGCGCGCGCTTCCGCATTGATGAGGCGATGGAGAAAGGCGGCACCGCCGGGTACGGCGCGGAGCTTGTATCCAAGGAGCAGTTCCTGTTCGTGCTGTTTTCGCAGGATCAGACGGCGCTTGCCGACTGGCCGCAAAGGGTTGCGGCGGGGTTTGGCGCAATGGTATCGGAAAGCGCGGTGTATGATGACTTTGCCCGCATCGGCGGCGCGTATCTGGAGGCCAGCGCCGACTATGAAAACAGCGCCGTATCGGATGATACCAGCGCGCAGCGGTTCCAGGGCATGCAGGAGACAGGGCGCGGCGAAGACCAGCCGCCCGACCTGTCCAGGGTACATGCGCACCCGGTGATCCGCGAGATCATGCTGTTCATGGAGGAACACTTTGCAGACCCAAGCCTATCCATGAGCGCCATTGCAGACGCGTATTCGATCAGCTCGGTCCGCCTGTCGCTTGACTTCAAAGAGGCGGTGGGCATGAGCCCATCCGAATACCTGCTGCGCCTTCGGATGGAAAAAGCAAAGGCGCTGCTGTCTAAGACGGAACTTTCCATCAAGGACATTTGCGCCCAGGTGGGGTATTATGACGCATCCGGGTTCATCCGGCGGTTTAAGAAGTACATGGGGGTAACGCCTGTGCAGTACCGGCAGGGGGTTACTGTGCAGTAGCGCGCATGTGAAAGCAGATGATGTTGCCATCCGGGTCGCGGAAATGGAAGGAGCGCGCGCCCCACGGCCAGGTGGTGGGGGTGGTGACGAAATCTACGCCGAGGGGCGCAAGGCGCGCGAATTCCGCATCCACATCGGCAACGTCAAAGCCGATAAGCACGTTGCCGCCGTGCATAGCGGGGTCGAGCGACATGCCCATGTCATCGCGCGCAGCGGATTTAGCGTAGAAGATGAGGGACATACCGCCCGCGGATAGCCCGCAGTGAATGTCATCGCCTTCCGCTGTTTCGCCAAATATCGCTTCGTAAAAAGCGCGCATCGCGGGAACGTTGCCCGTGAGGAAGCTTACATAGGAGTGTTTCATGGTAATGGCTCCTTTCACTTTTGCAAAATTGAAGATGCTGCACTAGTGCTGCAGCAGTGTGTGAAGGCAATCCACCCACAAATCAGTCACCATTGCCAATGCTTTTATGCTGTCCCCATAATGCAAAGGGTTTTCGAGCGAATGATCCATGCCGGCCAGCACATGCAGCGTGCATGCAGGCAAGGCGCGCATTGCGCTGATGTTGTCTGCGGAACAGTGGGGATCGTTATCGCCGACAACGACGGTGCATTTCATGCCACCTACATGCGGGATTAGCTTGTCCACCGGCGTAAGGAAAAAATGAGATACCGCCGCCGTGTCAAGCAACAGGGCTGTTTCAGCCGCGAACACCGTTCCGATGCTTTTGCTGGCAAAGATGATTTTGCGGTACTGTTCCGCATGCGCCATGCAGCGTTTTATTGCAGCATGACAATCGCGGAAAATTTGCCGGTGCGCCTCTTCCGTGTTGTCATGCCTTGCATTGGAACACTGAAAGAAATACTTTAGGTTCAGTACATCGCAGCCTGCCTGCAATGCCGTCTCGGTGCAATAATAAAGCAGCGGCATTTCGCAACTGTATCCCATGCCTGGGAAAACGACAACAAGCGCGCTTGAATCGCTTCTGCTTTGGAAAAGCACGTTATCGATGGTTATACCGTTTGCCGAAGCTATGGCGATGTTTTTTTCGGTGCTCATCGGATGCCTCCTTCAGCGGCAGTCCATTCCGCTTTTCCGCAGCGCGCCCACCGCCGCATCCAACCGGTCCGCCTTGACCAGAATGTAATCCGTATCGTATGTGGATATGACGAAAATGCTGATGCCCGCTTTTGCCAGCGCCCCGGCGATGCGGGAAAGAATGCCCACCAGCGAGAAATCCAGCGGACCTTCCACTTTTAGCGCGCGCCAGCCTGGTTCGCAAACCAATGCATCTGTTGGCGTTTTGCTGCTTTCGCACACCAGGGACAGTTCATCCCGTGTTTTTGTCAGCGAAATGAACCCTTCCGGCAGCTTTTCGGGCATCGCCGCCAGCTTCGCCACGGTGTATTCCGGCGTGAGGACCGAAAGTATCATACGGCACCCTCCGTTAAATCCAGCTTCATTTTCACTTTGCCATCGCTCATTTCGCCCGTGGGCAGAAATCCAACGCTGCGATACAGCGCTTCGGCGATGGTATTGCCTTCTCTAAAATCCAGTGTGACGGCCTGTATGCCCAATGCGCGCAGGTCATCCAGCACGCGGCGCATTGCGGCCTTGCCGTACCCGCGCCCCTGGTAGCGCTGATCAATCATGAAGCGCCAAAGATACGCGGTGTTTTTATCCGGGTTCATCATCAGCATCACAAAACCGACCATTTGATCATCGCTGAATATTGCGAAAGGGCGCGCGTGGTCGCGGTAGGCGTACGCCTGCGCCAGCGAGCGCTGGTTGGTCGCCACAAACGCTTTCTGGCTTTCCGCAACGGATAGCGTCATGCACGTTTCACAGTTATTCTTATCGATGGGGATAAGACTTATCATGTGTTTCCTCCCGGCTGCGTTACATCCAGCGTCATCACGACCAGATCGCCGATCACCTCGCCCGTGGGCACGAACCCGTACCCGCGGTACAACGCATCGGCAACAGTGTTGGTTTTTTCATAGTCCAACCCGACTGACTTCGCGCCGGCTTCCCTAAAAATGTCCAGCACAAGCCGCATCGCGGCCTTGCCGTACCCGCGCCCCTGGTAGCGCTGGTCAATCATGAAGCGCCACAGGTAGAAATCATCCTTTGCCGGGTGCAGGATCAGCATCGCAAACCCGACCATGCGATCATCATCGTAGATGGCGTAAGGGTGCGCGCGGTCGCGGTAGATGTACGCCTGCGCCAGCGAGCGCTGGTTTGTGGCGATAAAAGCCTGTTGATCCTGCGAAACGGTAAGGGAGAGGCATTCCTCATAGTTGCCCCTGTCAATGGGAAGCAAACGGATCATAGCACGTTCTCGCTTTCATGCCTGCTTTAGGGTCATTCTGAAAAAGGGGAAACGATGCAATATGAGCGTCTTTTACGCCATATCGGCGTTGCAAAAGCTTGAAATAGCGCTGCTATTCCTGCGCCTTTGCGCCTTGATCTGGCGAAAAATCCGCGCCATCTTGCACATTTCCCCCTTTTCAGAACGACCCTAGTTAAACCCCACATCCGTGCCGCCAAACCGCTGGAGCGCCGCCTCGCGCAGCAGTTGCGATTCGTGCGCGCGCAGCGGGTCGGCCAGCGTTTTTTCTACGGCGTCGCGCGCTTCCGCCAGCAGCCGCACATCGTTTGACAGCGCCGCGCCCGGCATCTCCGGCGCGCCGTGCTGCCGGGTGCCGAACCATTCACCCGGGCCGCGCAACTCCAGATCCTTCTGCGCGATGATGAACCCGTCCGTCGTATCGCACAGCACATCCAACCGCTCGGATGCCTCGCCCAGCAGGAAGCAGTAGCTCTCCGCCGCGCCGCGCCCCACGCGCCCGCGCAGCTGGTGTAGCTGCGACAGCCCGAACCGGTCGGCGTTTTCAATCACCATAACGGAGGCGTTGGGCACATCCACGCCCACCTCCACCACCGTGGTGGCGACCAGCACATCGGCTTCACCCCTGGCGAACGCGGCGATGGCGTCGGCCTGCTCCTTGGGCTTCTGCTTGCCGTGCGCCAGCGAAAGGCGGAGGCCTTTCAGTGCGCCCTCAGCCAAATCCTTGTACATGACTTCGGCGGAGATGGCATCCATCGTGTCGCTTTCCTCCACCAGCGGGCACACGATATACACTTGCCGCCCGGCGGACGCCTGCGCGCGCAGGAAGCCGTACATGCCCTGACGCTTTGCCTCGGGCACCTGATGGGTCTTGATCGGCGTGCGGCCTGGGGGCAGCTCATCGACGATGGAGATATCCAAATCGCCGAACAGGATCAGCGACAGCGTGCGTGGAATCGGCGTTGCCGACAGCACCAGCACGTTCGCCGCCGGCCCGCGCGCCTTTTCGGCAAGCGCCGTCCGCTGCCTGACGCCAAAGCGGTGCTGTTCATCGGTAATAACCAACCCTAGGTTCTGATACTCGACCCCTTCGGACAGCAGCGCGTGCGTGCCGATGATGATCTGCGCGGTGCCGTCCGCGGCCATTTCCTTGGCGCGCCGCCTGTCCTTTTCGCCCATCTTGCCGGTCAGCAGCGCGAAGGTGATCCCCATCGGGGTCAGCAGCCTTTCGGCGGTCTTGGCATGCTGCGCGGCCAGCACTTCCGTGGGCGCCATCAGCGCGCCCTGGAACCCGGCTTTTGCCGCCAAGTACAGCGCGCCGAACGCCAGCGCCGTTTTGCCGCTGCCCACGTCTCCCTGCACCAGCCGTGCCATGGGGCCTCTGGCTTCCATATCCTTCGCGATTTCGGACAGAACGCGCCGTTGCGCTCCGGTCGGCGCGAAGGGCAGCCCGGCCCAGAACTCCGCCTGCAATGCTTCGCCGCCGGGGATCACCACCCCCACGGGGTTCCTGTGGCGCAGCTCCAGCAGATGCGTTTGGAACAGCGCCAGCTCCTCAAACGCCAGGCGGCGGCGGGCTTCCAGCAGCGCTTCCTGGGTTTCCGGGAAATGCGCCTGCCTAAGCGCAAACTGCTGCGGGCACAGGCTGTAGCGGCTGCGAAAGGTTTCCGGCAGGGGGTCGTCGAACCGGCCCGCGTCCAGCGCCGCGCGGATCAGGCTGCGCATCGTCTTGGGCGGCAGCGATTCGATGGGCTTGTACACCGGCTGTATGCAGCGCTCTTCCACAAAGCGCGGGTTGACGGCCATCAGCTGCCCGTTTTTGCCGCGCGTGATGCGGCCATAGAACCTGCGCGTATCGCCCGTGGGCAGGTTTTTCGCCATCCATGGCGTTTGGAACCATGTGCACGCAATGCCACCGGTGGCATCCTCAATGCGGGTGGTGACGTACACGCGCCCCCCGAGGCGCACCGTGCGCGCCTGGCGAGCGATCGTGCCGCAGAAGCACATCTCCTGCCCGGCGCGAAGGGAGGCGATGGGGGTATCCTGCGTCATGTCCTGATAGCCCGTGGGCAGGCGGCGCGCAAGGCTTTCGGGCGTGGAAAGGCCCGCCGCCTCCAACGATTGAAGGCGTGCGGGCCCTACTCCTTTTACATCAGCCCAGGAGAGCATTATTCCACCGACAGGATGTAGTTGTACACCGGCTGGCCGCCGCTGTGCATTTCCACATCGCACAGCGAATACTGGCCCTGGAACGAGTCGGCCAGCGCCTGCGCCTCGTTTTCATCGGTGCCGTCGCCGTAGTACACGGTGATCAGCGAATCCTCATCCGTCACCAGCATTTCCATCAGCTTTTCGGCCACGTCTACGGCCGTCTGCTCGCACACGGCGATCTTGCCGTTGTACAGGCCGATGAAGTCCCCGGTGTGGATGGTCAGCTGATCAAACTGCGAATCGCGGATGGCCACGGTGATCATGCCGCTTTTGACGCGCTCGGCGGCCTCGGTCATCTGGCGGGCGTTATCATCAGGCGGCAAATCCGGCTGACACGCCACCACGCCCGCCACGCCCATCGCTACGTTTTTGGTGGGGATGACGTACGCGGGGCGGCTGGCGATCTGCGCCGCCTGCTGTGCGGCCAGGATCACGTTTGAATTGTTGGGGAACACATAGACGGTTTTCGCGTGCACGCGGTTGATCGCCTCCGCCAGCGCTTCGATGCTGGGGTTCATGGTTTGCCCGCCGTCGACGATCAGGTCCACGCCCAGATCCTTGAAAATCGCAGAGAAGCCCTCGCCCAGCGACACGGCGACCATGCCGGCCTCTTTGTCGGGCTGCTTGTCCTGCTCCATGCGGCTGCGCTCACGGCGCTGTTCCACCATGTTTTCGATTTTCAGGTTGATCAACTCGCCCAGCGAAAGAGCAGCCTGCAGCGCCTTGCCAGGGTCGTTGGTGTGCACATGCACCTTCACCAGCGACAGGTCGCCCACCACCAGCACGCAGTCGCCGATGCGGTTCAGGCGGCGGCGGAAGGTGGCCACGTCATCGTCGGTGATCTGGGGATACAGGTTCTGGATCAGGAATTCGGTGCAGTATGCATACTTGATCTCACCGATGGCGTCATGATCGTCATCGAAGGATGCCTCGCCGTCGCCGGACATCGTGACTGACGCCTGCGGGATTTCTTCGCCCGTCAGCACCGCGTTCATCCCGGCGTAAATCAGCAGCAGGCCGCGCCCGCCGGCATCCACCACACCCGCCTGCTTCAGCACGGGCAGCATTTCCGGGGTGCGCTTTAGGATGCTTTCACCAGAGGACAGCATCACGCGGAACAGCGCTTCCAGGTCGTCCGGCTGCTTTTTCGCCTGCGCCTCCGCGTTTTCGGCCACGAACCTGGCAACGGTCAGGATGGTGCCCTCCTTGGGCTTCATCATGGCCTTGTACGCGGTTTCCGCGCCGCTTTTCAGCGCGCGGGCGAATATGGGGGCCGTGATCTCGGCCTCGCCCTGCACGCCCTTGGCAAACCCGCGAAACAGCTGCGATAAGATAACGCCGGAGTTGCCGCGCGCGCCGCGCAGCGCGCCCTTGGCAAGCGCCTCGGCAGCTTCATCGGCGCGGATCAGTTCCCGCTGGTTTAGTTCCTTTACGGCCGACATGATCGTCAGGCTCATGTTTGTGCCGGTATCGCCATCCGGTACGGGGAAGACGTTCAGCGCGTCAACCGCCTCCCGGTTTTGTTCTAGCAGCGCCGCTCCCGCCATCACCATTTCGCGCAGGAGCAGGCCGTCCATTTTAGACTGCGCCAATAGCGGACGCCTCCTTTGGTGGTATTAGGTTTGCCCGTCAGACACGGATTCCTTCCACGGAAATGCTGACACGGCGCACCTTCACGCCCGCCATGCTCTCCAGCTTGTATTTGACCGTTTCGATGGTGGATTCACACACCGCCACGATCGAGATTCCATATTCAACGATGATGAACAGCTCCACATCCAAGCTACCGTCCTCAGCCAGCTTGATCTGAACGCCGCGGGTCAGGTTTTCCCTGCCCAGCCATTCGACAATGCCGTCCTTGGCGCGCTTGGAGGACATGGCGACGATACCGTAGCATTCCACCGCAGCGTAACCCGCTACGCGCAGCAGCACATCCTCCGTAATGTGAATGGTGCCTAAATCGTTGATGATTTTGCACTCCATAGGGTTGTCCTCCTTCGGGAAATGGGCAACATGAACCATAGGCCCAATCGCCCTTATACTATTATACGTCTTTTTTGGATTTGATGCAACTGGAGCGGTTTTGACGCAACATTAAATGAATGAAGCATGCAGTTTGCCTATTGACAAATGTGCACGACGGTTGTAGAATGAATACATCGTACGACATATGTAGAATGATGCGCATGGACGAAGCACCGAGGGGGGAAACCAATGACACCGTTTGGCCGTATTCTGCAAAGCATCGCACTGATGACCGCGCTGTCGCTGCTATGGCTGTGCCTGCGGGCACGCGCTGGGCAGCGGGTGAATGTGCGCGCCAGATATGCCGTGGGGCTCATCCTGATGGTGGGTTTGCTGGTGCCCATACGGCCGGTGTTGTCCATCTTACCCGCGCAGCAGGCGGCGGTGGGGCAGGTATCCATGGTACCGGATACGGCGCGGGTGGAGGCTGCCAATGTTGCCGATGCGCAGGCTGCGGACAATGAAAGCTTATCCGCTGCAAAAACGCCCGTCGCGGGGGCGTTTGCTAAGCAGAGTATTGCTCTGATGCTGCCGCCGGAGGACCTGGTTGCCGCGCCCTCCGATAGATCCTCATCTTCCGTATTTGCCAGGATTATCGCTGAACTGGATTTTGCCCGCGTTGCCGGAATCGTTTGGGTCGCCGGCGCGCTGGTGGCGCTTTGCGTACAGGTTGTGCGGCATGTACGCTTTTGCCGTCTGATGCGCAGGCATTGCGAAAGGCCCATGCCGCATGAAGTACAGATGCTGGCCGAGGAATGTCAGAACCTTAGCATACACCGCGCGCCCAGGCTTTGTCGGTGCGATTTGGCACCCGCCCCCATGCTGTCCGGGCTGATCCGGCCAGTCGTCACGCTGCCCGGGCAAGCGCTGGCGGACGCGGAAACCCGCCTGGTGTTGCGGCATGAGCTTGTGCACCTGCGCCGCCGCGACCTTTGGGGCAAGGCGCTGGTGCTGCTCACCTCTATCGTGCATTGGTATAACCCGGCCGTATATGTTCTGGCAAAAACCATTGACGCCGACTGCGAGATGGCGTGCGATCAGGCCGCCCTTTCCGGCGCGGACGCTGGCCAGCGCACGCGGTACGGCCATTTGCTGCTTGCGGCGGCATTTGGGCAGGGCCTGTGCCCGCCGCTTTCCACGGGACTGACACAAGGAGGTGTCCATATGAAAAAGAGAATCGTTTCGCTGCTGGACCCGCGCCCCGGGCGCGCTGGCGGCGTGCTCATTGCGCTGGCGCTGGTGCTGACGTTTGTTTGCGGGATCGCGCTGGCGCAGGAGGCCGGGCTGGTTTCGCCCACGACGGGGCTGCCGACGGAAAAGGAGGAGTACCGGCCGGTTATGGTGGGGATTATGGGGGAGAGACGGGATACGTCGACATATTCGGATAAGGATGGAAACGTAACTATACCCCCGCATGTCATCAGGAGTCGCCCCCGGGGACTGCTGGCGGCCGATATTGTGTATGAAGTGCCTTCCGGAGTGGAGGGGCACACGAACTTTGTGGCAATCTATAACGACACGCACACGGACGCCGCCAATAAGGTAGATTACTTCCAGCCTGTCCATGTATTGCTGCAAGGCCAATGGGGTTGCCCGTTCGTGGCGCAAATTGAGGATGTTTTTGGGAATGAAGACACAGTTCCCATGAACCCTGAGCTCATCCCACCCCAAATGAACTATCTGTATGATTTGAAAATGCTGTACGGAAGAAAAGACATGGCAAAGGAGCTAACGACAGGTAACGGAGACGTCTTTTATGTGAAAGGCTTGGTGGATCATTTCTGGCCAACCGATGAAAGCACCGGAGAGGCCGCTGAGTGCACCCCGCCCGCATGGCGCTTTTCAGATAAGCCGTCAAAAGGCGAAACGGAAGCGGTTTCCATCCGCATTCCGTATGATCCCTATCCGGATGATGCGGAGTATGACATAAGGTTCAGTTATGTGTTGACCTATGTGTATCAGTCGGAAACGCGCCAGTACGAACGCTTTCACAATGACTTGCCACACTTGGATGGGCGCGCGAACAAACAGCTTGCGGCAACCAATGTCATTTTGCAGTACTGTGATATAACGCAATCCAATGTGCGCTATTACGACCTGAATTATGAAAGCCATAACAGACAGCAGTTTAGTGTGGCGATTGCCCCCGAACCCACCCTAGACCAAGCCTCCGGCACAATGGTCGCCTTCATAGACGGCCGCGCGACCCACGGCACCTGGCGCTTCAATGAGGCCACCGGCCAAACCGAATACCTGGATGCCAAGGGAAGCCCCATCACCTTGCTGCCCGGCAAAACGTTCATCCACATACTGGATACGGCCCTTACCACCACCTATGAGGATGCGGCGGGCCAGACACACGAAATCATCGGGGAAGTTTTCCAATAATCATAATGCTCCTTCCGCCTGCCGCGCCGGAACAATTCCGGTTCGGCAGGTTTTTTGCTGTCCAAAGTCGAACAAAATGAAAGCCAACCATCAACAAACAGTACGGGAGGATAATAAAGTGCTAGGCGTTGCGATGATCAGCAAATGGCATGTGCATGCGGAAGGATATGCCAGGGATATACAGCAGTCCGGCGACGCGCGGGTGGCGTGCGTATGGGATGAGGACGCCGCGCGCGGCAAGGCATGGGCGGAAAGCCTTGGCGTGCCGTTTGAGGCATCATACGATGCGGTGCTTCAGCGCCCCGATGTGGATGCGGTGCTCATTGATGCGCCGACCAACGCGCATAAACAGCTGATGGTGCAGGCTGCCCGCGCGGGCAAGCACATCTTCACGGAGAAGTGCATGTGCCTGACCACCGCCGACTGCGATGAAGTCATCGCCGCGGTGGAAAAGGCGGGCGTCGTGTTCACCATTTCATTCCCGCAGCGGTGTTTTGCGCGGAACCTGCTGGCCGGGCAGTGCATAGCGGATGGGTTGCTCGGCGATGTGACGGTGCTGCGCATCCGTAACGCGCATGACGGCGCGCTGGCCGGGTGGCTGCCTAACTATTGGTATGACCCCGAAACCACCGGCGGCGGTGCGATGATGGACCTTGGCGCGCACCCGATGTACCTGGCAAGCTGGCTGCTGGGCCGTCCGGCGGCGATCCAATCGCAGTTTACGAACATGACAGGCCGCGCGGTGGATGACAACGCCGTCAGCCTGCTGTCCTACGCAAACGGCGCGGTGGTCATCAGCGAAACAAGCCTTGTTTCGCCCATGACGCCTACAATTCTGGAAGTGTACGGTACCAAGGGTGTGCTGCTGATGGAAGGGGATGCGGTGCGCCTGCAAACATCCGCGCTGAAGGCGGACGCGCCCGGCGGCTGGATTACCCCGAAGCTGCCGCAAAATCTGCCCATGCCGCTGCGCCAGTGGATCGACTCCATCACCAAGGGCGCGCCGGTGCGGTTCGGCCTTGCCGAAGGCCGCGCGCTGACGGAGATCATGGAGGCCGCATACATCGCCAGCCGCGAAAAGCGGACGGTTACGTTATAAGGCTATAGCGTTTTGCGCACCGCGGTGTACCGCTCCGCTTCCTTATGGGGTTCAAAACCCTGCGCACGGTACATTGCTGCGTGGCCGTGGTAATTCACATAGCAATCCGCATCTTCTTTGACAGGATATGCCTCGATGTACGCGTATCCGGCGGCTTTGGCATCGGCCTGCACGCGCTGCAGCATCGCCCTGGCGACGCCCTGCCGGCGGTACGACTCGGCCACGATGAAGCACACGATGGCAAGCGTCCTGTCGCCGTCCGGGTCGGGCCACACGGCGTCATCCGCGTGCAGGCGGCGGAATGAACCCTTCGGCCCGGCGTTGCACCAGCCGATCACCTTGCCCGCGTCATCATCATAGGCAAGGTAGCCGGTCAAAGTGCCCTCTTCGATCAGCCGCGCGGCCATACCGCGCAGGAACTGTTTGGTGACCTGCTGCTCCATTTCCTTTTCCATAGCGGTATCCATGTGGTAAAATGTGCAGTAGCACCACGACCAATCCTGATGATCCAGGAAAGCATCCCTGTCAAAGAAGGCAAAGTAGTCCCCCGTGCGCTCCTTTGTGAGCGGGTGAATGGATAGTTTCATGCGCGCCCTCCCTTTTTGCTGATAGTGTAAGCGGAAGGGCGCGTTTTCGCAAGGAGGTTTTTCATTGTACGAATGGATGGCGACCGCGCCGTTCGGGCTGGAGGGCATCGTCCGCGATGAGCTGACGGCGCTTGGCATGCAGGATGTGCGCGCGGGGCTTGGCGGGGCGCGTTTTACCGGCAACGCGGAGGACGCATTCCGCGCGAACCTGTGGCTGCGCGCGGCGGACAGGGTGCAGCTGATCATTGGGCAGTTTGAAGCGAAAACATTCGATCAGCTGTTTGAAGGCGTGAAAGCCCTGCCGTGGGAGAATTTCATCGCAAGGGACGCTGCCTTTCCTGTGTCCGGCAACTGCGCGAGGTCTACGCTGATGAGCGTCAGCGATTGCCAGTCGATCACGAAAAAGGCGATTGTGGAGCGGCTGCGGGCACGGCACAAGGTGCAGATGCTGCCGGAAACGAAGGAGTCCTACCCCGTGCAGGTGGCGCTGCACCAGGATACCGCGACGCTGACGCTGGATACATCCGGGCCGGGGCTGTCCCGTAGGGGGTACCGCACCTGGAACGGCGAAGCCCCGTTGCGCGAAACGCTGGCGGCGTCGCTGCTGATGCTGTCGCCGTGGCGGCCCGGGCTGCCGCTGTATGACCCGCTGTGTGGCACAGGCACCATCCTTGCGGAAGCCGCATTCATCGCGGCAAACCGCGCGCCGGGCATGAACCGCGCGTTTGCGTGCGAGGATTGGCGCTGGATGCCGAAACAGGCGCTGGAAACCCTGCGCGCGGAAGCGAAAGCTGCCGTGCGGCTGGATAGCGTGCAGGACATCCGCGGCTCGGATATCGATCCGGAGGCGATCAAGCTGGCCGGGCGGCATCTTGTGCAGGCGGGGCTTTCGGGCAAGATACTGCTTGCGCAAAAGGATGTCGCGCAGCTTTCACTGGATGCCGGCAAGGGCGTCATCCTGACCAACCCGCCGTACGGAGAGCGCCTTTCCGACCGCAAGGGCTGTGAAGCGATCGCGCGGCAGCTGCGCCGCCTGCAGGATGAAACGGGCCGGGTGGTGTGCGTGATCACGGCATTCCGCGAGTTCGAAAAGGCGTACGGCAGGCGCGCGGACAAGCGCAGGCGGCTGTATAACGGGCGCCTGGAGTGCGAATTTATGACTTTTTATCCGGTGCAGAGATAATACGCCCGCCATCCGCTTTTATTTTTCGGCAAAATCTGGTATACTAAGGGATGGGGAAGCAATAGGAGCACGGAGAGGACAAGAATAGGGGGAATTAGGCATGCAGTATAGCAGAGAAGTCGAAGAAATGGTCTGCGTGGCGAAGGGCTGCAACCACGGCCCCGCGCCCATCCCGGAGGAGGGCCGCTGGGTCGCCGCCAAACAGATCACCGATATTTCAGGCCTCACGCACGGCGTGGGCTGGTGCGCGCCGCAACAGGGCGCGTGCAAACTGACCCTGAACGTCAAGGGCGGCATCATCCAGGAGGCGCTGGTGGAGACCATCGGCTGCTCCGGCAAGACGCACTCCGCCGCGATGGCGGGCGAAATTCTGCCCGGCAAAACGCTGCTGGAAGCGCTGAACACCGACCTTGTGTGCGACGCGATCAACACCGCGATGCGCGAGCTGTTCCTGCAGATCGCCTACGGCCGCACGCAGAGCGCGTTTTCAGAGGACGGCCTGCCCATCGGCGCAGGCCTGGAAGACCTGGGCAAGGGCCTGCGTTCGCAGATCGGTACCATGTACGGCACGCTCGAAAAGGGCCCCCGCTTCCTCGAAATGGCGGAAGGCTATGTGCTGAACATCGCGCTGGATGAAGGCAACGAGATCATCGGCTACCGCTTCGTCAACCTTGGTAAGATGATGGATGCCATCAAGAAGGGCGCGAGCCCCAACGAGGCGTTTGAAAAGAACATTGGCACCTATGGCCGCTACAACGAGGCCGCCCGGGTCATCGACCCGCGCCATAGCTAAGGAGGGCATTGAAGAATGATTCGTTTTGAAGGCTATGAAAGAAGAATCGACAAGCTCAACAAGGCATTGGCGGAGTACGGCTTTGCGTCATTTGAAGAGGTAGAAAAGCTGCTGACGGACAAGGGCATTGATGTGCGGAAGATCGTTCTGGGCATTCAGCCCATCGCGTTTGAAAACGCCGTGTGGGCATACATGCTGGGCGCCGCCATCGCCATCAAGAAGGGCGCCACGCGCGCCGCGGACGCCGCCGAGGCGATCGGCCTTGGCCTGCAGGCGTTTTGCATTCCCGGCTCCGTCGCCGACCAGCGCGCCGTGGGCCTGGGCCACGGAAACCTTGCCGCGATGCTGCTGCGCGAAGAGACCAAGTGCTTTGCGTTCCTGGCCGGCCACGAAAGCTTTGCCGCCGCCGAGGGCGCGATCGGCATCGCGAGAACTGCCAACAAGGTCCGCAAGGAGCCGCTGCAGGTCATCCTGAACGGCCTTGGCAAGGACGCCGCGTACATCATCAGCCGCATCAACGGTTTCACCTATGTGAAGACGCAGTACCACTACGACACCGGCGTGCTGGAAGTGGTGGAGAAGAAGGCGTTCTCGCAGGGCGAAAAGGCGAAGGTGCGCTGCTACGGTTCGGATGACGTGAACGAGGGCGTGGCCATCATGCGCCATGAGAGCGTGGATGTTTCCATCACCGGCAACAGCACCAACCCCACCAGGTTCCAGCACCCCGTTGCGGGCACCTACAAAAAGTGGGCCAATGAAAACGGCAAGAATTACTTCTCCGTGGCATCCGGCGGCGGCACGGGCCGCACGCTGCACCCGGATAACATGGCTGCCGGTCCCGCCTCCTACGGCATGACCGACACGATGGGCCGCATGCACTCAGACGCGCAGTTCGCGGGGTCCTCTTCTGTGCCCGCGCACGTTGAGATGATGGGCCTGATCGGCATGGGCAACAACCCCATGGTCGGCGCGACGGTGGCTGTGGCTGTGGCGATTGAAGAGGCGAAATAGATACCACTTTCTGACAGGTCTTGCCACAATCCAGCGGATCTTTTTCCGCCCGGCTGCGGCGCCTTCCGCTCAACGTGGCTTCCGGCCACGCCTCGCTTCGGCTTCTTGCCGGATGAAAAAATCTCTCGCTGGTTTGTAGGCAAAACCTATCAGAAAGAGGTATACCATGCACATCGGCAAGGAAATCATCCAGCCCTGTCAGATCGTCGCCGTCCTTCCCGCAAAGGAAGAGGGCGAAGGCGACCGCGCCGTGGTGATCTTGTCCGACGGCAGAAGCCTTCGCGCGAGCGCTTCCGCGCAGTCTATCAAGCGGCGGCTGACGGATGATGTTCCGGGCTTGATCAATCGACAAACTATAGACGAATAGTCCTAAAAAGATAACAAAAAACCGTCCGTTTGCCAGAAGCATTCGGGCGGTTTTTGCTTTTCTTTTGGGGCGTTTTGTGGTATACTAAGCATACCGCATTATAATAAGTAGAAACCCATTTTTTCCGGTAAAGGAGGCTCCCTATGCCAAGGGCGGAAACCCATTACGACGAAACACAAATTCAGGTGCTGGAAGGTCTTGAAGCCGTGCGCAAGCGGCCCGGCATGTACATCGGCTCCACCGATGCTCGCGGCCTGCACCACCTGGTCTATGAGATTGTGGATAACGCGATAGACGAAGCGCTGGCCGGGTTCTGTACGGAAGTGAACATCACGCTGCACCAGGATGGCAGCGCCAGCGTCCGCGATAACGGGCGCGGGTTTCCTGTGGGCATTCACCCCAAGATCGGCCGCCCGGCGGTTGAGGTGTGCCTGACGATGCTGCACGCGGGCGGCAAGTTCGGCGGGGATGGCTACAAGGTTTCCGGCGGGCTGCACGGCGTGGGCGCGTCCGTGGTGAATGCGCTGTCCGGCTGGATGCGCGTGGAAGTGCAGCAGGATGGCAAGGTGTACGAACAGGAATACAAGCGCGGCAAGCCCATATACGACCTGCGCGTGATCGGCGAAACGGACAAAACCGGCACGTTCATCGCCTTCATGCCCGATGTGAAGGGCGAGGAAAACCCTGACGGCGTGTTTGAGACGGGCGATTTCCAGTACGAGATACTGAAATCCCGCCTGCGCGAGATCGCGTTCCTCAACAAGGGCATCCGCATCACCTTCGCGGACGAGCGCACCGGCAAAAGCCGTGAGTTCTACTACGAGGGCGGCATCATTGAGTTCGTCAAATACTTAAACAAGAATAAAGAAACGCTGTTCCCCGAGCCGATCTACATGGAGGGTGTCCGGGGAGACACGACCATCGAAGTTGCCATGCAGTACAACGACGGCTATTCCGAGAACGTGTTTTGCTTCGCCAACAACATCAACACGGTAGAGGGCGGCACGCATCTGATCGGTTTCCGCTCCGCGCTGACCCGCGCTATCAACGATTATGGCAAGCGGTTCAATATCCTTAAAGGCGACGGCGCCAAGCTGGAGGGCGAGGACATCCGCGAAGGCCTGGCGGCGATTGTATCGGTAAAATTGGTCGAGCCGCAGTTTGAGGGCCAGACCAAAATGAAGCTGGGCAACAGCGAAGTGCGCGGCATGGTGGACAGCATGGTCGCCGAGAAGCTGACGCAGTACCTGGAGGAAAACCCCGCCGTGGCCCGCGTGGTGCTGGACCGCTGCATGAGCGCCGCGCGCGCCCGTGAGGCGGCCAGGAAGGCCCGCGAGCTGACGCGCAGGAAGTCTGTGTTGGAAAGCGCAAGCCTGCCCGGCAAGCTGGCGGACTGCAGTGAGCGCGACCCTTCCAAGTGTGAAATTTTCATCGTTGAAGGCGACAGCGCGGGCGGCTCCGCCAAGACGGGCCGTGATCGGCACTTCCAGGCGATCCTGCCGCTGCGCGGAAAAATACTGAACGTGGAAAAGACGCGGCTTGACAAGATCCTGGCCAACGCGGAAATCAAGGCCATGATCACGGCATTCGGCTGCGGCATCGGCGAGGATTTCAACCCCGAAAAGCTGCGCTATCACCGCATTGTTTGCATGACGGACGCCGACGTGGACGGAAGCCATATCCGCATCCTGATGCTGACGTTCTTCTACCGCTACATGCGCCCGCTGATCGAGCAGGGCTATGTCTACATCGCGCAGCCGCCGCTGTACAAGGTGACGCGCGGCAAGATGGAAAAGTACGTCTACGACGACCCTGCGCTGGAGGCGCTGCTCAACGAGATCGGCCGCGACCCCAAGCCCGAGATTCAGCGCTACAAGGGCCTTGGCGAGATGAGCAGCCATCAGCTGTGGGAAACCACGATGGACCCGGAGCAGCGATCCATGCTGCGCGTGACCATCGAGGACGCCATCGCGGCGGATGAAATTCTGACGCTGCTGATGGGCGACCAGGTGGAGCCCAGGCGCGAGTTTATCGAGGAAAACAGCAAACTTGTCGCCAACCTTGACGTGTGAGGGATAGCATGGACAACGATAAGATCATACCGACCGGAGAGCGCCTGACCGATATCAACCTGGAAGAGGAAATGAAAAAATCATTCATTTCCTACGCGATGGCCGTTATCATCAACCGCGCGCTGCCCGATGCGCGCGACGGGCTGAAGCCCGTGCACCGGCGCATCCTGTATTCGATGGATGAGCTGGGCATGACGCCTGACAAGCCTTTCCGCAAAAGCGCCCGCATTGTGGGCGATGTGCTGGGCAAATACCACCCGCACGGCGACACCGCCGTCTATGATGCGATGGTGCGCCTTGCGCAGGATTTTTCCACCCGCTATATGCTGGTGGAAGGGCAGGGCAACTTCGGCTCTGTGGACGGAGACGGCGCGGCTGCGATGCGTTACACCGAGGCCCGCCTGTCCAAGAGGTGCATGGAGCTGGTGCGCGACCTGGACAAAGAGACCGTAGACTTCTACCCCAACTTCGATGAAACGCTGATGCAGCCCACCGTGCTGCCCGCGCGTTACCCGAACCTGCTGGTCAACGGCGCCAGCGGCATCGCCGTCGGCATGGCGACGAACATCCCGCCGCATAACCTGGGCGAGGTGATCGACGGCCTGCTGCACCTGATTGACCACCCGGATGCCCCCATCCCCGAGCTGATGGAGCACATCAAGGGGCCGGACTTTCCCACAGGCGGCATCATCCTGGGCAAGAACGGCATCTATGAGGCGTACACCACCGGACGCGGCCGCATCATCACGCGCGCCAAGACTGAGATAGAGCCGATGGCGCAGGGGCGCAGCCGCATCCTGGTCACCGAGATTCCGTATATGGTCAACAAGGCGCGCCTGATTGAGAAAATTGCCGAATTGGTGCACGAAAAGCGGCTGGAGGGCCTGTCCGACATCCGCGATGAGAGCGACCGCAACGGCATGCGCATCGTCATCGAACTGAAGAAGGACGTAAACGCCGCCGTGATCCTGAACTACCTGTACAAGCACACGCAGATGCAGGAAACCTTCGGCGCGATCATGCTGGCGCTGGTGAACGGCGAGCCGAAGCTGCTGACGCTCAAGGACGCGCTGGTGCACTACCTGAACCACCAGAAAGAGGTCATCACGAGGCGCACGCGCTACGAGCTGGATAAGGCAGAGCAGCGCGCGCACATCTTGGAAGGCCTGCTGATTGCCCTTGACAACATCGATGAGGTCGTGCACATCATTCGGTCAAGCCACAGCGCGCAGCAGGAAGCCAAGCCGCGCCTGATGGAGCGCTTCGGCCTATCGGAAAGACAGGCGCAGGCGATATTGGATATGCGCCTTGCCCGCCTGACAGGGCTGGAGCGCGAGCGCCTGGAGGAAGAGCTAAACGAGCTGATGAAGACCATTGAGCACCTGCGCGCCGTGCTGGCGAACGAATGGATGGTGCTGGACATCATCAAAGAGGAATCGCTGGAGATCCGCCGCCGGTTTGCGGACGCCCGCCGCACGGAGCTGACCGCGATGGAAGGCGAGATCGACCCGCAGGATCTGGTGCAGGAGATGGATACGGTGGTCACGCTGACGCACTTTGGCTACGTCAAGCGCTGCCCCAAGGCGCTGTACCGCGCGCAAAATCGCGGCGGGCGCGGCGTATCCGCCATGACCACGCGTGAGGAGGACTACGCCGAGCAGATGCACGTCGTCTCCACGCATGAGGACATCATGTTCTTCACCAACCGCGGCCGCGTGTACCAGATCAAATGCTACGAAATCCCTGAGACGGGGCGCACCGCGCGCGGCACGGCGATCGTGAACCTGCTGCAGCTGGATGGCGGCGAGAAGGTGACCGCCATGATCCCCATACCGCAGGATGCGGCGGAGCACAACCTGGTCATGGCCACGCGCAACGGCCTGATCAAGAAAACCGCGCTGGAGGAGTTCCAGAACCTGCGCCGCGCGGGGTTGATCGCGATCATCCTGCGCGATGAGGATGAGCTGGTATCCGTGGTGCTCACCAACGGAAAAGATGAGCTGCTGCTGGGCACCAGAAGCGGCATGGCGATCCGCTTTGATGAGCGCGACATCCGCAACATGGGCCGCGCCAGCATGGGCGTCAAGTCCGTAAACTTGGGCGACGATGACTTGGTGATCGGGCTGTCCATCATCGAAGAGGGCGCGCATGTGCTGTCCATCACGACGGAAGGGTACGGCAAACGCACGGAACTGGATGAATACCGCGTGCAGAGCCGCGGCGGCAAGGGCCTGATAGCGATGCGTTTGACGGAGAAAACCGGCCAGATGGCGGCGCAGCTGGTCGCGCGGCCCGAGATGGATATCCTGCTGATCACCGACGACGGCATCATCATCCGTACGCCCGTGGACTCCATCAGCGTTACGGGGCGCGCCACGCAGGGCGTCAGGCTGATGCGCGTGGCGGAAGGCTCGCAGGTGGTCGGCGTGGCGCTGGCCGAACCCGATGAGGAAGAACCGGAGGAGGACGGCGTGGACGCGGAGGGCGCTGAACTGGAGAACCCGGACGTGGAAGGTTCTGAGGTGGAAAGCGCGGAAGCGGAGAACACCGAGGCGGAATCCCCCGAAACTGAGGCGTAAACCCAACGCTAACAATCTGATTTCAGCACTGGCCCGGCGGCTTGCACCATGAAAGGCAAGCCGGCCGGGCTTTTCATGTGGAGCATTTTGAAAAACTATTTCAAATGATTTTGTGTTCGCTGCCGGTTCATGCTATACTGCATGCTGCTAACAAGCCCACAATAAGGAACTTGGGGGTGCATCCCATGGAAGATTTCGATCAGATGGCGGAAGGATACGACACGGCAAGGCGCATTGAGCGCTCGAAGATGTTTGCGGATCAGATTCGCCGCCGCGTGCCGGACAGCCAGGGCAAGCAGGCGATGGAGTACGGCTGCGGCACCGGCCTTGTGGGGATGGCGCTTGCGGTGGATTTTGGCTCAATGCTGCTGGTGGATTCATCGCCCAAAATGCTGGCGGCGGCGGATCAGAAGATTCGGCAGCTGGGACTTACCAACGTTTCCACGCTTTGCGGGGACTTCACTGAGTCCACGGACGGCGTGTCCCAGATGGATTACATCTTTCTGGCGCTGGTGCTGCACCACATCCCGGATACGGAAGCGATCCTGTCGCGGCTGTGCGGGCTGCTGCGCCCGGGCGGGCAGCTGCTGATCATTGACATCGATCAGCACAGCGGGGATTTCCATCTGAACCACCCCGGCTTTGATGGGCATCATGGGTTTAGCCAGGCGGAGCTGGCGCAGCAGTGCAAGCATGCCGGATTCCGCACCGCAAGCGCGGAGGTCTTCTACCATGGGGTCAAAAAGCACATGGATAGGGAAGAGATATTTTCTTTCTTCATCCTGGATGCGGTGAAATAGAACCAGGATGTGATTAAGGCAACACCGCGCGCCTGTGCATTGTGCGGTGTTGCCTTAAGTGAAACAAGCCACCCATTCCATACGGAAATGCATGAATGGGTGGCTTGTTTATGCACTATAGCTGCTTACAGCACCTGGAAAAACTCAATGACCTCCCCATCCGGCCCGGTGACGAAGGGGTTGATTGCCCGCATCGTGCCCAGCGTGCCCTCCTTCGGTGCGCTGCGCGAAAGTGCCCCTGCATCCAATGCGCGCTGGTATGCGCCCTGGGCGTCATTCGTTTCCACAGCGATATGCGCCCAGTGCGCGCCCGTCTCCGGCTCGCCGGTGCCCTTGGGGATCAGCTCCACCACCGCGTGCCCGCCCAGGTCCACCAGGTAGATGGTCTTTCCGCTGTCGCCCATGGGGAAAGAGAACGTTACCTGCCCGCCAAGCCCGGCGGTGTAAAATGCGAGGCTCCTGTCTATGTCCTGCACCATCAGCCCGATGTGATGAAACCCTTGAAACGCCATGGTGGTCACTCCCTGCATTGTAATGATATACGGCACTGCTCTGTTCGGCATCCATCCAACCTTTTCCTGCGCTGGAAGATTTCGTATATGCCGCCCGTCTTATTTGTAGATGTAAATCTGTGCCAACAAGGAGGGGGAGAATCATGCGAAAAATGCGGTATCTGGCGGCGGTGCTTGCGCTTATACTGGCGCTGCCGGTTGGGGTGGCCTTTGCCGGAGGCGGGGAAACAAAACCGCTTGCGCCCATTGAGGCGTCGGTCGCGCCCGTTGAGCAGCCGGTCGCGCCCACTGAGGCGCCGGTCATGTCCACTGAGAAGCCCGCCGGGCCTGCCAGCGCGCCGGCGCTGGTAGAAGAGCTGTTTTCGGGCGAAGATTTTGAAGGATATTCCATCACGGCATTCGCGCAAAACCCGGATGGAACGCTGGGCACGCGCGCGGCGGCGGCCATACTGAGCCGGGAGGGGCGCAATGTTCTTTTCCTGCTGGACCTGCGGAAAGGGGAATACCGCATTGTGGAGCGGAGCGCAAAGGCGCTGCGCCAGGGAAGCGAGATCCCCAAGCTGAGGGTGGACGGCTGGGATGGCATCACCATCACCTACCCGCTTCTGTGGGAGACGGGTACGGTAACATACTACGCCTACCTGGAACCGGACATTTGGCGCATAAGCCTTGCCGAGGTGTTCCGCGAGGGGCGGAGCGGCGAGAAGCTCCGCTCTACCGTTGCCTATACATGGCGCGATATGGTGTTTGCGGACTATACGCGCAGCGGGAGCGATTACAACCCCGTGTCATACCCCGTGGAGGTCAGGGGAAAGCCGATGGCGTACCTTGCATCCTTTGATATTGAAAAGATGTACCTGGAAGCAAATGAGGCAATCGCCCTCTTCGGCATGCCCGTGGGCACTACGGAGGAGGCGCGGCGCGACCCGCTGCCGGAAGCGGCCATCATGACCACGCTGCTGGCCGAGCGGAGCATCTACCTGGCCCCCGATGAGCAAAGCGCCGTGGGCCGCCTGCCCGCGGGGACGGCGGTTGCCGCGTACGCCCGCGTGGGCAACCTGGCGCTGATTACCTATGATGACAAAGAGGGGCGCACGGCGTTCGGCTATGTGGCGGAAAGTGCGCTGGACGGCGCGGACCAATTGCCGGAACTGCTGGTGGAGCAGCTGCGCGCTGGCTTATCGCGCGGCGCGCTGCTGACGGATACCCCCTTCGCGGAGAACCCCAACGAGCTGAGCGTGCAGCTGACGCCCGCGCGCTACCTGGGCACGCTTGGGGATGACTGGTGCTATATCGAGGCGACGGACGCAAACGGCGCGCGCGTGCGCGGCTTTGCCAAGGAAAAGGACCTGTGGATTTCGTATTACACGCATGACTACACATACGCGGATTACGCCGCGAATGGCACCCTGACAAAGGATGCCGCGCTGATCGACGACCCCTACCGCTTTGCCACGCCGAATACCCTGGCGGAGCTGTCCGCGGGGACCGAGGTGGCGTTCCTCGACAACCTGTACGGCGATTGGGTGCTGATCCGGGTAGAGGTGGATGGGAAAGATGTGCAGGGGTTTGTGCCGTATGACGCGCTTGACACCCCGGGCGGGTCGAAGGACGCGCACGGCTGAATACGCGAGATATAGAGCCTGTCCGCTTTATTGGCGGATAGGCTGTTAATCCCGCCGCGGATAGCGTGGTTTTCCGGTCAGCTTGGCGGCAAGATAATCCGCCATCGCCTTGATGGAGGCGCGGCTTTCCTCAAACCCGTACAGCTGGAACACATGCGGCATCCCCGCGTAGCGCAGCAGCGTCACGGGGACGCCGTCCCGCCGCATGGATGCGGCAATCGTTTCCGAATCGGATAGAAGCAGCTCGCTTTCGCCCACATGGATCTGCGTGGGGGGAAAGCCGGTAAAATCGGCGTAAATCGGGGAAATCATGGGGTCTAAAAACCTTTCGGCGTCTCCGCCCGCGAAACCAAGCGCCGATTCCATCAGATTTTCCGGGTTCAGCGTGGCATCCACCTCGCGCAGGGTTTGGTAGCTTTCGCCCGTCTGCGCCAGGTCCCCCCACGGGGACATCAGGCACAGGCATCCGGGCAGCGGCAGCCCTTCCGCCCGCAGGCGCCGGCACAGCGCAAGGGCCAGGTTGCCCCCTGCGCTTTCGCCCACAAAGCCGATCTTTTCAGGCAGCACGCCGTGCCGCAGCATCAGCTGGTACACGGCGTATGCGTCGTCCAGCTGCGCGGGGTACGGATGCTCCGGCGCAAGCCGATACGCGAAGGTAACGCCCATCAGCTTTGCTTCCTGGCAGATGGGCGAAAAGAACATGCGGCACTGCAGCAGATCGCCGGATACATACGCCCCGCCGTGCAGGTGCAGCAGCACAGCATCCGCATCCAGCACGCGGCGCGGGTGGATCAGCAGCATCGGCACGGGCCCGTCATCAATCAGGCGCGCTTTGGTGCCAAATACGTTCAGCTCCGCGACGGCCTCGTCGGGGAGCTTGATCAATTCCAGCACTTGACTTGACATCGTTTGGAAGAAATGCCGGTTGGAGCGGAGGATGTTCATCGTGCGCTGGCTTTTTTTCGTCGGCATGGGGAAACCTCCTGTAAGCGGCATCTGCTTTGGGGCATTATCGTACACCTTTCGGGAGATAAGGTCAAGTAAACCCCTTTCACATCGCGCGCATTCGTGCTATACTTCACCATCAACATCTTGTCGAAAGGAAGCGCCCCATGGCCCGCACCGCCAGAAAACAATGGTACCGGCTGGATAACGCCGCAAAGCTGTACCCCGCGATCGCCACATCGCGCTGGAGCAGCACATTTCGCATATCCGCCGTGCTGAAAGAGGCGGTATTGCCCGATGTGCTCCGCCAGGCGGCGCAAAGGGTGCTGCCGCGCTTTCCGTCGATGGCGGTATGCATGCGGCACGGCATTTTCTGGTACTACCTGGAGGCAAACGACAGGCCGCTGCCGGTGCAGCAGGATAGCGGCCACCCGTGCATGCCCTTCCGCTGGAAGGAAAATAACGGGTATTTGCTGCGCGTTCTGTACTACAAGAAGCGAGTTTCGGTAGAGTTTTTCCATTCCATCGCGGATGGCTCCGGTGGGCTTGCGTTCCTCAAAACGTTGGTGGCGGAATATCTGCGCACCCTCGGCGCGCACATTCCCGCGACAGACGGCGTGCTGGACCCCAAAGAAAAGCCGCACCGGGAAGAGCGGGAGGATGCGTTTCAGCGCGTGCCGCTGCCGCCGGTCAAGTCATCCAGAAGGGATTCGCGCGCCTATCACCTGCCGGGGGATGCCGATCCTCCGCACACGCTGCATGTGATCAACGCGGCAATGCCGTTCCCGGCTGTGCACGCGAAATCAAAGCCGCTGGATGCCACGGTGACCGAATACCTGGCTGGGGCGCTGCTATACGCCGCGTACAAAATTCAAAAAGAAACCGGAAGCAAACCGCGCCCGATCCGCATTTCCATCCCCGTCAACCTGCGCAATTTCCACAAAACGGAAACGCTGCGCAATTTTTCATCCTTTGTCAATGCGGAGATTGACCCGCGCCTTGGGGATTATACCTTTGAAGAGATTGTCCGCGAAGTGCACAACTTTATGCGCTATCAGGCCACGCCAAAGCATCTGCTGGCGGGCGTCGCCACCAATGTCGCCGATGAGCGCAAGCTTTTCCTGCGCCTGGCGCCGCTTCCGATCAAAAATCTTGTGATCAACACGGTGTTTCGCGCCGTGGGCGAGCGGGCGGTTACCACCACGCTGACCAGCATCGGCAGGGTCGCAATGCCGCGCCAGATGGCCGCGTATGTTGACCGGTTTGAGCTGATGCTGGGCGCATCGCTGTCGCCGTGCTGCAACTGCGCGCTGGTCACCACGGGCGATACGATGCTGCTGACGTTTACAAGGAACCAGCAGGAAGCCACGCTTGCCAGGGAAACGCTGCGCTTTTTGGTGGAACAGGGGATACCCGTTACCGTGCAAAGCAATCAGGAGGATTAACATGGCGTACTGCGTTCATTGCGGCGTCAAACTGGATGACGCCGAGCCAAGGTGCCCGCTATGCGGCACGGTGCCGGTGGACCCATCCGCGCCGGAGCGCCCACACGCGCCCCGCGCGTACCCCGTGCGCACCCCGGAGCAGACCCTGACCATGAACCGCCGCTATTCGGTGTCGCTTTTGTCGGTGCTGCTGCTGGGGCCGGCGGTGGTGTGCCTGCTGCTGGACCTGCTCAGCGGCGGCATGACGTGGAGCATCTACCCCTCGGGCATCCTGGCGCTCAGCTGGGTAACCGTGGCGACGCCGCTGCTGATCAAAAAGCACCGGCTTTATACCACGCTGCTGATCACCACCTGCGCCATCGCCGGGTACCTGTTCATGGTGGAAAGGCTGGTGACCCCGCAGGCGTCGTGGTTCCTGCACATTGCGCTGCCGCTGCTGGCGCTGCTGGCGGGGGGGCTGTGCTTTGCGATTGCCCTTCGGCGCAAATGGAAAGTGCGCAAGCTGCTGATCGCCGCGATTGCGCTGGTGGAAATGGGGCTTTTATCCTTTGCGGTGGAATTGCTGCTGGCGGGGCAGGATATCAGCACGGCGCTTTCGTGGTCGCCGTATGTGATGGCGCCCTGCTTTTTCGGCGCGGTGCTGCTGATGGCGATATCGCGGAACCGGCCGCTTTATGATGAATTAACCCGGCGACTACATTTTTAGGCGCCGGGTACAAGGGGGATCCGTCCCCCTTGTAAGAACCCCCTCACGCCCTTCCGGGCGTGCGAGGTAGAAAAACCTTGCGGTTTTTCTGTCCGTTCGGCGGCGAAGCCGCCGAT
>JAVBPC010000104.1:0-12561 GCA_031549905.1 Eubacteriales bacterium
GCGGACGTAATCTTCCTCGGAGCTGACACGTGGGAGACACATGAGATCATCGACATCGGCGGAACCGGCTTCGAAGGCTGCCAGTTCACCTCGTTCTTTGACGCCGACGCCGTGCCGACCGCCGAATCCGATATCTTCCTCGCCAAGTACGCCGAAATGTTTGACGGCAAAAAGCCGCAGGGCGCGGTCACGGCGCTTGGTTATGACGCGTACATGGCGGCTGTCAAGGCGATCGAAGCCGCCGGCACCACCGACGGGCCGGCCGTCAAGGACGCGCTGTACGCGCTGACGATGGACGGCGTCACCGGCAAGCTCCAGTTCGACGCCAACGGCGACGCGATCAAGAACCAGGCGATCATCAAGACGATCAAGGACGGCAAGTTCGTATACGTTGACACGGTGGTTCTCGAGTAACCATTCCTTTGGGAGGTTCGGGGGCAGCGCGCCTCCGGCCTCCCATTTTCATATCAAAAACCGGGCGGTGAAAGCATGACGACGGCATGGATCCAGCAAATTGTCAACGGGTTCACCGTGGGCTGCCTGTACGCGCTGATCGCCATCGGCTACACGATGGTGTACGGCATCCTGCGGCTGATCAACTTCGCCCACGGCGACATCTTCATGATGGCGCTGTATTTCGCCTTTTTCGGCATCACAGTATTCCTGATCCCGTGGTGGGCGGCGATGCTGCTGGTCGTCGTCGTGACGGCCGCGCTCGGCATGCTGATCGAGCGGAGCGCGTACCGGCCGCTGCGCGACGCGCCGCGCATCTCGCTGCTGATTTCGTCGATCGGCGTGAGCTATCTTTTGGAAAACCTCGCGACGGTGCTCTTCACCGGCGTGCCGCGCGCGTTTCCGGCGGTCGCATTTTTTCAGGATATCGTGATGTTGGGCGAGGTGCGGGTGCAGCGGCTGGCGCTGTTCGTGCCGCTGATCGTCGCGGCGCTCGTCGCCGGCCTTCTCTACATCGTCAACCGCACCAAGACCGGCATGGCGATGCGCGCGGTCAGCAAGGACTTTGAAACCGCGAAGCTGATGGGCGTCAACATCAACCGGACGATTGCGACGACGTTCGGCATCGGCTCCGCGCTGGCCGCGGCCGGCGCGATGATGTGGGGCCTCAAATACCCGCAGTTGCAACCGTACGTCGGCGTGATGCCGGGGCTGAAATGCTTCATCGCGGCGGTATTGGGCGGCATTGGCAACATCAAGGGCGCGATCATCGGCGGCATCCTGCTGGGCATGCTGGAGATCGTCATTGTCTTTGCGCTGCCCGCGCTGTCCGGGTACAAGGACGCGTTCGCGTTCGTGTTTCTGATCCTGATCCTGCTGATCCGGCCGACCGGCTTAATGGGCGAAGCGATTACAGACAAAGTATAAGGAGGCGGGCGCATGGCTGAACGTAAATTCACCGGGCTGGCGGCCCGCATAGCGCCGGAGCGGCGGCGCGGCATGCTGCTGACCGCATGCGCGATGTTGGTTCTGATCGCGTTTCTGTGGCTGGCGGAGGGCAATTTCCTCATCGACGCGTACCAGACCCGCATTCTGAACCTTTGCGCGACCTACGCGATCCTCGGCCTGTCGATGAATCTGGTCAACGGCTTCACCGGGCTGTTTTCCCTCGGTCAGGCCGGGTTCATGGCGATCGGCGCGTATGTGACGGCGATCCTGTTCCTCTCGCCGCTGTCGAAAGAGTCACTGTTCATGTTAAAGCCGATGGAGCCTTTCTTCCTGAACATGCAACTGCCGTTCGGGCTCGCGCTGATCATGGCCGGGCTCGTGTCCGCGCTGGCCGCGTTCGTGATCGGGTTCCCTTGTCTGCGCCTGCGCGGCGATTACCTCGCCATCGCGACGCTCGGGTTCTCGGAAATCATCCGCGTCGTGTTCACCAACCTGCAGACGGTCACCAACGGCGCGGTCGGGTTCAAGGGCATTCCGCCGGTGGTCAACCTGTGGTGGTCGTTCGGCGTGCTGGCGGTCACGGTGGTGTTCATGCTGCGGCTGATGCGCACCAGCTACGGCCGCGCGCTCAAGGCGATCCGTGACGACGAGGTCGCGGCGGAAAGCATGGGCGTGTCGCTGTTCCGGCATAAGATGCTGTCGTTCATGATCTCCGCGTTCATCGCGGGCGTCGGCGGCGGGCTGATCGCCAGCATCGTCGGGTCGATCAATCCGCTGCAGTTCCGGTTCGTGCTGGCGTACGACATCCTGCTGATCGTCGTGCTCGGCGGCATGGGCAGCGTGTCCGGCACGGTCGTCGCCGCGTTCATCATCACGATCGCGAAGGAATGGCTGCGCTGGCTCGACAACGGGTTTTCGCTGGGGTTTGTACGGGTGCCTGCGATCGCGGGCCTGCGCATGGTCGTGTTCTCGCTGCTTTTGATGCTGGTCATCCTGTTCTACCGCAAGGGCCTGTCCGGCGGGCGCGAGTTCTCGTGGCAGGCGCTGTTCAGCTTCCCGGGGAACGCGTTCCGCCGCGTAAAGTCCGTTGTCCGGCGGCCGAAGGGAGGCGGAAAGACATGAGCATCCTCTCCTGCGAAGGCCTGACGATGCGCTTTGGCGGCGTGACGGCCGTGAGCGATTTTTCGCCGCGTGTCGACCCGGGCGAGATCGTCGCGATCATCGGGCCGAACGGCGCGGGCAAGACAACCGCGTTTAACATGATCACCGGCGTGTACAAGCCGACCGCCGGGCGCGTGCTCCTGCAAAAGGAGCCGGACAAAGACGCGATGCGAAACATCACCGGCATCCGGCCCGACCGGGTCGCGGCGCTCGGTGTCGCCAGGACGTTTCAGACCATCCGGCTGTTCAAGTCGCAGACGGTGCTGGAAAACGTGCTGCTGGCGTGCCATGTGCGCGTGAAGGCCGGCCTGTTCGAGGCGCAGCTCGGCTGGCCGCGCTATTTCATAGAAGAGCGCGGGATGCGCGGCAAGGCGATGGATCTGCTGGCGCTGGTCGGCCTTTCCGGCGCGGCGGACGAGATCTCGTCGTCGCTGCCGTACGGCAAGCAGCGGCGGCTCGAGATCGCCCGCGCGCTTGCGACCGAGCCGCGGCTCCTGTTACTGGATGAGCCCGCGGCCGGCATGAACCCGAAGGAGACCGAGGACCTGACGAAGTTCGTCTTTGACCTGCGCGCACGGATGAACCTCTCAATCCTGATGATCGAGCATCACATGCAGATCGTCATGGACATCTCCGACCGCATCTATGTGCTGGACTACGGCAAGATGATCGCGACCGGCACCCCGGACGAAGTGCAGGGCAACCATGCCGTGATCGCGGCGTACCTGGGGGTGGACGAGGAATGAGCAACAAACCGATCCTGCGCATCCGCGACCTCAAGGTCAACTACGGCGGTATTGAAGCGCTCAAGGGCGTCTCGTTCGACGTTGAGGAAGGCACAATCATTACCCTGATCGGCGCGAACGGCGCGGGCAAGTCAACGGCGCTCCGCGCGATCATGGGCCTTGTGCCGACCGCGTCCGGCAGCGTCGAATACGACGGCGCGCTGATCACCGGCGTCGAAACGCGCCGCATCGTCGGCCGCGGGCTGTCGCTCGTGCCGGAAGGCCGCCGCGTTTTCCCGAACCTCACGACGCTTGAAAACCTCAAGATCGGCGCGTTCCTCCGCCATGACGAAAAGGGCGTCGCGAGCGACATCGACCGCGTGTACGCGCTGTTTCCGCGGCTCAAGGAGCGCCATTGGCAGCTCGCCGGCACGCTGTCGGGCGGCGAGCAGCAGATGCTGGCCGTCGGCCGGGCGATGATGGGGCGCCCGAAGCTTTTGATGATGGACGAGCCGTCGCTCGGCCTCGCGCCGCTGGTCGTCCGCGACATATTCGAGACGGTCAAAGCGCTCAACAAAGAAGGCATCACCGTGCTGCTTGTCGAGCAGAACGCCAATGCCGCGCTGCGGGTCGCCCACTATGGCTATGTGCTGGAAACCGGCCTCTGCACGCTGTCGGGCACCGGCGAAGCGCTGCTCGGCCACGAGAAGGTGCGCGAGGCGTACCTTGGCAGGAGCAAGGCGGAACGCGAAAGGACCAAAGAGCAGAAGGTGGAGTGGTAAGGGCATGAGAAGCGAGAGCGATAAGGCAACGATCATCGCTTGCACCGATGTATACTGCCACATCGGCAGCGCGGACGGGCTGATACCAATTCCAAACCTTACCGCATCGTCGCGTCGGATCTTTTTCCATACGGCGTTGTCGCTCTCCACTCGGCGTAGCGCTGCTACGCCTCGTTCCGGCTCCTAGCCAGATGAAAAAATCTCTCGCCACTTTGGGTGCCTTAAGATTTTCCATTGGTATGATACAGCGGCGGCGACGCGAACATCGCGATTGAACAGCATCAGCGTACCAGGCAGGGCTTTTTGTTGTCGAACTTCCAGCCGGGAATCAGGTACTGCATGCCGATAGCGTCATCGCGAGCGCCCAGACAATGCTCGAGATATAGCTTATTAGCCTTTTCGATCTGCTTGAGATCCGCTTCTATGCCCAAGCCGGGCTTCTTGGGCAGCTCGATGCAACCGCCGTTGATCTGCATGGGTTCCTTGGTCAGCCGCTCGCGGCCTTCCTGCCAGATCCAGTGGGTGTCGATGCCGTTCATCTTGCCGGGAATAGCGGCGGCGCACTGCACCACCATTGCCAGACTGATATCAAAATGATTGTTGCTATGACAGCCCCACATAAGGCCGAAATCGTTACACAACTGTCCCACACGGACGCTGCCGTTCATCGTCCAGAAATGGGGATCAGCCAGCGGGATATCCACGCTTTGCAAAGCAATGGTATGACACATCTGCCGCCAGTCGGTGTTGATCATGTTGGTGGCGGTGGGCATCATGGTGGCTTTGCGGAATTCGGCCATAACTTCACGACCGGAGAAGCCGTCTTCCGCGCCTACGGGATCTTCGCAGTAGGCTAGGCAGTCTTTCAGGTCGGGTGCGATCTCCAGCGC
The DNA here is from genome assembly GCA_031549905.1 of Eubacteriales bacterium. Taxonomy (GTDB): domain Bacteria; phylum Bacillota; class Clostridia; order Christensenellales; family Aristaeellaceae; genus Avichristensenella. The sequence continues at coordinate 4,960 of JAVBPC010000104.1, forward strand.
TTCCTTCAGGCTCCAGGCACCGTTGGGATCCAGATCTACCCGCGCGCCTGGATAGGCCTTTTTGATCGCCTGCACCGCTCTTAGTTCATCCTTGGGAGAAAGCACGCCGCCCTTGAGCTTGAAATCCACAAAACCATATTTTTCGTGGGTGGCATGCGCCATAGCCACAATGGCCTCGGGCGTCAGGGCTTCTTCATTGCGCAAGCGGTACCAAGCGCAATCGCTGTCTTCTTCGCTCATGTAAGGCAGGTCCGTCTTTTTACGGTCACCCACATAGAACAGGTAGCTTAAGAACTGCACGCTCTCCCGTTGGATGCCATCGCCCATCAGGGCAGCTGCGGGCACTTCCAGAAACTTGCCCAGCAGGTCCAGCATCGGCGCTTCAATGGCCGTAACCACATGCACACCGGTGCGCAGGTCAAAGGTCTGCAGGCCGCGGACATCGTCCTTGATGTTGGCATTGAGCCAGGCGCGAATCTTGCCAAGCGTGCCCTTATAATCGGAAATAGGGGCGCCAAGCACCAATGGCTTTACATCCTCCAGGGCCTTGGTTATTTTCTGGCCGCCGGGCACTTCTCCCACACCAAGGTTGCCAGCGCTGTCTTCAAGCACAACGATGTTGCGGGTAAAGAAGGGGGCGTGCGCACCGGACAGGTTTAGCTCCATGCTGTCATGGCCTGCCACGGGGTAAACGCTCATTTTGACTATTTGAGGGATCATCGCAAACGATCTCCTGTATCATTATTTTCGTAGGTTCATGCCGATCTTGATAGCCCGAAAGAGCCGATCCGCCGCCGCCTCGTACAGTTCGGGCGCATCCGCCATGGCTTTTTTAAGTGACATAGGGCCGGATACCGTGGTCTGGATGGTGCTTTCGCACAGTTCAAACAAGCCCTGCGCGCCTTCGCCGATGCCGCCCGCGATAACGACTGTGGGGATACCCTTTACTGCACAGCGCTTGGCAACGCCTACGGGCACCTTGCCAAAGCGAACGCTCTGCCCATCGATGCGGCCCTCGCCTGTTACTGCCAAGGAAGCGCCTTCCAGTTTGCTGTCAAACGCCACCGCATCCAGAACGGCATCAATGCCGCTTCTGAGCTTTGCGCCCAGCACGCCGCCCAAGGCCGCGCCTAGGCCGCCTGCCGCACCCGCGCCGGGGAAAAATGCGATATCCTGGCCCACAGCACTGCTTACGGCCTGCGCAAAGTGCGCCATTCCGGCTTCCAGCTCATCGCGAATCTTGGGTGTCGCGCCCTTTTGAGGGCCATAGATGAAGGTTGCCCCGTTCTCACCAAGCAGTGGGTTTGTCACATCGCAGATCACAGTGATTGTGGTTTCCTTCAGTTGCGGCATCAGGCCCGAAAAATCAACGCTTTCCACATCTTTCAAAGCACCGCCAATAGGTTGCACGGGCTTTCCCGACCCATCATAGAACGCTGTGCCAAGAGCCTTGAGCATGCCAATGCCACCATCATTGGTGGCACTGCCACCGATGCCGATGAGGATATTGCGCACACCCATTGTCAGGGCGGCGGCGATCATCTCGCCCGTGCCCTGGCTGGTGGCCTTGCGCGGGTCCCTCTGCTCGGCGGGCACATAGGGCAGGCCTGAGGCCTGAGCCATTTCCATCACTGCGGTTTTGCCGTCTGGAAGCAGGCCCCACTGTGCCGTTTGGGGCTCAAACATCGGGCCGGTGACGGGGGTATGGATCCGCTCGCCGCCCATGGTACGCAGCAGCGCGTCCACCGTGCCCTCCCCGCCATCGGCCACGGGCACAGAAACCGTTTCCGCGCCGGGAAAATGCTTTGCGGCCACTCGTTCCAGAATGTCGCAGATTTCAAGGGCGGTCAGCGAACCCTTGAAGGAATCGGGCGCAAATATCAGCTTCATGTTTTCTCCTGATATACGGGACGAAGCCCGAAGGCTCCGCCCCGTGTTACGTCATCAACGATGCAGCACTTCGCCGGTCAGCTTCTGATAGTACTTGAGCAGCGCGCTGTGATCGCAGCTGTCGTCGCCGTCATGATGCAGCACCTTCATCATTTCCAGCACGCTCTGGGTCAGCGGGATGGGCGCGTCTACCACCTTGGCGGCGTCAACAACATTGTTCAGGTCCTTGATGTGCAGGTCGATACGGAAGCCGGGCTGGAAGTTCTGATCCATCATCATGGGGGCCTTTGCGTTCATGACGGTGGATCCGGCCAGGCCGCCCTTGATGGCTTCAAAAATCTTCTGAGGTGCCACGCCGCACATCTGGCCCATCTGCATGGCTTCGGCCAGCGCGGCGATGTTCACGGCCACGATGGTCTGGTTGCATAGCTTGGTCACGTTGCCTGCGCCAACATCGCCGCACAGAACCACGCTTGCGCCCATGGCTTCCAGAACATGCTTGAACTTGTCAAAAATCCCTTCCTTGCCGCCCACCATGAAGGACAGTGTGCCGTCAATTGCCTTGGGCTGGCCGCCGGATACGGGGGCATCCAGCATATCGATGCCATGCTTGGCAAGCTCGGCTGCGATCTCGCGGCTGGCCACAGGGTTGATGGAGGAGCAATCGATGAAGGCAGCGGTCTTGGGCATAAGCTCCGCCAGCTTGTCGTTTTCTAGCATGACGGACTTCACATGGGGGCTGTTTGGAAGCATGGTGATCACCAGCTCCACATCCTTCACGGTATCGGCAGCACTGGCACAGATGGTCGCGCCCGCAGCCTTCATCTCTTCCAAAGTGGCCGGGTTAGAGTCATACACATTGAGCGCGTGACCGGCTTTGAGCAAGTTTTTCGCCATGGGTTTGCCCATGATGCCCAGACCAATGAATGCGATTTTCATAATGAACTCCTCCTATAAATGAATCAGTTGGGTTAACCAGGTCGTTACCGGAACAGTAATAACGCTCAGCAAAGTGGATACGCTGACACAGGCTGAGGCGAACACAAAATCTCCGCCGTAGCGCTCCGCCATGGCCGCGGTGTTTGAAGCCGCCGGCATGGCCATCAGGATTACGCAGATGTTCGTGGTCATCGCATCGGCGTGAAGCAGCTTGAGGATGACCGCGAACAGCAAGGGAAAGGCGATGAGGCGGGCAAAGCTGATCTCAAGCACAGACTTGTCCAGCAGCATTCTTAAGTCCATGTTTGCCAGCGTAGCGCCAATGAGGATCATGGACAGCGGGGCCGTCATGCTGCCAAGATTGGCGATGGTCGTGCCAAAAACGCCTGGTATCTGCCAGTTTGTGATCATCAGCGCCACACCGATGTAGATCATCACCACCATGGGGTTGAGCAGCACATTTTTGACCCAGCCACCTTTTTCCGGCTTGACGAACAGACCTATGCCTACAGTCCATTGCAGGATGCGGGGCGGGATCAGGTACATGCTGGCGTAAAACACCCCTACGGGCCCAAACACCAGGCTGATGATGGGCAACCCCGCGTTGCCGGCATTTGAGAACATGCTGGCATACATCAGCACCTTGCGCTTGCTTTCGGGCTGCTTTTTCCACATGATCAGTCCGATAAGCCCGGTGACAACGCAGCCGGCCAGGGCAATGACGATGACCCAAATGGAAGAGAGAATCTCTTCCCGGGTGGCGGGCTTGTTGAAGGCGTTCAGAACCATCATAGGCATGGCCACATCCATCATCAACCGCACCAGAACCCCACGGTTATCATCCCTGATGATCTTCGCCCGGCTGGTGATGACCCCGCATAGCATATACAGGAACAGCAACAGCTGCGTGTCGATCATTCGGCTGACGATTTCGTTCACAGCAAGCCCATCTCGGAAAGCAGCTCACGAAGCTTTTCGCGCTGCTCATCTGAAAGGGGCTGGATGGGCTTTACACAGTCGCCGCAATCGTGGCCGATCAGCTTGAGCGCTTCCTTGAGCACCACGGGGAAGGTACCCATGCTGGTGGCGACGCGCAGGGCGGAGAAGCTGAACTGTGCTTTCAAAGCGCCCTCCCTATCGCCCGCGATATACTTATCATAGATATCGGCGGCAATGCGCGGCGCTACGTTGGCGCAGGACGCAATCGCACCGGACGCGCCGTAGCATAGGGCTGCGTAGATCAGGGTATCGCGTCCCATCATCACGTGGAAGTCTTGCATGTCCCTGGTCAGACGCAGGTATTCTTCGGTGTTCGTCATATCGCCGGTGGAATCCTTCACGCCGATGATATTATCGATGCGCGCCAGCTTCGCCGCGGTGGTGGGATCCACGGTAACGTTGGTCTTGGGCTTGTTGTTGTAAATGATGATAGGCAGGCTGGTAGCATCCGCAATCTCTCGATAGTATTCGTATACTTCGTGCTGGGTCTGGCTGATGAACATGGGGGTCAGCACGCTCAACGCATCGATACCGCCCACCTGTTCCACCTCTTTGGCGATGGCTATCGCACCCTTGGTGGTGATGTGGTTGGCCCCGGCGTAAATATCCATGCGCCCGCGAACTGCGTCCTTGGTGACCTCCAGGATATTCCTGTAAAAACCCTGGTCAAAGGCGTAAAACTCGCCGGTGGTGCCGAATGGAAATACACCATGGCTTCCATTTTCCGCCAGGTAATCGATCAGGCCGCGGTATGCCGTTTCATTGAATTTCCCTTCATTGGTCAAAGGCGTTACGACGGGGACGACGATGCCCTTTGGGATAAAGTTCATAACGGTTCTCTCCTTTTTTCTTACGGCAGCCACGGCATTGTGAGCGTGCCTTCTTCGTCAAATGTCATATCTTCGGGCACGTCCAGCGCCGTAAGACCGGGATATTTGCCGGCGAGCACATCGGCGTAATAGGCTTCGGACAGCATCACCCGGCCAATGTGCAGGCTGTTTTGAATACGGATCACCCGGGGATGCGCCTGATTGATGCGGTTGCAGGTGCGGATGCAGAACTGGACAGCTTCCTTATCAGTGCTCATCACACAGGGGATCATGGCCGACCGAATCACGGTGCTGGTGATGCAGTTGGTGTACATGGCATCGGCATCGATCTGATCGAAAATTCGGCGGGTAATGGCACTGGCCAGGCCCACGCCCAGGCTATTGCCGTGGCTCTCCTGGGTTAGGTCAAGGAAGCAGGTGCGCTGCACGCATACCCCACCCGCGGCGTAGGGGGTGGAAAAGGTGCCTGTGATGTTAGGATCCACACCGGTACCGCTGAAGTTTTTGCCGACACGGTCAACGATCAGCACATCGCCCTCTTTTACCAGGATGGTGGGCATGTTGGCAAAGGCGATCTTGAGCAGTTCGGGTTCCCGCTCTAAGATTTTTTCAGCGGCGATCGCTTCGAACATAAGTGTCTGGTCATAGGCGTTTTCCAGGCAGGGGATGGCGAACAGGATCTTGCCAGTGCCCAACGTCACCTTGGTCATGGCGGGGATGTTTTTGGCAATGATGTCCATGCCGTCGGCATGCACCTGCTCTGCGCCTTTCTGTTTGCCCAGGCCGACCGTCATCATCTTGCAGGGGCCGCTTTCAATGGGGCCGCGGAAAGCGTTATGGGGTTTTAGACGGCAGGAGAGAATCACGCCGTCTGATTCCCAGGCGTTTTTGTCCATATAGACAGGCTTGCCCAACTCACTGTACCCCAGCAGCACCGTTTCCGTGGAGGAAAGAATCTCGCATCCCATCTTTTCTTCGGTGATGCCGTAGCCTTTCAGCAGCTCCTTTTGCCCCTCGGCGGTCGCGCCGCCGTGGCTGCCCATGGCGGGTACGATGAAGGGCGTCGCTCCTCGGGCCTTGACACAGGCGACCACCGAGCGGGTGATCTCGTCCACATTGCGGATGCCCCGGCTGCCCGCCGTGATGGCGATACGCATGCCGGGCCTGATTCTCTCCGCCATCCCGGAACGGTTGATTTCATCGGCAATGGCTTTTCCGATCGCTTCCCGCGGGATATGCGCATCCGAAAACTTCTGGGAAGCATGGAACATTTTGGGTAGCGGCACATCTTTCAGCAGCAGCGATACAGTTCCGTCGTTTCTGATTTTCATACGTGCTCCTCACTATCCGCTTACCGGTGAAACTTGGAATCTATGTTCATCTGCGACCGATACTTGGCCACCGTGCGGCGTGACAGGCTGATACCCTGCTTTTCCAAATGCTCCGCGATGGCGCGATCAGACATTTTTTCGTTTTCCCGGCATAATTCCAAAATAATCTCCTTGACCTTTGCGGTGCTTGTTTCGCCTGAAACCTTCTTGGGGAAAAAGTGGCTCAGCGGAAATATACCCCTTGCGCAGTAAAGGTACTTGCTCTGGATGGCGCGGTACACCGTGGTTGCATGCACGCCGATCTCCTGCGCGATCTCATCGATGCGCAGCGGCAAAAGGCTGTATTGCCCGCGAAAAAAGGCATGCTGTTCCCTGACGATGATGCGGGCCACCTTTTCTATGGTGCTATGGCGCATTTCCACAGCCCGGATCAACTGGTTCGCTGACGCCTGCATCTGGCGTGCATAGGCCTGTTCTTCGCCATCCAGCATGTCCGCCAGGCTGAGGAAGGTTTCATCCTTCCGAAAGGTAGGATAGAAATCGTTATGAAACTGGATGACCAGTTGCCCGTCCAAGTCCGCCTCCACCGAGAATTCCGGCATGATATACTGCACTGTTTCGGTGCTGAGGGAGCAGGGACTCGATGTTAGGCTTCGGATCATGTCCACGCAGTGCCGCACATGGGTCATGGTGGCGCCGGTCTCTTTGACGATCTGGTGCAGGTTCCCCTTGGCGATCTCCAACAGGTGCAAGCGGATCAGATCGTAGCATAGGGGGTCCGTTTCCGGCTTTTCCCTCAGCTGCAGCTCCAGGCACTCTTCAACCGTGCGCGCACCGATACCGGCTGGCTCCAACGCCTGTACGGCTTCCAGCGCCCTGAACGCCAACTCTTTGGAGATACCTGCCTCTAAGGCGAACTCATCCAGCGCCTGGGTAAAGTAGCCTCGGGGCGAGAGCATACGCAGTATGTTTTTGGCCACGCGGTACGTGGCCGAATCCAGCCCGCTCAGGCGTAGCTGTTGTTCCAGCTCCTCCATCACGGTCTCCTCGGCCGCCGCGGTATCGTCACCTGTGGCATAGCTCGCCCGGCTGCCGTGATAGCGATTTCTGACCAGCATGGCATAGTCCTGCAGGGACTTCTTCGGCGGTACATATTCCAGGGCCGGGTTTTCCTGGACGGCCTTTTGCATGCTTTCGCTCAGGCCGTCCAGATCCAGGGACAGAAGGTGAATGGCCGTCTGCAGGCTTTGAGACAGCTTTTGCGTTTGCGCAACTTCCAGTCTGTTTTCAGGCACGACCCATCACTTCCTTATTTTCATAGGCTTTAGTCTTTTGCCGCTATGGCCGCCTTTGCCGCCTTACGCTTGTCCCGCATGGGCTTGGTGGCATACATGACCAGCATGCCCACGGCGATGACCAGGAAGACGGCGCTAATGGGGGACGTAAGGAAGGGCAAAAAGTCGCCCTTGGTGCGGATCATGCCCCGCCGATAGTTAACCTCGGCCAGGGGGCCTAAGATAAAGCCAAGGATAAAGGGCGTGGTCGGTATCTCAAACTTCTTAAACGCAAAGCCGATCGCTCCGAAGACCACACAGGCAATGACCTGGCTCATG
>JAVBPC010000112.1:0-23207 GCA_031549905.1 Eubacteriales bacterium
GCCCCGCTCGTTCGCGTAATCGATCGCGTCCTCGCGGGATTTGATATCCCAAATGCGCCAGGGGGCAATGATCTCCAGGAAGGGGGAGAAGGCCTTGATCGTCAGCTCAAAGCGCACCTGATCGTTGCCCTTGCCGGTGGCGCCGTGCGCGATGGCGGTGCAGTTTTCCTTCTTGGCGATCTCAACAAGGCGCTTTGCGATGATGGGGCGCGCAAAACTGGTGCCTAGCAGATATTTCTTTTCATACACCGAACCCATTTTTAGCGTGGGCCAGATGAAATCGGTGATGAACTCCTCGCGCAGGTCTTCAATGTATAGCTTTGCAGCGCCGGACTTTGCCGCCTTTTCATGCAGCGGGTCAAGCTCCTCGCCCTGGCCCACGTCCACCGCGCAGCATACGACGTCGCAATCGTAGTTTTCTTTCAGCCACGGAATGATGATGGATGTATCTAGCCCGCCCGAATAGGCCAGCAGGATGCGAAGTTTTTCAGCCATTGGTATTCCCTCACTTGTTCGTCATTTTACGAAAGAGAGTATAGCACGAAATGCATAGACTTGCAATAGAAACTAATAAAAATACTTTCGCTATGCAAAGGCTTGACAACCCGCCCCCCGCGCCGTACAATTGGAAACAAACGTTTGGAAATGAGGCGGTCGGTTGATTATACTGGGCATTGATCCGGGGCTTGCGACGATGGGGTGGGGGGTCATCGAAACGGACGGGCACAAGCACCGGCTGCTGCAATACGGCACGCTGGGCACGCCTGCGGGGCAGCCGATCCCCATCCGTTTGCGCAGCATTTTCACCGGCGTCAAGCAGCTGACCCAGACTTTCAATCCCGATCAAATTGCCTTTGAAGAGCTGTTTTTCGGCCGCAACGTCACCACCGCGCTGAACGTCGGCGCGGCGCGCGGCGCGGCCCTTGTCGCCGCGGCGGAGCATACGGAAAGCCTGTTTGAATATACCCCTATGCAAATCAAACAGGCTGTGGTAGGCTATGGAAAAGCGGAAAAGCAGCAGGTGCAGCAGATGGTACGCATGCTGCTGCGCCTGGATGAGGTGCCCAAGCCCGACGACGCGGCCGACGCGCTCGCCGTCGCGATTACGCATGCGCATACAGCGAAGGCCAGCATGCTGTTTAGGATAAAATGATCTGCCTATATAAGGAGACACCATGTTTGCACACATCGAGGGGCGCGTGGAGGAAAAGCGCCAGGGAGAGCTGGTCATCGACGTGGGGGGTGTCGGCTTCCTGCTGCTCTGCCCGGCGTCCACGGTGGCGGCGGCCCCGTCCGGCGGCGGCAAAATGCGCTGCTATACACACTTTTCGGTGCGCGAGGACGGCATGGAGCTGTTCGGCTTCGCCACGCGCGAAGAGCGCGAGATGTTTCGCCGGCTGACCGGCGTGACCGGCATCGGCCCCCGCACGGCGCTTGGCATCCTGTCCGCGCTGTCGGTGCGCGATCTGTCGCTTGCGCTGCTGACGGGCGACGCTACCACCATCTGCCGCGCGCCCGGCGTGGGCAAAAAGACGGCGCAGCGGCTGATCCTGGAACTGAAAGATAAAGTAGAGCAATCCGATGTGGATATGAGCGGCATGCCCGCCGTATCCGCCGTGATGGTAGATGCCGAGCAGGACGCGGTGCAGGCGCTGATTGCGCTTGGCTACACCGGCCAGGAGGCGATGCGCGCCGTGGCGGGCGTGCGGGATAAGGCGTCTACCACGGATCAGATGGTCCTGATGGCGCTGAAGGGGCTAGGAGGCTAACCGATGGAAGACCAACGCTTGATGATGCGCGGATTCCGCGACGGGGACGAGGCCGAGCAGTCGCTTCGCCCCCGCACGCTGCGCGATTATATCGGTCAGGATGCGATCAAGGAGAACCTGCGCGTATCCATGGAGGCGGCGCTGCAGCGGCAGGACGCGCTGGATCACCTGCTGCTGTATGGCCCGCCGGGCCTTGGAAAAACAACGCTTTCGATGATCATCGCATCCGAAATGGGCAAGAGCATCCGCATCACATCCGGCCCCGCGATAGAGCGCCCGGGTGATCTGGCGGCGATTTTATCCAACCTGGAATCGGGCGATGTGCTGTTCATCGATGAAATTCACCGGTTGTCGCACACGGTGGAAGAGGTGCTGTACTCGGCGATGGAGGACTTTGCCCTTGATATCATGGTCGGCAAGGGACCCAGCGCACGGTCGATCCGGGTGGATCTACCCAGATTTACCCTGGTCGGCGCGACAACGCGCGCGGGCCTGCTCACCGCGCCGCTGCGCGACCGGTTCGGCATCCTGTTCCGCCTGGAACTGTACACGCCCAAAGAACTGACGCAGATTGTGGAAAGCTCCGCGCGCATTCTGGGCGTATCCGCTGATCCTGACGGCCTGCAGGAGATCGCGCGCCGCTCCCGCGGCACGCCGCGCATCGCCAACCGGCTGCTGCGCCGGGTGCGCGACTACGCGCAGGTGCGGGCCGAGGGGCGCATCACGCTGGAAGTGGCGCGCGAATCGTTGAGCATGCTGGCCATCGATGAGCTGGGCCTTGACCGCGTGGACCGCGCGGTGTTGGAAACAATGATGAAGAAATTCGGCGGCGGGCCGGTGGGCCTTGATACGCTGGCGGCCGCGACGGGCGAAGACGCAACGACCATCGAAGATGTGTACGAGCCGTTCCTTTTGCAGCTTGGCTTCCTGATGCGCACGCCGCGCGGGCGGGTGGCGACGCCCTCCGCATATGATCACATGCGCCTGAAGCCCCCCTCCACAAGCAGCCTGTCCGATCAAATCCGCATGTCACTGGAAGACGGCGAATCATGAAAACATCCGATTTCTGGTATGACCTGCCCGAGGGGCAGATTGCCCAGCATCCCATTGAGCCGCGCGATGCCAGCCGCCTGCTGATATGCGGCAGGCAGGATGGCTTCCACGAGCATCGCGTGTTCCGCGATATCATCGACTGCCTGAACCCCGGCGACGCGTTGGCGATCAACGTGACCAAGACGATCCCGGCGCGGCTGATCGGCGTGAAGGAAGGCACCGGCGGCGCGGTGGAGGTGCTGCTGCTCAGGCGGCGCGATGCCGACACCTGGGAAGCGCTGGTGCGCCCCGGAAAGCGCCTGCAGCCCCGCGCGCGGTGTATGTTTGGAGACGGCATGCTGACGGCGGACATCATCGAACACACCGCCGCCGAGGGTGGCCGCCTGGTGCGCTTCCAATATGAAGGCGTGTTCGAGGCGGTGCTGGACAAGCTGGGCACCATGCCGCTGCCGCCGTATATCAAGGAAAAGCTGCTGAACCCGCAGCGGTATAACACCGTGTACGCTGAAACGCCCGGTTCCGCCGCGACGCCAACCGCCGGCCTACACTTCACGCCCGAGCTGATGCGCCGCATCGAGGAAAAGGGCGTCAGGGTGGTGCCGATTTTGCTGCATGTGGGGCTTGGGACGTTCCGCCCGGTGAAGGCGGAGGATGTGTCCCAGCATGTGATGCACGAGGAACACTATGAGGTAACGGAAGACGCCGCGCGCGCGCTGAACGGGACGAGACAGGCGGGCGGGCGGATCGTGTGCGTGGGGACAACGGCGGTGCGCACGCTGGAGACGGTGACCGGCCCCGATGGCGTGGTGCGCGCGGGTGCGGGGGAGACGGGGATTTTCATTACCCCAGGGTACACGTTTCACGCGGCGGATGCGCTGATTACAAACTTCCACCTGCCGGAAAGCACGCTGCTGATGCTGATTTCGGCGTTTATGGGGCGGGAGAATGCGCTGGCGGCATATCAGGTGGCCGTGCGCGAGGGGTATAGGTTCTTTAGCTTTGGGGATGCGATGTATATAGGTTGATAAGAAAAAGAGACTACATGTCACCATGTGTTATGAGAATAAGAGCAGGAGCCGCTGGGGATATTGCCTCCGCGACTCCTGCTTTTTTTATGTCTATGAAAAGGATTCTTGCAAGACTTAACCCCCCAAGCGGGGATTCTTAAGGGCCTTAGGCCCTAAAGCTGTAGGGATTTCTGGCGAAATCCCTTTCTAGTGCGATATCTTCGAATTCGCGCCGCGCAGGTTCCAAGAGGCAGAGCCCCTTGGCCGTCACATCACCCACCCGCTCCCGCCGCTCATCCTCTCCGCCATCGCCAGGCAGTCCCCCCGCGCGGCAAAGCTGGAAAACCTGACATACCCGGCCCCGCAGTCGCCAAACCCTTCGCCGGGCGTGCATACGATCCTTTCCTGCGTCAGCAGCCGGTCAAACCAATCCCACCCGGACAGCCCGTCCGGGCAGCGAACCCATACATACGGCGCGTCGCTGCCGCCGAACACCATCAGCCCGGCCCGGAGCAGCGCATCGCGCAGGATTTTCGCGTTTTCCAGATAATACCGCACGTTCGCGTCCGACTGCGTGCGCCCTTCGGGCAGCAGCGCCGCCTCTGCCGCGCGCTGAATCGGGTATGCCACGCCGTTGAACTTCGTCGCCACGCGGCGCGCCCACAGCTGGTTCATGCCCCAGCGGTTTTCGGTGGGCACAACCGTCCACGCGCAGCGAAGCCCCGTAAACCCCGCGCTCTTGGACAGGCTGCAAAACTCCACCGCCACTTCCTTCGCGCCGTCTATCTCAAATATGCTGCGCGGCACATCGCCCCCGGTAATATACGCGCGGTACGCGGCGTCATACAGCAGCAGCACGCCGTTTTCACGCGCATACTGAACCCATTTGCGCAGCGTTTTGCGGCTTAGCGCCACGCCGGTAGGGTTATTGGGATTGCAAAGATATAAGGCGGATACCGCTTGCTTGGGCAGATCAGGGATGAACCCCGTATCAACCCGGCAAGGGAGCTTCACTACCTTGCGCCCAGCCATGCGGTTTGAATCCATGTACACGGGATATACAGGATCACACACCGCCACCACCGCGTCCGTCGAAAGCAGTTCCTGGAAATTGCCGGTATCGCTCTTCGCGCCGTCTGAAACGAATATCTCATCCGGCGACAGCGTCACGCCCATCGGCTCGTATTCGGTTTGCAAAATGGCTTCAATCAGAAAATCGTATCCCTGCGCCGGCGCGTACCCATGAAATGTTTCCGCACGTCCCATCTCTTCGCAGGCGTAGCGCAGCGCGTTCACCACCGCGGGCGCGATGGGCCGCGTGACATCCCCAATGCCAAGCTTCAGCAGCTTTTCTTCCGGTTTCTCCTGCGAAAACGCGGCCACGCGCCGTCCGATTTCGGAGAAAAGATAGCTTCCGTGCAATGCGGAAAGGTGCGCATTGACGGTGGACATGATGGGCCTCCTTTATCGTAGTAACGAAGGGGAACGCCAGGGGCGCCGCCCCTGGACCCTGCGCGGCGCGAATTCGAAGATATCGCGCCATAAAGGGATTTCGCTAGAAATCCCTACCGTTTAAGGGCCTAAGGCCCTTAAGAATCCCTGCATCGGATTTCTAATAAAACTAGCCATCCCGCCGTGAGGCGAAATAGCAGGGGTTCTTAGGGGATATATCCCCTAAGCAGGGTCTGGGACGGAGTCCCAGCGTCCCCAGCGTCCCCCCGTCACTCCCCCAACATCCATTCTCCCTCAAAAACAATCTCCGCGCCGCCGGTCATCAGCACATGGCCGTCGTCGTCGCGCCAGTCTATGTCAAGATCGCCCCCGCGCACCGTCACGGTCGCCTGGCGGCCGCAAAGTCCCGCGATTTGCGCGGCGACCAGGGAGGCGCACGCGCCGGTGCCGCAAGCCAGCGTTTCGCCGCTGCCGCGCTCCCACACGCGCATTTTCAGATGGCCAGGCGACAGTACCTGGACAAACTCAATGTTCGCATCCAAATCACGGCACAGCTGTGGGCCGACGGTTTCAAAGTCCGCGAAGGTGAACGGGTCTTCTGAAAGGAACGTTACGGCGTGCGGGTTGCCCATCGATACATGCGTCAGCGCCCCATCCATGCGCAGCGACTGCGGCGCGCCCATGTCTACCGTCACATTGGCGACCGCTCCGCCCTCCAGGTTCAGGCGCAGATCGCGCACGCCCGCGCCGGTTTCCAGCGTGAAGGCCGTTTTGCCCGTCAGGCCGTGCGCATAGCAAAAAAGCGCCACGCAGCGCGCGCCGTTGCCGCACATGGCTCCCTCGCTGCCGTCGCTGTTGAACATGCGCATGCGGAAATCTGCCTTATCGCTTGGCAGCACCAGAATCAGCCCATCCGCGCCCACGCCGTAGTGCGGCCGGCTCATGCGCACGGCAAGTGCGGCCGGGTCAGCTATATTTTCCGCAAAACCGTTAATATAAACATAATCATTCCCGATGCCGTGCATCTTAGTAAAACGCATGGGAATCCCTCCGTGTCATTGGCGTATTTTGTGTTACACTTTGGTTTCGATGGTGATCGTCTTGCTGCCGTCTACCTTTACGTCAATCTCCTGCAGCGCCTTGTCAAAGAACACTTCCGTGCCGTACAGAATCCCGTTGATATACGCGAACGGGTGGCTGCCCGTGTTTACATCCTTGCCCTCGCGGGTAACGCGCACGTTTTCCAGCACGGAATCCGCGTCATGGTCGGGCTTTTCATAGGTGAGGTTGACGGTTTCCGCACCGTCCTTGCTGATGCGCACTTCGCTGGGCCCCGCGGCGTTGTTTTCCGCCACGGACCAGCCCAGCGCCTTGCAAACCTCAGCGAGGGGGAGAACCATGGTGTCCTCCCCCTCGCCGGTGTAGTAGGCGCTCGCGCGCACCTGGGTTGTGCCAACCATGATCTCAGCAGCCTGGCCGACCAGCTTAAACACTTTGGCGCCCTGGGCCACGCTGGTGGGCGAAGGCGCAGGGGTGCCGGTTTCAGCGGGTGCGACCGAGGGCGAGACTTCCACGGTTGCGGTGGGGCTGGGTTCGGGCGTGACATTGGAGGTGCAGGCCGTGGTTCCCAGCACCAGCGCTACAAGCAGCGCAAGGATAACGATGGGTTTCCGCATGGGTGTCTTCCTCCTTGTTGGGTTCATTCCAAAGGAAGTGTTCCCGCGCGGGGTTGCGTTTATGTGAAATGAGTGAAACGAAAGGTTTTACATTTCGCGGCGGCCTTCAAATGCACGCCCCAGCGTGATTTCATCCACATATTCCAGGTCGCCGCCCACCGGCATGCCGTGCGCAAGCCGCGTCGCGCGCACGCCCAGCGGCTTTACCAGCCTCGCAATATAGGATGCGGTCGCTTCGCCCTCAATATCCGGGTTGGTGGCCAGGATGATCTCTTCGATTTCCTCCTGGCCGATGCGGGCGACAAGCTCGCGGATGCGGATATCCTCCGGGCCAATGCCGTCCATGGGGGAAATGGCCCCATGCAGCACATGATAGATGCCGCGAAATTCGCGCATGCGCTCAATTGCGGCCACATCGCGGGGGTCGCGCACCACGCAAACGATCTCCTGCCTGCGCCGCTCATCCGAGCAGATCGGGCAGGGATCTTCCGCCGTGTAGTTGCCGCAGCGGGTGCACAGGTGTATCTCCCGCCGCCCCTGCGTCAGGCTTTCGGCCAGCTGCAGCACAACTTCTTCCGGCTGCGCCGCCAGGAAATACGCAAGCCGCTGCGCCGATTTGCGCCCGATGCCGGGCAGCTTCGCCAGCTGCGCGGCCATGCGGCCGATCGGATCAATCGCATCCATCAGAACATGCCGCCCATCCCGCCGCCGAATTTGCCCATTTCCTTTTCGCGCGCGTCTTCGCCCTGGCGCAGCGCCTCGTTCACCGCGGCCAGAATCATATCGCTGAGCAGCTCCACATCGTCCGGGTCAACGGCCTTGGGGTCTATCGAAAGGGATTTAAGCTCGCGCTTGCCGGAGACCTTCGCCGTAACCATGCCGCCGCCGGATGTGGCTTCGTATTCGCGCGTATCCAGCTCATCCTGCATTTGCAGCATCTGCTGCTGCATTTTTTGCGCCTGCTTCATTAACTGCTGCATATTGCCACCGCCCGGGATGCCGGGGAAACCGCCTTTTGCCATGATGGAAAATCCTCCTGTTGTCTAATGCCCGTAGCATAGCACAGCTGTTCGCAGCTTTCAAGCGCTCTGTGCTTCCGCCGCCTTATTTCCCGCTGATTTCCGCGGTGCAGTGCGGGCAGCGTACGGCGCGCTTGTCCACTTCGCTGAAGCAAAAGGGGCACAGGCGCGGGTCTTCTTTTTTAGGCTCTTCTTTTTTCTTGGGCATAAGCTTTGCCAGCGCGCGCACCACGATAAATACGCAAACGGCCATCAAAAAGAAATCGATAACAGAGGTAATGAACGCGCCGTAGTTGAGTGTGCCCACGCCGACTTCCTTCGCGGCGTCGATCGATGCGTAGCTTTTCCCATCCAGTGCGATAAATAACCCTGAGAAGTCCAGCCCGCCGGTGAACAGGCCGATGAGCGGCGTCAAGATATCGCCTACAAGCGATGATGTAATTTTTCCAAACGCCCCGCCGATCATCACGCCGACGGCCAAATCCAAAACATTTCCGCGCAGCGTGAATGCCTTAAAATCCGACAATAATGCTCCTAGTCTTTTTTTCATAATTAATCACTCCCCCTTTATAAACTACCGGATGCATGGTATATTGTAGCCGATTTGGCAAGGCTAGACAATACTTTTTGAAGATATTGGAACGACAAAAATCGACACAAATCGACAGGAATTTACAGAGACTTGTCGAATTATTATTACCCGACACTACACAAGGAGGACAGACCATGGATTATGAGGCAATGGGCAAATGTATCCGGGGGTACCGCAAGCAAAACCGGCTGACGCAGGCGGAGTTGGCACAGAAGGTGGGAATCTCGACATCCTTTATGGGGCATATCGAGCGCGGTTCCCGCATCGCAAGCCTTGAAACCCTGATCAAGCTATCGGAGACGCTGGGTGTAACCTTAGATGCACTTGTTACCGGCGGAGATGCCACGCCATATAATGCCAATGGCGCGCCGCAGAGGATGCGCATGCTAAACGATCTTCTCCGTGTGCTTTCAGATCACGCGGATGAGTGGTTGCGCGAGGAATAGAGCGTCCATAGCTCGCATCCACGCACGCTATAATTCAATATTACCCTCATCCTTCTTGCGTAAGGTCCTGTTTCATGTTATTATAATTATACACTAAAAGAAGCGGAGATTCCTGCCGATGGCGTCACAAGTCATGGGTTATTATGAGAATCACCGGGATGATATGGCGCACGCATCCGGGTGGTACGCTAAGAATGACCATGCTGCCCCCCATTTCCATAACAGCATAGAGCTTGTGTATGTGCTGGAAGGCGTGCTAAAGGCAACACTGGATGGCGAGGTCAACTTTGTCCCTGCCGGTACCCTTCTGATCAACTCCAGCTACACCATTCACTGCTATGAAACGCCGGAGTCTTCCTATTCCATTATTGCTATTATTCCCATGAAAGAGGTGCCGCAGATCCGTCAGGCGCTGTCCAGCCAGGCGTTTGCTGAGACCCAGCTGCGCGATGACGACAGGCGCACATTTGAAACGCTGATGCGCCTGATGGCGGAGCTGAGCCAGGGGCACGAAGCCGCGCTGACGGGCGTGTGCGGCGCTGTGCTGGGGCTGCTGATTGACCGTGTGGGGCTGGTGGAAGCGCACCAAACCGCGCGCACCGCGTTCATCCGCGATGTGCTGGACTACTTGGAGCAGCATCACCATGAGCCGCTGACCGTCAAGGGCGTTGCTGACCATTTCGGCTATTCCCGCAGCCGCTTTTCCGATATATTCAGCCGCCAGCTGGGGCTGACGCTGTGCGCGTACATCAACGCGGTAAGGTGCCGCCACGCCGCGCAGCTGCTGAAAGAGACGGACATGCCTGTATCCGAGGTGGCGCTCCAGGTGGGGTTTGAAACGCTGCGCACATTCTACCGCGCATTCAAAACGCAATACGATATGACACCCAACCGATACGCTAAAGGATAATTCATCGTACGATTTGTCATCTTTAGGGGCCTGTTTGTCACGACAGCGCCCTTTTTTTGGCGTATACTAAGCATACTGAAAAAGCTACAAGGGGTGAAAGAGGATGGAAAAGAGACCCATCGCGTACCAGGTTTATTCCGCCAGGGATGACGCGCAAAAGGATTTAAGCGGCGTGCTGGCCCAGCTTGCCGAAATGGGCTATGACGGCGTGGAGTTCGCGGGCTTCTACGGCCACAGCGCGGACGCCATCTGTGAAATGTTGAAAAAGCACGGGCTGAAGGCCATCTCCAGCCATGTGGCCCTTGCACTGATTGAAAAAGATATGTTTGGCGTGATCGCGTTCCACAAGCAGATTGGGTGCGAATACATCGCCATTCCGTATCTGGATGACGCAACCCGCCCGGGCGCCGCCGGTTTTGCCGCCACGCTGCGCACGGTTTGCAAGTTCGGCGCGCTGTGCCGCGAGGCCGGCATCCAGCTGCTGTACCACAACCATGATTTTGAGTTTGTTACCGTGAGCGGCCAGTTTGGGCTGGATTTCCTGTACGATGCGATCCCGGCAGAACAGCTTGCCACAGAGCTTGACGTATGCTGGGTGACTTTTGCGGGACAGGACCCGGTCGCCTATGTAAAGAAATACGCGGGCCGCGCGCCTGTCGTTCACCTGAAGGATTTCATCGGCGGAAAGGGCGGCAAGTCGCCGTACGCGCTGATCGGCCTGGATGAGGGCGAAGATCACAGCTCCCAGGCGTTCAAGTTTAAGCCCGTGGGCCACGGCTGCGTGAACATTCAGGGTGTGGTGGAGGCGGGCATTGCCTCGGGCACGCGCTGGTTCGTTGTGGAGCAGGACCTATCCTACGAGCAGACGGCGCTGGAAGCCGCGAAAGACAGTATCGATGCGCTAAAGAAAATCGGCGTAAAATAACGATATTCCATTAGAAAGGGGATAACACACAACATGCCTATCGGTGATGAAGTCCTGAACAGTTTCACGCAGCAGACCAAAGAGGAGCGCACCTTTTCCGGGCGCAAGGTAAAGATCGGCATCATCGGCACCGGTTGGATCGCTGAATCGCACATCGAAAGCTACCTGCGCCAGCCCGATGTGGAGATCGTGGCGATGGCCGACCTGATCCCCGGCAAGGCGGAAAAGTTTGCCGAGCGCTACGGCGTTACGGGTGTAAACTTCTACCCGGACCATACGGCGATGCTTGCGGCCGAAAAGCTGGACGCGGTATCCGTTTGCACCTACAACATGACGCACTGCGTCTGCACCGTGGATTCCCTGAACGCGGGCGTGCATGTGCTGCTTGAAAAGCCCATGTGCGTGACGCTTGATGAGGCCGTGGAAATGATCCGCGCCGAGAAGAAGAGCGGCAAGATCCTGTCCATCGGTTTCCAGCCCCGGATGGATGAGAACATGCAGAAGATCAAGCAGATCGTTCAGTCCGGCGTGTTGGGCGAAATTTACTACATCCAGACCGGCGGCGGCCGCCGCAGGGGCATCCCCAACAGCACATTCATCGAGAAAAAGACTGCCGGCCTTGGCGCGCTGGCCGATATCGGCTGCTATTCGCTGGATATGGTGCTCAACGCCATCGGCTACCCCAGGCCCCTGACCGTGACGGGCTATACATCCAACTTCTTTGGCACATCCACCGATTACCAGAAGCCCGCGGATGCCGCGCGCTTTAACGTGGATGACTTTGCCGCCGCGTTCATCCGGCTGGATGGCGGGATCATCCTGGACTTCCGCATCGCGTGGGCGATGCACCTGGATACCCCGGGCGATACCATCATCATGGGCAAGAAGGGTTCGCTGCGCATCCCTTCCACCGAGTGCTGGAACGGCAGCGTCGGCGGCGCGATGAAGATTTACAGCGATGTGGCAGGCTCCATGGTGGAAACGGAAATCCCGGTCATCCAGAGCCGCGGCCCCGGGCTGTTCGACAGGAAGATCCGCTCGTTCCTGGATGCGGTGATCACGGGCGGCCAGGCGCCGGTGCCCAGCGGCCAGATCCTGTACAACCAGGCCATTCTGGATGGCATCGCCAGGTCTGCGGCCATTGCGCGCGAAGTGGAGATCCGCATTCCGGAAATTTGATGGAGCATTTTGGACGATATCACAGGCCCAGGGATGCATTCCCCGGGCCTGTTCGTTTTATTGGTAGTTTTCCCCATCATGCAATGGAGGCGATGATCATGAAGCGTGTGCGCTTTTCGGCGTTGCTGCTGGCAATTCTGCTGCTGCCCGCACTGGCTTTCGCCGCAGGTTCCTGGGATCAGATCAACCAGCAGCTTGACAAGCCCGAGGGCTGGGCGCAGCTGGTGCAGGACAGCCCCTTTGCGCTGGGGGAGGATACCGCGCTGCCCGACGGGAAGGGCGGCACATTCCTGGAAAGGGGCTTTGGCACTTACCCAAGCATCGACGGTTCAACCGTGGCGGTGCCGATGGCGATGGAGTTTGCCAGGCAGCACCTGGGGCTTTCGGAGGTTGACCTGCCGGGGTTCGTGGCATTTTCCACCACGCACAGTGCCTACAAGAACCTGATCGGCAGAAAGCCCAACGGTTCGGCGACGCTGGTGACGGAAGGGGCCGTGATGGACAGCGCGCGGCCGGTGGACCTGATCATCGCAACGTATCCTTCGGATGAGGAACTTGCGATGGCGGAGGCGGCCGGTGTGGAGCTGATCATTGAGGCCGTATGCTACGACGCCTTCGTTTTCATTACGCATAAGGATAACCCGGTGGAGAACCTGACTGTTCAGCAGATTCGGGATATTTATTCGGGAAAGATCATGAACTGGAGCGAGGTCGGCGGGCCTGACAGCCGCATCAAGCCGTACCAACGGCCCCGCAACTCCGGCAGTCAGACGGCGATGGAGCTGCTGGTGATGCAGGATACGCCGCTGTTTGCCGTGGGGGCGAACTATTACTCCGCAAACGATATGTCCGCGCTGGTGGAACACATTGGCGGGTTTTCCGGCGGCGTTGACGCGCTTGGGTACACCTATCAGTATTACATTGATGAGCTGTACAAGGATGCTTCTATTAAGACGATCGCCGTGGATGGCGTTGAACCCACCGAAGAGAACCTGAGAAGCGGCAGCTACCCTTTCACCACGCATTATTACGCCGTGATCCGCGCTGAGGATCAGGATGGCCTGGCAGGGCAGTTCTTGGCCTGGATGCGGTCGGATGAAGGGCAGGCCTGCATTGCGCAGGCAGGGTATATTCCGCAGCGGCAGGCGCGGCAGGCGCGGCAGGTTACGGCTGGGGGACTTGAATACCTGCTGTCGCAGGAAGATGCCGCGATCATTGTGGGGGTAGAAAAAGGGGTGCGCAGCGTGGTTGTGCCCCCTTTTTTTATGGGTAGGCAAACCATGGCGGATGCGGAGGCCGACTTCACCGGGATCGAAACGCTGATCTTCGGCAAGGGGATTGCATCGCTGGGTGCATACCAGGCGTTGCTGGAGGCCGATACGGTGCGCCGCATCGAGCTGCCGGATGGTTTTGAAGTGGGGGAAGACTATTACGGCCCTTTTTGGAATCTTCTGTTCAGCGCGCCGCATGTGGATACGGTGCGAATCCCCGCCTCCATGACGGCGGAGGAAGTTGGCAAATTCGCGACATCGGCGGCACAAGTATACGATTATGCCCTATACACTTTACAGGACATGGCCAGCGAATATTATCATGAGGATGACTTCTATTACTACGACCCGCTCTATGACCAGTCATCATGCCGGGCGCTTAGCCGTATCGAGGTGGACCCCGCCAATGAGGCGCTGTACGATATCGACGGCGTTGTGTTCGAAAGGAATACGGATACGCTTTTCTGGTGCCCGCCGGGGCGGATGGGCAGCTACGCCGTGCCGGAGGGCACCACGCGCATAGACCGCGCGGCGTTTAGCAGCTGCGATATGCTGGAGAGCATTACGATCCCGCGCAGCGTGACGGAAATTGACACTGGAGCATTCCAGTACTGTGCGGGACTGCGCACGGTACAGCTGCCGCCAACGCTGAAAAGCATCGGGGAGCGCGCGTTTATCGATTGTGTTTCGCTTGAACAGCTTGTTATTCCCGAGGGCGTGACGGTGGCGGACGGGGCCTTTGACTATTGCATCGGCCTTCGCGCGCTGTATTTTATGGGAAAGGGCGCGGCGGTGGATGCGGGTGCCTTGCTGCTGACACATCCCGATTTGGTCGTGTACGCGCCGGATGGCTCAGATGCCCAGCGCGCGGCGGCGGTAGCGCGCTTGGCTTGGACAGAGATGGGCGGCACACCCCAGCGCCTGGAGGACCCTACGATCATGTATCGGCAGCCTGCCATCGTAAAGCACGCGGTTGCCCTGTACGAAGCGGCGGACAGCGATGCAAAACCCATCATCGAGCTGACGGCCGGCACCACGGTGAATGTGCTTGGCAGCGAGGCCGGTTGGGCGCATTGCTGGCTGCCGGAGGCGGAAGGCTATATCCCGCTGGAAAACCTGCACCTGCAACAGGATGCGGACGAGATGGAAAAGATTTTGTCCGCGGAGGTGATCAATAAGGACGCAAAAATATATGAGGCGCCGTCCCTCGCGGCGGCGTACCGGCTGCCTGCCAATTCCCGCGAGTGGTTTGATGTGATTCAGCGGTTTGGCACCTGGTATGTGCTCAGCGATGCGGAGGGCGTGATATCATACATTCCGGTGCATATGGCGCAGCCTGAATCCATGGGCGTCAGCGCGAACGGGATCGTGGTGGCGGCATCGCCCGATGAAGCCGGATGTGCCACGGTTTATCGGGAAGCGGATACGGGCAGCGAGGCGCTGGCCGTCCTTTTCAACGGCACACAGATGGAGGCGATGGAGTATGTTCCTGATGCGAATGGCGTGTATTACTGGCAGGTTCGTGTCGGTGATCTTGTCGGCTATATGGAAAGCAGCAACATCCGATACGTTTGGAATGTGTGGTTTTCATACGCCTGGTGACCCCTGCCTTGCAGGCGGTGTGCAAAGGAGGATAGTATGGTAAAGTACAACCGGTTTTGGGTATTGCTGCTGGCGGTTCTGCTGCTGCCCGCACTGGCTTTCGCCGCAGGTTCCTGGGATCAGATCAACCAGCAGCTGAGCAAGCCCGAGGGCTGGGCGCAGCTGGTGCAGGACAGCCCCTTTGCGCTGGGGGAGGATACCGCGCTGCCCGATGGGAAGGGCGGCACATTCCTGGAAAAGGGCTTTGGGACCTACCCTAGCATCGATGGGTCAACTGTGGCGGTGCCGATGGCGATGGAGTTTGCCAGGCAGCACCTGGGGCTTTCGGAGGTTGACCTGCCTGGGTTTGTGGCGTTTTCCACCACGCACAGCGCCTATAAGAACCTGATCGGCAGAAAGCCCAACGGTTCGGCGACGCTGGTGACGGAAGGGGCCGTGATGGATAGCGCGCGGCCGGTAGACCTGATCATCGCGACATACCCTTCGGATGAGGAGCTTGCGATGGCGGAGGCGGCCGGTGTGGAGCTGGTGATTGAGCCGGTCTGCTATGACGCGTTCGTTTTCATTACCCATAAGGACAACCCGGTGGAAAGCCTGACTGTTCAGCAGATACGGGATATTTACACCGGCAACATAACGCAGTGGGATCAGGTGGGGGGCGGAGAAGTGCGCATCAAGCCGTACCAACGCCCGAAAAACTCCGGCAGCCAGACGGCGATGGAACTGCTGGTGATGGATGGCATCCCGATGATGGCGTACGGCACAAACTATTATTTCCTCAACGAGATGTCCGAACTGGTAAGCCATGTCGGCGGGTATGACAACAACTCCACCAATGGCCTTGGATACACCTATCAATACTACATCAACGAGCTGTACAAGGATGAATCCATCAAGGTGCTTGCGGTGGATGGCGTGCTGCCAACGGAGGAAAACCTGCGCAATGGCAGTTACCCTTTCACCACGCACTATTACGGCGTGATTCGCGCCGAAGATAAGGAGGGCCTGCCCGGGCAGTTCTTGGATTGGATGCTGACGGATGAGGGACAGGCTTGCATTTTGCAGGCGGGGTATATACCGGAAAAGGAGACGATGGTGGTAACATCGCGGGGGCTGCGGTATGAGCTGGATAAAGACGGCGTAACGGCATGGATTTACGGGGTGGCAGAGGGGGCGCGCACGGCGACCGTGCCCCCTTTTTTCTTTGGCAGGCCCACCCGGATTTTGGAGGATAGCTGGGCGGGGGCTGAGACGCTGATCTTTGAAGAGGGCATCAAATCGCTGGATGATTACCATGCGCTGTTTCGCTCGAAGTACCTGCGCTGCGTGGAGGTGCCCGGAGGAGTTGAGTGGGTAGACAGCGAGGGGTATTCCCTCAGTCAGTGGCTGCGCGATGCATCCCGCCTGGAAACGATCCGCCTATCCGCTGCCGCTACGGTGGAAGATGTTGATGCAATCGCATCGAAGGTGACGTGGAATTATTGGATGTCACAGTATGAACTGCTGCACCTGGAAATGGGGTATAGCCACGATCCGGAGGAAAGCGCGCTTGGCAACCGCACCCTCGCCCGCATAGAAATAGACCCGGCCAACCCCGACCTGTATGATATCGACGGGATCGTATTCGACCGCGGCACGGACACGCTGCTGTTTTGCCCGCCGGGGCGCACCGGCAGCTACGTTGTGCCCGAAGGCACCGCGCGCATTGGAAACAGCGCGTTTTATCAGTGTGATATGCTGGAAGCCGTTACCCTGCCGCGCAGCGTGACAGAAATCGGCGCGGAGGCGTTCCGGCTGTGCGCGGGCCTTCGCTCCGTTCAGCTGCCGCCCACGCTGCAAAGCATCGGCGCGAGGGCTTTTGACAACTGCATTTCGCTTTCACAGCTTGTCATTCCGGCGGGCGTGACAGTGGGGCAGGAGGCATTCCGGTATTGCATCGGCCTTGACGCCATCTGTTTCATGGGGGAGAGTGGGCCGGTGGACGCAACCGCGTTAAGCCGGGTGCCGCCGAATCTGATCGTATACGCGGCGGACGGGTCGGATGCGAAGCGCGCGGCGGCGCTGAACCGGCTGCTGTGGGCGGAGTTGGGCGGAGAGCCGCAGAGGCTGCAAAGCGAATATGTGCTGTATGAGCAGCCCGCCATCGTCCGCTTTCCCACCGCGCTGCACGCTGCGCCGGATTACGGTTCCGACCCCATGGTGCAGCTAAAGACCGGCACCACGGTCAGCGTGCTGGATTTTGTGGCCAATGCGCCTGAAGAGGACGGCTGGGCGCGCTGCTTTCTGCCGGATGCCGGGGAGGGATGGGAAGGATACATCCCGCAGCAATATCTGCACCTGCAGCGCGAAGAGGAGGAGCTTTCAAGGGTTCTAGGGGTGGAGGTGTACTTTACCGGCGCGAGGCTGTATGAAGCGCCGTCGCTGGAAGCGCCTTCCTTTCCGCCCAGGATAGGCCGCGAACCGTTCGAGGTGATGCAGCGGTTTGGCACCTGGTATGTGCTGAAAAGCACCGAGGGGGAAACGCTGTACATTCCCGTTCACATGGCGCAGGCGCAGTTTTTGCCGCTGAACGATGAAAGGCTGTATGTGGTGAGCAGCCCCTCTGAGGAGATGCGCGTTTATGTATATGAGAAGGCGAATGAGGGTGCGATACTGGCCGCCCTGTTCAACGGCACGCAGGTGGAAAGGGTAGGCGACGCGGAACAAGTTGCGGGCAGGTACTACGCAAAGATACGCGCCGGCGATGTGGAAGGGTATGTTGAAAATGACAGCCTGCAGATGATGTGGGATATTTCGTTTCACTATGCCTGGTAGCCCCCGCTTGCAAACCCACGCGATCCATGCTATACTTTTTTCAATCACCATCAAGGGGGATCGACCGTGAGGCTGCATAACGACAACCTTACGCCGTCGGCTCTCGGGATTCGCTCCGTACAAATCTGAAAGCAGCGGACACAATCGGTCAACGTTGTGCGGAGCCTAATATCCCTTGGCCGGGCGACATCATGCGGGCAGGGATGCGTTTGATACGCGTCTGTTTTGCGTTGCGTGAACGCCCGGGAACAAAACGACATGCATCTTGATGGGGCATTTTTGCTTCATCCAAAGTGCATGCGTATGTAAAAGGATAGTTATGGCTGCGGACAATCAGGTCCGCAGCCGTTTTGTATGGAGCAGGCTTTTCTTGCATCTGTAAAAACGGCTGCCGTGTGCGGAGAAACGGACGCAAGGGAGGCATTTTCTATGGGACTTTTGAATTTCCAGGGTATCACAAAAACATACGCCCAGCGCTTGCTGCTTGATAGCATTACCTTTTCCGTGGAGCGCGGCGAAAGGCTTGCCCTGATCGGCCCAAACGGCGCGGGCAAGACCACGCTGGTGCGCATTGCCATGGGGCAGGAGGTGGCCGACGCGGGCCAGGCGTTCCTGGCCAGGGGCACGCAGGCCGGGTTCCTGATGCAGGACCTGTCCACGCTGGGCGATGATGAAAGCGCGCTGCGCTGGGGCGAGATCGTGCAGCTGGAAGACAGGATGCGCGCGCTGGAGGCGCAGATGGCGGCCGCCGCGCCGGACGAAACAGATGCGCTGCTGAAATCGTACGCCCGCCTGACCGCGCGCTATGAGGCGATGGATGGCTACACGGTGGAGGCGCGCCTGAAAGCGACGCTGCTTGGGCTTGGTCTGCGCAAAGAGGCGCTGGCGACGCCGCTTCACCAGCTATCCAGCGGAGAGCGCATGCGTGTGGCGCTGGCGCGCATCCTGCTGAAATCGCCGGACCTGCTGGTGCTGGATGAGCCGACGAACCATCTGGATATCGGCGCTACCGTATGGCTGGAAGAGTACTTGCGTCAATTCCCAGGCGGCGTGCTGATCATTTCGCACGACCGGTACTTTCTGGACCGCGTTGCGACCCGCGTGATCGAGCTGAAGAACGCCACCACCATCGAACACCACGGCAACTATTCCAGCTTTTTACAGCAACAGCAGATTCGCACGGAGTTCATGCATTCCGAAAAGGAGAGGCTGGACAGGGAAATCCGCCTGACGGGCGACCTGGCGCGCAGGCTGCGCGCAACGGCGCACATCACGCAGGCGCAATCGCGCGAGAAGCGCATTGAGCGCATGAAGGCAGAGCGGCAGCAGCTGCTTGCCGCGCAGAAGGAAGGGCATCTGGGCCGCGTCAACGCCACGCAGCTGAACCTGGCCCGCAGCGCGCACATCAGCGCGGAGGTTGCCGTGGCGGAGCATGCCGCCAAGCGCTTCGGCAGCCGCATGCTGTTCCAAGATGTCAGCTTCCTGATACGCGGGGGCGAGCATGTGGCCATCGTCGGCGAAAACGGCTGCGGGAAGACCACGCTGCTGCGCATGCTGCTGGGGCTGGATGGCGACATCGCAGGCGTGTGCCGCATCGGGTCGTGGGTGAAGGTGGGGTTGCTGGACCAGAACGCCGAGTTTGACGACGAGCGCCGCACCATGCTGGAAGAGGTCATCCACCAGAAGGAGCAGCTGGAGCGGCCCGCGCGCGACCTGCTTTCAAAGGTGGGCTTTTACGGCGATGAGATTCATAAGGAGATCGCGAAGCTGTCCGGTGGGGAGCGCGTGCGCCTGAAGCTGGCGCTGTTGCTGCAGCAGGAGCCGCAATGCCTGGTGCTGGATGAGCCTACTAACCACCTGGACCTGCCCGCGCGCGAGGCGGTGGAAAACGCCGTGAAAACGTTCCGGGGCACGGTGATTGCTGTGTCGCACGACCGGTATTTTCTCAACCGCTGTGCCACGCGCATCCTGGCGTTTGAAAACGGCACGGTTGTACCCTATGAAGGTAACTGGGATGACTACCGCGCGGCCATTGCGGCGGGAAAGGATGTGCAGGCCCGCACGGCGGCGCCGGTAAAGCAGCGCGCGCAGGCCGAGCAGGCTGTGAAGCGTGGAGACGAAACGGCGCAAGCCGCGCTGGAAACCGAAATACAGCGCCTGGAGGCGCAAAAACAAGCGCTGGAGGCGTTGATGGGGCCGGACGCGGGCGCGGAGGTGTACGCCGAGTACCAGCAGGCGGAGGCCGCGTTGGAGGCGCTGTACGATGCGTGGGCGGGGGCGTGACGGGGGAGGACCGCTGGGACTCCGTCCCAGACCCTGCCAAGGGGCCTAAGGCCCCTTGGAACCCCTGCTGTTTCGCCTCACGGCGGGCAGCATTCCTGGCGTTCTCTCCCGTCTACCGCCCTTCCCCCTGTTTTGCCGCCAGCGCCGCCGCCGTTTGCACATCCGCTGCCGCGCTTTCGGCATCGCCCAGCATCGCGTATGCCTGCGCCCGCTTTAGGTATGCTTCTGCAAGCTTTTCATTTCGCGCTACGGCGGCCGTGTAGTCGGCCAGCGCGGCGGCGTAGTCATGCGTGCGCATGTACCAGTCGCCCCGGGCCAGGTAGGGCACAGGGTATTGCCGCTCCAGCCAGACGTATTGATCCAGGTACGGCTTTGCCTTGGCGATCTGGCCCAGGAACATTTGGATTTCGGCGCACGCGCGGTAGGGCTGCGCGTAGTCCGGGTTCAGCCGGATGACCTTTTCGTAATGCTCCAGCGCGAGATCCAGCCTGCCCATCGCGCGGTAGGTGAACGCCATCGCGTAGTAGGCGGAATCGTGCCGGGGGTCCATACGGATGGCGGTTTTGTAGCAATCCAGCGCCTTTTCGTATTCGCCCTGCGTGTAGAACAGGCCACCTTCTTCCACATGATATTCGGGCATGTCGGGCGTGAAGGTCGGCATGGGTATGCAGTCGCCTATGTAGCCTTCGGCGCGGGCCGCCGCAGGCAGCAGGATCAGCAGCAACAGGATCATCAAACGCGCGCGCTTCATCGAAAGCCCTCCCTGTTTGTTTCTGCCCTGTTAGACGCGCGGTGTTTCCAAATGTTCCCAGTTTATGCGAAGAAGATGTTGAAAAACCTACGCTTTACGCTTGACAATCAAACAAAAATCGCGTATACTGCCTAAGGTTTCCTGAAGAGGAACCTGTGCCGTAGACAGCGGGCGCGTGCAAACGCTTAATCTCCCGCCGAGGTGTAAGGATAACGCGTGTACATTCACGCCCTTGCGCCCGTGCGCAGGGGCGTTTCTCTTCTCCATCTGGCGCGGCGCAGGCCGCGTGGAAAGGAGTCACAAAGCATTGTCGAAGAATCTGGAACTGAAACAACAGGTTGTTGAGGACATCAAGTCGCGTTTTGAGCGCGCTGGCAGCGTTGTGATCGTGGATTACCGCGGCATCAACGTAGAGCAGGTGACCGAGCTGCGCCGCCAGTTCCGCGTTGCGGGCGCCGAGTATGTGGTGTTGAAAAACACGCTGGTAAAGCGCGCGCTGGCCGAGCTGAACATCACGGGCGTGGATAACCTGCTGGAAGGGCCGAGCGCCTTCGCGTTCGGATACCAGGACCCGGTAGCCCCCGCAAAGGTGCTGACCGATTTCATCGCCAAGACCAAGACCGAGGCCATTAAGGTCAAGGGCGGCCTGGTGGATGGCAAGGCGATCAACGTTGCCGGCGTGAAGGCGCTGGCCGATCTGCCGCCGAAGGAAGTCCTCATCGCGAAGATGATGGGCAGCCTGAACGCGCCGATCACGGGCTTCGTGGGCGTGCTGAGCGCCACGCTGCGCTCGCTGGTGTACGCGATCGAAGCGGTCCGCAAGCAAAAGGCCGGGGAAGAATAGTCCCCAGCACAGATCATTACAAAACACATTATTTTAGGAGGATATACCATGAACCGCGAAGAGCTCATTTCCGCTATTGAGTCCATGACCGTGCTGGAGCTGGCCGAACTGGTGAAGGCCCTGGAAGAGAAGTTTGGCGTTTCCGCCGCCGCCCCCGTCGCCGTTGCCGCCGGCCCCGCCGCCGCTGGCCCCGCCGAAGTCGTTGAAGAGAAGACCGAGTTCGACGTCATCCTGAAGGATGCCGGCGCCGAGAAGATCAAGGTCATCAAGGTTGTGCGCGAAGTCGTGTCCGGCCTGGGCCTGAAGGAAGCCAAGGACCTGGTCGAAGCCGCCCCGAAGCCCATCAAGGAAGGCGTGCCGAAGGACGAAGCCGAGAAGATCAAGGCCAAGTTCGCCGAAGTTGGCGCGGTTGTCGAAATCAAATAAGGTTGGCCTTATGGGACGGTGTGGCGGTTGCCGCGCCGTCCTTTGTTGTACAGGAACAGCGTATGCACAGAAGTTGTGGCTTGTGGCGTAAACCCTTGCCACACAACGAATTTGCCCGCCACAACCCTGTAAACACCGTGGCAGTTGTGGCGGCTGTGGCGGCCACTTGCGCCACAAAGCCATAAAAGAGAGAGAAAAGAGAGTGGGGATATCAAGGATGATATCAATCTGCCGCAAAAGCCGTATCCCGCCACAGCCGCCATATGCTTGTGGCGGGCAAAAAGCTAGGCGCGGCAAGGGTTTATGCCACAAGCCACAACTGCCACAGATATTGTATTTCCATGTTTTCCACGCAAAGGAGCACCGCCATGTACCCACACCACGCTAAGGCCATCGAAAACCTGACGGCCCTCTATAGCCCCGACCCGGACATCCTGGCCATCTTCCTGGCAGGGTCCGTCGCAAAGGGTCTGGAGCGTCCCGATTCCGATATCGACGCCATCCTGGTCGTTACCGATGAAAGGCATCGGCTGTTGGCCGCCGAGAACCGCCTATCCGAGTGCGTATTCGGCCACTGCCCGTACGAAAAGGGCTACTTCGACCTGAAGTACACCACGCGCGCGTATCTCAGGGCCGCCGCGGAGCACGGCAGCGAGCCGTCCCGCAACGCATTCATCGGCGCGCGCTGCCTCTTCACCCGCGACCCCGGGCTGCCCGTCATCGCGGCGGCCATCCCCGTGTTCCAGCAGAGCGAAAAGCAGGATAAGCTGCTGTCTTTCTACAGCGCGTTTCGGCTCAACACCGGATTCTTTTTCAACAGCGCCGGGGATGACCCGTACCTGCGCACCCGCGCGGCGGCCGACGCAGTGCTGTTCGGCCTGCGCCTGCTGCTGGAAGAGAACGAAGTGCTGTTCCCGTGCCACAAGGCGCTGACGGCCACCGTGCGCAGGCTGCCCATCAATACCGCGCCGCTGCTGGAGGCCGCCGCACGCTTGCTCACCGGGCCCACGATGGACGCCCGCACAGCCTTTGTGGATGCCCTGCACGCTGCCGTCGTCTATCGCCCGCCGGTGGATTACGCGGGCATCCTGACGCGCTACATCGACGACAACGAACTATGGTGGTACAAGCACAGGCCGGTGATTGCGGAGTGGTGACGGGGGGGGGTACGGGGGGGGGGGGGGGGGG